>DASYQD010000172.1:0-17979 GCA_036005845.1 Thermoanaerobaculia bacterium | reverse complement strand
CGGTGCTGCGGCGCGAAGAGGGCCGCTTCCCACGTCGAGCCCTCGTCGCACTCGCCGTCGGAGACCATCGCCCAGAAGCGGTGCGCGCCGCCGTCGCGCTTGCTCGCCAGGGCCATGCCGGTGGCGAGCGCGAGGCCGTGGCCGAGCGAGCCAGTAGACACCTCGACGCCCGGCACGTCCTTGTGCGTCGCGTGGCCGGCGAGCGGCGAGCCGTCTTCGTAAAAGGTGTCGAGGCGCTCGACGGGGAAGTAGCCGCACTCGGCGAGCACGGCGTAGAGCGCCGCGCAGCCGTGCCCCTTGGAGAGGATGAAGCGGTCGCGCTCGGGCCAGTCGGGCCGCGCCGGGTCGAAGCGCAGGTGACGCGCGTAGAGCGCGGCGAGGAGATCGGCCATCGACAGCGACGAGCCGATGTGCGAGGCGTTGGCCTTGCCCGTCATCACCACGCAGTGGCGGCGGATGCG
Source organism: Thermoanaerobaculia bacterium (assembly GCA_036005845.1). Lineage (GTDB taxonomy): Bacteria > Acidobacteriota > Thermoanaerobaculia > Multivoradales > JAIOJS01 > DASYQD01. Next base: position 17,518 of record DASYQD010000172.1, on the reverse strand, counting down.
GTAGGCGAGCTCGCGCGGGTCGAGCGCGGCCGTCATAGCGCGTCGAGGTAGCCCGCGTCGTTCAGGCGCGCCGCCACCGCGGCGAGGAGCTGCGCGGCCGGCACGCCGTCGGCGACGCGGTGGTCGAAGGTGAGCGACAGCACGCAGGTCGGAGCGACGACGAGGCGCCCCTCCTCCACCACCGCGCGGTCCGCGATGCGCCCGACGCCGAGGATCGCCGACTGCGGCGGGTTGAGCACCGGCGTGAAGGCGTCGACGCCGTGGGCGCCGAGATTGGAGATCGTCGCCGTGCCGCCGAGCACGTCCGCGGGCGCCGCGTTGCCGGCGCGGGCGCGCTCGCCGAGGTCGCGCACGGCGGCGACGACCTCGGCGAGCGGGCGGCGATCCGCGTCGTGCACCACCGGCACGATGAGGCCTTCGCTCATCGGCACCGCGAAGCCGACGTGCACGTCGTCGAGCACGAGGACCTCGCCGCCGGCGACGACGGCGTTCAGCGCCGGCTGCTCGCGCAGCGCGTCGGCGAACAGCTTGACGAACAGCGCGTCCCACGGCGAGGCGCCGAGGCTTTCGCGCAGCCGCGCGCGCGTGGCCGCCAGCGCATCGGCGCGCACCTCGCGGGTCAGCGTGAGCGGCACCGTGGTCGCCAGGCACTCGCGCAGCCGCCGCGCCACGGCGCCGCGGATGCCGGTGAGCGCGATACGCCGTTGGATGCGCCACGGAATGGTCGCCGGCCCGGTTGCGGCTGCAGCGCCGGCACCCGCGGCGGCGGCGCCCCCACCCGCGGCGACGATGGCGCCGAGCGCGCGGTCGCTCTCGCCGCTCGCTCGCGTGTCGGCGCCGAAGGTCTGCATGCGCTCCGCGGCGGCCAGCACGTCGGCCTCGACGATGCGGCCGCCGGGGCCGCTGCCGACGACGTTGGCGAGATCGACACCGCGCTGCGCCGCCAGCCGCCGCGCCGCCGGGCTCGCCCTGGCGCGCGCGTAGCTTTCGGTCGGCGTTGCCGCCGGCGCCGGCAGCCCGCGCACCGGCACCGGCTCGTTCTCGGCTTGGGCCGGCACGCGCCAGGTGGCTTCCACGCTGACGCCGCCGGGCTCGTTCACCGGCGGCGCCTCGCCCTCGTCGAGCACGAAGCCGATCAGCCCCTCGATCGCCAGCGGATCGCCCACCTTGGCAACGTGGTGCAGCAGGCCGCTCGCCGGCGACTCGAGGTCGTAGCTCGCCTTCTCGGTGGTGATCTCCGCGACGAGCTCGCCGGCCTCGACGCGCGCGCCGGGCTCCACCAGCCAGCGCGCGAGCACGCCCTCGGCGGTGTACATGCCGAAGGTGGGCATGACGATGCGCACCGCCATCAGAAGAGCTCGTCGACGGCGGCGATCACCCTGTCCGCGTCGGGCGCGTAGAGGTTCTCGAGCACGGCGGCGAACGGCACCGGGCACTCGGCGGCGGTCACCGTCTTGATCGGCGCGTCGAGCGAATCGAAGCCCTTGTCGGCGACCCGCGCCGCCACGTCGCGCGCCATCGACGCCGTCGGCGTGTCCTCGTCGACGACGACGAGGCGGTGCGTGCGCGCCACCGACTCGAGCACCGTCGCCTCGTCGAGCGGCGCCAGCGTCAGCAGGTCGACCACCTCGGCGCTGGTGCCCTCGGCGGCGAGCCGCTCGGCCGCTTCGAGACAGACGTGCGTCATGCGGCCGATCGCGGCGAGCGTCACGTCGCTGCCGCGGCGCACGACTTCGGCGCGGCCGATCGGCACCGTGTATTCGCCCTCCGGCACGTTGCCCTTGGCGGCGGTGCCGAGGAACTTGTGCTCCATCACCACCACCGGGCCGTCGTCGGCGATGGCGGCGAGCATCAACCCTTTGGCGTTGTACGCCGTCGACGGCACCACCACCTTGAGCCCCGGCACGTGCGCCAGCACTGCGTAGAGCGTCTGCGAGTGCTGCGCCGCCGCGCCGCCGCCGTAGCTGCGCTTGAAGCCGTGCGTGCCGTAGGCGGTGCGAATCACCAGCGGCAGCGTGAGCTGGCCGCCCATCATGTAGCTCATCTTCGCCGCCTGGTTGACCACCTGGTCGTAACAGCAGCCGATGAGGTCGACGAACATGATCTCGACGACCGGGCGAAGGCCGGTCATCGCCGCGCCCACCGCGGCGCCGACGAAGCCCATCTCCGAGATCGGCGTGTCGAGCACGCGGCCGGGGCCGAACTCGCCGATGAGGCCGCGAGTCGCGCGCAGCGGGCCGCCCCAGGCGTCGGCGAGGCCGAGGTGCGCGCGGCCGGCGGCGCCGGCGACGTCCTCGCCCATGACGATCACCGTCGGGTCGCGCCGCATCGCCAGACGCAGCGCGTCGTTGATCGCCTGGCTGAAAGTCAGCTCGCGCGCGGCAACGGCAGCGGCGGCGGGAACCTGGAGATCGGCCACGCCGCTCACTCCCGGCCCTCGGGATGCGCGCGGCTCACGCGGACGCTCCCGCGGCGCGCGGCGAGTCGACGTAGACGCCGGCGAGCAACTCCTCCGGACCCGGGAGCGGGCTCGCCTCGGCGAACGCCACCGCCTCGTCGAGCCGGGTGCGATTGGCGGCATCGAGCGCGTCGAGCTCGCCCTCGTCGAACCCTTCTGCCAGCAGACGCGCACGGAAGAGCGGCAGTGGGTCGCGCTCGCGCGCCGCCCGCTCCTCGTCGGCCAACCGATAGCGCAGCGTGTCGTCGCCCTGGTGGTGGCCGTGGAAGCGGTAGGTCATGCACTCGACGAGGCTCGGCCCGCCGCCGGCGCGGCCGCGGCGAACCGCCTCGCCGGCGGCGGCGAAGACCGCCAGCACGTCCTGGCCGTCGACGGTGACTCCCGGCATGCGATAGGCGCCGGCGCGGTCGGCGACGCGGTCGCAGGCGAGCGCGTACTCGGCGGGAGTCGCCTGCGCGTACCCGTTGTTCTCGCAGACGAATACCACCGGCAGCTTCCAGATCGACGCCAGGTTCATCGCCTCGTGGACGACGCCCATGCTCGCCGCGCCCTCGCCGAAGAACGCCACCGCGACCTGATCGGTGCCGCGCACGCGCGCCGAGAGCGCCGCGCCCACCGCGTGCGGCGTGCCCATGCCGACGATCGGGTTGACGCCGAGCATCCCCACCGACACGTCGGTGATGTGCATCGATCCGCCCTTGCCGCGGTTGGTGCCGGTCGACTTGCCGTAGAGCTCGGCGAGCATGCGGCGCACGTCCACGCCCTTGGCCACGCAATGGCCGTGGCCGCGGTGCGTCGAAGCGATCCAGTCGTCCTGGCGCAGCGCCGCGCAGACGCCCACCGCCACCGCCTCCTGGCCGGTGTAGAAGTGCACCGGCCCCATCGGCACGCCGCGCTCGACCAGCGTCTTGAGGCGGTCCTCCAACTCGCGCACGAGCCCCATCCGCTCGTACATCCAGAGCAGCTTTTCTCGGGGCGGAAGAGGGGAGGCGGGCGAGGCCATCGCGGTGGTCGGCGGCGATGGTATCAGGGCGGCGGCGCCGCGGGCCGGAGGTCATGGCGTGGCGCACCCACCTGCTGTAGCGTCGCGCCTTCCGCAAGGGAGATCCCATGCGCCGGCAGGCTCGCGATTGGTCACGGCTCGGCCTCGTGTCGACGGTCGCGTGCGCGACCGCCACGCTGCCGCTGCTCGCGGCGGCGCCCGCGCCGACGAAGCTGCGGTTCGCCTGGCCCGAGACCGTGAAGGCAAGGGTCAGCTACACCTCCGACCGCACACGTGTGATGCAGAACGGCGGCACCTCGACGACCCACACGGTCACTGCGTACGACCTCAACGTCTCTCGCCGCGGCGACCAGATCGTCATCGCGCGCCGGCTCAGCGAAACGCCGCGCGAGCCCAAACCGCCGGGCGTGTTCAAAGGGCCCGACGGCAAACCGCTCCCGAGCCTCGACCCGCTCCAGGCGCTGATCGATGGGGTGGCGGAGCGCATCCCCGTGCTCGTCGTCGATGGCGGCGGCAACCTGGTGAAAGTCGAAGGCACCGACCCTATCCGCGCCGAGCTCGAGAAGATCCTTGCCAGCGCACCATTGCCCAGGCAGCAGCGGCAAACCGTGCGCGCCATCTTCACCGATGCCGGGCTCGCCGCGATCGCCAAGCAGCAGTGGTCGGTCTGGGTCGGTTTCTGGAATGGGCTCGCGCTCGAGCCCGGCCGGCCGCTCACCCAGCGGCGGCGCGGCAAGTTCCCCGGCACCGAGTACGTGGTCGACCTGGTGGTCGAGGCGCGCCTCGCCGGCAAGGTGGCGTGCGACGCGAGCGACACCGCTCGCCGCTGCGTCGAGCTGCACATGGTCTCGCGCCCGGATACCGAGGACGTGGCGCGCACCATCGAGCGGCTCAACCTCAGCGCCACGGCCGGCGTCCGCAATCTCACCATGGAGCAGTCCTTCGTGGTCGTCGCCGAGCCCGACACGCTCCTTCCCCACCGCTGCACGCGCTCGCTCGCCGTCGAGATCGAGCACGCGCCCGGCAGCGCCGGCGCGCCGCGCTCGCAGAAGGCGACCGAGACCTGGACGTTCGACTACGCGCCGTAGCTGGCGGTCGCAGTGGCCTTCGCCTACCCGTCGCAGCGGCTGCAGGACTGGCTGAGCCAGCAGTGGGTGATCGCCCTTGGCAGGCGGATCGAGCCCGCGGCGGTGCCGTGGTTGGCGGCGCCGTACGGCATGGTCGACACGATCGGCGACAGCTACCTCGAACGGCTGGCGGCGAGCGAGGGCCTGACCATCGAGCGCGCCGCGAAGCGCCGCCGCGGCGACGAGCCGGGTGACGGCGCCGGTCTCTTCACCATCGACCAGCTCGGGCTCGATGCCGCCTCGCGTGCCCGCCTTCACCCCGAGATCGCCGCCTTCTACGAACGCACCACCGAGTTCGAGCTCGAGATGTGGGTGCTGTGGAGCCCCTGGTTCTGGGCCGGCGGCAGCCTGCTGCGCCGCCTCTACAGCCGGCGCCTGCAGCAGCTCAACCTGCCGATGAACGCGCGCGAGACCTCGCGCGGCCTGCGCAGCGAGATCATCCGCTTGCGCGCCGGGCCGGCGGGACATCCGGGTGATGAAAGACCAGTGCGCCACACCATCTGGTATCGGCTGCTCAAATCCACCGGCGAGGCGCTCTACTCGGGCCTCTACGGCATCGTCGACCTGCCGTCGGGCGAACGCTGTCTGAAGATCGTCTTCCCGCTGCCGCGCGGCAACGCCACCGAGATCTTCCGCATCGCTGTCGGCTCTACGGGCGACCTCCTGCTCGACACCGAGGGCCACCGTTTCGGCGATCCCGGCTTCTACTTCCAGCTCATGGATGGGCGCGGCCGCCACCACGCGCAGCAGATCCCCTCCTTCCGCGACCGGCTGCGCGTCTACGTCGACGACGACGGCATCCTGCGCGCGGATCAGGTCTTCACGCTGTGGGGGCGCACGGTGGTCGAGCTGAGGTACCGCATGCTACGGCGCGGCGTCCCAGCCGAAGGTTGGTCGTAACGTCAGCTGAAGAGGTCGGCGAGCGGGATCTCGAGGCCCGGCAACAGCGCCGTGCGCAGCACCGCCGGCGCCACCAGCTCCTCGGGCGCGTCGTAGCGGTCGCCGTGAAGCCGGTAGACGACGATGCGCTTGAGCTCGTGATCGAGGATCCAGTACTCGGGCACTCCATGCTTCTCGTACAGCGCGAGCTTGCGCGTCTGGTCGCGCTTGCGGGTGCTCGGCGACAGCACTTCGACGACGAGATCGGGAGGCCCTGCGATGCCGCGGTCGGTGAATGCCGCTTGTCGGGCGCGGGAGACGAACAGCAGGTCTGGCTGGACTGCGCTCCAGAACGAGAGCTTGACCTCGAAGGGGGCAAAGTAGACCCAACCAAGCCCGTGCTCGTGCACGAACCAGTCGAGGATGCGGTTGAGGTTCTGAAGCGAGTGTTGGTGCCACCTACCCGGCGCTGGAGTCACCTCGTGCTCCCCCTCGATCAGCTCGTGGCGCAGATCGTCGTCCTCGGGGAAGAGCAGGTAGTCCTCGTAGGTGAGCTTGGTCGCAACGTTGACCATGGCGATGCCCTCTCCCGTCATGCTACACAAACGGAAAACGACAGTGAGATCGCTCAGCCTCGCGGTCGCTGGCCGTAGACTGCGAGCTTCGCGAGCCAAGCCATGGCAAAGCCGCATGTCGGTTCACGGCACGTCCGCATCGCATGCGCCGCATTGGCGGTGCTCGTCGCGAGCTGCGCCGGACGTCACGCGACGACAGCAACGGCTCCGGCGGTGACGGCGCAGATCCTCGGCGCTGGCAGCGTGATCACCGAGCACGAAGGCGACCGCCTTCCCGCGCCTGACACCGGGGAAGGCTCGATCGGCCAGGTTCCCACCTACTGGACGCCCAAGTTCCTCGCCCCGCCCGACCAGGTGCGCGCACGACTCGGCCTCAGCCTCGGCATCGAGGTACGCATCGAACGGCCGGAGTCCTCACCGAGGTGCAGCTACGCACGCGAGTCACCCATCCGCCGATCGTGCACCCCAGCACGTGCAGCAGCACCATAGTGGACGAATGGGACAACCCGATGAACGCGCGCTTCCCTCGCTTCACGGGCTGGCGCTTCGACAATCCGTGGGAGCTCGTCCCTGGCACGTGGCGGATCGAGCTCCTCCACCAGGAACGCGCGATCGCCTCGCAGGAGTTCGAAGTGACCGTCGAGTCGCGACGGACGAGGGAGCAAAGCCCTGCGCGGGTGGCTCTGCCGACCGCCTACGCAGGCCGCGGAACCTCGAGGTCCTTGCAAATCTTCGCTGCCAGGAACTCGTTGATCTCGCGGTGGCGAGGCACGACGGTCGCCTTTCGTAACCCCCGGTTCACGTAGACCGTGTGATTCGCTCCTTCGCGGAGGAGCTCGCAGCCGTGCCGCTCGAGATGACGGAGAAGGTCTCGACGCTTCAACCGACGAGCGTGAAGCTTTCGCGGATCGCTTCGACGCCTTCCAGCTCCTCTTCAGCGAGCGCCCGATTCGCTTCGAGCACGAGCTGAACGGCTTCGCGAAGATTCTCTCGAGCCTCCTCAAGGCTAGCCCCCTGCGTGTTAGCGCCGGGAAGCTCCTCGACGAAGGCGATGTAGCCCTCAGGGACCTTGCGGTAGACGGCAGTAAGGTTGGCGCCCATGGATGTCCCTCGCAGCTCAGAATACCACCGGCCACCGGGCGCGCATTAGCTCCGCCGGGCACTCCACAAGTTCTTCAGCTGGTGCAACGCTAGATCCGCAACCGGATCTGGGCGGGGCTGGGTTGAGTGATCATTGTCGACGGGCATGTACAGTCAACACCATCTTGGCAGGCAATAAGGAACGCTGGCCCTAAGATCCCATGCCGTGGAGAGCGTCCCGGACCTCGTCGATGGCCGAGCCGAGAGATTCAACCTTGTCCGCCACATCGTCGATTGCGCTCTTGGCTTCGTCGAAATCCATGTCATCTAGTTTGTACTCAAGGTGACGAAGGGCTTGGCCAATCTCGTCTAGCGGCCTCATTCGGTCGAGCACGCGGAAGTCATGACGAACCGAGGCGACTACCTCCCGCAATTGCGCCGTTTCAGCTGTGAGGGTTGCAATGGCTTGGGCAACCGGGTCGGTACTCTGACGAAGCGCCTTTAAGTCCAGCGCCATGGAGATCGGGTTTTCAATGCGATCTGGCGCAGCTTCGGCAGCGACAATCTGACGTTTTAGCTCGTCCTTCGCCTGCTCGACGCTGTTCAGATCTTGGATATCGACGTGTATGGTCCGAACCGGCGAGATATCAAATGGTATGGGTTCGCTTATGTCAATCAGATGCACGAAGGGGCGCTTGATTGCGTGCCGGATAGCGAGTTCGTAGTAGACGTTTGCGTTGGCGCCCGTAAGGTCAACGACCACGAGCTCATCCTCGACGATGCGTTCGATCACTTGAGCTGTGATCATACCCGGCTCATTGATGTGGTCCGCTCGCCTAGGTTCTGAGTATCCAAGCTCCTTGACCACTGGAGCGATAAGGAATCGCAGAACTTTGTCCGAGCGGTCACGCGTCGGCGTCCCGGGTTTGCCGATCGGTGCGATCACGAAGCAGCGCTTTGGATCTGCCATAGAACTATCCCCATAAAGGCGGCCTGAGCGCGACTCACCTATCCCTATGGACTTTCGCGGCTACACGCCGGTACGCTTCGCGGAACGGGATACCTTCGTCGAGCACGAGGCGGTAAGCCTCTTCGGTGGCGTAGAGCGAGGGGTCGAGGCGGATGCGATCTCGGCGGAAGCGCACACCGGCCAGGGCGTGGGCCATGACGCCGCAGGTTTCTTCGGCGAGGTCGATGCCGCGGAAGAGGGGTGCCTTGAGGAGCTGCAGGTCGCGGTGGTAGCCGGAGGGTAGCTTGGCGGTGATCGCCAGCACTTCGTGCAGGCAAGCTTGCGCGGTGGCGATCCGGCCGCGCACGAGCTCGAAGACGTCGGGGTTGCGCTTCTGCGGCATGATCGACGAGCCGGTGGTGAGCTCCGCTGCGAGCTCGACGTAGCCGAGCTCGGCCATGTTGAACAGGATGACGTCGGCGGCGAGGCGTCCGAGGTCCTGCATCAGCAGCGCGAGCTCGAAGAGGAGTTGCGCTTCCGCTTTGCCGCGAGAGAGCTGCACCGCGGTGACGGGTTCTTGCGGCGCGGTGAAGCCGAGCGCGCGCGCCGTCGCTTCGCGGTCGAGCGGCAGCAGCGGCACGCCGTAGCCGGCGGCCGAGCCGAGGGGGCAGACGTCGAGGCGCCGCTGCACACCCGCGATGCCCGCGGCATCGTCCCGCAACGCCGCCGCGAAGCCGCCGGCCCAGAGCGGTACCGAGCTGGGCATCGCCGGCTGCGAGTGGGTGTAGCCGGGGAGCGGCGTGTCGGCTTCGCGCGCGGCCAGCGCGTCGAGCGCCACGGCCACGCTCTCGGCGCTTGCCGCCAGCGTCTCCACCGCGTCGCGCAGGTAGAGGCGCAGCGACGTCAGCACCTGGTCGTTACGCGAGCGGCCGAGGTGGACGCGCCGCGCCGGCTCGCCGATGCGCGCTGCGAGCCGCTCTTCGAGCGCGGTCTGCGCGTCCTCCTCGGCGAGCTCGATCTGCCATTCGCCGGCGGCGTGCGCGGCGCCGAGGGCTTCGAGCCCGCCGCGAATCGCTGCGAGATCGTCGGCCGCGAGCAGCCTTTGCGCGGCGAGCATCTCGGCGTGCGCGATGCTCGCGCGCACCTCGTAGGGGACGAGCCGCGAGTCGAGCCGGTGGTCCTCGCCGGCGGTATAGCGAAGCACGCGCTCGTCGAGCGGCTCGCCCTTGTCCCAGAGGCGGGTCACCGCGGCTCCGCGGCTGCCAGCAGCGGCGTCTTCTCCACCAGCTTCGCCAGCTCGCGCACCAGCGCGACATAGAAGTCGGCGCCGGCGACGATCTCGTCCTCGCCCACCCACTCGTCGGCGGTGTGCGAGCGCTCGCTCGCGCCCGGGCCGCACTTGATCGCTGGCGCGCCCGTTACGTGCACGAGGTCCGACAGCGTCGGCGAGCCGTAGAGCTTCGCCGCCGGCCGCGCACGCAGCGCCGCCCGCACGATCGCGGCGTCCTCCGCCGTCTCGCGCGGCTCGAGCCGGCTCGACAGCACCCGCACCTCGCTCGCCACCCGCGCGCGGACCTGCGCCACCACCTCCGCGTGCGATGCGGCGGGCGTCGTCCGCACGTCGAGCACCGCGGTCGCCTCGCTCGGCACCACATTGCGCGCGTTGCCGGCGCGCACCACGGTCGGCTGCAACGTCGTCGCTCCCAGCCGCGCGTGGCGAGGCGCCAGCTCGGCCGTCGCCAACGTCAACAGGTCCCGCGCCAGCACCAGCGCTGCGTTCTCCGCCTCCAGCGTGGCTGCGTGCGCCGCGTGACAACCCTGCCCGCACGCCACCAGCTCGAGCACCAGCAGCCCCTTCTGCGAAGTCGCCACGTCGAGCCCCGTCGGCTCGCCGAATACGGCCCCGACCAGCGGCACCCGCTGCTCCGCCAGCTCCGCAAGCACGCGCTGCGTCCCGGTGCCGCGCGTCTCCTCGCCCTCCACCAGCGCCAGCCCGAGATCGAACGGCAACCGCTCGCCGGCAAGCGCGAGGAACGCAGCCGTCATCGCCGCCACCGACGCCTTCGCATCGTTGCTGCCCAACCCATACACCCGCCCGTCCGCGACCTCCGCAGCGAACGGATCCCGACTCCACCCCTCCGCCGGAGGCACCGTGTCGAGATGCGTGTCGAGCAACAACAAAGGCCGCGGCCCGCCCTCCTTGCTTCCTGCTCCGTGGCGCGCGATGGCCAGCAGCGTGTCGCCCAATCGCTGCGGCTTCACGCCGCGCCCCCACAGCAGGTTCTCGAGCCACCCGCAAAGCGCTGCTTCGCTTCCCGACACCGACGGGATCGCGACGAGTTGGCGATGCAGCGCAAGCAGCTCGTCGCATTGCATCAGTCTGACTTCCGAAGCAGTGCACGGCAGCTGCGAGGCCAGTGCGCGCGCCGGGCGGAGCGGGCGCGCCGGGCGGAGGGCTCCCAGCCGCGCGCAGCGAAGCGAGCACGGATGGGATACCGACCGGCTAGCGGGGACCCGTGCAGCCCGGCGCGCGCACTGGCCGTCACGAGCGCTCGCACTTCTCCGATCACGTTCATGGCAACGTCGCCTCGGCGGCCTGCTCGTCCGGCGTGAGCGCTCCCAGCTCACGCACCACCAGCGTGCCCGATCCCTGATTCGTAAACAGCTCCGCCAGCAGGCCATCGGGCACTCGCCACGAAACCAGATGCGCGCGCTCCACGCCGCCGTTCAACGCGCTCTCGATCGCGGCCGTCTTCGGCGCCATGCCGCCGGCGAGCACTCCCCGCTGCCGCATCACCCGCAACCCTTCGAGATCGACATACGACACCAGCGATCGCGGGTCCTCGGCCCGCTCGAGCAGGCCCGGCACGTCCGTCAGCAGCACCAGCTTCACGGCCTTCATCGCCACCGCGATCGCAGCCGCGATGCCGTCGGCGTTGCAGTTGAGGAGGTTGCCGTCATCGTCGGCGGCGAGCGGCGACACCACCGGCAGCTTGCCGTCGGCGATCAACACCTCCAGCACACCGGTGTCCACCGACACCACGTCGCCCACGTGCCCGTAGTCCACGGTCTCGCCGTCGACCGCGACCGGCGGCCGCCGCCGCGCCCGCACCAGCCCGCTGTCGACTCCCGACAGTCCCACTGCCGCGATGCCGAGCGCGCGACACGCCGCGAGCAGCGCGGTGTTCGCCTCGCCGTTCAACGTCAGCACGGCAGCCTGCAGCGCCGCCTCGTCGGTGACTCGCCGCCCGGCGACGAAGCGCGGTTCGCTGCCCAGCGAGCGCGACAGCGTGCTCGCCTGCGCGCCGCCGCCGTGCACCAGCACGACGCGGATGCCGAGGTGTCGCAGCGCGTCGACCTGCTCCAACGCCTCGCGCGTCGCCGCGGCGTCGGCGAGCAGCGCACCGCCGACCTTGACGACGAAGGTCTTGCCCTTGAAGAGGCGCATGTAAGGCAACGCCTCGCGCAGACCCACCGAACCATGACGCTGGCCGATGTCTTTCATTCCTTACTCCGTCTCGCCCAGCGTCATCGCCAGCTCGGCGGCGGCCTCGCTGGCCGCTCGCGCCGCTGCCGCATCCCCTCCCGCGAGCAATCGATGCAGCACCGCCATCTGCACCCACAACCGGTTGCGCGCCTCCTGCACCACGACCGAGCGCGGCCCGTCGAGCACGGCATCGCTCACCACCACGTTGCGCCGCACCGGCAGGCAGTGCATGAAGCGGCACTCGGGCGCCGCCTCGTCGAACCAGTGCTCGTCGACGCACCAGCCGGCGAGCGCGCGCCGGCGAATCGCCTCCGCCTGCGCGTCGCCGTAGAGGTCGGGCGACGCCCACGACTTGGCGTAAACGATCCGCGCGCCGACCATCGCCTCGCCGGGGTCGTTGGTCTCGCGCACGCTGCCGCCCGCCAGCTCCGCCACCGCCCGCGCGCGCTCCATCAGCGGCGCCGGCAGGCCGTAGCCGTGCGGCCGCGCCACCACCACCTCCATGCCGCGCAGCGCCGCCATGTGGAGCGCGGCCGCCGGCACCGCGAGCGGCAGCGGCTTCGGGTGGTTGGCCCACGACAGCACGAAGCGGCCGTGGCGCGGCACGGCGAGATCGTCCATCGTCTTCCAGTCGGCGAGCGCCTGGCAGGGGTGGTCGATGGCCGACTCGAGGTTGATCAGCGGCACCGGGCAGACCGCCGCCATGGCGCGAAAGCCGACGTCGGCCAAGTCGGCGGCGAGGTCGGCCGCGAAGTCGGCCCCGCCCGCGAACGAGCGGATGCCCAGCGCATCGCCATAGCCGGCCAGCACGGGGATCGCCTCTCGTACGTGCTCGGCCGCAGCGCCGTCCATCACCGCACCGAGCCGGGTCTCGAGCTGCCAGCTCCCCTGCCCCGGCGAGATGACGAACGAGCTGCCGCCGAGGCGCGCCATCGCCGACTGGAACGAGGCGAGCGTGCGCAGCGACGGGTTGAAGAAGAGCAGCGCGAGAACGCGGCCGGCGAGCGCCTGCGAATCCGGCTGGCGTTCGAGCCGCGAGGCGAGCGCGAGCAGGTCGAGCACCTCCTCGCGCGGCAGCTCGGAGAGCGAGACGAACCGGTTCACGTGGGCACCTCGGCCAGCGCGGCGCGCAGCAGATCGACGTGCTCGTGCTGCAGCACGAGCGGCGGCAGGAGGCGCAGCACGTGCGGGTCGGCGCTGGTGCCGGTGAGGATGTTGCGCTCGAGCAGCGCCGCCATCACCTGCTTCGCGGGCGGCGCCGTGCGCAAGCCGACGAGGAGGCCCTCGCCTTGGGCGGCGACGACCGGCCCGACGATGCAGGTCTCGCGCAGGTGGGCAGAGATGGAACGAACGTGAGCGAGCAGGCCGTCTTGCTCGATGGCGTCGAGCACCGCCACGATCATCGCCGCCGCGACCGGCCCGCCGCCGAAGGTGCTGCCGAGGTCGCCGATGCCGACGCCGGCGCACATCTCGCTGGCCAGCACGGCCGCGGCCGGGAAGCCGCCCGCGAGCCCCTTCGCCACCGTCAGCACGTCCGGCACGACACCGTAGAGCTGCGCCGCGAACGGTTGCCCGGTGCGCCCCATCCCGCACTGCACCTCGTCGAAGATCAGCCGCGCGCCGGCGCGCCGCGTCAGCTCGCGCGCCGCCAGCAGGTACTCGCGGCCGAGCTCGAACGCGCCGGCGACTCCCTGCACCGGCTCGGCGATGAGGGCGGCGACGTCAGAGCCGCCCTCGCCGAGGAGCGCCGCCGCGAGCGCGTCGACGTCCCCGCGCGGCACGAACGTGACCTCGAACGGCGGCCGCGGGAAGCCATGCCGATGCTTGCCCCACGAGATCGCGGCGGCCGCCGCGGTGCGCCCGTGAAAAGCGCCTTCGAGCGCGACGACGCGCCGACGCCCCGTCGAACGAAAAGCCAGCAGCAACGCGTTCTCGTTCGCCTCGGCGCCGCTGTTGACGAAGAACACGCGCGACAGCCCGGCCGGCGCGAACGCCGCGAGCCGCGCCGCCGCCAGGTCGCGAATCGCCAGCGGCAACGCGTTGCTCTGGAAGAGCAGCTTCGCCGCCTGCTCCTCGAGCGCCGCGATCAACCGCGGGTGGCCATGCCCCAGCAGTGCCACCGCGTGCCCGCCCCAGAGGTCGAGCACGCGCCGTCCCCGCGCATCCCACAGCCAAACGCCCTCGCCGCGCACCGGCGAGAAGGACACCTGGTCGTACACGGGCAGCAACGCCGAGGCCGGGGCGGCAACGGTTGATGAGGACTCAACGGTCGTCTCGGTGGTCACCACGGCTCCTTCGCTCACAGCCAACCCAACCCCGGCGTCGCCAGACCGTCGGTCTCCGCAAACCCGAGCAGCCGATTCATCCACTGGATCGCGCCACCGGCCGCTCCCTTGACCAGGTTGTCGATCACCGAAAAGACAACGAGTGAGTCGCCGTCCGCGGCGACCCCGAGCCGGCAGCGATTCGTCCCCACCACGTCCTGAAGCCGCGGCGGCGAGCCGAGCACGTCGACGAACGGCGAGCCGGCGTAGAAGCTCGCCAACGCGGCGCGCGCCTCGTCCGCGCCGGCGCCGTTACGCGGCCGCATTACCAGCGTCGCATGGATGCCCCGCGCGAACGGCCCCGCCTGCGGCACGAAGTGGAAGCTCGCCGGCGCTCCTGCCGCCGCGGCGAGCGCCTCCATCTCCGGCTGGTGGCGATGCGCGAGCGGCGAGTACGCGAATAACGTGCTGCGCCGCTGCGGGTGATGAGTCGTGGCGGTAGGCGACCTGCCGGCACCCGTGCTGCCGGTGACCGCCACCACGGTGACGCTGGGCTCGACGAGGCCCGCGCGCAGCAGCGGCACGGCGGCGAGCAGCGCGGCGGTGGTGAAACAGCCGGGATGGGCGATGCCCCGCGCGGGCACGCCTGGCGCCAGCTCCGGCTTGGGCGCGAGCTCTGGAACGGCGCAGAGGAAGCCCGCCAGCAGCTCGGGCGCGCCGTGCGGATGGCCGTAGACCCGTTCCCATACCGCCGCGTCGGCGAAACGAAAGTCCGCGGAGAGATCGACGACCGCGACGTCGCTGCCCGCGCCGGCCGCCTCGTCGAGCAGCTCGGCGATCATGACTGCCGAGGTGCCGTGCGGCGCGGCGGCGAAGGCCGCCAGCCGCGGGTGCTCGCGGAGCACGCCGGGCAGCGCCTCGCGGCCGACGAAAGCCAGCCCGTCGACGGCTCCCGCGAGGTGCGGAAACACCGTCTCGACCGACGCGCCGCGGTTGCTGTCGGAGAGCACCGCCGCCGGCCGCAGGCGCGGGTGGCCGGTCAGCAGGCGCAGCAGCTCGCCGCCGACGTACCCCGAGCCCCGCAGCACGAGCACCGGCAGGCGCTCGACGATGGAGGGATGCCGCACGTCGCCAGCCGTCGCCGCCACGGCGTCGAGACCGCCCCGTTGCGGGCGCAACGAAGGAGGGACCGCGTTCACCGCACCTCCTCCGCGACGGCTGCCGTCGCTACCGCTGCGGTGCGCTTCGCGAGCGCTGACCGCACCACCGCGGCCAGCCGTTCTCCATCGCCACGCGCGTTGACCGCTGGCACTCCGAGCCGCGCCTCGATCTGCTGCGTGCCGACGAGGTTGTCCGTCGCCGGCCCGGTCACCGCGACCGGCTCGATGCCGTAGTCGCGCCGCAGGATCTCGACGCCGCCCCAGGCCGCGACCGGATCATTCGCCGCCAGCACGACCGCGGTCAGTACGCTACGAACTTCGGCATCGGCGAGGATCGCGTCCACGCCGTAGGCGCCGAGCAGCCCATCGCCCAGCTCCACCACCAACACGTCCGGCGCCGGCGCCGCCGTCAACCGCGTGATCAACGTTCGCGTCACCGCTGCCGCGTTCTTCGCCGTCGTCGACACCACGCCCAGATCGGTGAACAGAGCCGTCCGCCGCGCCCCCGCGTCCTCCATCGCCAACACGTCACGCCGCAGCGACACCCCCGTCGTCTTCGCGCCGTCCACCTGCAGCCCGGCGTGCGTCAGCTCCCGCACCAGCGCGCACGCCGCCGCCGTCTTGCCGGCGTTCATGCACGACCCCACCAGCGCCACGATCGGCACGCCGCGCGCCAGCAGCGGCGTCGACGGGTCGAGCGCTCCCGGCCGGTCGAAGCCCGGTTCGCCGATGCGCGCGGGCTCGCCGACGCGCTCGCCGAGGATCGGGAACCGCAGCACCGTGCCCAGCACCTCGCACGCGAACGGCGGCCCGAGGTCCGGGTTCACCGAGTCGCACACGCCCAGCACGCCCCCGAGGTTGAGCAGGTGGATCGTGTCGCCCGGCGACAGACGCTCCGGCAGGTGCCCGGCGTAGCCGAACAGCGCCTGACGATGCCCGAGCGCGCCGGCGATCACGTCGCCGCGCTTCACCTGCGCCATCCGCCCCGACGGCAGCTCGAGCACGTTGTAGGTGCTCTTGTCGTGCATCACGCGCACCGCCACGACGACGCCTTCCTCGCAGGGGATCTGATCAGACAGCCGCACCTCGCGCTTCAACCCGCAGGCGCGGGTCACCGAAGCGATCTTGTCGAGGACGACCGCCTTCATCGTGCATCTCCGGTGGTCGCCGGCGTTGCCATCTCTGGCTCGCCCGACGCCGCCGCCTCTTCACTCGCCGACGCCGCTTCCGCTTCTTGCGCCCGCCGCCCGGCGCGCGCGAACAACGCCCCCGGCACCGCCAGCAGCTTCGCGAAGCCCGCCGCATCCGCCCCCGTCCACTCCGCCGCCGCCTCGCCGTACTTGCCGCGCGAGGCCGCCATCAGCGAGAACGGCGAGCTGACGCCTTCGACGAAGCAGCTCCCCGGCCGCAGCAGCACCCGCACCTCGCCGGTGACGCGCTCCTGGCTCGACGCGAGCAGCGCCTCGGCATCGCGGCAGGCCGGGTCCAGGTGGTGCCCCTCGTGCACCCAATCGCCGTAGAAACCGGCGGCCGTTTCCTTGAGCCGCTGCTGCCGCCCGGTGAGCACCAGCTTCTCGAGCTCGCGGTGCGCGGTGAGCAATACCTCCGCCGCCGGCGCTTCGAAGGCGACCCGCCCCTTGATGCCGAGCACGGTGTCGCCGAGATGGATGCCGCGGCCGATGCCGAACGGCGCCGCGGCCGCTTCGAGCTTCTCGATCAGCGTCACCGGGTCGAGCGCCTCGCCGTCGAACGAGGCCGGCACGCCGCGCACGAAGCCGATGGTGTACGTCGCGGGCGGCAGCCGCACGGCGAACGCGCTGCGCGTGAGCACCCACGCCTCCTCGGCCAGCGGCTCGCTGCTGGTCAGCGTCTCGCGGCCGCCGATCGTCGTGCCCCACAGGCCGCGGTTGATCGAGTACGCGGCGCCGGACGGCGGCACCGGCAGGCCGCGTTGCTCGAGAAACGCCGCCTCTTCGGCGCGGCTCTTCGGCTGATCGCGGATGGGGGCCAGGATCTCGAGCTCCGGCGCCAGCGCCCGCAGCGCCACCTCGAAGCGCACCTGGTCGTTGCCGGCCGCCGTGCAGCCGTGCGCCACCGTGCCGCTGCCGAGCTGCTGCGCCGCGCGCGCCACCTCTTGCGCCTGCAGCGCCCGCTCGGCGCCGACGCACAGCGGATAGGAGCCGCCGCGCCGCACGTTGCCGGCGACGAGGAAGCGCAGCACGCGGTCGAAGTAGGCGCGGCGCGCGTCGATGCGGACGTGATCGACGGCGCCGAGCTGGCGGGCGCGCCGCTCGAGCTCGGCCGCCGACGCCTCGTCGAGACCGCCGGTGTCGACGGTCACCGTCACCACCGGCCGCCCGTAGGTCTCGGCCAGCCACGGCACGCAGTACGAGGTGTCGAGCCCACCCGAGAACGCCAGCACGATCGGCCCGCGATCGCCGCGATCTTGCACGCCGCCTTGCCCTGCCCCGCTCATGCCTCGCTCCCTCCCGCCATCAGCAGCGCGTCGAGACGCTGCAGGAACAGCTTCTGGTCC
>DASYQD010000171.1:0-49926 GCA_036005845.1 Thermoanaerobaculia bacterium | reverse complement strand
TCGCCGAGGCACTCGGGGTCTCGCCGGAGCGCCTAATGGATGGCGTCCGTGGCGGCGACGCCGCCTATCGCGAATTCGCCTACCAGCCCGCGCTCGTCGCCGTGCAGATCGCGCTGGCGAGACTGGTGGAACACTTTGGCGTGATCACCACTGCCTTTTGCGGCAACAGCCTTGGCGAGTACGCCGCGGCATACATAGCGGGCACTTTTGACCGCCGGGCCCTCATGGCGGTCACGTCGGTCCGCGACACGCTGATGCGTAGCGCGCCCGAGGGGCGCATGCTGGCGGCCCAGGCAAGCGCACGAGACGTCACCCCGCTACTCCTCGACGACATCGATCTTGCCGGCGAGACATGGGACGACCGCATCCTTCTGAGCGGACCGACCCGCGCCGTCCACCTCCAACACGAGATCCTCGAACAGCGAGGAGTGTTCGCCCGCGTGCTTCCTGGCCGCGTCGCACCGCATGGCAGGCTCATGCGCAGGATCGCCGCTGAATTTCGCCGCGCCTTCGACGATGTCCACCTTGCTGATTCCGGGCGTCCCATCGTCTCTACTCTCGCGGGGGATTGGGCCACTTCGGAGCAGCTCGCCGACCCGGAGCACTGGGTCCGCCATCTATGCGAGCCATTTCGGTTCAGACAGGCGTTCGCCGCGCTGGTGGCGTCGGGCTGCGATCGATTCGTGGAAGCCTCGCCGGGAGCGGCGCTCACGAAGCTGGTGAGAACTTCGGGCACGGTGGTCACGTGCACAACCCTGGGCGGCGAACCGGATGCCGATCCGGAGACAGCGTTTCTCGCAGCGCTCGGCGACCTGTGGTGCTCGGGGAGCGAGATTGCCTGGGACCTCGTCAACGGCTCCACCGAGGCCCGGTTCACGCCCTTGCCGCCTTACCCGTTTCAACGCCGACGATTCTGGAACCATCGCGCGAGGCATGGCACCGAACGGTTCGATGCTAGCGACCAACGAGGGCTACTGGAACGCCCGATCTGGCGCCCACGACCGATCGTCGGCTCACGTATCGAGCACACATTGCCTCGCCACGTTGCCGTGAACGGCGGCGGCGCCATTGCGACCTCGCTGATCGACCGGCTGACTCAATATGGCGTACGCGTCGTGCCCGCGGATGAAGCCGGCGCAACCGAGACTGCACCGGACACCGTGCTCGTCGACGTGAGCCAAGCGGGCCCGCTCGCGGCTGCTGCGCCGACGAATTCGAGAACTCTCAGCGCCTGGCTCGATTCCAACCTGCTTACACCACTCGGGCCGCTGCGACGGCTGCGGCCGGCAAGACTGCTGTTGGCTGTGCGGGGACTGTGGCCTGTCGTGTCCGACGACCGCCCCGCGCCAGAGCGCTCTGGGATCATCGGTATCGCCCGATGCGCGCCGCATGATTGGCCGGGCCTGCTCGCCAGGATCATCGACCTCTCACCACACGCAGAGCCCGAGAACAGCGTCGACGCGATCGTCGCCGAGCTCGCCTCGGACGAGATTGACGATGTCGCCTACCGCAACCACGTTCGCTATCGGCGCACGTACGAGTCGGTAGCCGGTGGTGTCACAAGCCGGTTGCGTCCAGGAGGCACCTACGTCGTGCTCGGCGGGACTGGTCGTCTGGGAGCTGTCGTCGCGGAGGCGATCTCGCAAGAAGTCGGCGCGACGGTCGTGCTCACGGGACGTCGCCCCGAGTGCCCTATGTCTGCAGAAACCGACCGCCTAATTGCCGCAGCGATAGCGCGTGGATGCGATGTCGTACGACGGGCGGTGCGCAGTGACGACCGCGCGCAGCTGCGCGATCTGCTCGACGAGGTCGGAACTCGAGCAGGGAGGATCGACGGCCTGTTCCATCTCGCCGCCAATACCGAAATTGCGTCGTTCGAGCCGCTCGACGACCTATCGTTGGCCTCGGCGGCGGCAATCGCGCAGGCAAAGGTCTGCACCGCGGCGCTTCTCGCCGAGGAGCTCTCCCACCGCGAATACGACTTCGTTGCCTTCTTTTCGTCGATCTCGACCGTGATCGGCGCCAGACGGTTCGCCGCCTACGTGGCCGCGAATGCGTATCTGGACGCACTCGCGGAGGTGATGACCACGAAGACCGGTCGCCGATGGTATTCGCTCGTCTGGGATGGCTGGGCGCCGGACGGTGCGGCGGCGCCAAATGCGCTCGGGTTCGCCGACGGCGCTGCCCTGCTGCTGAGAGCGCTACGCACCGACAGCACCATCGTTGCTCCTGTCGTCCAACCGCTGGAGCAGCGGTTGGCAACCGTGCGCGGCGATCTGGCGACCGTCGCCCGCGACGGTCTCGATATCCCGGTGGCGCCCGGCCTGTCGGTCGCCGGTCGTGTGCTGAAGGTGATTACAGACATCACAGGACACGTCGAGATCGATCCACAGCGGAAGTTTGCGAGCCTGGGCATCGATTCGCTGCGGCTGATGCAGATCGCCGCACGACTGCACGTCATGCTCGGCAGGAAGGTGGGGATCGGAGCGCTGCTGGCGGCCACATCAGTGGAACAGCTGATCAACCTGGCAACCGCTGAAAACGCTGCGCACGTGCCCCGGCCGACGCCGTCGGTGGACGACGGGGCGCTTTCGACGCCGCAGTTGCGTCTCTGGTATCTCACGCAGCTGCATCCCCGCGCATCGGACTACAATGTGCCCTTCGGCTGGCAGGTCCGTTCGACGATCGGTGCGGTGCGAGAAGCTGTCCTGGCGATGCTCGAACAGCACGAGATGCTCCGCTCGACCTATCAGCAAGACGAGGAGAGCCGGCCATTCCGCGTCGCGATCCGGCCGCGTGACGTACCTTTCACCGAAGTCGACCTCGATCCCGCGGATCCCGATCGGTGTTTCGATCGCATCGTACGCGCGTTCGTGGAAGTGCCGTTTGACCTCGCGTCCGGATCCTGCCGAGTCCTGCTTGCGTCCGGCGCCGGCCTTGTCAGGCTCGTCTTTGTGTGTCACCACCTCTCCATCGACGCGTGGTCGATCAAACTCTTGCGCGAGGAGCTTTCTCGCCGCCTCTCAACAGACCACTCGGCGATTGTCACGGCGCCAGCCCGCTATGTCGCGTTCGTTCGATGGGAACACGAGATGCGCGAGGGCCCCGAGCACGAACGTCTCGCACAGTACTGGCGTGAGACGCTGCGTGACGCGCGGCCGACGCGTCCCCCAGCCGACGAGGTCACGGCCACGAGCGGCGGACGTCCAGTGGGTCGGGCGAGCGCGGTGCTTCCTCGGGGGCAGCTGGACGCGCTCCGTTCGATCCTGCGTGACGAAGGGGCAACGCTCTATGCCGCCGCGTTGACCGGATTGTCGATCGCTGTGAGCAAGTGGTGCGGGGAGCAGGAGATCGTCATCGGTACCAATCTGGCCAACCGGCTGCGCGAGGAGTTCGAATCGGTCGTCGGCATGTTCGTCGACCCTGTCGTGCTGCGCCTGACGCCGGGCCACGACGCGCCGAACGCGACACTCGGCACTGCGCTGGCCCACGTACGAAGCTGCTTTTCAACCGCGCTCGCGCACAGTGGCATTCCGTATCTCGATGTCGTTCGGTTGTCGGGACGCCACGGCGCCCAGGGCGATAACCCGCTCTTCTCGATAATGGCGACGATGTTCGATGCCGAGAGCGGAGACGAGCAGGTCGCACCGCTCGACGTCCCCTTGCCCACAGCCTCCAAGTTCGCCTTGGCGGTCGAGTTCCTCCCGAAGGCGGACGGGCTCTGGATCAACGCTTTGTACGCCGCCGACCAGTACCTACAGGGTACGATCGACCTGCTGTTGGAACGTACCCTGCGATATCTTGCGCGCCTCGCGGACAACGGCGCGCACGTGCCCGCGTTGAGTCTCTTCGACAAGCGACCAACCGCTCCAATCCGTGAGCGATTCGCAGAGCGACTGAACCGCCTGAGGATCGCCCCGGCACATTCCCCAGAATGACGGGACAGCAAGGGCCCGTCGCGTGACTGACGCCGGTTTCGCCGAATCGCTGGCGGCATCCTTTGCCGCCCAAGTGCGACGCAACCCGAGCCGGGCGGCGCTGTGTGCGGATGGCGGTAACCGTTGGAGCTACGCCGAACTGGCCGCACAGGCGTGGGGTCTGGCGCACGAGCTCGCGCGGCGCGGCGTGCGGCGGAACGCTCGCGTCGCAATCATCGGCGGTCGAACATCGGAGACCGTCGTTGCGATTCTCGCGGTGCTGAGCGCGGGCGGCGCCTACTCGATCCTCGATCCGGCCTCGCCGCCAATGCGGCGCCGTCGCGTATTGGACGACCTTGAACCGGCGGTCATCATCGCCACCGACGCGCAGAATGACATTCCCGCCGATATCTCGTGTCCCTTCCTGAGGCTGTTTGAGCAGACCTGGTCGTCGCAGGCGGGTCCCGTCGACACCGCGGACGCATCGACGCTTGCCTATGTGCTCTTCACGTCCGGATCGACGGGCCGCCCGAAGGGGGTCATGGTCGAGCACGGGAGCGTCCTCAACATGCTGCGGTCGTACGAGCGTCTGGCTCCCGCACACGATGGGTTCACCGGCGCGATCGTCTCGCCCGTGGCTTTCGACGTATCGGTGTGGGAGATCTTCTCGGTGCTCGCCTACGGCGGAACGCTGCATGTTCCCAGCGAACGGCGGCTCACCAGCGGCGGCGATCTGTGGGACCACCTGTGCGACACTGCGATCCAGAGCGCGTACGTCCCTCCAGGATTGCTGCCGTCCCTTGTCGAAGCCGCCAAACGCCAGCGCGGCTCCCTTCACCGGCTTCTCGTCGGCGTCGAGCCGATTCCACAAGGGTTGATTCAGCGGTTTCGCAATGCATGTCCGGAGCTCCGCATCGTCAACGGCTACGGGCCGACCGAGACGACCATCACCGCCACGCTGCACCTCGTCGCCGATGCCACCGATCCCGATAGGCGCGTGCCGATCGGGCGGCCCGTCGATGGATCACGCATCGAGATCGTGCACGGCGACCTTTCGCCTGTGGATCCTGGCGACGTGGGTGAGATCGTCGTCTTCGGTGCGTGCCTCGCTCGCGGCTATGTTGACAAAACGGACGGCGGGTTTATCGAGATCGCCGGCGACCGAGCCTATCGAACGGGCGACTACGGCCGCCTGCTCGCCGGCGGCGCCATCGAGTTCGTCGGCCGCACCGACGGCCAGATCAAGATCAACGGCTTCCGCGTCGAGATCGGCGAGGTGGAGGCGGCTTTGAGCGCCATGCCTCAGATCGGCAGGAGCGTCGTCATTCCCGCAGGCGACTCCAATGCACAGAGGCTCATTGCTGCCGTCGAGGCGCCCGCCCAGATTCTGGCCACGGACGTTCGACAGCACTTGCTGGAACGGTTGCCGACCTATGCGGTGCCGTCGCGGATCGTGGTGCTCCGGACGCTTCCGCAGACCGCTAACGGAAAGGTGGACGTGCCAGCCCTGCTGGCCATCGACCGCAATCGGCACGTAGATGCGCGGCCGTACGTCGCACCCGAGAGCTCCTGGCACCAGCTACTGGCCGAGGCCTGGTCGCTCGTCCTCGGCATCGCCGACGTCGGCCTCGATGACGACTTCTGCCAGTCGGGGGGCAGCTCGCTCGACGCGGTACGGATTGCTGCGTATGTCAGCGAACGCGGTCACTCCATCCAGGCCGGCTCGATTCTCGCCGCGCGAACCATTCGCGCCCTAGAAGAATCAGACGTCGCGCCACGGATGACAAAAGCGATTGTCGCCGGGGTCGCTCCCGCGACGCGCGCGCAAGAAGGGCTTTGGGCTTGGCGCGAGCTGCATCCCGAATCGGCCGCCACAACGGTCGTCCACACGATTGCACTGTATGGCGCGATCGATCGGGTACGACTGCAGCGAGCCTTTCGAGGTGTCGTTGACCGCCACGAGGCGCTGCGCACGACGTTTCAGGTACAGTCCGATCGCGAGCTCCTGCAGCACGTTGCCGCGCCGTCGCACTGGGAGCTGCCTATCGTCGAGATCGATTCTCCCGCCGACGTCGACCGCGAGATCCGACGGTGCCTCGAACACCGGTTCCACCGGGATTCTCTACCATGGACCGCACGGCTCCTCATCGGCACGCAGTTCGGTGCCATCGTCTTCGCCGCCGATCATCTCGTGTTCGATGGGGAATCGGCGGCCATTCTCCAACGCGACATTGCGCGCTCGTACGACGAAGATCGCCCGGGCAGGACCGTTCCGGGTCCGGCATCGCTTGGTCCAGCGGCGTCGCCTCCCCCGCATCGAGTACCAGAGCTGCGTCGATGGTGGGATCGCGCTCTCGAGGGCTACTGCGAGACGGCTATTCTGCCGGAGCCGTTCACACATGGCACGTCGCCGGACACGCGCGTGCGGCTGGAGGCGGTGATCGACAACGAGGTGTGGGAGCGGATAGTCACGCTGGCGTGGGCGGCTCGAACCACGCCCTTCGTGGTCGTGCTTGCTGCACTCAAGTCCTTCCTGCGGGAGCGTGGCGGCAGCGCAGACAATATGGTGTCCATCGCATTCTCGCGCAGACACGTACTCGGCTGCCCGTCGGCGATCGGAAACTTCGTCAACCTGATACCCATCCGAGACATGCTGGAAAGGTCGCAAACGGTGTCGATGACCTTCAGCGACTATCTCCCGCGAATGTCGGAAGGCGTTCGGGCTGCAATCGCACGCAGTGACTTGCCGTTCGAAGACATGATTGCTCACGTCGCACGGCCGGCCGACGCACGAGTCACAGCTCTGGCACGAGTCGTCCTGGCTCAGCAAGTTCCGACCCCGGCCATCGTCAGCAGGAGCGGCCTCCGGTTCGCTGCGTGGCCCTACCGGCCGTCGAACGCCATCCACGATCTTGCGGTCTTCTTCTCGGAAGCTAGAGATGACGCGCCGGCGCAGCTGGAATGGGTATGGGCACCTGACACGACGCTCGAGCAAACGATCGAGTGGATGGCGACGGCATTTGCAGTGTTCCTGCGCGCGGCCGTCGAGGCGCCCACGACGCCACTTTCCGTGCTTCCTGTGTTGGCGCCGCCAGAGGTCGCACTCATCGCCGATACGGCGAGGCCGCATGGGCCGGCGGCCGGCATCCAGCGCGAGACGCTGGTCAGCCTGTTCGAGGCGCAGGAGCGCCGTCGACCAAACGCCATTGCCGTGCAAGAGTCCGGGACGCTGGTCACTTACGCGGAGCTGGCGAGACGTGCGCGGGACATCGCCACCCGGTTAGAACTCGCCGGCACGCGCCATCCGGTCGTGATCGTGCTCGACAAATCTGTCGATCAGCTCGCGGCGATGCTGGCGGTCCTGAAGGCCGGTGCACCATACCTACCGCTCGCGCCAGATCACGCGCGGACCAGGCTGCCGGACCTTGCGCGCCGTTCCGGCGCGCTCGTCTGCATCGCAACCTCGAATTACGCCGACACGATCGAGCTACCGGACAGCTGCCGGATCGTGCTCGTCGATACTCCGCTGCCAGCCGGGGACGAGCCAGCGGCGCCGGCAGCAGCATCCGGACCCGTTCTACCGGACGACCTCGCGTACATCATGCCGACGTCAGGGAGTACGGGTGCGCCCAAGCTTGTCGGCATCCCGCATCGCGCCGTGGTACGCCTCGTGTATAGAAACGATCATCTACCGCTCGATGCGACCGATCGGACGATGTTGATCGCCAATTCGTCGTTCGACGCCGCAACACTCGAGGTCTGGGGCGCATTGGCCAACGGCGGGCGGGTGATCGTGCCCACGCGAGAACAGCTCCACGAACCGAGCGAGTTGGCGGCCGCCATTGAGCGGCACGGCGTGACCACCGCATTCTTCACCACGACGTTCTTCGAGCGCATGCTCGACTACATCGGTCGGCTTCGGGCGATGCGCCACGTCATCGTTGGCGGCGAGGCGGTGCCGCCGCTTCTGTTTGCAGTGGCGGCCGAGGTGATTCCACGCACGGCCCTCGTGAATGGATACGGACCCACGGAAAATACCACTTTTTCCTGCTGTTTCCGCCTCGATCGCGAGCCGCGGGCGCTTCGCTCGCTTCCGATCGGTCGTCCGATATCCGGGTCGGGCGCGGTTGTCGTCGACGAGACGCTTCGTCCAGTGCCGCCGGGGATGGTGGGCGAAATTCTCGTCACGGGGGACGGGCTGGCGATTGGCTACGTCGATGATCCCGACTTGACGCGACAGCGGTTTGTCGCGATTCCATCGTTGCACGGAGCGAGGGCCTATCGAACCGGAGATCTGGGACGCCTGTTGCCAGAGGGCGTGCTCGAATATCTCGGCCGCGCCGATCGTCAGCTCAAGATCAGAGGCTTCCGCATCGAACCAGGTGAGGTCGAAACGATCCTCTCCGCTCATCCTGCGGTCCGGCGGGGCGTCGTCTACGCGGACAGCCTCGGCGGCATCCGAGCGCTGATGGCGGCCGTCGAGGGTGTCGGCGTCAACGAGGCGGACTTACGGAAGTGGCTCGCCGACCGCGTCCCGGACTACCTCGTTCCAAGCCGGTTCTACGTCGTCGATCGCCTGCCCATGACGAGCAACGGCAAGCTCGATCATGCGGCACTCCGCGACGGGTACGTTCCACGGCGCCATCCGCGCTACGAGCCGCGACGCACCGATCTCGAGCGCATCGTCGTCGATATCGCTGCGCAACTCATTGACGTGGCCAGCCTCGGAGTGGACGACAACCTCTTCGACTTCGGCATGAACTCGATGGCGGTGTTGGCGTTAGCCGCTCGTCTGAGTCGATGCCTCGGCCGACCGATCCCGAGCCATCTGATCTATTCAGCTCCGACCGTGCGCGCGCTTGCGGCACGGATCGATACAAATGCGTCGGCCGACGGTGAAGCCGTCACACGCCTGCGCCATCGGGCCTCGCGAATCCGCAAGTCACCTCTCGGCTGAGCCGGCCACGGATGGCGGCATCGATCAGGTCAGATGCGCTGCTGCTCGAGATACAGGGCCAGCGCCGCGAACAATTCATCGGTTGCCTGTGCGCTCGTGTTACTGCCGCCCGCCTGTGCTAGCTCGCGCTTGCCACCGCCGCGTCCACCGATGATGTGAGCGAACTTGTTCACCAGCTCAATGGCGGATAGGCGTGGCACGAGATCGGCACTGACGCTCACCAGCAGCAACGCCCGGCCCCCGGCGTCCGAACAGAGACACACAACACCCGATGGCGCCTTAGAACGCACTTGATCGTTGAGTTCGCGGAGCGACTTACTGTCAAGGCCCGCGACCCTCGCGGTGAGGAGCTTGACGCCGCCGACATCGCGCACATTCCGCAGCAGATCGCCCGCGCTGGACGAAAGCCGCGACGCGCGCACGCGGTCCAGCTTCTTCTCCAGGTCTCGCTGGATCGCCACCAGATGCGCGTAGGCGGCCAGCAGCCCTTCGGTGTCGATGAAGCGCAGGTCTTGAGCAATGACACTCGCTTCGGCGCCGTGAACGTGACTGAGGCGCACGAGCCCACGCCACAGATCCCGAATACGTCGTGCCTCCGGCAGCGTCCATTCTGCTGGCGCTTTTGGCGCCACGACCGACAGCTTCAACGGAGCGCTTACCTCCCCCGCCTCGGCGAGCTCGCGCGCCTTCGCCTGCGCGTCGCGGACCGTGGCGGCGATCGAGCTCACGAGCGGCTCGGCCAGTTCGCCAACCGCTTTTCGCCCACCAAGTTCGTCGGCGGCGTTCTCTTCGCCCGAGATCACCGCCGCGGCGCGTCCGAGGCGCGCCAGTATCTTCGTTAGCGTGCGCTCCGCAGCCGCGCCGACTTCCGCCTCAAGGCGACGCGTGCCACTCGCTACTGACTCCTCGCGAGTGACGAGAATCAGCCCGATATCGGCCGTGTTGCTCACATGCGTCCCGCCGCAGAACTCGATCGAGTCCCCCATCGTGACGACCCGCACAGTTTCGCCATACTTCTCGCCAAAGAGCGCGACGGCGCCCTTCTCCTTGGCGCGCTCCAGCGGCATCACCTCGGTCGTCACCGCGCTCGACTGCCTGACCCGCGCGTTCGCGTCGTCTTCGATTGCGCGCAGCTGTTCGGCGGTCGGTGCCTCGAAATGCGTGTAATCGAAGCGAAGGTGCTCGGGATCGACGAGCGAGCCGGCTTGTTTCACATGCTCGCCGAGCACCTTGCGCAGCGACGCATGCAGCAAGTGTGTCGCCGAGTGATGGGCGCGCGTCAGCTGTCGAACGTCGGGGTCATAGCCGGCCCAGACCTTCGTCCCTGGCTGCACCTCTCCGCGGATGATTCGCGCATGCGCCACGGCGAAGTCGTCGAGCGGCTTCTTGGTATCGACGATCTTGAGCGTGAGGCCGCCCTCAGCGACGACGAGCCCGCGGTCGCCAACCTGGCCACCCGACTCTCCATAGAACGGCATCGGCGTCAGCACTACCTCGACCAGGCCATCGCTCGCGCCTTGGACCTCGACGCCATCCTGAATGACGGCGCTGACCTCGACCGCGGTCTCCAGATAACGGCCAGCGTCCGTCGACTCGACTCGCCACTTTCCCTCGCGCGCAGAAAGAGGTTCCTTCTCGTCCGGGTATCCGACGAAGCGTACGGGCCCAAGCCGGTCGCGCAGCTGTTTGTACACAGGCGCGATCGCAGCCTCGCCAACCGCGCTGCCACGGCTGCGCTCCTGCTGCGCAACCATCTCTCGAGCGAAGCCATCGTCGTCGATTCCGATGCCGCGCTCAGAGGCGATGACTCGAGTCAGGTCCGGTGGGAAGCCAAACGTGTCATAAAGCTTAAAGACCGAGGAGCCACTGAGCACGCCGCCCGTTTTTGTCTTGGCGATTTCCTCTTGCAGCAGGACCAGACCCTTTTCGAGCGTACGACGAAACGCGGTCTCCTCAAGCTCGGCGACCTTGCTCATCAGCACGCTCGCCTCTCGAAGCTCCGGATAGGCATCACCCATCGTCTGCACGACGATGGCGCAGATTTCGTGGAGGAAGGGCTCGTCGAAGCCCAAACGCTGCCCATGACGAATGGCTCGCCGCATGATGCGGCGCATCACGTAGCCACGCCCCTCATTGGAAGGATGAATCCCTTCGGCCACGAGAAACGCGACGGCGCGCGCGTGGTCGGCAATGACTCGCATCGAGACGTCGTCCTCGGAATCGCTCCTGGAATAGGACTTGCCGACCAATTCACTGGTGCGCGCGATTAGCGGGGCGAACAGATCAGTGTGGAAGTTCGACGTCTCGCCCTGCACGACGCACGCGAGTCGCTCGATGCCCATCCCGGTGTCGATGCAGGGCTTAGGCAGCGACATGAGCTTGCCGTCGCTCTGTCGATCGAACTGGAGGAACACGAGGTTCCAGATCTCGACGAGGCGCCCGCTTTCGAAGTCTGCCAGTGAGACCGGCCCTGACCCCATGTCGACAAAGATCTCGCTGGTTACTCCGCACGGGCCGGTATCGCCCATCGCCCAGAAGTTGTCTTTGAGACCGAGACCAACGATCCGTTCGTCAGAAAAGCCGGTCGTCTTCCGCCAGAGCTGGCGGGCGTCTTCGTCGGCCGGAAGATCGCCTTCGCCGCCAAAGACGGTGATCCAGAGTCTTTCCTTCGGCAGCGCGAGATCATGGGTCAGGAACTCCCACGCGAATTCAATCGCCTCGGCCCTGAAGTAGTCGCCGAAGGAGAAGTTGCCCAACATCTCGAAAAAAGTGTGATGCCGGGTGGTGCGTCCCACCTCCTCGAGGTCATTCTGCTTGCCACTGACCCGCAGACATTTTTGTGACAGGGCGGAACGAGTGTACGGCCGCGTCTCGATGCCTTTGAACACGTCCTTGAACTGCACCATACCCGCGGTGGTAAACATGAGCGTGGGATCGTTGCGAGGAACGAGAGGACCTGAGCTCAGGATGGTGTGGCCTTTCCGTGCGAAGAAATCGAGAAACAGCTGCCGAAGCGTTGTTGAAGACCGCTTGGTTATCACGTGATGTCAGTCCCCAGGGCTGAACACAACATTTTGCTGAGGTTGCGTGTTCTTGACGGGCCGTCGATGCAAAGCAAGCGAGATGCGAACCGGTAGATCCACTGCCGCTGGATCTCATCGTCGCGAGGATGCCGTCGGCCCGCAGACCGAGTATACCAAGGCACTTCGTGCGGCACATGCGGCCATCGGCCCGCGATCGGACGAAGTTGCCCCGCGATCAGCGCAGAGTACAGAGCGCGCGCTGGCGCGGATGGCATGTGGGTCTGGGTGCGCCTGGGGGGCACTCACAAAAGGGCGTCTTCGTCGGGGTACCCAGCTCGGCTTGG
Organism: Thermoanaerobaculia bacterium; assembly: GCA_036005845.1. Taxonomy (GTDB): domain Bacteria; phylum Acidobacteriota; class Thermoanaerobaculia; order Multivoradales; family JAIOJS01; genus DASYQD01. Next base: position 37,685 of record DASYQD010000171.1, on the reverse strand, counting down.
TGCGCCAGCGGGATCCGACACGGTGCCGTCGGGCACCCGATGCCCAGGGCACCTGCGAGTCGGCCATGAACTGCCCGGCCCCGTTCAACCTCGACGGCGATAGCGCCGAGGCCGGCCCCGATCTCCCGATATGGCCCACCGACACTGTTCTGCGCCACGAACTCGAGAAGCTTGGGTGCGCACGAGAGGGAGTCCCGCGCCGGCTATTGGCGGTTTTCACGCCACCACAACATCGACCTGCTCGCCGCGTTCTCAAGGGGACCTGCATCTACGCCGCGCGAAGTTACGGCATTGTCTACCGCTATGAGCAAAGCGCTCGGCCTGCCGCGGCTCACACGCTTGCACGGAATGACCATGAATGATGCTTACATTTACGTCACGCTTGAGCAGCTGAAGGAGACTCTAAGGCGGCGTTGGAGTCACACAAGCGACACTGCGATCTCCTCGGCTTCGCCAACTACTATCTGCTCCTTAGCGCTCATGATCCCAGTATCCGAAGGGGGCGGGATACGTTTGTCAACGATTCCGGTGCTGGGCTGTCAGTGAGCGGCTGGCGCAGAAGGCTCTCGACGAAGAGGGCCTCGACTACAGCCTGCGATGGGCGAGGCGTCTTCTATGGTCCCAAGGCGGCTACCAAATCCGGACCGTCTCAAGGAGCAGAGTTCACCCGTCTCCACCAATCAGTAGGCTTCGCCGTGCCCCGCGATTCCTCTTGACCTGCGTGGACTCAAAACGGCGAGGAAAGAACTCAGCTCGCATCTGGTACGCCTCTCGGGACTCACGAGCACTTCGTCGCCTTCCTCATCGAGCACTATGTGCTGCGTTTCCACTTGGCTGGTACCCAGAAGGTGCTTCGAGGGCAACTCATCCGCGACAATCTGGTCCGCGCGGAGGTCGACCGCCGGGATGGCACCAAACCGACAAGAAGATCCGTGATGGCGCGATGCACAAGGTGCCGCAATCCTTTGTTTTCGGCGCGCGCGAGGAAGAGGTGGGCGAGGTCAGGTGCGCCGCTACGGCACCCAAGGGTGGAAGATGATGCCGCCTGAGGCATTTGTCTCAATGCTGGACGGCGAAATTGCCGGCCATGTGCACGTCTCATCTTGCAGGGCTGGCGCGACCATCAACGCGCAGAGGCTCCGAGTTCACGACACTTAGAGGCGTTGGACAACACCAGATCGCGAACCAAGCGAACGGCACCGAGGCACACTCGCGCGGCCCTTTTCGCCCCTTGGCGCGGCGTCACGCCTCTCCGGGAAACCACCAACTGCGGCGGTGCGCGTTGGTCACGTGCCAGGCGCAGCTGAGCGCGCCCGTGGCCCATGCTGGTGTGGCAATCCAGACGCTACCCACCACCGGGGCAGTCGCCTTGTAGCTATCTTGCTACAGGCTAGCCATCTAGCCCGCCTTGGTTAATGCCCGAGCTAGTCCGAACGATCAGAACTTCGTGCGCCCACACCATGTCGCGTGGCGGTCCCTTATCTGAAGTTGGGACAAACAGCACCGGCGGAGGCTCGTGCCCCGGAAGCTCGGGAGGTAACCATACGCTAACCGTCGCTATGGAGTGAGGGCTCGCAGCGGTCTCCCAGAGGCGGCGCAACCAAACGAGAAAGCGCTCCACCTAGTTGATTCTAGGCGATTGGCTCTCCAAACAGAACCTAGACCGAAGTGCTCAGGGCATGGAGGGGCGTCGACCGACATTCGCGGTGTGCGATTCTCTGCCGGCCACCCACGCGCAGGCTCCTACGATGAACCGTCCGTCACAGTTTCATCGTTGACCGTCGCGGCGCCACTTGCGGCACGGGGCTTGTGGACTGTAGTGCGAGCGACGGCCAAGGGATGGTCACCGGTCGGCGCGGCCGTCACAGTTTCATCGACGCAGCCGGTCGCGACGCGATGTGTGGCGGCGAAGGTCTCAGGACCAAGCCCGTGGCCGAGTTCTCGAGTCGTACTTCGGGGTAGTAGTCGATGACCGCTTGCAGATAGCCCAGGAAGCGCTTCTTGAAGTGGCGGGGGTTGGCATAGCCGCACCCGAACTGAAGCATCAGCGACGCCCAAGGGACGGTCACCGGTCTGCGGAGGCGGAAGAACCGCCAGGTGGCCGACGTCCTTGGGCGCCAGGATCGACAGTGTGAAGTGCCCGTTCCGCCGCACGAACTCGTTGGTCTTGGGGTCGCTGTGCGGGAGCGTTGCCTGGACCAAGGCGCGGGCCAGGAACCCGACTTCGCCGGCGGAGTAGGCATCCTCTTGGTCGAGGTAGAGCGCCTGCCGGATGAGGCTACCGGACCGGCGGGACCGCGCCGTAGCACCGCCGGGACCGGTCTCAACACCTGTTAGATGAAACTGTGACGCCCGGGAACGGGCGACCGTCAGAACGAGCTGCCCAGCAGGTGGCTTCCGCTTCACGCTGCCCCTCCGCTCCGCTGCCACACAGCGGGTGCAAGAGAGGGACGGCGGCTCCACGACCAGCCAATGGCCGGTCCGGAGCTGACGCACGGAGCCGAAGCTCAGGGCTTGCAGTAGCATCGCCGCTACGCGGCCTGCTTCAGCGCCGCGACCTCCCGGAGCCAGGCGAAGAGGGTGTTCGAATCTCCTAAGGTGTTCGAACTCCAGACCGTTTGGGCTACCAGCGGCCTCCCCAGCCCGGAAGTCCCCTCGAGGCGAACCCCTCGCACTCGAACCGCTCGCGCCAGCGAGCCACCTATGCGAGCTGCAACCCACTGCTACAAAGATCTCCCCGCGCTCATTCGAATCGACAGGCAGGCGGGCGCTGACGTCCCTCGAGCTCGGTCCGTGGCGGCCGGATCGCCACGACAAGAGCGAGAACTATAGGGCCAGGATGACGTGGAGCAAGAGATCGGCGGAGAAGTGTGAAAGCATTGCGGCTTCCAGTCCTCGCGTCCAATAGAGATATCCAAACGCAAGGCCCAGGAGGCCGTTGAGCACGACAGCCCGCACAACGATCACCAAAGTCAGCGGTGCCAGCACAGAGTAAGCCGGCAAATGACCTAATCCAAACAGTAGCGCCGCCAGAATGTTGGCTGTCCAAAATGCGGTCGCCGTCGGCCGGCCGTCGGGTTTCCTGGAAATGAAGCATGCCAGCCAGAGCAAGAGACTGAGAGCGAATAGACGCAACTCGATTTCTTCGTCGATGCCTCCGAAAAAGGAAGCGAGCAATCCCTTCCAGGCCGCCGGTTGATTCCACAGACTGAGCGCGGCGGCCGCAGCGGGACTCTGGCCACGGATGGCCGGTTGAAAAACCAGAAACTCGATGGCGAGGATCACTGAGGTGCCGATCGTACCGACCAGGACGCTGGGAGAAAGAATTGGCTTTAACCTTGTCCAAACGTTCTCTCCGTCCAACCAGGCCTCGAGAATCGGCGCGGCCAGACCGGTGCGATTTGCAAAGAACAGCCCCGTAAGCGTCAGCAAGCCGAGGAAGATCGCGCCCTGCCCTGCTGCCAGGGGAACCAGGACATGCAAAGGAGGCAACTTCGCGGATGCCTCGACTGGAATGATGGCGAGTGCGTAGGGGAGAACCAGAAACACTCCCACGACTGAGGCGGTCCACAGGACGAAGAAGAGCCGCCATCTCATACGCTTATTGAAGTGACTGAGTAGACCTACTTCCCCAGTCCCAGCCACCAGAGGAGCGCCGGCAGGAGGAGGACCGCAGCGACGATCAGCCAGGCGACCGGCCGCGCGAGGTTCAGCGTGTAGCCGACGCCGAAGCGCTTCTCGGCGAAGAGCGCGGGGTCGGCCGGGTCGAAGTAGAAGACGCCGGCTTTCCAACGGTCGTCGGAGGAACGGTCGCCGACAGGCACGGCAGCCGCTTCGGGCTCGACCGCCTTGGGCCGCCGCAGACGGCTGCCACCTTGGCCGAGGCGAACCAGGATCCAGGTGATGGCGCAAACGAAGACGGCGACGGCGATCAGCGGTACCACGACAAGGCGGTCGAGAGGCGGGGCGCGCCGATCGCCGGCCAACGGCAGGAGCCCGGTCCAGGCGACGACCGCGACCAGCAGGTACTCGGTTGCCAGGAGGACCCCGCCGACGGCGCGCCGGAAGCGCCGTTCGGCCTCGGCCGCCGGGCCGCTGGCGCGCACCCGCCGCGAGAACCGCGGCATCGCCCAGCCGAGGAGAGCGAGGGAAGCAACGACGGCGGCAGCCACCACGAGCGGCCCGAAGACGCCGCGGAAGCCGCGCGTCGACCAGCGGTCGATCTGGCCGTCGAGTCGCCAGTGCACGGCGAAACGCGGCGGAAGGTCCGTCCATCGCGCTTGCAGATAGAGCCCGGTGGCGGCCAGTGCCGCGAACGGCAACAGCTGGAGGAGCCAGCCGCCGGAGGACCCCTGGTGGCGCGGCGTCAGCGCCGCCTCGCGCAGAGTCGTCGGCGCCACGGCGTGCGGCCGGGCTTGTCGCCGGGCCAGCAGGAAGGCCACGAACCAGCCGACGCTCTGCCAGGCGAGGCCAGCCAAAGCGCCACCCGGCCAGAGGCGCCCGGCGAGGACCGCGAGCGCCAGACCGAGCACGGCATGGACAGCGATCCAAGAGCGATAGCGGCGCACGATCGCCTTGCCTTCGGGGCCGCTCGGAAAGCTCGACGGCACGGTGACCGCGAAGAAGAGCTCGGGGCGAGTGAGCCCTGGCATGCGCCAGCCGAGGAAGAGCAGGAGGAGGACGACCGCGCCGGTCAGCGCGAGATCGAGGGCGATCATCTTGGCGCCTCCGGAAACCGGCAGATGATGGTGTTCATTCGCGAGCTCCGTTTCTGAGCTTCAGCGCCCGCTGCTCGAGCTCGGCCGCCACGCCGCCGCGTGGCAGACCCTCGGCCACGCCGCGGGCGATGAGCTCCTCGAGCGCTTGGGTGAAGCGGGCGTGGGCCTTACGCGTGGGCGCCGGAAGACGGCGGGCGAGGACGGTGGCGCCGCGGCCGCGCCGCAGGTCAACCCAGCCCTCCGCGGCGAGCTGGCGGTAAGCCTCGGCGACGGTGTTGTGGTGAACGCCCAGATCGAGCGCCAGCTCGCGCACCGTCGGCAGCTGTTGGCCGGCGACCACTTTCTCGTCCACCAGCAGGGCACGCAGGCGACTGGCGATCTGCTCGTAGGCGGGGACGGTAGAGGCGAGATCGATCTGCAGGACGAGCAAGGATCAATGTCCTTTGTACACAGACACTATACAAAGCGACAAGCCAGAAGTCAAGCCCATCAACAGCTGCTTGCCCATCTCCATGGCCCGCACGATTGCGGATGCCCACGCAACGGAGGTACGGTCGCTGCCGTGGGCCGCTCGTCCGGATCGATCCTTGCCGTCAACGCCGGCTCGTCGAGCCTCAAGCTCGCCATCCATCACGCCGCCGGATTGGGGGCCATGGAGCTGCGCGCCGCGGTCGAGCGCATCGGGCTGGAGGGAGCGAGCTTGTCCTGGCGCACCCGCGATGGGCGTTTCGCGCAGGAGCCGTTCCCCGCTCCTGACCGCACCACCGCGGTCAGCCGGCTGATCGATTGGCTCGAGGGTCTGGAGGTGTTCGCGGACGTCCGGGCCGTCGGCCATCGAGTAGTCCATGGGCTCGACCGCACCGCGCCGGCGCTCATCACGCCTGAGGTCATGGCCGAGCTGCGCCGCGTCGAACCGTACGCGCCGGAGCACCTGCCCCGCGAAATCGCGCTCATCGAGGCGTTCTCAGCCCGCCACCCCACTCTGCCTCAGATCGCCTGCTTCGACACCGTCTTCCATGCCGCCATGCCGCGGGTCGCCCGGCTGCTGCCGATCCCCCGCCGGTACTTCGAGAAAGGCGTGCGCCGCTATGGATTCCACGGGCTGTCGTTCGAGTACCTCGTCGAGGAGCTCGCGCGGGTCGCGGGGACGGCAGCGGCTCGCGGCAAGGTCATCCTCGCGCACCTGGGCAGCGGAGCAAGCCTCGCCGCGATCCGCGACGGGGCGAGCATTGACACCAGCATGGGCTTCACGCCCGCGGCGGGACTGGTGATGAGCACACGAACCGGCGATCTCGATCCAGGCGTCGCCGGGTTTCTGGCGCGAAACGAAGGGCTGAGCGCCAGTGACTTCGACCGTTTGGTGAGCGCCGAGTCGGGGCTGCTGGGCGTCTCCGAGACCAGCTCCGACATGCGCGACCTGCTGGCGGCCGAGGGCGCTGATCAACGAGCTGCCGAGGCGGTGACGCTCTTTTGCTATCAGGCGAAGAAGTGGATCGGAGCCTTTGCCGCGGCCCTGGGCGGTCTCGACACGCTCGTCTTCTCGGCGGGCATCGGCGAGCGCAGCGCCCCGATCCGCGCACGTATCTGCGAGGGGCTGGGCTTTCTCGACCTCGAGCTCGATAGCGCCCGCAACGCGGCACACGAGGGCATAATTTCCACGTCTGCAAGCGGAGTGACGGTCCGCGTGCTGCTGACGGACGAGGAGCTGATGATCGCGCGCGCGGTAAGCCGCGTGCTTGGCTGAGTCATGACCGCACTCGCAAAGCCACTCGCTCCCGATCTCGTCGCAAGGATGAATGCCTACTGGCGGGCCGCCAATTACCTATCGGTCGGCCAGATTTACCTGCTCGACAATCCGCTGCTGCGCCAGCCGCTGCGCCGCGAGCACGTCAAGCCGCGCCTGCTGGGTCATTGGGGGACGACCCCAGGGCTTAACTTCATCTACCTCCACCTCAATCGCGTCATCCAGCAGCACGACCTCGACGTCATCTACGTCACCGGACCCGGCCACGGCGGTCCCGCCATCGTCGCCAACGCCTACCTCGAAGGCACCTACAGCGAGGTCTACCCCGAGATTTCGTGCGACGAGGAGGGGATGCGTCGACTTTTCAAGCAGTTCTCCTTTCCCGGTGGCATTCCCAGCCACGTCGCCGCCGAGACGCCTGGCTCGATCCACGAAGGGGGTGAGCTCGGCTACTCGCTCGCGCACGCCTTCGGCGCGGCCTTCGACAACCCGGACCTGCTCGTCGCGTGCGTGGTAGGCGACGGCGAGGCGGAGACCGGGCCGCTCGCCACCAGCTGGCACTCGAACAAGTTCCTCCACCCTCGCCGCGACGGTGCCGTGCTACCGATCCTCCACCTCAACGGCTACAAGATCGCCGGCCCGACCGTCCTGGCGCGCATCTCGCGCGAGGAGCTCGAGGCGCTCTTCCGCGGCTACGGCTACGACCTCTTTCTGGTCGAGGGCGATGAGCCGTCGGCGATGCACCAGCTCATGGCGGCGACTCTCGACGCGGTCATTGCCCGCATCCGTGCCATCCAGAAGAGCGCTCGGTCGCGAGGCCTCAACGAGCGGCCGCGCTGGCCGCTGATCATCCTGCGCTCCCCGAAGGGCTGGAGCGGACCGGCGACCGTCGACGGCGAGCCGATGGAAGGTTCGTTCCGCTCGCACCAGGTGCCGATCGCAGACATGGAGCGCCCGGGTCACTTGAAGCTGCTCGAGCGCTGGCTGAAGAGCTACCGGCCGCACGAGCTCTTCGACCAGGCCGGGCGCCTGCTGCCGGAGCTCATCGCGCTGGCACCGGCCGGCGAGCGGCGGATGAGCGCCAACCCGCACGCCAACGGCGGACTGTTGCTGCGTGACCTGCGCCTGCCGGACTTCCGTAGCCACGCCGTGACGGTGGCGCAACCCGGGGGCGCCATCGCCGAGGCCACGCGCGTCCAAGGCGCGCTGATCCGTGACGTGATCCGCCTCAACCCCGACAACTTCCGCGTCTTCAGCCCCGACGAGACGAGCTCGAACCGGTGGAACGCCGTCTTCGAGGTTGCGGATCGGTGCTCCACCGCCACCATTCTCCCCACCGACGACCACCTGGCCCCGGAAGGTCGGGTGATGGAGATGCTCAGCGAGCACCAGTGCGAAGGATGGCTGGAGGGTTATCTGCTCAGCGGCCGGCACGGCTTCTTCTCCTGCTACGAGGCCTTCATCCACATCGTCGACGCGATGTTCAACCAGCACGCGAAGTGGCTGAAGGTGTCGAACGGCATTCCGTGGCGGCGACCGATCGCCTCGCTGAACTACCTTCTGACGTCGCACGTGTGGCGGCAGGACCACAATGGCTTCAGCCACCAGGATCCCGGCTTCATCGACCACGTGGTGAACAAGAAGGCGGACGTCATCCGCGTTTACCTTCCCCCGGACGCGAACACGCTGCTCTCGGTCACCGACCACTGCCTGCGCAGCCGCAACTACGTCAACGTCATCGTCGCCGGCAAGCAGCCGGCACCCCAGTGGCTCGACATGGACGCTGCCGTCAAGCACTGCACGTCGGGGCTCGGCATCTGGGAGTGGGCGAGCAACGACGAGGGCGGCGATCCGGACGTGGTCATGGCCTGCTGCGGCGACGTACCGACGCTCGAGACCCTGGCCGCGGTCGATCTGCTGCGCCTGCACTTTCCCGAGCTCAAGGTGCGGGTGATCAACGTCGTCAACCTCATGAAGCTCCAGCCGCCCAGCCAGCACCCGCGTGGCCTGAGCGACAAGGAGTTCGACGTGCTCTTCACCACCGACAAGCCCATCCTCTTCGCCTATCACGGCTACCCGCAGCTCATCCACCGGCTCACCTACCGGCGCACGAACCACCGCAATCTCCACGTCCGCGGCTACCAGGAGGAAGGCACCACCACGACGCCGTTCGACATGGTGGTGCTCAACGGGCTCGACCGCTTCCACCTCGTCGCGGACGTCATCGACCGCGTGCCCGCGCTGGGTCCGCGCGCCGCCTACGCGCAACAGGCCATCCGCGAGAAGCTGATCGAGCACAAGCAATACATCGCCTGCTGCGGCGAGGACATGCCCGAGATCCGGGAATGGACCTGGGGCCGGCACGCCTCGAGCGTGTCTGCCCGCTCCAAGCGAGCGCCGCGCAGGCGGGGCAAGCCTTCCTGACCGGGCGCCCGGCTGAGCCTCGCTGGTCGGCGTGTCTCTCGACCGGGCAGCGCTCGAGGGAGCGTCGCTTGCCGTAGGAGAGGTGCTCGCGGAATAGACCGCCGTCTTCCGCGGCGTCGGCGACAGCGATCCGCTGCTCGTGGTGAGCCTGTTGCTCTGCAGCGATAGCCGCGTGCAGGTGGCCTGGGCGCGGCCGCCGCTGGCAAGAAGGGCGGCAGAAGACGGCAAGCCCGCCGTCGCAGACCTCAGGGCAGCGCCATCTCGACCCCAGTTACTGCCGAGGGCCCCGCCCCCAGCTCGACGGCGCGCCGGACCTCGCCCCGCTTGCCGCGAGCGACCAGCGTCACCGTGCCGGCGGGGAGCCCGCGAAGCACGAAACGGCCGTCGCGGTCCGGCGTGACGCTGCGGGTGGTTCCCTCGACGACGACGCTCACCATCGACGCCGACGGCGAGCGCACGATGCCGCTCACCGACCGTTGCGCCGGCACCGTGAAGTCGCAGGCCGCCGGCGCGCCCGCCTGCAGGCGCAGCGTAGCGGTGCGCAATGCCGCAAGGTCGAAGCCCGCCGGCAGGGAGTCGGCGACCAGCCAGATCCGCGTATCTCCTCCTGCGGCGCCCACCGCGAAGGCGCCTTCCGAGTCGGTGGTGGCGCTCGCGCTGCTGGCACCCTCGATGCGCACCGTGACCCCCGCCAGCGCCCGGCCGCCATCGTCGCGCACGTGGCCGCTCAGTCGCGCCGAGGAGAAGGTGATGGCGAACCGAGCCCGGCCGCCGGCCTCGAGCGTCACCGCCGAGGGGGTGGTGAAGTAGGCGCCTGGAATGGCGGGCAGCACCACCTCCACGCGATGGCTGCCGCCGCGCACCGGGTCGAAGATGAAGCCGCCGTCGCTGTCGGTACGGGTGCGGCGGTTGCCATCGAGCACCACCTCGACGCCGCCGAGCGGCAGCAGCGGCAGCGAGAGATCGCCGCGGGCCCCGTCGTCGCGCTGCACCGAGCCGCGGATGCTGTGGCTGCCCAGGGCCGCCAGTTGCCCCTCGGACAGCTTCGTGCGCACCGCCACGTCCACCGACCCTCGGGTGCTGCCGGCGAACCCCTGGCCCGCGCTCGCCCACCGCGTGTAGCCCACCACCAAGTCCGTGTCGCCGAAGAGCCGGGCCGAGCCGGACAGCGTGGCGAGGTACGCGCGCCGCCGTTCGGCGATGCCGCGCGCCTCGTCGAGCACGACGCGCAGCGCCAGCTCCGGCCGCCTCGCCCCGCCGCCCCGCCATGCCAGGTCGCCGCCGCTCTGGACGCGCAGCGGGGCGAGGTCGAGGGCGCCCACATCGACGCCCTCGCCGGCGAGCAGGGCGGCGTTGTCGCGCAGCAGCCGCACCACTTCCTCGGGCGATCCGGCGCTGAGCCCGAGCTCGGCGAAGGCGCGCTCGAGACCGGGGCGGCTGCGCAGCACGAGGTCGACGGTGGGCGAATCCTGCTGCGCGTCGACGAACAGGTGGCCGCGCCAAGCGCCGGCGCCGGTGCGCACCGTCACCCGGCCGCCGTGCCCGCCGCGCGAGGCCGCCGAGGTGCGCTGGTAGCGATAGAGGGTGGCGATACCCACGCTGGAGCTGTCGAAGGCGCCGCCGAGCGAGAGGGCCAGCCGGCGGAGATCGGCGCGCTCGCGGTCGCGGTAGCCGCCGGCGCCCAGGCCGCCGCTCAGCGTCCAGCGATCGGTGGCGTGGAAGCGCAGCTCGGCGCGGCCGGTCTGCGCCTGCTGCCGGTGACCCACCAGATCGAGCGCGCTCGTCGACAGGCTGACGTCTGCGGTGGCACGACCGCGACTCGCCGACCAGGCGCCGTCGAGGAAGGTGCCCGGTGGGCGCGCCACGCCGAGCGCGGCGAACTTCGCCGGCCGGTACTCACCCTGCAACCAGCCGTGCTGGCGCGCCCCCTGGTAGGCGAAGTCGATCGCACCGCCGGGGGCGCTGCTCCAACCGAGCTCGGCGCGCAACCGCAGCGCGTCGGCGGGCGTGCCACGCTCGAATCCGAGCGAGGCGACGCCGGGGAAGTCGCGCGCGGCATCGGGCAGCCAGAGCAACGCTGGGACCCAGCGGTTGGCGCCGCCGCCGAAGCGGTACGAGAGATCCAGCGCGCGGTCGCCGTCGGCGGGCAGCAGCACGTCGTCCCAGGGCGTGGCGGAAGCGACGCCGGCATGGATCGCCAGCGGGCCGCGCCGCAGGTGGAGCCCGCGCAGCACGGTGCCGTCGAGGGTGAGAGGCGAGGCCTCCACCAACTCGTCGAGCAGGACCAGGCTGCGCCCCGGAGCCGAGAGCTCGAGACTCGCCGCGGGGAAGGCGCGCACCGTGCGGCCGCCGTCGGGCCGCTCGCCGACGCCGAACAGGCGCAAGCTTGCCGTGCGCTCTCCCGCCCGCGACGTCACCGCCAGCGAGCTGCTGAGCCGCCGGTTGCCCGACTCGTAGCGCCCCTCCCAGGAACCCGCCGAGCGCCGCGAGGCGGGCACACCGGCGAGCGCCCGCGCCGCCGGCCCTTCCACCCGCACGGCGATCGCCTCGGCGCCCTCGGGCGTCACCACCGTGACCACGCTGGAGCCGGCGCGTCGGCCGACGAGCACCAGCTCGCCACCCACCGCGCTGGCGTCGACGACCGCGGCATCCACCGCGAAGGCGGCGCTGGCGCCGGGGTACGGCAGGGTCATCGTCTGCGCCACGGTGAGGCGCAGCTCGCGCGCCGCGGCCGGAGCGGCGAGCAACAGCAACAGCGCCAACAGCCCCCGAGGTCTCATGGCACCACCAGCACGGCGGTGCGCACGACCGAGCGGCCGGCCGCCTCGAAGGTGGCCACCGACCGGTACGTACCGGCGGCGAGCTCCCCCGCATAATCGGCGCTGAAGGTGGCGCGCTCGCCGGGGAGCAGGCGGTGCGAGCCGAAGTCCGCCTTGCCGACGATGGCGCCGCCGGCGCCGAGGATCACCGCGACCCCCCGCGCCTCGACCGGCTCCTCGCCGTCGTTGAACAGCCCGCTGGCGAGCAGGGCGTTGGCGCTGGTGGTCGGCGGCGTGGCGCGCAGGTCGCCGGCCGCCAGCGACAGGCGGTCGGAGAGCGTGAAGGTGAAGAGCGTGCCGAGCGAGAGGAAGGTCGGCCGGCCACCGCTCGACACCGCCTTGGTGGAGTGGAAGAGGGCGACGACGGCGCGCTGGCGCGTCGCCGGCGGCAGCGTCAAGGTGACGGTCACCGCGGCGCTCCCACGAGGCGCGATACGCACCACGCGCGGGGTGAAGACCGCCGTCGCGGCGATGCTGGCGGCGCTCTCGCCGGCGGCGGCGAAGGCACGCGATCCGTCGCGGACCACGACGTCCCGCGCATCGAGCGCGAAGGTGAGCTCGACGTCGGTGCCGTTGTGCAGGGTCAGGGTCTGGGTGACGCTCTGCCCCAGGCTGCCGCGCAGCGTGACGACCGCCGGCGACAGGGTGATCGACTGCGCGGCGGCGGTGCCGGCGACGCAGGCGGCGAGCAGGACGGCGAAAGTGGCGGTGCGGATCACGACGGGGCTCCTTGATTTCGGGCGGCGGCTCAATCGCTCTCAGCCACCCACTCGATGCCGTTGAGGAACGTGCCTTCCGGCGCGCTCGCCGGAATGGAAATCTCGATCTCGTGCACGACGGCGATGCCGACGCGGTGGACGGCGTCGATCAGGCGGGGCATCGTCGACAGCACGACGCCGTCGACACGAATGGTGCAGCCCGCCGGCTCGCTGCCCAGGAATGCCTCGAGGCGAGCCACGGCGACGCGGCCCGACGGGCTGTCCAGGCGCACCACCACGCGGCGGTGCACCGGCGTGCGACCGTGAGCGGCGCTGCCGGCCGACAGGGTACCGACGTCGAGCACTGCCTCGCCGCGCGGCCCGCCGGGCACGGCGGCGTCGACCGCCGCCAGGCTCAGCGTCAGGTCCTCCAGCTCGGGCGCTCGCGCGGGCGGCGGGGCCGCCGGTGCGGCGCCAACGCTCGCCGCCGGCATCGCCAGACAGGCCACCAGCACGGCGCGGGCGAGAAGGGTGCGGCTGGACATGGATGTCTCCGGGGCACGGCCGCCCCTCGCGGGGCGGCCAGCTCCCGCAGCGGTCAGTTGGAGGTCGCCGTGAAGTTGATGCTGTTGTCGATGGCGGCAGCCGCCGCCGAGTCGGCGACGACGATGTCCCACGAGTAGGACCCGGTCGACCCGTAGGTGCCGGTCGACGTCAGCGTGGTGGCGGCGCTGTCGCTCAGGGTGCTGCCGTTGAGCTTCCACGTCACACCACTCGCCGGCGCGGATCCGAGCTGCGACGTCAGCGTGTAGTCGGTGCTGGTCAGATTGGCCTTGTCGACCTGGACGCCGACCGTCGACGAGAGCGTCCAGTTGGAGGCGCCGCGTGCGAGGGTGAAGCCGGTCGGCGCGGAGCCGTACTTGGCGATGGAGCCGAGGTCCGAGGAGGCGGCGGCGGTACCGGTGCCGGAGGTGGTTCCACCGGCCGACTCGATGGTGAGGCTGATCGAGCTCTCGATGGTGCCGGTCACCGTCAGCGTGCCGGACGAGGTTGCCGCGTTGGCCGTGGCGGCGACGAGGGCGAAGGCGACGATGGCGGAGGCGACGATCTTCTTCACGGGCATCTCCTGGTATCCCTCGAGGGGATCGGGTTGGATCGCAAGCTGAATCGCTCGCTGCCCGGGATATTCCAAGCACGGTGCCACCGTACCGAAAAACGGCAAGCTCTTGATTCGACACGACATCCATCCACAGGCGGGCGCGGTGAGGGCAGAGGCCGTTATGAGATCCGGATAAACGGCGCCGACCCGTCCAGGATCCGGAGATTCCGCGGACCGCCACGCCCGCGCGCACACAGCCGCGCGCGGTAGCGCCGCGACGGCGGCAGGCGGGAGCCCTGTTGGATGCTGCGCGTCGGCCGGGCCATCGCAGCCGCAGCCGCTCGCCGCTCGTTGCTCAGCTCGAGCTCGGGTTGCGCACAGCCGGACCGGGCGAGAGGCCTGGAGAGCGTTCTAGAGCAAATCCTTTTCGCCAGCCTGTACGAAGAACGCCCAGATTTCCTCCGCGGCGTGGAAGTCGTGGTTGGTGCGGCCGAGCAGCCGATAGCCGCGGATCGCCGGGTGGGGTGCCGTGTGACCGCCGCCCTCGACCTCGATCAGGGCGACGAGGCGCTTGCCAGGCGCGCTCCAGGTCTGCCGCTCGGCGGTGCTGCCGTCGCTCGGGTCAGTGTCGGGGATCTTCGCCGTGGCAGGGGTCCCGCCGAGCCCGTCGAGCTTCAGGAAGTAGTCGATGCTCGCCGGCGTCGAGAGGACGGGCCCACGGTTGCCGTACACGCCGTAGAGGGCAACGTCGCCGCCTTCCCAGGGGACCATGGGGTCCGCCGTCCCGTTCATGAGCAGGATCGATACCGGACCGCCCTTCGGCGTCATCGCCATGTTCTCGGGCGTCGGCACGCTGGCGAGGACGGCCGCATAGGCGCGCGCGAAGTCGGGGGTCTCGAGGGCGAGACGAATCGTCATCGCGCCGCCGTTGGAGACCCCGGTCACGTAGACACGCGCGCGGTCGACGCCGTGATCGGCGACGAGGCGATCGACGAGCGCGTGCAGAAAGCCGACGTCGTCGACGTTCTCGGCCTTGGCGGCGAACGGCCCTTTCTTCTTGCAGTCGTTCCAGTGCCCCTCGTACCCCTGCGGATAGACGGCGAGGAAACCGTGCTCTTCCGCCAGGCGATCGAAGTCGTAGCCGAAGGCCTGCCGCGCCCGCTCCGAGGTGCCCATCGAGGCGTGCAGCACGATCACCAGCTCGGGCCGCGGCCGTAGCTTCGTGGGCACATAGGCGATCCACGTCCGCGTGCGGCCTGCGTGCACCAGCTCGCCGCGCTCCAGCGTGCCGGGCAGCCGCGGCGCCGGCGGCACGTCATGGCGAAGGAGCCCGAACGCCAGCGCAGCAACGACGATGACGAGACCGGCCAACGAGGCCGCGACCCAGAAGCATCCTCGCAGGATCCTTCGGCGGCTCGGCATCCGAGCGACTATGGCATGAGGCCTGGACCGTCTGGAATCTCCGCGCCGCGCGTGATGAAGTCGACGCGCTCTTGCCCGCGGACTCGCATGCACATCCATCCAGTCACGCCACGAGCGAATCGGCGGCATTGACGGGCGCTCCTCTCGGGACACCGGCGCCCGTGCCGCGACCGCGCGACGCACGGCCGCGCCCGCGGGGAGCGCTGTGGCTCTTCCTGCTCTGCCTGCTCGTCTACAACGCCAACCTGCGCAGCATCGGTTCCGGCGACACGCTGCCGGCGCGGTATCTGCCGCTCGCCATCTGGCGGTACGGCACGCTCGAGCTCGACCCGATCGCGCGGCTGGTCGCGCACGGGCACCCTTCGTGGCAGGCGTGGAGCGAGGCGGAGGCGGCGGGCCGCGAGGCGACGGGGGCTCTGTTCGCGCCTTGGACCTACTGGATGTTTCGCTCGCAGCAGGGCCGGCTCGCATCGCTCTACCCCGTAGTGGCACCAATCCTCGTGACGCCGCTCTATCTGCCGGCGGCGGCTTGGCTTCATACACGGGGCTGGGAGCCGTGGCGGGTCGAGTGGGTCGCGGCGGTCATGGAGAAGCTGTCGGCGTCGCTGCTCGCCGCGCTCGCGGTGGTGGTCGTCTACCGGTTGCTGCGCCGCGATGCCGGCCGGTGGAGCTTGCCGCTGGCGCTCGCCTTCGCCTTCGGCACCAATACCTGGATGATCTCCAGTCAGGCGCTCTGGCAGCACGGAGCGGGCGAGCTCCTCGTCGCGCTCGCCCTCCTGCTCGCCACCGCGGCGCCGACAGCGGCGCGCTACGCCGCGCTCGGCGCCGTCGGCGTCGCCATGGCGGCCAACCGGCCGCCCGACGCGTTGATCGCCGGGGCCATCGCGCTCGCCGTCGTGTGGAGGGCGCGACACAGCTTCCCATTCGCCTCCTGGCGCGCCGCCGCCTGGTTGGCCGCCGGCGCCCTGGTGCCGCTGGCGTTGGTGATCGCCTACAACCGGGCCGTCATCGGCAACCTGTCGGGCGGCTACACCGCGGTCCTGGCTCCCGCCGGCTTTCTCACCCACTCGCCGTGGAGCGGCTTCGCCGGGCTGCTGATCAGTCCCGCGCGCGGTCTCCTCGTCTTCACTCCGTTCCTGCTCTTCGCGCCGCTCGGGCTGTCCCGCCGCCTCCGCAAGCCCGCGGACCGCACGCTCGCGGCGCTGCTCGCCGCGGCGGTGGTCGCGCAGCTGATCCTCTATGCCTTCGCGGACTGGCGGGCGGGAGCTTCGTGGGGACCACGCTGGTTGACGGACGTCTTGCCGATCCTGATCTGGATGCTCGCGCCCGCACCGCTCTTCCTGCGCGCGCCCGCACGAGCGGCGCTGGTGGTGACGATGGCGGCCTCGCTCGCGGTGCAGGCGATCGGCGCGTTCTGGTACGCCGGGTGGAGCGACCGCCTCATCTTTGCGGGAGACGGCGGCGGGATGGCGAATGCCTGGAGGCTCGCCAACACCCCGTTTCTGATCGAGCCGCGCCACCCGCCGCAGCGCGGCGACCTCGCCTGCTCTGTCCGCGGGTACCTCGACCGCGTCGGCTCCGCACCCGCGGCCGCGCCGGGAACGCGGCCGCCGCTGCTCGTTCCCCACGCGCGCCTGCAGGGATGGGGCCTCACCTGCGGCCGCACGCCCGCCGACGTGCTCGTGCTCGCCGACGGCCACGTCGTCGGCGAGACGAGGCGCTTCGCGCCGCCTCGCCCCGACGTCGCCGCGGCGACCGGCACCGCCGCGCCTTCGGCGTGGAGCGTCGCCGCCGATGCGCGCGGCCTCTCACCCGGCGAGCACGTGCTGCAGGTCGCCCTCCGCGTCGAGCCGCTGAGCGACATCCGGATCGTCAGCGAGAGCCGCGTGCGGGTCGGCGCCGATCTCGCGCCGCTCGCCCGCCTCGCCGCGGCGCGGCTGCGTGAGCACCAGAGCGCGGCCGGCTACTGGCTGACGACGTTTACGGCGCAGCCGCGATTCGAGAAGCCCGGCCAGGAGATGAACACTTTTCTGACCGCGATGCTGATCGACCTGCTGGCGCCCGTGGCAAGGGAGCACGGTCTCGAGGACGTGCTCGAGAAGGCGCGCCGCCACCTCGCGGCGCAGATCGAGCCCGACGGGCTGGTGCGCTATCACGGGCTGCCCGACGGCCCCGGCATGGGCACGCTAGGCTGCCCCATCACCCCGGACGCCGACGACACGGCGCTGGCGTGGCGGATCGTCCGCCCGCCCGCCGCCGACCCGCGGCGCGGCTCGATGCTGCGCCTGCTGAAGAGCTACCGCGACGCGCGCGGCTTCTACCGCACCTGGCTGGCGCCGCGCGAGCGCTACCAGTGCCTCGATCCCGGGCGTGATCCCGATCCCGCCGACGCCACCATCCAGATGCACGTGCTGCTGATGCTCGCCGAGGTCGATCTCCCCGAGGCGCAGAGGCTCTGTCAGACGCTCGCCCGCTCGATGGCGGATGACAGCCTCTGGGTGTATTACGCGCGTGCTCCGCTGGTGCCGTCCCTGCGCACCGCGGACCTGCAGCACATCGGCTGCGTCGTGGAGATCCCGAGCGCGCGGCTGGCGCCGGTCGAGGGTCAGGAACGCTGGATGGACGTGGCTCGCCGCTTCGACGATGCGCAGACGAACCCGCAGGACAGACCGCAAGATTTCGAGGCCACCATGGCGCTGCTCACGGCGCTCGCGCGCGACGACTTCGCCGAGCTGCGCCGCACGCCGCCGCTGCTCTACCACAACGACCTCACCGCCACGGTGTCGCGCTACTACTGGTCCGAGGACTTCGGCTACGCGCTCTGGCTGCGGCTCTACGATGCGACGTTCGGCGGCGCCGGCCCGACCGGAGCGCCGCGATGAACGGCTCGAGGGCGATGCGGCAAACGGCCCGCGCGCTGCGGCACGTGGGGAAGGGCCGCTCGCTCGAGGTGCTGCTGCTGCAGGCGTCGCCGCTCCTCGGCGCCGCGTTCGGCGGCAACAGCGCGGGCGGCATCGGGCTCGGGCGGCTGGCGATCCTCCTCGCCGGCAGCGTGCTGCTCACCGCGCACGTCTTCGCCTTCAACGACTGGGCCGGCCACCGCGACGACCTCAACGACCCGCGCCGCGCGCCGCACGTCTTCGCGCGCCACGGCATCGGCAGCCGCTCGGTGGCGGCGCTCGCCGTCGGCCTCCTCGCCTTCGCGATGGTCGCGCTCGCGGCCCTCGGCTTCACCGCCGTGCTGCTGGGCGCCGCCATCGCCTGCCTCGGCATCCTCTACTCGGACTCGAACGTCGCCGGCAAGGGCGTGCCGGTCGTCGCCTCCGTCATCCACCTGCTCGGCGGCGCCCTCCACTTCCTCCTCGGCTACGGCGTCGCGCGGCCGATCGACCACCACGGGCTGGCGATCGCTCTCTTCTTCGGCCTCGTCTTCGCGGGCGGCCACCTCAACCAAGAGGTGCGCGACTACGAGGGCGACCAGCGCAACGGCATCCGCACCAGTGCGGTGGCGTTCGGCGCGCGCAGCGTGCTGCTGGCGAGCCTCGTCGTCTTCTCCACCGCCTACGCCGAGCTCGCCCTGCTCGCGGCGTTCGCGGTGGTGCCCCGCCTGCTGCTGTGGACAGCGCTGCTCTGGCCGCTTCACGCCGCCTGGTCGTGGTCGGCGCTACGCGGCGGCGCCGGCTTCGAGCAGGCCCGCTGGCTGCAGCGCCGCTATCGCCTTCTCTTCGCCGTCGTCGGCGTCGCGATGATGCTAGCGCTCGCGTGGCGCGCCGGCTACTTCTCGGTCTGACTCAGATCGAGAAAATGAGCTCAGGTTCGGGCAAGGGCCTCACCGTCGATCTCGACTGCGCGTGGCATGCTGAGCGCGCACCGCGAGATCCATTGCCTCGTCCTCTCCGACGTCATTCCGCGCCCACAGGCCTTCGAGGAGGTCCCTTCCAGGAACGCGAGGCACCCCGTGTTCGATGACCCCGCTGCCGTCCTCGCTGGTGCTTGCCGCACGCACTCCTGACCGCGCGAACCGCGTTTTCGCTGATCGCTTCATCGAGCTACTGCCGCAGCAGCTTGAAGGCGTGCGTCCACTCGTTGCGCAGGAAGCCGGGGATGCACCAGAGGATGCAGAGCGGCTCGATGGCGCGCGCCGACTGCGCGCCGCCCATGTCGCAGGGCTCGTGGCCGAACTGGGCGAGGACCTCGGCGGTCTCTTGCTTGGCTTCGTCGCTGTCGCCGCAGATGAACATCGTCGGCCGCTGGCCGCCGAGGTCGGGGTTGACCATCAGCGCGCTGCCGATGCAGGAGAAGCACTTGACGAAGCGGGCCTCGGGCGCGAGGCGCTGCAGGCGCTCCATCAGCGACTCGTCGAGCGTGGTGAAGAAGCGCAGCACGCCGTGATCGGGCGGCGCCTCGGCGATCGGGTTGGTGGCGTCGAGCACCGTCTTGCCGGCGAGCGCCGCCGGCCCGCAGAGCTCGACCGCGTGCTCGGCGGCGGCGCCCTTGACCGCCAGCACCACCAGGTCGCCGAACTCGGCCGCTTCCGCCATGGTGCCCAGCGAGGCGTGCTCGCCGCCGCGTTCCTTCCAGTCCGCGAGCTTCTCGGGGTCGCGGCTGCCGATCATCACCTCGTAGCCGTGCTTCAGAAAGCCGTCGGCGAGCTCGCGGCCGACGTCGCCCGAACCGATCACTCCCACGCGCTTCGCCATTGTCCTGCTCCTCCTCGCCGGCCATCGTAGCGCTCGCGGCCCCCCCCCGGCTGTTGGTGGTCGTCACGCCCGCGTGGCGCGCGGATTGCTGCCACGGCCGCCGGGCTGCGTCTCCCATCTTCCACCCGGAGGCCCACCATGCGACCCGCCCTTCGCTCCTCCCTGCTCCGTTCCCTCCTCGCCGCCGCAATCACCGCTGCTCTCGCCGTCATCCTCGCGCCGCCCGCCGCCGCGCAGGGGCCGCCCGACATCCGCTGGCAGGGCACGCACACGGGGCTCGTGCAGTCGGTCGCCATCTCGCCCGACGGCACGCTCGTCGCCTCCGGCAGCGCCGACCGCACGACCAGGATCTGGCGCGCCTCCGACGGCGCGCTGGTGCGCACGATCGTCCAGTGCTCCGGCGTCGGATGTCGGGGGCCGAACGCTCTCGACTTTTCGCCGGACGGCCAGGTCCTCGCCGCCGCCGGGAGCAGCCTCAAGCTCTGGCGCGTCAGCGACGGCGCGCTCGTCCGCACCATCAACGTCGGCCTCGCCGACGTCCACTACTCGCCCGACGGGCTGACCCTCGTCGGCACCGGCGCCGGCTCGGGCTACAACAACGTCTTCGTCCATTTGATCCGCGTCGAGGACGGCGTCATCACCACGACCTTCAGCGGCGGCGGCGTGGGATGCGCCTTGTCGCCCGACGCCACCCTCGTCGCGGCGGTCGGCAGGCGCGGCTTCGACATCTGGCGCGCCGACGGCAAGCTGCTCTGGCACCTGGGCGGCACGCGCCACGCCTTCGCCTTCACACCCGACGGCGGCACGCTGGCGATCGCCGGCAACGGTCTCGGCGACTACCGCTACGACGACACCATCCAGCTCTATTCCGTGAAGGACGGCTCGCTGCTGCGCACGACCAAGCGCACCGGCGACGTCTCCCGGCTTGCCTTCACCAGCGACGGCTCGACTCTCGTCTCCACCGGCTCGGACCCCAACGAGAACTTCACCAACGGCTTCACCGACTCGACGGGCACGATCCGTTTCTGGCCGATCAGCGCCGACAAGCCCACCGCCGGGCCGCCGCCGCGGGTGACGTACGACGGCGAGACCGACACCGGCGCCGGCGACCTGGCGATCGCTCCCGGCAACGGCGCCTTCGCCTACGCCCACGGCATGTCCGTGGCGTTCGCCGGCTTCCCAGACACGAGCTGCGTGACGAGCCTGATGCCCGACAACGTCGTCGTCCCGCGCGGCGGCGGCAGCGGCAGCTTCCAGATCGCGGCGCCGGCGGGCTGCGGCTGGAGCGCGGCCAGCCGCGTGCCGTGGATCACCATCATCGGCCCCGACAGCGGCACCGGCGACGGCACCGTGAGCTTCACCGTCAGCGACGGCTACGCCACCGCCGGCAGCGGCGAGAAGACGGGCTACGACAGCATCGTCGGCCAGATCACCGCTGCCGGCCAGGCCTTCCTCGTCAACTTGGGCGGCACGGGCGATGGCTGCTACGCCCTGTTCCAGCCGCAGAGCGCAAGCTTTGGACCGCAAGGTGGCGACGGCAGCTTCTACGTCTACACGGCGCCGGCTTGCGCTTGGAGGGCATCGGCCAACGACAAATGGATCCACCCGACGACCGACATCCGCGTCGGCGACGGCGGCGTCGGCTACCACGTCGACCCGAGCGACGGCACGCCTCGCACGGGCAGCATCGCGGTCGTCGACGCGGCGTTCCAGATCTCGCAGTAGCCATCGGCGGCGCGGCAGCGAGCCCGCGCCCGCCGCACGAGCTACTTCCCGAGCTCGTACAGGTACTCGACGAACGACATCGCGGCGCCGTCGAAGCCCTGCACGTCGGGGTTGGTCGACTCGATGACGTAGTACTCGTCGGGAGCGTGCGCGCCGCTGCCGTGGCCGAGGCCGAAGTGGCCGGCGGCGAGGCTGAGCGGCGCGTCGGTGAAGACGTAGCCCGGGTAGGAGCCGGCGTTGCGCGGCCACATCACCGGCTCGATGCCGGCGCGCTTCAACACCGCGACCTGGGCCTGGATGAGCGGCGCCGAGGCGGCCGTGCTCGTCGGGTCGTAGCCGCCGGTGACGTTCACCTCGAGATCGCCGAAGCCGCGCTTGGCGAGGTGCGCGCGCAGCGCCGCCACGGCATCCGCCATCTTCATGTCGGGCACGAGACGCATGTCGATCTTCGCCACCGCGCGGTGCGGCAAGACGGTCTTGCCGCCCGGCCCGGTGTAGCCGCCCACCAGACCCTCGATGTTCACCGTCGGCTGCGACTCGAGCCGCTCGTTGGCCTGCTGCCAGGGCAGGTCGTCGATCCAATGCTCGACGCTGTAGAGCTTCTTCGCCTCCGCCTCGCTGCGCCGCCGCGACGCCTCGGCGATCATCGCCCGCTCGTCGGCGCTGAGCGGCCGCGGTCGAGGGTAGTTGTCCATGGTGATGGTGTTGCCGTCCGCCGAGACCAGCGTGTCGAGCGCCTTGATCAGCCGCCACGCCGGGCTGTCGACCATCGCCTTCAACGACGAGTGGATGTCTTTGCCCGGGCCGCGACCCCAGCGCTCGCCGCTCGACACCAGCTCGAGCTCGACGACTCCCTTGGCGCCCAGGCTCACCGTCACGATGCCGGTCGGGTCCTGCGACGCCGCGGGCATGAACACGCCGACGCACTTGCGCAGCGCCGCCTCCACCTCGGGCCGGTGGACGAGCTGGCCGATGTGCGGCGAGCCGATCTCCTCCTCGCCCTCGGCGACCAGCACGAGGTTGACCGGCAGCTTGTGGCCGGCGCCGCGGATGGCGTGCAACGCCGCCAGGAACGCCGCCTCGGGCCCCTTCTGATTCACCGCGCCGCGGCCGACGACGGCCTTGCCGAGGCCGGGCTTGTCGACGAGACGCGCCTCGAGCGGCGGCGAGCTCCACTCGGCGGGATCGAACTGCTTGACGTCGTACATGAAGTAGAGCCCGACCGTCTTCGCCGCTCCGGCGTCGAGCGTCGCGAAGACGCCCGGCTTGCCCTCGGTGGTGAGGACCGTCGCCTGCTGGAAGCCGGCGTCGCGGGCGAGCTTCGCCATGTGCTCGGCGCCGGCCGGGTAGTTGCGATCCTCGGCCGCGATCGACGGCAGCGCGATCCACTCCTGCAGCCGCTTCACCGCCTCGTCGTGGCGCGAAGCGACCTCGTGGCGGACGTCGGCGAAGGCGTCGTCGGCTGCCTGCGAACGGCGGGCACCGGCGAAGGCGGCGAGCACTGCGACGACAGCCGCGGTCACGATGCGAGATCCGCGAACGAGTTGGTTCTGCATGAAAGCGAGGCTAACACCGCCTCCGTTCACTGCGTCACGTCACCCAAACGTGCCGCGCTCTCCGCTAGCATCGCGCCGCTCCGTCGAGTCCCGCACCGGCCCTGGAGGTCTACGCATGCGCCGCTCGTTCGCCGCCTCGCTCGCCGCCGCCTGCCTCGCCTTCTTCGCCGCCGCCGCCGATGCGCAGCCGCGCGTGCCGGCGCGCCTCGCGCCCGATCGCAGCCAGCCCATCGACGCGGCGGCGACGGCAAAGATCAAGGAGTACACGACGGCGCCGGAGTTCAACTCGCCGCTCACCGACTACCTGCCGGCCTCGGCGACGGTGCCGTCACCGAGTGCCGTGCTCGGCGACGTCGCGGGCGCGCCGAACTACCTGCCCTACTCGGCCGACGTGCACCGCTACTTCCGCATGCTCGCCGCGGCGACGCCGCGGGTGCAGGTGTTCTCGATCGGCAAGAGCGAAGAGGGGCGCGAGCGCATCGTGGTCGCCATCTCCTCCGAAGAGAACCTCAAGAACCGCGCAGCGAACGACGCGCGTTTGGCGCAGCTCGCCGACCCGCGCACGCTCGGTCTGGACGACGCCAAGGCCGAGCCGCTCTTCGCCTCGACGGTTCCCGTCTACTACATCACCGGCACCATCCACTCGCCCGAGACCGGCGCGCCGACGGCGCTGATGGAGCTCGCCTACCGCCTCGCCGTCGACGAGAGCCCGTACATCCGCGACATCCGCGAGCACGTCATCACCCTGATCACGCCGGTCGTGGAGGTCGACGGCCGCGACCGCATGGTCGACCTCTACCGCTGGCACCTCGCGCACCCCACCGCGCCGATGCCCGACCTTGTCTACTGGGGCCACTACGTGGCGCACGACAACAACCGCGACGCCATGGCGCTGACGCTGTCGCTCTCGCGGCAGGTGCTCGACACCTACCTCGGCTGGCACGCGCAAGTGCTGCACGACCTCCACGAATCGGTGCCGTTCCTCTACGACAACACGGTGGGCGACGGGCCGTACAACGCCTGGGTGGATCCCATCCTCACCAACGAGTGGCAGCTCTTCGGTTGGACCAACGTCGCCGAGATGACGAAGTTCGGGATGCCGGGCGTCTACACCCACGGCACCTTCGACACCTGGAGCCCCGGCTACCTGATGTTCATGGCGGCGATGCACAACGGCGTCTCGCGCCTCTACGAGACCTTCGGCAACGGGGGCGCCGACACCGTGGTGCGCGAGCTCGACGCCGACGACACCGGCCGCACGTGGTATCGCCAGGACCCGCCCTACCCCGAGGTGAAGTGGTCGCAGCGCGACAACAACAACTACGAGGAGACGGGCTTGCTCGTCTCGCTCGCCTTCACCGGCGAGAACCGCGAGCTGCTGCTGCGCAACTTCTGGCAGAAGGGGAAGCGCGCGATCGAAAAGCCGAAGCGCGAGGGTCCAGCCGCCTACGTGCTGCCCGCCGACTCGCGGCGGCCGGGCGCGCAGGCCGAGCTGCTGCGTGTGCTGCAGGCGCAGCACGTCGAGATCACGCGCGTCGAGGCGCCGTTCACCGTCGAGGTGCCGGCACCCGCGGGCAAAGGCGAGGGCAAGGCCGACGCGGCGAAGCCGACCGACGCGAAGCCCGCCGCGGGCAAGACCGACGACAAGCAGGCCAAGCCGGCGCCCGCGAAGCGCACCTTCCCCGCCGGCTCCTTCGTCGTGCGCATGGACCAGCCCTACGGCCGCATCGCCGACGCGCTCCTCGATCGCCAGTTCTGGAGCCCCGACGACCCGCAGAAGCATCCCTACGACGACACCGGCTGGAGCTTCGGCGATCTCTTCGGCACCGAGGTGGTGCGGGTCACCGACGCGAAGGTGCTCGCGGCGGCGGGCAAGCCTGTCGCGGCGCCGTTCCAGCTCGCGGGCGGCGTCGACGGCGGCGGCCCGGTCTTTCTCATCGCCAACCGCGGCGACGACGCGCTCATCTCGCTGCGCTACGCGCTCGGCGACGCCACCGTCGAGGCGTCAACGGCGTCCTTCAAGGCCGGCAAACGCGACTACCCGCGCGGCAGTTGGATCGTGCGTGGCGCCGACGCTGACGCGTTGAAGAAGGCCACCGCCGACTTCGGCGTCAGCGTCGATGCGGTAGCCGCCGCGCCGCACGTCGACACGCGACCGGTCGCCAAGCCGCGCCTCGCCCTACTCCACACTTGGCAGGATACGCAGACCGAAGGCTGGTGGCGCCAGCGCCTCGACTGGCTGAAGGTGCCCTACGAGTACATCAGCACCCAGGACGTCGCCGCCGACGCCAACCTGCGCGCCCGCTTCGACGCCATCCTCTTCCCGCCCGTCGGCATCCCGCAGACGATGATCGTCAATGGCGCGCCGACGGCGTGGGGCGAGCCGCTGCCGTGGAAGGTGACACCGGAGACGCCGAACCTCACCATCGACGCGACCGACGATATGCGGCCCGGCCTCGGGCTCACCGGCCTCGAGCACCTGCGCTCCTTCGTCGAAGGCGGCGGCACGCTGATCGCGGCCGAGGACACGGCGCAACTCCTCGTCGAGCGCGGCTTCGCCCCCGGCGTGCGCGTCGCCGACTCGGGCAGCTTGAAGGTCGTCGGCAGCGTGCTGCAGGCGCGCTTCCCCGACGCCGCCTCGCCGATCGCCGACGGCCTCGGCGACGCGCTCGCCGTCTACAGCTCCGAGGGGATGAGCTTCGAGCTGAGCAACGCCGCCTTCCGCGGCTGGTCGCGCAACGAGGGCGAGCGCCCCACCGGCCGCGGCGGCCCCGACGACGCCGACCTCGTCATCGGCCGGCCGGCGCCCAAGCCGCGCGCGGACGCGCCGAAGGTCGAGCGCTGGGAGGCGCGCCCACTCTCCGCCGAAGAAGTGCGCGACAACCCGTTCGTCATCCCCGAAGCGCTCCGCCCCCGCACGCTGCTGCGCTTCGGCGACGCCGACGAGCTGCTGCTCTCCGGCCTCCTCGAGCACGGCGGCGACCTGGCGAAGCGCGCGGCCGTCGTGCGCGCGCCGCTCGGCCAAGGACAGGTGGTGCTCTTCGCCATCAACCCGATCTGGCGCGGCGAAACGATCGGCACGCACCCGCTGGTGTGGAACGCGCTCCTCGCCGGGAATGCGCTCGGCGGCGGCAAGGCTCAAGTGCCAGCCCGATAGCGGTCAGACGAAAGGCCCCTGTATTCGGGCTGGCGCGTTGCGGTAACGAGACTCTGACGTCACCCCGGTGGTACCTTTGCACGATGGCGAGCATCCACCTCGAGTTGCCCGACAGCGTCCTGCTGGCTGCCGGCCAGTCGCCGGACGAGTTCGCTCGCGAAGCCAAGTTCCTCCTGGCGCTGAAGCTTTTCGAGATGGGTCGCCTCTCCTCGGGACGCGCGGCCGACCTGTGCGAGATGCCACGAGTCGAGTTCCTGTTTCGGGCCGGCCGCATGAAGGTGCCGGTGGCGGACCTCGAGCGCGAGGAGCTGGAGCGGGAGCTCACGGATGCTTGAGAGGCCGGTCGTCAGCGACACCGGCCCCCTCATCGCGCTCTCCCTCGTCGATCACCTCCCTATCCTCCAACACCTCTTTCCGCGAGTCCTCATGCCGCGCGCCGTGCGAGACGAGGTGTCCGCCGGCGGGCCGGAGCGGCCCGGTTGTCGGGCCATCCTGAACGCAGACTGGATCGAGGTCATCGACGAGAACGTGCCCGATCCGCTCCTGGCTGCCGAGCTCGGCGCCGGCGAAGCAGCGACGATCGCAGCCGCTTACGCGAGCGGAATACGATCGGTGCTCATCGACGATCGCAAGGCGCGACGCATCGCAGTCAGTGCCTACAAGCTCCACGTCCACGGCAGCGCCGGGATCCTCGTCATCGCCAAGCGCGCGGGGCTGGTCAATGCCGTTCGTCCGCTGCTCGACCTGATGGTGGCGCGGGGTTACTACCTGTCAAGGCGGCTGGTCGAACAGGCGACGGCAGCGGCAGGCGAAACAGGCGAGGCGGGCTGAGCTCAAGAGAGGGCGGCCGTTCCCGCGACCACCGCGACGGGCGCCGGCTGGTAGCCGCCCGGCACGAGGCGTGCTGCGATCGACAGCCGGTTCCAGGCGTTGATCGTCGCGATGGCGAGCGTGAGGTCGCAGAGCTCGCGCTCGCCGAGTTGCGCGCGGGCCGCTTCGTACGCGGTGTCGGGAGCATGGCCGTCGGCGATACGCGTCACCGCCTCGGTCCACTCGAGCGCGGCACGTTCGCGGTCGCTGTAGTAGGGACACTCCCGCCAGGCGTCGAGGGAGGCCAGACGCTGCTCGGTGTCGCCGAGGGCGCGCAGGTCCTTCCAGTGCATGTCGATGCAGTAGGCGCAGCCATTGAGCTGCGAGGCGCGCAGGCGCACGAGGTGGAGCAGCTTCTCGTCGACGCTCGCCTTGGCGAGGTACTGGTCGAGGGCGTCCATCGCCTCGTAGACGCCGGGCGCGTGCTTCGCGTAGTGGAGCCGGGGTTTCATCGTCGATCTCCTTGTCGGGGTCGTTGCGGTCGTTCGAGTCACGGATCCTGGGCGCGGCGCAGCAGGGCGACGCCGGCGAGCGAGAGGAGAGCGCCGAGAACGGCGAGCGACGCCACCGTCTCGCCGCGCACGAGGACGCCGAGGGCGAGGGCGACGCCGGGGATGACGAAGGCGGTCGCCGAGGCGCGCGTCGCACCGAGTCGGCCGGCGGCGGTGGCGAGGATGACGAAGGCGACGCCGGTGCCGAGCGCGCCGAGCGCCACCAGGCACAGCAGCGGCGCGGGCGACCAGCGCGCGTGCGCGACGTCGCGCAGACCGAGCGGCGCGGTGAGCAGCGCCGCGACGCCGAGCGCGCGGCAGATGATCGGCAGCGCGCCGTGCCGTTGCTGCAGCGGCTTGGCGAGGTGGACGGCGAAACCGTAGGCGACGATCGAGCCGAGCACGAGCAGCACGCCGGCGGCGCTCGAACGGCCTTCGCGGACCGTCGGCAATGCGACGAGCAGCGCGCCCGCCAAGCCGACGCCGAGCCCGCCGGCCATCCGCCGCGACGGCAGCTTGCGGGTGAGCAGCGCGCCCGCCGCCGCGGCGAAGATCGGCACCGCGCCGTTGAGCATGCCGGTGAGCGCCGAGGAGACGCGCTGCTCGGCGAGCGGCAGCAGCGAGAGCGGCAGCGCGAACCAGACGACGCCGAGCCGCGCCACGGCCGGCCACGCCGATGGCGGCAGCGGCCGGCGCGCCGCCGGCAGCAGCAGGAGCGTGCAGCAGCCGACGGCGATGCGCAGGAAGGCGACGCCGAAGGGCCCCACGGCGGTGAGCCCTTCGGCGATGAAGAGGAACGAGGCGCCCCAGATCGTGCCGGGGGTGAACAGCAGCAGCATGTCGGCGGCGCGGAGACGGGTCTCGGGTCGGAAGGCAGCGACGGCGCGCGCACCGGGCGCCGGGAGGAGAGTGGTAGCTGCAACGGTGCGATCGCCGCGCACGAGGGACGCCCTTCGCGAGGTGGTGATTGCAACGATCCGCTCGGCGCGCGGCGCATCTACCTCGGCGGCGCAGGCGGTGCTCGCGACGGCCAGGTCTTGCTCTCTCATGGCCCGCAGCATAGGGTTAGGTTGCCCAGCGCGGAAGATCCATATTGACGACTTTGACTGGACCACTTTCTCGGTCGACCCGACGCCGCCCAAAGCCCGTCGCGAGCCGGCGCGGGATTACCTGACTTCTCGATCCACCGACCCCTTCCGATGCCCAAACGTGCCACAGCCCTCGCCCTCACCCTGCCTCCGCGACCCGCCGCGAGCCCCGCCTACCGCTGGCTCTACGACGCGCTGCGCGAGGCGATTCTCGCCGGCCGCCTGCGGCCCGGCGCGCAGCTTCCCAGCACGCGCGACGTGGCGCAGCGTTACGGTCTCGCCCGCGGCACCGTCGTGCGCGCTTTCGAGCAGCTCGCGGCCGAGGGCTACCTCGAAGGCACCGTCGGCGCCGGCACTTTCGTCGCGCGCAGCCTCCCCGACGACCTCTTCGCCGTCCCGCGCGGCCGCCGCACGCCCGCTCCGTCCGCGCGCGCCGCGCTGCGCCGCCCAGCCGGCTACGGCCGGCGCGTCCGCGAGCTCGGCGTACTCGAGCCGCGGCCGACGCGCGCCTTCCGCACCAACCTGCAGGCGCTCGACCTCTTCCCCACCACGCTGTGGGCGCAGCTCGCCGGCCGCCGCCTGCGCGACGCCTCGATCCGCGACCTGTTCGGCTGCGACTCGCTCGGCTACCGGCCGCTGCGCGAGGCAGTGGCCGACTACCTCAACCTCGCGCGTGGCGTCCGCTGCACGGCCGAGCAGGTGGCGATCACCAACGGCGTGCAGGAGGCGATCGATCTCACGGCGCGCCTGCTCGTCGAGCCCGGCGACCGCGTCGCCGTCGAAGACCCCGGCTACGCCGGCGCCACCCGCGTCCTGGAGGCGGTGGGTGCCAAGGTCGTCTCGCTCCCCGTCGATGACGAAGGTGCCGTGCTACAGCGCGCGCGGCTGGTCTCGCGCCACCCGGATGGCGGCGTGCGGCTGGTCTACGTGACTCCGGCGCACCAGTATCCGCTCTGCGTCACCATGAGCCTGCGGCGGCGCCTCGCGCTGCTCGAATGGGCGCGAACGAGCGGCGCCCGCATCCTCGAGGACGATTACGACAGCGAGTACCGCTACGCGGGCCGGCCGGTGCCTGCCCTGCAGGGGCTCGACGGCGGCGACACTGTGCTGTTCGCCGGCAGCTTCAACAAGGTGCTCTTCCCGTCGCTGCGCCTCGGCTACCTGGTGCTGCCGCAAGACCTCGTCGAGCGCGCCGCCGCCGCACGCTCCATCGTCGTTCGCCACCCGCCGGTCTTCGAGCAACGCGTGCTCGTCGACTTCATCGCCGGCGGCTACTTCGGCCGCCACCTGCGCCGCATGCGCGAGGTCTACGCCGAGCGCCTCCAGGTGCTGCTCGAGTTGGCGCGCGAGCGGCTCGCCGGTGCCCTCGAGCTGTCGCCGGTCGAAGCGGGGCTGCAGACCATCGGCCGGCTCGCCCCTGGAATCGACGCGGAAGCCGTCGTCCGCGCCGCCGCCACTCGCGACGTGGAGGTCGTGCCGCTCGCCCGCTTCTTCCGCGCCCTGCCCGCGATCAACGGCCTGCAGCTCGGCTTCGCCGCAGTGGACGTCCGCGAGATCCGCCGCGGCGTCCGCGAGCTGGCCGCGGTGTTGGAGACTGCGGCCCGGGTGTAGATGAGCCGCGAGGAGCTGGGACCCTTCCTCTAGGCGAACGGGTTCTCATCCGCGCTCGGCCCATAGACCGACGGGATCGCCACGCCGAGGAGGCGCAGGTAGACGGTGAGCTGGCCGCGGTGGTGGTACCAGTGGTTGAGCATGATCGAGCGCAGCATGGCGATGCGGGGCACGGTGAAAAGCTCGCGGTTGCCGCTCATCATCGTCCACGGCGCGGTGATCGCCTGGTCGTCGAGGGCGGCGACGAGCTGCTTCGCCTTGGCGACGCTCTCTTCCAGGATCGGCAGCAGCTCGGCGGCGCTCTGCGGCGAGGGGTCGGTGAACGTCGGCGCTTGCACCGGCGACGGCGCGGTGGCGAAGGAGGCGACCGCGCCCGGCACCTGCGCGATGTGGAGGGCGAGCTGGCCCAGCGTGCGCGCCCTCGGCGCCGGCCGCCAGTCGAGCTTGTCGTTGGGCACGCGCTCGAGCACGCGGCGCGTCGTCTGCGTTTCCTGGTCGAGCTCCTGCAGCAGGCTGTCGGCGATCGTCATGGCTCTCTTCTCCCGCCGTTGGGCCCGAGCTTAGCCTGCGGCGAGGCGCGACGAATCCGGCCGGGGCGGCGGCGACGTAGAGTGCGTCGACCGGGAAGTCTCTACGGAGGAGATCGCGATGGCCGACCATCCGCTGCCGCTTCGCGTCCGCATCGCCGCCTTGGCCTTGAGCGCGGCGGCCGCCACCTCGTCCAGTGCCTTCGCCCAGCACGAGCAGCACGGCGCGCCGCAAGCCGCGGCGGCGCCGTTGGCGCCGGCAGCGGAATCCGAGCCCGCACCCGCACCGGTGCCGCTCTACGACGGCCTCGGCACGGCGCACTTCGCGGTCACCACCTACCACCCCGATGCGCAGCGCTACTTCGATCAGGGCTTGCGCTTCATGCACGCCTTCAACCTCGAGGAGGCCGAGGCCTCGTTCCGCGAGGCGTCGCGCCTCGACCCGAGCTGCGCGATGTGCGCCTGGGGCACCGCCTTCGCGCTCGGGCCGCACATCAACCTGCCGGCGCTGCCCGACCGCACGGTCGCGGCGGCGAAGGCGATCGCCGAGGCGCAACGCCTCGCCGCCGCCGGCCCGCGCGCCGCGACCGAACTCGAGCGCGCGCTCGTCGACGCGATGGCGAAGCGCTACAGCGATCCGGCGCCGGCGACTCCCGAGGCGCAGGCCGCGCTCGACACCGGCTACGCCGACGCCATGCGCGCGATCGCGAAGCGCTTTCCCAAGGACGCCGAGGTGCGCTTCCTGCTCGCCGAAGCGTTGATGGACCTCCACCCGTGGGACCTCTACGAGGCGGGCGGCGCGCCGCGCGCGTGGACGGCCGAGATCGTCGACACCATCGAGGCCGGCCTCGAGCTCGATCCGCGGCACGCCGGCCTCCATCACCTCCACATCCACGCCGTCGAGGCCTCGTCCCACCCCGAGCGCGCCGTCTCCTCCGCCGACTTCCTGCGCCGCGCCATGCCCGACGCCGGCCACATGGTGCACATGCCCGGGCACATCTACCAGCGGCTCGGCCGCTACGCCGACACCGCGCTCGCCAACGAGCGGGCGGTGGCGGTCGACGGCGGCTACCTGCCGAAGGCGAGCCCCAACGTCGCCTTCTACCGGATGCTCTACGTGCCGCACAACTACGACTTCCTCGCCGCGGCCACGGCGATGCAGGGGCGCAGCGCGGAGACGCTGCTCGCCGCCCGCAACGTGCACGCGGCGCTCGACCCGGAGATGTTGAAGCAGATGCCCGGCTTCGACTTCCTGCTCGGCCGCCTGCAGTGGACGCTGCTGCGCTTCGGCCGCTATGCCGAGGTGCTCGCCGAGCCGGCACCGCCCGAGGGCTTCGCGTTCGCCGCCGCGGCAGCGCACGCCGCGCGCGGGCTCGCGCTGCTGCGCCTCCATCGCGCCGACGAGGCGGCGAAGGAGGCAGCGGAGTTGGACGCCGCGGCGCAGCCGATCGCGGACGGCGCCACCGAAGGGTTCAACGACGCCAAGGTGTTGCTGTCGATCCCGCGCCAGCTGCTGCTCGGCGAGCTCGCCATCGCGCGCGGCAAAGTGGACGAGGGAGTCCGGCTGCTCGACGCGGCGGTCGCCGCCGAGGACGGCCTGCGCTACGACGAGCCGAGCGACTGGCACTTCCCGGCGCGGCACCTGGTGGGTGCGACGCTGCTGCGGCTCGGCCGCAATGCCGACGCCGAGGCGCTCTTCCGCGCCGACCTGCAGCGCAACCCGGAGAACGGTTGGGCGCTCGCCGGGTTGCAGGCGGCGCTGTCGCGGCAGGGAAAGAGGGCGGACGCCGCCACAGCGGCGGCGCGCCTCGCGAAAGCCTGGGCCGACGCCGACCTCGGGCTCGAGGGGCTGGTCGCGCCCGAGGCATCGCCGGCGGCGTCCGCCCGCTGACGGCGGGAAGATCGCCAGCGCCAGGCGCCGACGGAGACGCGCCTCACTCATTGCGCGCTCGGCGCTGCGCGATTCCGCGGCGACAGCACCACTCCGCGCCCGGCTCGCCTCCCGAGCCGCCGGCAAGGGCAGCGATCTTGCTGGCTCTTCGCGGCCGACGTGCCGCGACCAGTCGAGGGACGCGGACGCGCGGACTTGGAGGTCGCATCGTGATCGACATCTCGAAGCTGTCTCGCGGCGCCGCCCTGGTCGCCGCACTCGTCCTCATAGGTTGCGCCTCGGCAGCGAAGCTGCCCGTCTCTGCGGGCACCGGCCCCAACCCGACGCTGCCCGCGCAGGAGCACGCGCCCATCCCGCTCGTCCACGTCGTCACTGCGCAAGGGTGGCCCGCCGGCGCGACTCCCACGGCCGCCAGCGGCCTCGCCGTCACCCCCTTCGCGCAAGGCCTGCAGCACCCGCGCTGGCTCTACGTGCTGCCCAACGGCGACGTGCTCGTCGCCGAGACCAACGCGCCCGAGCGGCCGCTTGACGGCCGCGGCATCAAGGGGTGGTTCTTCAAGCTCTTCCAGAAGAAGGCCGGCGGCGCGGTGCCGAGCGCGAATCGCATCACGTTGCTGCGCGACAGCGACGGCGACGGCGTGGCGGAGACGCGGACGGCGTTCTTGACCGGCCTGACCTCGCCGTTCGGCATGGCGCTCGTCGGCGACACGCTCTACGTCGCCGACACCGACGCGGTGATGCGCTTCCCGTACAGCGCCGGCGCGACGTCGATCGCGGCAGGCGGCACCAAGGTGGCCGACCTGCCCGCCGGCCAACGCAACCATCACTGGACGAAGAGCCTCCTCGCCTCGCGCGACGGATCGAAGCTCTACGTCGGCGTCGGCAGCAACAGCAACATCGCGGAGAACGGCATCGAAGAGGAGAACGAGCGAGCGGCGATCTGGGAGATCGACGCCGCGACCGGCGCGCACCGCGTCTTCGCCTCCGGCCTGCGCAACCCGGTCGGGCTGGCGTGGGAGCCGGAGAGCGGCGCGCTGTGGGCGGCGGTCAACGAGCGCGACGAGCTGGGCAGCGACCTGGTGCCCGACTACATGACGTCGGTGAAGGACGGTGGCTTCTACGGCTGGCCCTACAGCTACTACGGCCAGCACGTCGACGCGCGGCCGCAGCCGCCGCGGCCCGACCTCGTCGCCAAGGCCATCGTGCCCGACTATGCGCTCGGGCCGCACACCGCATCGCTCGGCCTCGCCTGGTCGGCGAACGATGCGTTGCCGGAGAACCTTCGGCACGGCATGTTCGTCGGCCAGCACGGCTCGTGGAACCGCAAGCCGTTCTCCGGCTACAAGGTGATCTTCGTCCCCTTCCGCGGCGGCCGCCCGGCAGGCGAGCCGGTCGACGTCTTGACCGGCTTCGTCGACGCCGATGGCAAGGCCAAGGGCCGCCCGGTCGGCGTCGCCGTCGACGCCCGCGGCGGGCTGCTGGTGGCCGATGACGTCGGCAACTCCGTCTGGCGCGTTGCCGCGGGCAACGGTCCGACCACAAACGCAACCGGGAGGTGAGCCATGCCCGAGAAGGAAACCATCCGACGAGCGGCGCGCGACAAGCGCCAGGGCAAGTCGGCGAGCACGCAGGCGGGAGAGTTCGTGCGCGAAGAGATCCACCACGTGCGCGAAGGGAAGCACGGCGCGCGCTCGACCAAGCAGGCGATCGCCATCGGCCTCGCCAAGGCGCGGCGCCAGGGCGTCAAGCTGCCGGCGGAGAAGAAGGGCGAGGCGCCGGCGGCGACGCGCCGCAAGGAGAAGCAGGACGTCGCCGCCGGCCGGCACCCGAAGAAGAGCGTCTCGCGCAAGCGCTCGCGCGCCACGCGCGAGGCGTTGAAGCACGAAGGTCATTCGGCCGCTTCGCACACGGCGCTGTCGCGGCAGGCGCACAAGGCGGCGAAGCAGCGCACCGCCAGCGACCGCTCCGCCGCGGCGAAGAAAGCGGCGCGCACCAAGGGCCCGGCGAAGCGGCGCGCGGCGGCGAAGAAGGCGGCGCGCACGCGGGCGCGGCGCCAGCACTGACCATCACGTCGCTGGACTCGATTCACGAGGCCGCGCGGTGCGGGGAAGGGTTCTTCGCCGGCCCTTCTCTGCTCATCACCCTGCTCGGTTAGACTCCTCCCTCACCCAGCCTCGACGGTGTGTTCGGGATCGACGGGAGGGTCTGCGTATGCCATCGAGAGCGATGACGTCGGTAGCCGTGTTGGTGGTCGCCGTGTTCTGCTCCCGCCCCGGGGCGGCCGACATCAACGTCTTCGGGAGCTTCAAGTTCACCCAGCAGGTCCGCGTCCACAACGACACCAGCCAGCCGGTCACCTTCGTGCGCGGCGAGACCGTCTGCGCTTCACAATCGCCCGACTCGTTCACCGTCGCCGCCAACGGCAACGCTGAGATCACCATCGAGCAGAAGCACTGGGACACCGGCGTCGACAACTGCTACGCCACCCATCACACCATCGCCTATCACGACAGCAACAACGACAAGAACTGGTTCCGCATCCAGCAGTACGACTCCAGCAACCAGTGGGCGTGCCTGGACATCAAGTACAACATCGTGGCGTGGATCAATCAGGCCATCTGCCCGGAGGCCAACGGCAGCGTCTTCGGGCCGGTGAACGACGCCAACGATGTCTGTAACCCCGCGACGGGCATCTGTGCTCCGGACTGCCCTCCCGGTGCCGACTACTGCCCGCCGCACGACGACGGCAGCAGCGTCGAGTACTTCGGTTTCGTGATCGAGAACCCGGTGGACTTCAGCGTCGTCCTCGACAACGACAGC
The DNA here is from genome assembly GCA_036005845.1 of Thermoanaerobaculia bacterium. Classification (GTDB taxonomy): domain Bacteria; phylum Acidobacteriota; class Thermoanaerobaculia; order Multivoradales; family JAIOJS01; genus DASYQD01. The sequence goes on along the minus strand of DASYQD010000171.1, from coordinate 2,325 downwards.
AGCGACATCCTCGACTGCAATCTCACCGACCTGGCGAACAAGACCGATCGCAACGACTGCGTCACCAGTCAACCGACGGTGGGCTCCAGCAAGACCGCGATCACCCTCAAGGGGAGCTGCGGATCGAGCTTCTACCGGCTTGCGGATCGCACCAACGTCATCCTCCTGTGCTACGTCTCGGGAACGAACGGCCAGAACCTGCAGTCGTGGACGTCGGTGACCAACGGGTCGACCTACGTCTACCTCAACAAGTGACCCACCGTGGCCGCTGACGGCGCGGGCGCCCGCAGGGTCGGGCGCGCGTAGGATCACGCCATGGCCGCCCGCGCCTTCGGCGTCGACGACGAGATCCGCGCGCTCTACCACGGGCCGTTCGCGGAGTTCACGACCGCGCGCAACGCGCTCGCCAAGCGGCTGAAGAAGGACGGCGACGCGCGGCAGACCGAAGTCAAGGAGCTCAAGAAGCCGTCGCTCTCGGCCTGGGCCGTCGACCAGCTCTTCGCCAAGGAGGCGCGCGCGATGGCGGCTTTCGTCGGCGCCGGCGAGCGGGCGCGCGCCGCCCAGCGCAAGGCCGCGGCGGGCGGCGATCCCAAGCCCTTGCGCGAGCTGCTCGCCACCATTCGCGGCGAAGTGACACGTCTCACCGGCCGCGGCATCGAGCTGCTCGCCGAGACCGAAAAGGCGCCGGGCGAGGCGATCGTGGAGCGCCTGCGCACCAACCTCGAAGCGCTGGCGCTCGATCCCGACGCCGCGCCCGTCGCCGCGCGCGGCTGGCTCGACGAAGACCTGAAGCCGCCCGGCTTCGAGATCATGGCGGCGCTGCAGGTGGCGGCCTCCCGCGGCGCGCCGTCGCGAGCCGTGGGCGGCACCGCCGCCGCGCCGGCCGGCCGGCCGCGCAGCACGGCGTCCGTGCCCGCGCGCCCGTCGTTGCACGATGACGCCGACCAGACCGCCGCGACGCGAGCGAAGAAGCCGCTGGCCACCGTCCACCGCCTCGACGACGCCCGCACCGCCGCCACCGAGCGCCGCGAGCGCCCCGCCCGCGACTTTCGCGAACGCGAGCGCCGCGTCCAGCGCGACCGCCTCGCCGCCGAGCTCGCCCGCGCCGAGCGCGAGGCCCAAGAGCGCCGCACCGCAGCCGAGCGCGCCGAGGTCGACGCCGCCGATGCCGAGCGCCGCGCCGCGGAAGCGCGAGCGCGCGCGCAGAAGGCGGCCGAGCTGACCAAGGCCGCCGAAGCCGCCGTCGCGGCGGCGCGTCGGGCGCTCGCCGAATTCGAGTAGCCTTCCGGCGGATAGCGCGTAGGCGCCCGGATCCTGGAGAAGCACCGATGAAGACGCATGGCTGCGTGCTGTTGACGCTAGCGCTGGCGATGACCGGCACTGCGGCGTTCGCCGACGACAAGCCCGACGAGAAGAAGGCCGACGCGCCGGCCGCGGCCGTGACGCCGCAGGTCCGCACGACGAAGCACTCCGGCACCTTCGGCGGCCAGCGCGTCGACTACCGCGCCACCATCGGCGAGACGATCCTCAAGAGCGAAGAGGGCACGCAGAAGGCGGCGATCGTCACCACCGCCTACGTCAAGGAGCCGCGGGACACCACGCGCCCGGTGACGTTTCTCTTCAACGGCGGCCCCGGCTCGGGCTCGGTGTGGCTGCAGATGGGCGCCTTCGGGCCGAAGCGCGTCGCCATCCCCTCCGACGCGCGCGACGACGGCGGGCCGCCCTATCCGCTGCTCGACAACCCGGACTGCCTGCTCGACGTCAGCGATCTCGTCTTCATCGACCCGCCGGGCACCGGCTTCAGCCATCTCATCGGCAAGACCGAGGGGAAGGAGTTCTACGGCGTCACCGCGGACGCCAAGGCGGTCGCCGAGGTGATCCGGCGCTGGCTCAACGACAACGGGCGCTGGAACAGCCCGAAGTTCCTCGGCGGCGAAAGCTACGGCACGACGCGCTCGGCGGCGGTCGTCCACCAGCTCGAGGGCGTCACCCACAACGACGTCGGTTTGAACGGCGTCATCCTCATCTCGACGGTGCTCGACTTCGCCGCCGGTGCCGACACGCCGGGCAACGAGCTGAGCTACATCACCAATCTGCCGTCGATGGCGGCGACGGCGCTCTTCCATGGCAAGACGAGCGCACCTTCCGTCGAGCAGCTCGTCGACGAGGCGCGCCAGTTCGCGCTCGGTCCGTACGCCGCCGCGCTGCTCCAGGGCCAGCGGCTGCCGGTGGGGGAGCGCGCCTCGATCCGGCGCGAGCTGTCCCACTTCACCGGCTTGAGCGAGGCCTATCTCGAGCTGGCGGACCTGCGCGTCACTCCCGACC
>DASYQD010000170.1:0-38333 GCA_036005845.1 Thermoanaerobaculia bacterium | reverse complement strand
CACCCTCGCCTTCGACACCCTCTTCGCCGAGGGGCAGCGGCGCTACGTCGAGTCGCTCTCGGCCTACGCGCGGCAGTTCCTGCAGCAGATGGAGAAGCCCGACGTCGACTCGATCGAGGGCCTCTCGCCGGCCATCTCCATCGAGCAGAAGACGGTGGCCAAGAACCCGCGCTCGACGGTGGGCACGGTCACCGAGATCCACGACTACCTGCGCCTGCTCTTCGCCAGCGTCGGCATGCCCCACTGCCCGCAGTGCGGCAACGTCATCCGCCCGCAGACCGTGCAGCAGATGGTCGACCGCATCCTGGCGCTGCCGCAGAACACGCGGCTCGTCCTCTACGCGCCATACGTGCGCGGCAAGAAGGGCGAGTACAAGAAGCAGCTGGCGCAGATGGCGAAGGAAGGCTTCGTGCGCGCCCGCATCGACGGCGTGACGACCGAGCTCTCCGGCGAGCTGCCCGACCTCGACAAGAAGAAGAAGCACTCGATCGACGTCGTCATCGACCGCCTGGTGGTCAAGCCCGGCATCGAGCGCCGCGTCGCCGACTCGCTGGAGACGGCGCTCAAGGTCGGCAACGGCCTGGTGACGCTGGCGGTCGAGGGCGCGCCCGAGGAGACGCTGTCGCAGAGCTGGGCCTGCAGCGACTGCGGCACTTCGCTCGCCGAGATCACGCCGCGCCTCTTCTCCTTCAACAGCCCCTACGGCGCCTGCCCGACCTGCAGCGGCCTCGGCTCGCTCAACCGCGTCGACCCGCAGAAGGTGGTGGTCGACCCCGAGCGCTCGCTCGACGCCGGCGCCATCGGCCCCTGGCAGCCGAACGGCCGCTCGATCCGCATGTCGATGGTGAAGACACTCGCCCGCGCCATGGGCTTCTCGCTGTCGACGCCGTGGAGCCGGCTGCCCAAGGAGGCGCGCGAGGTGATGCTCTGGGGCAGCGGCGAGCGCGAGATCGACTTCAAGCTCAGCGGCCCGCGCAGCAGCTACTCCTGGCGCGGCAAGTTCGAGGGCGTGATCACCGCGCTCGAGCGCAAGTACAAAGAGACCGACTCCGAGATGGTGCGCGCCGAGATCGAGCGCTACATGTCGATGACCACCTGCCCGGCCTGTAACGGCAAGCGGCTGCGGGCGGAGGCGCTGGCGGTGAAGGTGGGCGGGCTCGACCTCTACCAGGTGTCGGCGATGCCGGTCGCCGAGCTGAGGAGGCGCATCGCGGCGATCGAAGCGGGGCTGACGCCGCGCGAGCGGCGCATCGCCGAGAAGATCCTCAAGGAGGTGCTCGACCGCGTCGGCTTTCTCGAGGACGTCGGCGTCGGCTACCTTTCGCTCGAGCGCGCCTCGGCAACGCTCTCCGGCGGCGAGAGCCAGCGCATCCGCCTCGCGACGCAGATCGGCAGCAAGCTGATGGGCGTGCTGTACGTGCTCGACGAGCCGTCGATCGGCCTCCACCAGCGCGACAACGCCAAGCTGATCGCGACGCTCAAGGGCATGCGCGATCTCGGCAACTCGGTGCTGGTGGTGGAGCACGACGAAGAGACGATCCTCGCCGCCGATTGGGTCGTCGATCTGGGGCCGGGCGCAGGTGTGCACGGCGGGTTGGTGGTGGCCGAGGGACCGCCGGAAGCGATCGCGCGCAATCCCGATTCGCTGACGGGCAAGTACCTGCGCGGCGACGAGTTCGTGCCGGTGCCCTCGCGCCGCGAGCCGAAGAAGGACCGCTGGCTCACCGTCGAGGGCGCGCGCCACAACAACCTGTGCGACTTGACGGTCGGGTTTCCGCTCGGGTTGTTCACCACCGTGACGGGCGTGTCGGGCTCAGGCAAGAGCAGCCTCGTCGAGGACGTGCTGCACAAGGCGCTGGCGCGCTACCTCCACCGCGCCGGCGACGTGCCCGGCACCCACGACAAGATCTCCGGCATGCGCCACCTCGACAAGGTGATCGCCATCGATCAGAGCCCGATCGGCCGCACGCCGCGCAGCAACCCGGCCACCTACACCAAGGTCTTCGGCCACATCCGCGATTTGATGTCGAAGACGCCCGAGGCGAGGATGCGCGGCTTCGGCCCTGGCCGCTTCAGCTTCAACGTCAAAGGCGGCCGCTGCGAAGCGTGCGCCGGCGAAGGGCAGATCAAGATCGAGATGCACTTCCTGCCGGACCTCTACGTGCCCTGCGAAGTCTGCGGCGGCAAACGCTACGACCGCGAAACGCTGCAAGTGCACTACAAGGGGTTGAACATCGCCCAGATCCTCGAGCTCACCATCGAACAGGGGCGTGAGCTGTTCCAGAACGTGCCGGCCATCGAGAGGATCCTGTCAACCCTCGACGACGTCGGGTTGGGCTACTTGCAGCTGGGGCAACCGGCGACCACGCTGTCGGGCGGCGAGGCGCAGCGCGTGAAGCTGGCGTCCGAGCTCTCGCGGCGGGCGACGGGACGGACGCTGTATTTGCTGGATGAGCCGACCACCGGGTTGCACTTCGACGACGTGCGCAAGCTGCTGCGGGTCCTCCACCAGCTGACCGACCTCGGCAACACTGTCGTCGTCATCGAGCACAACCTCGACGTCATCAAGACCGCCGACTGGGTCATCGACCTCGGCCCTGAAGGCGGCAGCGGCGGCGGCAAACTGCTCGCCGAGGGCACGCCGGAGCAGATCGCCGAGACGCCGGGGAGTCACACCGGGGAGTACTTGCGGAAGGTGCTGGCCGGAGCGCCGCTCGCGGTGGCTGGATAGCGGCGCCGTTCTGAAGTGTCGCCAACGCAGCTCGGACCGTTATGCTCTTCCCATGAGCCCGTCGGCAAAGAAGGTCCTGGAGGACGCTCTCCATCTCGATGAGGCTGAGCGTGCTTCTGTGGCTGGTGCGCTCATCGAAAGCCTTCATCCTGACCGTGAGCCAGGCTCCGACGTGGCCTGGGAACGAGTGATCGAGCGTCGGGTCCGCGAGCTCGAGGCCGGAACGGCCGAGACCATTCCTTGGTCCGAGGTCAGGGCCCGGCTCTTCAGTGGCTTCGAGTGATCCTCGCTGGCACGTCGAGGCGCTCCTCGACGCGCAAAGCGCCCGTGATTGGTACGCGGCACGCAGCCCGCTGGCAGCTCGCGGCTTCCTCCTCGAGCTCGAAGCCGCTGTGAGCTCGGTGCTCGAGGCGCCCCTGCGCTATCCGCGAGGCAAAGCCCACACTCGCCGGCATTCGTTTCCTGGCCGGTATCCATACACGCTCGTCTATCGGTTCGTAGACGGCGAGGTCGAGATCGTCGCCGTGGCGCATGACAAGCGCCATCCAGATTACTGGCTGCATCGCTGAAACGCTTCAACAGCAGCCCGCCGGGATGCGACAATGTGTCCCAGCAATGCCTGCCGCCCAACTCCTCGAGAAACGGCGGATCCTTCAGCTCGAGACGTTGTACGACCTCGCTCTCGCGTTGCAGGCGCATCGGCCGGAGGGCGAGCTGGTCGAGGAGTTGCTGCAGAGGGTCTGCGCGGTCATGGACCCGCGGGCTGCGGTGGCCGCTACGCGCAGCGACGATGGCGCTCTTCGCGCAGTGTCGAGCGTCGGTTGGCCTGCGGCCGAGCCTGCCGCCGCACAGCTTGCTGAGGCGCCGTTATGGGCTGACGTCGATCGGCGCGATGGTGTCGTCGAGCGCGCGGGCGGCACGTTGGCCGGCCGGGACTTCCGGCAGCTCCTCGCGACGCGCATCGCGTATCGCGGCGAGACTCTCGGCCTGCTCGCGGTGCTGGACAAGGAGTCGCGCGCTGCCGGTGAGCCGTCGTTCTCTGACGAGGAAAGCCGCTTTCTCGAATCGGTGGCCGCGCTCGCCGGCGTGGCGCTGGAGAACGCGCGGCAGATGGAGCAGCTCTCGCAGGAGCGCGAGGTGCTCGAGGAAGAGAACCGCGCGCTCAAAGGCGAGCTGGTCTCCGAGGTCGAGGGGCGGCGCATCGTCGCTCACGCGCCGATCATGCGTGCCGTGCTCGAGCGAGCCGAGCGCGTCGCGCCGCGCTCGGTCAACGTGCTGGTGCGCGGCGAAAGCGGCACGGGCAAAGAGCTCATCGCGCGGCTGCTGCACGTGCGCTCGGGGCGCACTGGACCGCTCATCGCCCTCAACTGCGCGGCGCTGCCCGAGACGCTGCTCGAAAGCGAGCTGTTCGGCATCGAAGGCGGCGTCGCTACCGGCGTCACCGCGCGGCGCGGCAAGTTCGAGCTCGCCGACGAAGGCACGCTGTTCCTCGACGAGGTCGGCGACCTCGCGCTGCCGCTGCAGGTAAAGCTGCTCCGCACGCTGCAAGAGCGCGAGATCACCCGCGTCGGCGGCCGCGAGCCGATTCCGGTCGACACCCGCGTCGTCGCCGCGACCCACCGCAGCCTGGAGCAACTGGTGCGCGACGGCCGCTTCCGCGAGGACCTCTACTACCGGCTGCGCGGCGTCGACATCGAGCTGCCGCCGCTGCGCGAGCGGCGCGAGGACATCGCGCACCTCGTGCGGCACTTCGCGCGCGAGTTCAGCGCTCGCGAAGGGCTGCCCGAGCCGCGCTTCGATCGCGAGGCGCTCGCCCTGCTGCTCGCCTGGGACTACCCCGGCAACGTGCGCGAGCTGCAGACCGTGGTCGAAGGGGCGATCTCGCTCGCGCCCGGCCGCGGCGACGTCGGCGGCCGCATCGACGCGAGCCTCATCCGCTCGCTGCTCGGCGCCGGCTCCGCCGCCGCCGACGGCGCCGGGACGATGGCGCTCGGGCAGGTGGAGGAGCGGCACATCGCTCGGGTGATGCGGCTCGTCGGCGGTAACAAATCGGCTGCAGCGAAGCTGCTCGGCGTCAACCGGCGGACCCTCCACCGCAAGGGCTTTTAGGCCTGAAATCGCGCCTTCGAGGCCGTGACATCCTGTCTCGAATGCGACAACATGTCACATAGGGCCCTTAGTCACACTCGCTACAGGGCTGTGGCAGGTCGGTGACGCCAGGCTCGCAGAGGGCGCGACAAGATGTCGCAATCCGGCGATTGTTTCAGGTCATGCCAAAAGCGGACACAAACCTCTCAGAACCGGACACTTACGCCACGAATACAGCCCGTGGCACAGCCCATGCTCTACGCGCTCGCGGGAAGGAGATTCCATGATCCTCGAAGCCGTCCGCAAGCGCGTCGCGACGTTGCCCGATCTGCCTCTCCAGCTCATTCTCGCCGCCGGCACCCTGGCCAGCTTCAGCTGGCTCCTCGTCCAGGACCAGATCCACCCGCTGTTCGTCTACTTCCTGCAGGTCTACCTGACCTTCTAAGATCGCGCCCAGGGTTGGACCTGAACGAGCCCTCCGGAAACGGGGCAACTGGGATGCGTTTGCTGCATCAGAAGGAACTCGTGCTGCCCATGCTCCCTGACAAGGAGCTGGAAGCTGGCGAGGAAGCCTCCGAGCTCGCCGCCGAGGCGAGCATGGACGCCGACCGCGTCGACGAGCTGCGGCTGGCGGTACAGGAGGCTTTCATCAACGCCTCGGAGCACAGCGGCGCCAGCGACGGCCGCGTCTACGTCAACCTCGCATTGCTCGGCGGCGAGCGCCCCGAGCTGGTGCAGGTGACCGTGCGCGACACCGGCGTGGGGTTTCCCGAGCCGGTGCTCCGGGGTACGATGCGCAACGAGGAGGGGAGGCCCCGCAAGCGCGGCTGGGGGCTGACGCTCATCCGCCGCCTCGTCGACGAGGTCGAGATCGAATCGGGCACCCACGGCACCGTCGTGGTGATGCGCAAGAAGATCTGATCTGGTGGCAGGCGGACGCGAGGGGAACGACGAGATGACCGAGAGCCTGAAGGTGCGGGTCGACCGGCGCGACGGTCTGGCCGTGGTGATTACCGAGGGGTACATCAACAACCAAGGCGGCGAGCAGATCGCCCAGGCGGCCAACGGCCTGATCGAAGAGGGCTACCGCACGCTGTTGCTCAACCTCGCCGGCAGCAAGATCGTCAACTCGATCGGCATCTCCATCCTGATCGAAGTGCTCGAGCGCGTGCTCGAGCTCAAGGGCAAGCTCGCGTTCTGCAACCTGACGCCGACGATCCAGAAGACCTTCCACATCATGGGCCTCACCCAGTACGCCCAGGTCTACCCCGACGAGCCGACGGCGGTCGCCGAGCTGGTGGCCCCCGCCTCGCCGCCTTCCGGCGTACCCAATAGCGGCTCATGAACGCGGCGCTGCTGCCGATCCCCGCCGAGCGGCAGCGGCGCCTCTTCTCGCTGCTCGAAGCGGAGGGCTCCGAAGCCCTGTTCCTGCGCGAGACGCTGCAGCTCGTGCGCGAGGCGCTGGTGGTGGACGCCGCGGCCGCCTATCTCGACGGCGAGGAAGCTTGCGAGTGCAGCGCGCACGTCGGTGCCGCCGATTTCCCGCCGGTGCTGCTGCGCAGCGAGGCGATCGGCTGGCCGTCGCTGCAGCTCTCGGGCGGCGTGCTGCTGCTCAGCGAGCCGGTCGAAGAGGAGTTGCCCGAGCCGCTAGGGCTGCTGCTGGCGCTGGGCCTTCGTCTGTGCCGCCTGCGCGCCAGCCTGAAGCGCCTCGACTTCGACGCCAAGTACCGCGGCGTCGAGCGCGAGGCGATCTACGACGTCGGCCGCGCCATCACCTCGACGCTCGACCTGCCGCACGTGTCGGAAGAGATCCTGGTGCGCGCGGTGTCGCTGCTCGACGCGCGGCGCGGCGCGCTCTACCTGCTCGACGAGACGCTGGTCGGGCAGAAGGGCGCCCGCTATCGGCTGCAGAGCACGATCGGCGGCACCGCGCGCGAAGGGCTGGCGCTCGACGTCGAGGCCGAGTCGGCGGACCTGCTGCCGCACGCGCACCACCTGATGGCGGTCTCCATCGAGGTCGAGGGCGAGCGGCGCGGCGTGCTGGTCGTCGGCGACAAGGAGAGCCGCAGCGGCGTCGGGCCTTTTCCCGACGAGGACCGCCGCGCGCTGTCGCTGTTCGCCAACCAGGCGGCGCTGGCGCTCGAGCAGGCGCGCCTGCACCAGGCGTCGCTCGAGAAGGAGCGGCTGGAGCGCGAGATGGAGCTCGCGGCGCAGATCCAGCAGGGGATCTTGCCGCGGGCGCTGCCGACGATCGCCGGCTACGAGGTGCTGGGCTGGACGAAGCCGGCGCGCCACGTCGGCGGCGACTACTGGGACGTGGTGCCGCTGCCCGACGGGCGCTTCGCGCTGCTGGTGGCGGACGTCTCCGGCAAGGGTGTGTCCGCGGCGCTGCTGGTGTCGACGCTCCATTCGGCGCTGCGACTCCTGCTGGCGCGCGGCGAAAGCACGAGCGCCATGCTGCAGGCGGTCAACCAGCACCTGATCGATTTCTCGGCGGCGAACAAGTTCGCCACGTTGCTGCTGGCGGCGCTCGACGCGAAGAGCGGCGAGGTGCGCTACGTCAACGCCGGCCACAACCCCGGCGTGCTGCTGCGCGAGAGCGGCGAGATCGAGCGCCTCGGCGCCTGCGCGGTGCCGCTGGGCCTGCTGCCGGGGCCGGTATACGGCGAGAAGACGTTCACGTTGGAGCCGGGCGATCTGCTCTGCCTCTACAGCGACGGCGTCACCGAGGCTGCCTCGCCGAGCGAAGAGGAGTTCGGGCTCGAGCGTCTCGAAGTGGCGTTGCGCGGCCAGCTCGGCTCGACGCTGCCCGAGCTGCGCAGCATGATCGAGCACGAGCTGCGCGACTTCGTCGCCGGCCAGCCGCAGGGCGACGACCAGACGGTCGTCTTGCTCCGGCGCCGATAGGCGGCGCGTGAGGGAGCGAGATCGCCGCGGCCGCTTCGCGGCCTCGCGATGACGAAGTCATTGCGAGGAGCGATGCGACGAAGCAATCTCGATGGTGCGGTTACAGCGGTTGCCAATCGCCGACGGCGCGCAGCAGTGCGGCCGGCGCACCCGTCCCGCCAAGCGATGGCGGCGGGTTGGGCACGACCACGATCTCGGTGCCGAGGGCTTGGATGGCGGCGAGCGCGCTCGGCAAGGTCGTCGTCCACATCGCATCCGGCAGCGGTGCCGTGAGCGCGCCGCGTTCGATGCGATGGAGCCCGCGCGCCACGGTCTGCGCGGTGAGCGCCGCGTCGGCCCAACACTCCGGCGGGTCGAGGTGGCCGACGTAGATGCCATCGCCGGCGGCGGCGAGGAGGTCGTCGTCGGCGACGCCGCCGGGGAGGACGAAGAGGTGCTCCGGGCCGCCTTCCTCGCCCGTCAACGTCGGCCGCGTGGCGAGCACGCCGAGGCGCGCCGCTTCGAGCGGATCGGCGACCGGGCCCTGCAGCACGCCTTCGGCGACCAGCGTCGCGGCGCGCCGGCGGGCGCCGGTGGAGTCGAGCGGAAAAGGGAGGCCGTGGGCGCGCGAGCCGTCCTCGATCAGCGTCAGCACCGAGGCCAGCGCGGCGGTGCCGTGGTGGCGGCGGCAGAAGCCGCTCTCCGCGTGCCATGCGGCGGCGGCGAGGCCGTGGGCGCCGAACGCGGCGACGAGCGTTGCCGTCGCTTCGGGCGAGAGCACGATCGAGGTGGGCGCGGGCCATTCTGCGGGCTCGCCGCGCGCATCGCGGCGGCGCGCTCGCGCGAACACCGCGCTCGCGTCGACGCCGGCGAGCGTGCGCGCGGCGGCCACTGCGATGCCGGCGCCAGGATGTCGGCCGCAGCGCACCTCGAGACTGACGCCGGTGGCTCGCAGGTGGCGCGCGAAGCCGCGGCTGGTGACGACCGTCAGCGCCGACTCGGACCAGGCGAAGCGCGCGTGCTCACCCTCGCGCGCGTGGTCGCGCAACGCCTGCTGCGCGCGCTCGGGCGTCAGCACCGCGACGTCGTCGTCGAAGAGCGCCGGCGCGTCCTCGACCGGCGAGGCGTCCTCGGGCGTCAGGTGCATGACGGTGGGCAGCGGCTCCGCCGCGCGCGCCTGCGCCATCGCCTGGCGGATCGACGACGCGAGCTCGGCCGGTTCGGCGTTTGCCGGGCGATAGACCCCGAGGCGCCCGGCCTCGATCACTCGCACCTGGATCGAATGCGAAGGCGGGCCCGTACGGCCGCTGCCAGAGCGCGTGCCGGCGACCGCCTGCCGCGTCTCGATCCAGGTGATCGCCGTCTCGTCGGCGGGCGAGAGCGCCACCACTTGCCGCAGCGCGGCCAGCGCCTGCTCGGGAGTCGTGAGGAGCGAGCCGGGCATCGGCCGCGGATGCTAGCAGCCGTCACGATTCGCGCCCTTGCCAGCGATCACGACCCGCAGGCGACGCGCGGCGCCGCACGCCCGCGCCGCGCCGTCCGAGCTACTTGATCTTCAGCGTCCCCAGCTCCTGCTGGATCTGCCCCAGCGAGCTGAAGACGAAGACGGCCTGGCCGCTGAGCGTACCGCCGCCCCACAGGATGCCTTGCAGCAGCGCCGTGTTGCCACCGTTCCAGGTGAACACCGGCGAGCCACTGTCGCCGCCGGCGGCGCCCGCCGCGACCGCGGTCTGGCAGCCGTAGGTGAGGTCGGTGTCGCCGACGTTGACCTGCACGCAGGTGCCGACGACCTCGCCGTAGGTCCAGCCGGTCGTGCGGCCGACCTTGTGCACGACGTCACCGGTGAGCGGCGAGGGGCCGGCGCCGCCGATGACGAAGCGCGCGGTGCCGGGCGTCATCGTCACCGAACCGAGCTCGGGGTCGTTGCCGTCGGGCTTGGCGATGCGCGCGAAGCTGCCGAAGGGCTTCTTGTCGAACTTCACGAAGGCGGCGTCGCTGAAGCGGCAGCGGCGGCCGACGTCGCAGGCGAAGAGCGGCGGGTCGGCGATCTCGGTGGCGATGGTGCCGCCGCTGGGCAGGCTCTGCGAGTAGCGCGTGAAGTCGACGGTGCCCCGCTCGCCCGTGCAGTGCGAGTTGATGACGAAGCCGAGCGTCTTGCCGAGCATGGCGGGGAAACCGTCGGTGCAGATGAAGCAGGTGGTCGTGGTGCAGCCGAACGCCACCTGCACGCCGCCGGGCACGGGCCGCACCTTGTCCTGGATGCCGACCGGCGGCGCGGCTCGCTTGTCGACGACGAGCGGCAGCGCCGCGAACGGCTCGCCTTCCTGGAGGAGGACGGCGCGGCGCGGCACGCCGCCGGCGTCGAGAGCCGCTTCGAGACGCTCGCGGTCGCTCGTCGCGAGGCCGCGCTCGATGCCGATCGTCACCCGGTTGTGCGCCTCGTCGGCGTCGAGCGACCGCACGCCGGGGAGCGAGAGCAGGGGGCCGAGCGCGCGCTTCCACGCCACCAGGCGCTCGAAGGTGAAGTCGGCGCGCTGCAGGATCGCCGGCGCCTCGTCGGTCGCATGCGGGAGCGCGCCCAGTGCCTTCTCGACCGCGGTGCCGGCGGCGGCGGGGTCGAGCGCGTAGACGTGCAGCGCGCCCTCCGCGTCGCGGAACATGCCGCCGAAGCCCGGGATGCCCTTGCCGAGCGCGATCAGCTCGTCGTCGGCGTCGCGCGCCGGAGCGTTGACGTGGGCAGGGGCCGCCGACGCGGCGGCCGCGACGGCGACAAGAGTGACGAAGAACGCGGCGAGGCAGCGCTTCAGCACGATGAGGCCTCCTGAGGTGGAATGCTCCGGCAGCATGGATTGTACGCTTCCCGCGCGTCATCCGCTGTGAAGCACGCTAGTTAGGATGCGCGGGCTTGCCGGTTGCAAACCACCCCTGCGAGAATCGCGCGTCCAACCGCGCCGCCGCCGGCACGAAGCCGCGCGGCGAAACCCGAAAGGCAATCGAATCAAGGTGCTGAGGAAGATCGCAGCGGTGCTGCTGACCACCGCGACGGCCACGATCGCCGCCGGCGCGGCGTCCGCGTCGCAGGACGCGGCCGACCTCGTGCTGCGTCACGGCACGCTCTATCCGGTGAGCGCGGCGGGTGCGGTCGAGGGCAGCCTCGCTGTGCGCGGCGCCCGCATCGTCTACCTCGGCCCCGACGCCGGCGTGCAGCCCTTCGTCGGCCCGAAGACCGAGGTCGTCGAGCTGCACGGCCGCGCCGTGACGCCGGGGTTGATCGACGCGCACTCTCATCTCGAGGGCCTCGGCGCCGCTCTCGCGCAGGTCGACCTCAGCGGCATCGACAGCTACGAAGAGGTGGTGCGCCGCGTCGCCGCCGCCGCGGCGAAGGCGCCGGCGGGAGCCTGGGTGCGCGGGCGCGGTTGGGACCAGAACCGCTGGCCCGACAAGTCGTTCCCGGTGCACGGGCCGCTCAGCGCCGCGGTGCCCGATCATCCGGTGTGGCTCGAGCGCGTAGACGGCCACGCCGCGCTGCTCAACGCGGCCGGGATGCGCGCCGTGCGACTCACGGCGGCCGACCCCGATCCGACGGGCGGCCGCATTCTGCGCGATGCGAGCGGCGCTCCCACCGGCGTGCTCGTCGACAACGCCGAGGGCGTCTACGAAGAGCGCGTGCCGCCGCCGAGCGTCGCCGAGCGCCGCGCGCGCCTGGTCGCGGCGGGGCGGGCCTGCGCCGCGCTCGGTCTCACCACCGTCACCGACATGGGCATCGGCGCCGAGTCCGCGGCGGCCTACCGCGACCTGCAGCAGCACGCGGAGCTGCCGGTGCGCGTCGCCGCTTTCTGGAGCGGCAGCGATTCGCATCTTCCCGAGTGGCTCGCCGGCGGCCCGTGGCGCAGCGACGACGCCTTCCTCACCCTGCGCGGCGTCAAGCTCTACGCCGACGGCGCGCTCGGCTCGCGCGGCGCGGCGCTGATCGAGGCGTACGCCGACGATCCCGGCAACTTCGGCCTCGTCGTCACGCCCGGCGCCGAGCTCGAGCGCGTGGCGCGTCTGGCGCGCGACAAGGGCTACCAAGTGGCGATCCACGCCATCGGCGACCGCGGCAACCTGATCGCGCTCGACGCGCTCGACGCGGCGCTCGGCGGCGAGCCGCACCCCGAGCTGCGCTGGCGCATCGAGCACGTGCAGATCGTGCGGCGGCAGGACCTCGAGCGGATGGGAAAGCTCGGCATCATCGCCTCGATGCAGCCGACGCACGCTACTTCCGACATGCCGTGGGCGCCCGACCGCCTCGGCGCGTCGCGGCTCGATCGCGCCTATCCGTGGCGCACGGCGATCAACTCCGGCGCGCACCTGGCGCTGGGCAGCGACTTCCCGGTGGAGAGGCCCGATCCGCGGCTCGGCCTCTACGCGGCGGTGACGCGCCAGGACCTCGACGGCAAGCCGCCCGGCGGCTGGCTGCCCGACCAGCGGCTGACGCGCGAAGAGGCGCTCCGCGGCTTCACCCGCGACGCCGCCTGGTCGCTCTTCCTCGACGACCAGGTGGGGACGCTCGAGACCGGCAAGCGCGCCGACCTCGTGGTCTGGGAGCACGACCCGATGACGATCGAAGCGCGGGAGATCCCGCGGGCGGGCGTAGACTTGACCGTAGTGGACGGCCGCGTCGTCTACCGCCGCGAGGGCGCGTCGTGAACCGGTCGACGGCCCGCTGCGTGGCGCTCGCTGCGCTGCTCGCCGCGGCCGCGGCTCTGCCGAGCGCCGGCGCGCAGCGGCCGAACCAGCTCCGCACCAGCCCGCCGCAGAGGAACGTTCAGGCCAACCAAGGGCAGGCCAACCAAGTGCAGGCGAACCAGTCCAATCCATCGGGCGGCGATCCGTGGGCGGGGCCGCGGCGCGACATGGTCGAGCTGCAGATCCGCGACCGCGGCGTGGAGCAGCCCGCGGTGCTGCGCGCCATGGAGTCGGTGCCGCGCCACCTCTTCGTTCCCGAGGAGCACCGCGACGAGGCCTACAGCGACTCGCCGCTGCCGATCGGCTGGGGGCAGACGATCTCGCAGCCCTACATCGTGGCCCTGATGACGCAGCTCCTCGACCTCGGCCCCAACGACAAGGTGCTCGAGATCGGCACCGGCTCGGGCTACCACGCGGCGGTGCTGTCGCGGGTGGCGGGCGAGGTCTACACCATCGAAATCATCGACCAGCTCGGCAAGCAGGCGAAGAGCACGCTGCAGCAGCTCGGCTACCAGAACGTGCACACCAGGGTCGGCGACGGCTACCAGGGCTGGCCCGAGGAGCAGCCCTTCGACGCCATCATCTTGACCGCCGCGCCGCCGAAGATTCCGCAGCCGCTCATCGACCAGCTCAAGATGGGCGGCCGCATGGTGGTGCCGGTGGGCTCCTACCTGCAGGACCTGAAGCTGATCACCAAGACGCCGCAGGGCATCGTGCAGCGCACCGTGGCGCCGGTGCGCTTCGTGCCGATGACGGGCGAGGTGCAGCGCAAAGGTCCGGGCGGCGAGTAGCTACCAGGTCCGCGTCACCTTGCTCAGCCCGCGCGGGGCTTCGGTGTCGCGACCCATGGCGCGGGCGAGGTGGTAGCAGAAGAGCTGCGCTGGGACGACGTCGGCGATCGGGCGCAGCCACTCGGGCAGCGAGGCGGCGAGGCGCAGCGGCGTGCGGGCGAGCGACAGCGCCTCGTCGCGGTCGGAGATGACGACGAGGTCGGCGCCGCGCTCGCGCACGACCTTGGTCAAGAGCGCGAGCACGTCGTCGAAGACGGCGCCGCTGGGCACCGCGGCAAGCACCGGGAAGCCGGCGCCGACGATGGCGAGCGGGCCGTGGCGGAAGTCGGCGGTGGAGTAGGGCTCGGCGACGGCGTAGGTGAGCTCCTCGAGCTTGAGCGCCCACTCGCACGCCGTCGCGTAGTGGAAGCCCCGGCCGAGCACCACGCAGCGCGCCATCTCGCGGTAGCGCGCGGCGGCGACGGCGATGGCGTCGTCGAGGGCCAGCGCGGCGGCGAGCGCGGCGGGGACAGTGTGCAGCGCGGCGCTCGCGTCGTCGCCGCTCGCTTGCGCGCCGCTTCGCGCGGCGTCGTTGCCTTGCGGCGCGGTGCCGTTCGTCTGCGCATCGCTCAGCGCCGCGGACAGCATCGCCACCGCGAGCAGCTGTGTCGTGTAAGTCTTGGTGGCGGCCACCGCCCGCTCGGGGCCGGCGCCCGTGGGCAGCACCCACGTCGCCTCGCGCGCCAGGTTGGACTCCGGCTCGTTGGTGATCGCCAGCGTCGGCGCGCCCTGCCGTCGCGCCTCGGCGAGCACGCCGACGATGTCGGGCGACTGCCCCGACTGCGAGACGCCGACGACGAGCGCGCCGTCGAGGCGCGGCGGCGTGCCGTAGTGGGTGAACAGCGACGGCGTCGCCATCGCCACCGCGAGGCGGTTGCGGCTGCCCCAGACGTATTGCGCGTAGAGGCCGGCGTTGTCGGAAGTGCCGCGCGCGGCGAGCAGGACCCAGCGCACGTCGTGCTCGCGGACGGCGCGGGCGATCTCGCGCACCGGCTCGGCTTGGGCAGCCAGCAGGCGCGCCAGCACCGCAGGCTGCTCGTGGATCTCGTCGTGGAGGCTCATCGTCCGGTGCGGCGCTGCAAGTGACGTGCTATGCGGCCGCGCGCTAGCGTGGTCCGCCTCCCGGCGTGCCGACGACGATGACGCGGTTCGCCGGCAGCTCGCCGAGCACCGTCTTCCTGCCGTCGGGCCAGCGCACCTCGACGCGCTCCACCTGCGCGGCGCCGGCGAGGCCGAAGTGCTGCGCCATGTCGTCCTGCGAGATGTAGCTGGTGCCGCTGCGCACCAGCCGCGTCTGCTCGCGGCCGCCGGCGCGCGCGGCGATCACGGCGCCGAGCGCATCGCTGCCACCGGCCCCGCCGTACGCCCGCACGCGCAGCCAGTTGCCAGTCGAGACGAGCTGGTTCATCAGCAGCTGCGGGCTGCCGTCGAGGTCGTTGATCACCAGGTCGAGGCGGCCGTCGCCGTCGAGGTCGCCCAGCGCCAGGCCGCGGCTGACGCGGTCTTCCATCAGCAGCGACGCCACGCTCGCCGTCACCTCGTCGAAGGTGCCGTCGCCGCGGTTCCTGTACAGCAGCTTGCGCTGGCGGTAGGGCGCGGAGGCGCCGAGCCGTGCCTGGTCGAGCTGCGGGTAGACGTGGCCGTTGACGGCGATCAGGTCGAGCCAGCCGTCGTTGTCGAAGTCGAGGAACGTCGTGCCCCAACCCACGTAAGGCAGGCTGGACGGCGCCGTCTTGCTGCGGAACGAGACGTCGGTGAAGTAGGCGCCGTCGTTGTGGTAGAGGGCGTTGTACTCCTCGGCGAAGTTGGTGACGAAGAGGCTCTGGCGCCCGCTGTTGTCGTAGTCGCCCACCGCCACGCCCATGCAGCCCTGCTCGGAGCCGTCCTCGGAGACGGCGACGCCCATCGGGAACGCCTCCTCGGCGAAGGTGCCGTCGTGCTTGTTGTGGAAGAGGAAGTTGGGGCCGGCGTCGTTGGCGACGAAGAGGTCGAGCCAGCCGTCGCCGTCGGCGTCGAGCCAGGCGACGCCGAGCCCGTAGCGGCCATCGGGGTCGGTGGCGCCCACCTGCTTACCGGCGTCGGTGAAGTGTCCGTTGCCGTCGTTGCGATAGAAGAAGTCGTCGCTGCCCGGCAGCCCGCGCGGGCCGCACTGCACGGCAACGCCGCGAAACTGGCAGGTCTTGTCCTTGCCGAACTCGGGAAGCTGCGCGAGGTCGATCTTGACGTAGCGGCTGACGTAGAGGTCGAGGTCGCCGTCGCGGTCGTAGTCGGCGAAGCCGCAGCCGGTGGACCAGCCGCCGCCCGCGACGCCCGCTTCCGCGGTGACGTCGGCGAAGGTGCCGTCGCCGCGGTTCCGGTAGAGGTGGTTGGGGCCGAGAGCGGTGACGTAGAGGTCCTGCCAGCCGTCGCCGTCGACGTCGGCCACGCAGGCGCCCATCCCCCAGCCGGGGTAGGCGACGCCCGCCGCCTTGGCGACGTCGACGAAGCGCCCATCGCCGAGGTTGCGGTAGAGCGCGCTGGGTGCCGTCTCCGGCTGGCTGGCGGTGTCGACGGTGAGCGAGTTGACGAAGTAGATGTCGAGCAGGCCGTCGCCGTCGTAGTCGATGAGGGCGACGCCGCCGCCCATCGATTCGACGATGTACTTCTTCTCCGGCGCCGACTGATGGCGGAAGGTGATGCCGGCTTCGGCGGTGACGTCGCGGAAGAGGCCGGCGTCGGCATTCGCCGCGACCGCGGTGAAGAACGCGGCAATGACTGCGACCGCGGAGCGCGACAGCGGATTCACGGCTTCGCCTCGCCGCCCTCGAGCGACTGCGTGCGCATCGCGGCGAGGCGGTCCTCGACGGCTTTCAGCGCCTGGTTGTAGAGCTCGACCTGCCGCGCCGAGCACTCGCGGTCGCCCAGCCGCGCGCAGGCGAGGCTGAGCTGGTAGTGCGTCTTCGCGGAGTCGGGCCGCGCCGCGAGCGCCTGCTCGAAGGCGGTGCGCGCCTCGGCGTAGCGCTGCTCCTGCATGCGGACGAGGCCGATCACCAAGAGCGCGGTGGCGTGGCCGGGCATGCCGGCAAGCGCGCGGCGCGCGTGCGCCTCCGCCGCGGCGTGCTCGCCGAGCCCTTCCTCCGCCTCGGCGAGCACGGCGATCGCCTCCGCGTCGTCGGGCTGGAGGCGCAGCGCCTGCTGCAAGACGTCCTTCGCATCGGCGAAGCGCTTGAGCTGGGTGAGCCCGATGCCGAGCGCAGCGAGGGTGAGCTCGCGGTTGGGGTCGAGAGTGCGCGCGTGCTCCAGCGCCGGCAGCGCCGAGCTCATGTCCCCGATCTGCATCCACGCCACGCCCAGCAGATACGAGTAGTCGACGACCGTCGGGTGCATGCGCGCCAGCGGCTCGAGCGCGAGGAGCGCCGAGCCCGGCGCCCGCGCGGCGATGGCGGTGCGCGCGTAGGCGGCAAGCGCGCGCTCGGAGTTGGGCGCCAGGGCGAGCGCGCGGCGCAGCGGCTCGGCTGCGCCCTGCAGATCGCCGCGCTGGGCGCGGCGCTCGCCGATGTCGAGCAGCGCGTGCACGGAGCCGCGCGCGATCGCGGCGCGCAGCTCGTCGGCCTCGCCCGGCGGCGCCATCGCCGCGCCCGGCGCTGGCCGCGGCGCGATCGCGAGCAGCGCGAGCGAGGCGACGGCGACGAAGGAACGCCACCGTCTCACGGCGACGCTCCGTGGCCGCTGCTGCCGCGCTTGAGCTCGCGATAGGCCGCGAACGCCTTGTCAGCGAGCTCGGTCTGCCCGAGCTTCTGATACGCCTGCGCGAGCTGGTAGCGCACGTTGGCGTCGGCGGGCGCGAGCTGCGCGGCGGCTTCGAGCGTCGCCGCCGCCGCCTGCGCGTCGCCGCGCGCCAGCAGCACCTTGCCGAGCAGGTAGCGCCCGTCGGCGAAGTTGGGTGAGCGCTCGAGCACCGTGGTGAGCAACAGCACCGCCTCGTCGCCCTTGTCTTCGAGCGCCAGCACGTTGGCGAGCTGGTAGCGCGCCTGCACGTCGTCGGCGTGGTCGACGAGCTCGGCGCGCAGCTCGGTCTCCGCCTCCGCGAGCTTGCCCTGCCGCAGATAGATCGAGCCCAGCGTCAGGTGCGCCTCGGCCACCGCCGGCGACAGCGTCAGGGCGTACCGCAGCGAGGCGATCGCCGCCTCGTAGTCCGACTCCGCCGCGTGCGCCTGACCGAGCAGCACGTGCAGCTCCGGCCACTCCGCATGGTCGCGCAACAGCTCGGCGAAGACGTCACCGGCGCGCGCCGGCTGTCCGCTGCGCACCAGCGCCATGGCATAGGCGTACTGCAGCGCCGGATCGCCGGCGCGCTGCGGGTCGTCGGCGAGCAGCTTGGCCGCCGCGTCATAGGCACCGGTCTCCAGGCGTGCCATCGCCAGCAGGCGGCGCAGCTCGCCGTCCTGCGGCTCGCGCGCTAAGGCAGCCGACAGCGGTGGGATCGCCGTCTCGAACTGGTGCGCGTTGAAGGCGGCGACGCCGAGCGCGCGCTGCACGCCGGCGAGATCGGCCGCGAGCTGCACCGCCGGCTGCAACAGCTCAACGGCGCGCGCCGGCTCGCCGGCCTGGAGCTGCATGACGCCGAGGTTCAGGTAGCTGCGCGCCAGCAGGTCGTCGACCTCGCGCCGCAGCGCGTCACGCCGCGGCGACGGCCAGGTGTCGAACGACGTGGCGGTGAGCGCCGACAGGGCGAGCTGCGCGCTCTCCGTCATCTCCGGCGGCTCGGCCTTGTCGCTGAGATAGCGGGCGAGGCGCGCCTGCGAGCGCTCGGCGAGTGACGAGGAGAGCTTTGCCGCCGCGGCGAAGTGCGCCGCAGCTTCGCTCTCGTTGCCCTGGCGCCGCAACGCCAGCGCCAGCTGGTACTCGATGCCCTGCACGCGGCGCGGGTCGACGCCCTCGACCGGCACCAGCGCCAGCGCGCGCCGCAGCGTCGCCGCCGCCTCGGGCCCACGGCCCAGCGCGAGCTGGCAGCGGCCGAGGTAATAGAGCGCCTCCGCTTCCGCGTGCTCGCCGCGGTCCACGTCGAGGAGCGCCGGCAGCGCCTCCTCGTAACGCTGTGCCTCGACGAGGGCCATGCCGAGATAGAGCAGCGCCGGGCGGTCGTCCGGATAGCGCGCCAGCTCCTGCCGCAGCTCGGCGATCGCCTCGTCGAGCCGCGCGCCGTCCGCGTCGAGCAGCGCCAGCGTGCCGAGGTAGTAATGCGCGCGGCGCACGGCGGGATCCATCGCCAGCGCCTGCTGCAGCGCGGCGCGGGCGCGCGGCTGCTGCCCGAAGTCGCGGTAGGTGCGGCCGATGAGCACCTGCGTGGCTGCGGCCGGCCGCGCCTTCTGCACCTCCGCGAACAACGGCTCGGCCGCGTCGACGCGCCCGAGGCGCAGGTAGCCCGACGCCAGGGTGAAGGCGAGCTCGGCGTCGTGCGGCGAAGTGGCGCGGATCTCTTCGAGCTCCGCCACCGCCTGCTCCGGGTGGCCGGCCGCCACCAGCGCCTGCGCCAGCAACCGTCGTGTCGCCACGTCGTCGCGATGCCGCGCCGAGACGGTGTGCAGCGCCGCGACCGCCTGGTCGGTCTCGCCCAGCCGCAGGTGGACGACGGCGAGCGCCGAGAGCGCGCGCCGGGTGTCGACCGCGGCGGTGGAAGCGTCGAGCAGCGCGGCCCGTGCGGCGGGCAGGTCGCCGGCGGCCACCGCCAGCGCGCCCTTCAGCAGCCAGCCCTCGAGAAGGGCCGTGCGATAGCGGCTCTCGGCGAGCTCCATCTCACCGGCGCGCAACGCCTGCTCGGCCTGGCCGAAGGCGTCGCGCAATGCGGCGGCGGGTTCCGGCGGCGCGACGCCGGCCGCCGTCGACGGCCCGGCGGCGAGACAGCCAGCGAGCGCGAGCGTCGCCGCGAGACGGGGAGGGACCGGGTGTCGGACCATCGCAGGGGAGCCGTCGCGATGGGCGATGTTACCAGCGGCTTGTCTACCCCGGCCGGAGCCTGGCGGCCCCTCTGGCGGGCCCGATGGCGGGGGGGTGTTGATGGCCTCGATCTTCGTCTCCCCTCTTGACAGGGTCGAAAAAACTGTGTTATCGATTTAGTGAAACGATTTAACCACGAAAGACGCCCGTCAACCAGTTCGACGCCTTTTGGCGCTCGGACACCGTCCGAGGGAGGTGGGTCATGCGGAAGTTCCTGCTGGGACCGCTGTTGGTGCTGCTCGCCTGCGCTACGCCCACCTTTGCCGCGACGAGCAACGCAACCATCCGCGGGGTGGTCAACGACCCGGCCGGCGCCGCGGTCGCGGGCGCGGAGGTGAGCCTGGTCGGCGCCGCCACCGGCTTCGCGCGCGCCACCACCACCAACAGCTCCGGCGCCTACGCCTTCGCCGACGTGCCGCCGGGGCGGTACGACGTCACCGTCACCGCGCAGGGCTTCAACTCGTCGGTGGTGTCCGGGCTCGAGCTCAACGTCGCCGACGTGCGCGAGCTCGACGTGGCGCTGGTGGCGGGCGAGCTCAAGGAGGAGATCACCGTCCAGGCGCCGGCGGTCGTCGTCGAGACAGTGGGCGGCGAGGTGGCGGGCCTGGTCACCGGCGAGCAGGTGCGCGAGCTGCCGCTCAACGGCCGCAACTTCACCCAGCTCACCCTGCTGATGCCCGGCGTCAGCGCGCCGGAGAACTTCGACACCAAGAACAAGGGGCTGATGACGGGCAGCGACCTGTCGATCAGCGGCGGCGGCGTCACCTCCAACCTGTGGACGATCGACGGCGCCAACAACAACGACGTGGGCTCCAACCGCACCATCCTGGTCTACCCGTCGGTGGACGCCATCGAGGAGTTCAAGATCCACCGCAACAACTACGGGCCCGAGTTCGGCGGCAGCAGCGGCGGCCAGATCAACCTCATCACCCGCGGCGGCGACAACGACTACAAGGCCAGCGCCTTCCTCTTCCGCCGCGACGACGCCTGGAACCAGAACAACTACTTCCTCGAGCAGTCGGGGCAGGACAAGCCGAAGCTCGAGCGCGACGACTACGGGTTCACCTTCGGCGGCCCGGTCGTGCGCGACAAGCTCTTCGCCTTCGTCTCCGGCGAGTGGAACAAGGAGACGCGCGGCGTCGTCCGCCAGGCGCTGGTGCCCACCGACGCCGAGCGGCGAGGCGACTTCAGCGGGCCGCACATCGCCGGCTGCGGCGGGCCGGTGCCCATCGACCCGCTCACCGGTCAGCCCTTCCCCGGCAACCAAATCCCGGCGGACCGGCTGAGCCCGGGCGGCCTGCTCTACCTGCAGCTCTACCCGCGCGCCAACGTCACCCCCGCCAACGGCTCGTGCGCCAACTGGGTGCAGTCCGTCGACACCCCGATCGACTGGACGCAGCGCAACGCGCGCCTGGACTGGAACGCCACCGACAGCATCCAGGTGATGATGCGCTACACGCACGACGAGTGGGTGAACGGCGCTCCCAACGCCACCTCGCAGAACGGCCTCTGGGGCGACGATCCGTTCCCCGCCGTCGACTCGTCGTGGACGCAGCCTGGCAAGTCGGTGGTGGCGCAGCTCAGCCAGACGATCGGCAGCCGCGCCGTCAACACCGTCAACCTCTCCTACTCCGGCAACCAGATCGTCATCGAGCGCGGCGGCACCAACGCCGGCCTCAACTCGCAGATCACGGCGGCGATCCCCAGCTTCTTCCCCGACTCGGGACGACAGATCCCCACCGGCCAGGGGCCGCACCCGACCTTCTGGGGCGGCCAGGGCTACGAGACGCTGTGGAACATCGCGCCGTGGCAGAACCAGGAGGACCTCAAGGTCTTCAAGGACGACTACCAGGGCGTCTTCGGCGACCACTGGCTGAAAGGCGGCGTGCTCTACAGCGACAACACCAAGGACGAGCTGTTCGCCGCCAGCGCCGAGCCGGTGACCAACTTCTGGGGCGCCGTCAACATCAACACCTGGGGCAGTCCCACCGGCAACGTGCTCGCCGACTTCCTGCTGCGCGACTCGCTGTGGGGCTTCGGCGAGAACGCCAAGAACGTCGACGTCAACCAGAAGTGGAACGACTACGAGGCCTACGCCGGCGACTCCTGGCAGGCCCGCCCGGGCGTCACCGTCGACCTCGGTCTGCGCTACTCGTACTTCAAGAACCCGGTGGAGAAGCAGGACGAGTACGCCAGCTTCAACCCCGACCGCTTCAACCCCGCCCTCGGCAGCTCGCCGTGCAACGGCTTGATGGTGACGCCCGGCAACACCACCTGCAGCGACCTCGGCTTCGCCGGCGGCAGCTTCGGCCCCAACCGCTCGCTGGTGAAGGAAGACAAGAACAACCTGGCGCCGCGCCTGGGCATCGCCTGGGACGTCTTCGGCAACGGCAAAGCGGCCCTGCGCGCCGGTTTCGGACAGTTCTACCAGCGCGAGCGGCTGTCGCCCTGGCTGCTCTTCGCGCAGAACCTCTTCAACCCCAACATCAACGGCTTGCGCTACCTCGACACCCTGCAAGAGCCGTACGAGGGCGCCTTCGCGCGCGCCACCGCGGGGCGGCCGCAAAACGGCTACGACATCGATCGTGAGACGCCGTACAACAACCAGTGGAACCTCACCTGGGAGCAGCGGCTGGGGACGGAGACGACCGTCGAGGTCTCCTACGTCGGCAGCCACGGCGTCCACATCATGCGGCGCGCCGACATCAACCAGGTGCCCGCCGGCGACCACAACGGCAACGGCATCGCCGACCGGCTCGACTACGTGCGCTGCGGCACCGGCAACGACGGCTGCCAGGGCGCGCTGCGGCCCTACGGCATCGTCACCGGCGACAACACCATCAACTTCTGGCGCAACGACGGCACCTCCAAGTACAAGTCGCTGCAGACCCAGCTCACCTCGCGCTTCGGCCGCGGCTCGCAGTTCCAGGTCTCGTACACCTGGTCGAACCTCGAGGCCAACGACCCGCTGACCGACAGCTCCGGCTCGATCCAGCCGGTGGCGATCACCGATCTGTCCAACCCCGGCCTCGACTGGGGCAAGGCCGGCATCCACAGGAAGCACGTGCTCAACAGCAGCGTCGTCTGGCACGCGCCCGACTTCGACAACAAGGGCCGGATGTTGTCGGCGCTGCTCGGCGGCTGGTCGCTGGGCGGCATCTTCTCCTACGCCACCGGCGTGCCGCTCACCGTCTACACCGGCACCATCCCCGGCATCGACGGCGGCCTCGCCGGCACCGGTTACGCTGCCAACCAACGACCGATCCGCGTCGCCGGCCAGTCCTGCCGCGCCCACGGCGGCCGCAAGGAACAGTGGCTCAACCCGCGCGCCTACACGCTCGTCGGCTATCAGCTCGGCACCACCAACCAGATGGCCAGCCGCGGCGACTGCGAGGGGCCCGACTTCATGCAGGTCGACCTGATGTTCTACAAGAACGTCCGCTTCGCCAACAAGCTGAACGGGCAGCTGCGCTTCGAGGTCTTCAACCTGCTCGACCGCGACAACTTCATCTTCGTCGACACCACGATGGACCCCATCGCGGTGACCTACGACGCGCCGATCGACCAGGCGACGCGGGTGACGAGCGAGGAGATCCCGCTCAACTTCGGCAAGGCGACGGCGGTGCGGGACCCGCGCCAGATCCAGTTGGGCATCAAGCTGTTCTTCAACTAGCGGGTGACGGTCATCCGCTCGCGCACCTCCGTGCGAACCGCGGCGGCGCTGGCACTGGCTGGCGTCGCCGCCGTCGCGGCGCAAACGGTCACGGGTCATCCCCCGACGACCGTGGTGGACAGCCAGGCCTTCCTGACCGCGCACCTGCCGCCGCCCGCCGCGGGCCCGCATCGGCCGGCGAAGCCCTCCAAGCGCGTCGCCGGCCTCCTCGCGCGCATGACCCTGCGCGAGAAGGTGGGCCAGATGACGCAGCTCACCGTCGCCATGGTGGCGAGCGGCCGCGACGCGGACCTCCACATGGACCCCGTCAAGCTGCAGCACGCGGTGGGCGACTACGGCGTCGGCTCGATCCTGAACGTCAGCGACCAAGCGCTGCCCCTCGAGCGCTGGCACGAAGTGCTGCGCGACATCCAGGCGGCGGCGGCGAAGACGCGCCTCGGCATCCCCGTGCTCTACGGCATCGACACCATCCACGGCGCCAACTACGTGCGCGGCGCCACGCTCTTCCCGCAGCCGCTGGGGATGGCGGCGACCTGGAACCCCGAGCTGATGCTCGCCGGCAGCCGCATCGCGGCGCACGAGACGCGCGCCGCCGGCATCCCGTGGAACTTCTCGCCCGTGCTCGACGTCGGCCGCCAGCCGCTCTGGCCGCGCCTCTACGAGACCTTCGGCGAAGACTCCTACCTGGGCTCGGTGATGGGCGTCGCGACGGTGCGCGGCTACCAGGGCGACGACATTCCGCATGGCCTCGCCACGCCGCGCACGGTGGCGGCGACGCTCAAGCACTACATCGGCTACAGCTTCCCGACGACCGGCCACGACCGCACGCCGGCGCTCATCCCCGAGCTCGTGCTACGCGAGCACTTCCTGCCGCCGTTCGCGGCGGCGGTGCGCGCCGGCGCCGCCGCGGTGATGGTGAACTCGGGCGAGGTCAACGGCACCCCCGGCCACGCCAACGGTTTCCTGTTGAAGGACGTGCTGCGCGGCGAGCTGGGCTTCGACGGCCTGGTGGTCTCCGACTGGGAGGACATCAAGAAGCTGGTCACCATCCACCGCGTGGCGGCGGACGAGAAGGAGGCGACGCGCATCGCCGTGCTCGCCGGCATCGACATGAGCATGGTGCCGCTCGACTACAGCTTCGCCGACATCCTGGTGTCGCTGGTCGAGGAGGGCGCCGTGCCGATGGCGCGCATCGACGAGGCGGCGGGGCGCGTGCTGACGCTCAAGGAGAAGCTCGGGCTGTTCGACGATCCGCTGCTCGGCACGGCCTCCGGCGCCGAGGTGCGCGGCGCCGAAGCGCAGGCTGTCGCGCTGGAGGCGGCGCGCGAGTCGATCGTGCTGCTCGCCAACGGCAAGGGCATGTTGCCGTTGCGCGAAGCGGCGCACGTGCTCGTCACCGGGCCTACGTGCGACTCGCGAATGGCGCTCAACAACGGCTGGTCGCTCACCTGGCAGGGCAACCAGGAGGGCCTGTACGCGACCGACCGGCCGACGATCCGCGGCGCGATCGCGGCCAAGCTCGGCCCCGGCGGCGTCACCTACGTGCCGGGCGCCACCTACGATGCCGAGGTGGACGTCGCCGCCGCCGCGGCGGCGGCGCGCGAGGCCGACGTGGCCATCGTCTGCCTCGGCGAGATGGCCTACGCGGAAACGCCCGGCAACATCGACGACCTGGCGCTGCCCGAGGCGCAGCTGCGCCTGGCGCAGGCCGTGGCGGCGAGCGGCAAGCCGATGGTGCTGGTGCTCGTCGAGGGACGCCCGCGGCTGATGCGGCCGATCGTCGACCTCGCTGCCGCGATCGTCCTCGCGCTGAACCCGGGCGAGGAGGGCGGCCAGGCGATCGCCGACGTCCTGTTCGGCGACGTCAATCCCAGCGGCAAGCTTCCCATCACCTACCCGCGCGACCCGCACGCGCTGCGCACCTACGACCACAAGGCGTTCGAGGAGCAGGACACCGGCTTCGGTCTCACCGCGTTTCGGCCGCAGTTCGAGTTCGGCTCCGGGCTCAGCTACACGACCTTCGAGTACTCGGCGCTCGCGGTGACGCCGAAGTCGGTGGCGCCGAGCGGCGGCGTCACGGTCGCGGTGACCGTGCGCAACGCGGGCGCCCGCGCCGGCGCGGAAGTGGTGCAGCTCTACGTGAGCGACCTCGTGGCCAGCGTGACGCCGCCGGTCAAGCGCCTGCGCCGCTTCGCCAAGGTGTGGCTGGAGCCGGGGGAGTCGCGGCAGCTCACTTTCACCCTTGAGCGCGACGACCTCTCGTTCATCGGCGCCGACGACAAACGGACCGTGGAACCGGGCGACTTCGCGGTGTCGGTGGGCGGGCTGCGCGACACCTTCACGCTGGCGGCGGCATCCGGAAACAAAGGGCACGAGTGACGCCGCGCTTGACAGCGCCACGCGCTTTGCCGTCGACTACGGGCATGCGCCGACACGTCTCGCACCAGGCCGCAGCGGCGGCCATGTTGATCGTCACCTTCATCGCTTTCTCGTGCGGCAAGGCGCCCGGTGGCGGCGAGTCCACGGCGCGCCAGAGCCTCGAGCAGGGCTTCGCCGTCGGCCTGCTGCTGCCGGAGAGCAAGACGGCTCGCTACGAGGCCTTCGACCGCCCGCTGATCGAGAGGAACCTGAAGGCGGGCTGCCCACACTGCACCTTGCTCTACTTGAATGCGCAGCAAGACGCCTCCAAGCAGCTCGCGCAGGCCGACTCGCTGTTGAGCCGCGGCGTACAGGTGCTCATCCTCGACCCGGTCGACGCCAAGGCCGCCGGCGCCATCGTCACCAAGGCCGAGGAGCAGGGTGTGCCGGTCGTCGCCTACGACCGCTTCGCCGCCGGCCCGATCGACGCCTTCGTCACCTTCGACAACGTCAAGGTGGGCGAGGAGCAGGGCCGCGCGCTGCTCAGTTTCCTGGCCAGGGACGGCGATCCCAAGCGCGGCCCGCTGGTGATGGTCAACGGCTCGCCGACCGACCCCAACGCCGCCGAGTTCAAACGGGGCGCGCACGCCGTGCTCGACGGCAAGGTCGACGTCGGCTACGAGGTCGACACGCCCGACTGGAGTCCCGACAAGGCGCAGCAGGAGGTGGAGCAGGCGCTCACCAAGCTCGGCGCCGCGGCAGTGGTGGGCGTCTACGCCGCCAACGACGGTCTCGCCAGCGGCGCCATCGCCGCGCTCAAGGGGCACGGCGTGACGCCGCTGCCGCCGGTCACCGGCCAGGACGCCGAGCTCGCCGCCATCCAGCGCATCCTCGCCGGCGACCAGGCGATGACCATCTACAAGCCTTACCCGGCCGAGGCCGAGGCGGCGGCGCGCATGGCGTTGGCGGTGGCGCAAGGCAAACAGGTCGAGGGCACGGTGCCGCGCACCAACTCCAGCGGCCACCAGGTGCCGTCGCTGCTGCTCCCGGTGGTGTCGGTGACGCGCGACAACGTTGCCACTACGGTGGTGGCCGACGGCGTCTACACCGCGGCGGAGATCTGCACGCCGGCGTTCGAGGCCGCCTGCCGCCGCGCCGGCCTCGCGCCGGAGCGCTGAGCGGTGCCGGACGCCGTCCTCGCGCTGCGCGGCATCTGCAAGCGCTTCGGCTCCGTGCAGGCGCTCACCGGCGTCGACCTCGACGTCCATCCCGGCGAGGTGCTTGCGCTGGTCGGCGACAACGGCGCCGGCAAGTCGACGCTGATCAAGGTGATCGCCGGCGTCGGCCCGCCCGACGAAGGCACTCTCTACTGGCTGGGGCAGCCGGCCGCCGTCGCGCGGCCGGCGGAGGCCAGCGCGCTCGGCATCGCCACCGTCTACCAGGACCTGGCGCTGTGCGACAACCTCGACATCGCCGCCAACTTGTTTCTCGGCCGCGAGCTCACCGTGCGCGGCGTGCTCGACAGCGTCGAGATGGAGCGCCGCGCCCGCGACCTGCTAGCCACTCTCTCGGTGCGGCTGCCCAACGTGCGCGCCGCGGTGGCGTCGCTCTCCGGCGGCCAGCGGCAGGCGGTGGCCATCGCCCGCTCGCTGCTCGGCGCGCCGCGCGTGGTGCTGCTCGACGAGCCCACCGCGGCGCTCGGCGTCGAGCAGACGGCGCAGGTGCTGGAGCTGATCGAGCGGCTGCGCGAGCGCGGCCTCGGCGTCGTGCTCATCAGCCACAACCTCGAGGACGTGCTGGCGGTGGCCGACCGCATCGCGGTGCTGCGGCTGGGGCGCAACGCCGGCACCTTCGGCGCCGCCGAGGTGACGCACGAAGAGCTGGTGGCGGCGATCACCGGCGCCGCCGACGGCGCGGCGGCGCGCCGGCGCTCGCGCGGGGCGGCGAGCCGCGCGGCGCCGGCCGAGGGAGCGGCGCCGCCGTGAACGACGTCGACTCCAGCGCCCGTGGCCCACGCGAAGGCGCCGCGAGCGCGGGCGCCAGCGGGACGAGCGCGGGCGTTGCGGTCGCGGAGGGCGGCTTCGTCCGCGGCTGGCTCGACGTCGCCGTGCGCCGCGTGCGCGGCGGCGAGCTGGGCGCGCTGCCGGTGCTCGTCGGCCTGCTCCTGATGGCGGCGGTCTTCCAGTCGCAGGCGCCCACCTTCCTCTCCGCGCGCAACCTCTCCAACCTGACGCTGCAGATCGTGCCCACCGGGCTCATCGCACTCGGCATCGTCCTCGTGCTGCTGCTCGGCGAGGTGGACCTCTCGGCCGGCTCGGTGAGCGGCCTCTGCGCCGCGGTGATGGCGGTGCTGAGCGTCAAGCAGGGTTGGCCGCCAGTCCTCGCCATCGCCGTCGCCGTGCTGGCCGGCGCCACGATCGGCGCCGCACAGGGGTTCTTCTTCGCGCGGCTGGGTGTGCCGTCGTTCGTGGTGACGCTCGCCGGCCTAATCGGTTGGCAGGGGGCGCTGCTCTACGTCCTCGGCGCGACGGGCACGCTCAACATCCCCTACGATGGCGCGGTGGCGGCGTTCGCCAACACCTTCCTCTCTCGGGTCGCGCTCGGCTATGCAGTGGTGCTGCTGCCGATCGGGCTCTATCTCGTCGCGCTGCTGCGCGGCGCGGCGCGGCGGGCGCGCGCCGGGCTGCCGCGGCCGGGCGCGGCGGAGATCGGCGCCCGCGCCGGCGGCCTGTTGCTCCTCGGCCTCGCCGCCGTCTACGTGCTCAACCTCACGCGCGGAGTGCCGCTGGCGTTGGTGATCTTCGTCGGCCTCGTCGCGGCCTTCGACCTCGTGCTGCGCAAGACGCGGGCGGGCCGCATGGTCTTTGCGGTCGGCGGCAATGCCGAGGCGGCGCGGCGCGCCGGCATCAACGTCGCCGCCGTGCGCATCACGACCTTCGCGGTCGCCGCGGCGATGGCGGCGGTGGGCGGCGTCATGCAGGCCTCGCGGCTCTTCGCCGTCAACCAGGCCTCCGGCAGCGGCGACGTCCTGCTCAACGCCATCGCCGCCGCCGTCATCGGCGGCACCAGCCTCTTCGGCGGCCGCGGCAGCGCCTGGTCGGCTCTGCTCGGCATGCTGGTGATCGGCTCCATCCAGTCGGGCATCCTGCTGCTCGACCTGCAGTCCGACGCGCAGTACATGATCACCGCCGCGGTGCTGCTGGTGGCGGTCACCGTCGACGCCCTGTCGCGGCGCGGGCGGAAGGCCAGCGGCCGCGCCTAGGTCGCCGGAGAGGGGTGGGTGGGCGACGCCCCCTGCCCCTAGAGGGGCAGGGGGACGGGGGGTCAGGGGTGGAATCCAACCAGGGGAGGGGGTTGCGAGGGTGGGGGCAGCGGGCTCAGCCCGCGGCGTGGTTGGCGTCGAGGTAGAGCGCTGCCGCGCCCAGCACCGCCGCGTTCTCCACCTCGCTGCGCTCGAGCCGCAGCCGCGCGAGCGCGTGCGGATAGGCGTACTGCCGCAGCCGCTCGCGCATCGCTTCCTCGAAGAACGGCAGCGCGGCGCTGATCGAGCCGCCGAGCACGATCATCTCCGGATCGTAGGCGTAGAGCACGAGCAGCAGGGCGTGACCCAGCGAGTCGCCGAAGCGCGCGAAGAGCTCGCGCGCGAAGGAGTCGCCGGCGACGGCGCGGCGGTGCACCTCCTCGCCGCTCACGCCGGCCTCGCGCTGGAAGAAGGGCGCCGCGCAGTACTGCTCGATCGTGTGCTCGCGAAACGGGATGGCGCCGAGCTCGCCGGCGCCGCAGTTGGCGCCGATGTAGAGCCGGCCGTCGATCACCACGCCGGCCCCGAGGCCGCTGCCCAGCGTCAGGCCGACGAGGTGCCGGTGTCCGCGCCCGTGGCCGAAGTAGAGCTCGCCGACGGCGAAGGCATTGGCGTCGTTGTTGACGTAGGCAGGAACGCCGTAGCGCCGCTCGAGGTCGGCCTTGAGCGCCACCTCCTGCCAGGCCGGGATGTTCTCGACGTTGTAGACGATGCCGCGATCGACGTCGACGACGCTGGGCACGCCGCAGCCGATGCCGCGGACCTCGTCGTCGAAGACGCCGTCGATGGCGCGATAGAGCTCCGCCGCCACCACCTCGGCGCGCTCGCGGCCGGAGATGGGCGCCGCGACGAAGCGCTCCAGCCCGCCGGCGCGCACCTTGCCCACCCGCACGCCGCTGCCGCCCAGGTCGACGCCGAGGATGGCCGGTGGTCCTCCGTCCGAGGCCGTCGCGCTCCCGGACCTTGGCGCGATCGGCGCCGCGGGTGGCTCGAGGACCGGACTCACTGGGCGACTCACCTCGGGGCTTCGGGGCCCGCTTGCGTGGAGTAAATCGACTTGCTAAATCGTTTTAATGTGATACCATCTTTTTCCGCAAAGTGTCAAGCCGGGTAGGGGACAGGGATGAGCGAAAAGCCCCAGGTTCGGCGCAAACGCGGCGAACGAGCCTCCGGAAGTCGAGGCGGCGAGAGCAAGGTGATCACCCTCAAGGTGGTGGCCGAGCACCTCGGCCTGTCGCCGGCCACCGTCTCGCTGGTGCTCAACCGCTCGCCCGCCGCCGGCTCGATCCCGGCCGAGACGCAGGAGCGCGTCTTCGCCGCCGCCAGCGAGCTCAACTACCGGCCCAACTACATGGCGCGCTCGCTGCGCAGCCGGCGCAGCTTCTCGGTGGGCGTGCTGGTGCCCGAGATCAGCGAGCCGTACGCCGGCGAAGTGATGAGCGGCATCGAGCGGCGGCTGCTCGAGACGGGTTATCACTACCTGGTGGCCAGCCACCGCCGCTCCAACGCCAGCGTGCTGCATGAATACCTCGACCTCATGCGCGACCGCGCCGTCGAGGGGATGATCGTCGTCGGCGGCGAGCTTCACGAACATCCATCGATGCCGGCGGTGGTGGTCTCCGGCCACGTGCCGCTCGAGGGCGTCACCAACGTGGTGATCGACCACGACCGCGCGGCGGCCTTCATGCTCGGCCACTTGCGCGAGCTGGGGCACGAGCGCATCGCCTTCTTCAAGGGGCAGCCGTCGAGCGCCGACACCCAGGACCGCTGGCGCGCCATCGCCGCCGCCGCCGGCGAGCTCGGCCTGACGCTCGACCCGCGGCTGGTCGTGCAGCTCTCCGGCGAGCCGACGCTCGCCACCTTCGCGCCCGCCGACGGCTACGAGGAGGGCTACACCTTCGCCCGCACGCTGCTCGACCGCGGCGCCGAGTTCACGGCGCTCTTCTCGTGGGACGACGTGGCCGCCATGGGCGCCATCCGCGCCTTCCTCGACGTCGGCCTGCGCGTGCCCGGCGACGTGTCGGTCGTCGGCTTCGACGACATCCAGAGCGCGGCGTACTACAACCCGACGCTCACCACGGTTCGCCAGCCGCTGCGCCGGATGGGCGAGCTGGCGGTGGAGATCCTGCTGCGCAAGGTGAGCGGCGACGGGGGAGACGGGGCGGCGGAGGCCTTCGTCACCGTCGAGCCGGAGCTGATCGTGCGTGGCTCGACCGGGCCGGCGCCCAGCGGTTCGCGGTGACGCGGGAGGAGGAGTGGATGGCGGGCAAGCGGTGGAATGTTCGGCGCCGGGTGTGGGTCGGCCTCCTGTGCGGAACCCTGTGCAGCCTGACGGCGACCTCGCTCGCAGCGAGCGTGGCACCGACCGCGTCAGCTGGCGCGACCGCCTCGCCCGCCACGACGGTGACCCTGCGCGACGGCTGGGCCATCCGCCCCGCGGCCGGACTGGCGGACGGCGGCGCCGAGATCTCGCAGCCCGGGTACCACGGCGAGGGCTGGACGCCTACCACCGTGCCGACGACGGTGCTCGCCGCGCTGGTGCGCAGCGGCGAAGTGAAAAACCCCTACACCGGCAAGAACCTCGACGCCATCGACGCCGCGCGCTTCAAGGCGCCGTGGTGGTACCGCACCGAATTCGCCGTCGACGCGCCGCTGCCGGCGGAGGCGCGGCTGGTCTTCCACGGCATCAACTACAGCGCCGCGATGTGGCTCAACGGCGAGTACATCGCCGGTGCCGAGGAGACGCGCGGCGCCTTCCGTACCTTCGAGCTGCCGCTGGGCAAGCTCCTGCGCGCGGGCAGCAACGCTCTTGCCGTGCAGGTCTTCCCGCCGCAGCCGGGCAACTTCACCATCGGCTTCGTCGATTGGAACCCGCGGCCGCCCGACGCCAGCATGGGTATCTGGCGGGAGGTCGAGCTGCGGCGCACGACCGGCGTCTCGCTCGACGACGTCTTCGTGCGCAGCGACGTCGAGCTGCCCTCGCTGCAGAGTGCGCGGCTCACGATCGGCGCCCGCGTGCGCAACCACACGGGCGAGCCGCGGACGGCGACGCTCGAGGGCAAGATCGGCGAGATCGCCTTCGAGCACCGCGTGACGCTCGCGGCCGGCGAGGACCGCCAGCTGCTGCTCACGCCCGCCGAGGTGCCGCAGCTCGTCGTGCGCTCGCCCCGTCTCTGGTGGCCGAACAACCTCGGCGAGCCGAACCTCTATCACCTGAGCCTCGCGGCGGCCGTGAACGGCAAGGTCTCTGACAACGCCGAGGTCGACTTCGGCATCCGCCAGGTTGCCGACTACGTCGACGAGCATGGCCGCGGCTACGTCATCAACGGCAGGAAGGTGCTGGTGCGCGGCGGCGGCTGGGTGGACGACCTGCTGCTCGCCGACGACGATCAGCGGCTCGAGGACCAGATCCGTTACGTCAAGCACCTGAACCTCAACACCATCCGCCTCGAGGGCTTTTGGGGCAGCACGCAGAAGCTCTACGACCTCGCCGACCGCTACGGGATCATGGTGTGGGCGGGGTGGAGCTGCCAGTGGGAGTGGACCAACTACCTCGGCGCCCCGGCAGACGAGAGCTTCGGCGGCATCGACACCGAGGCGGAGATGCAGCTCGTCACCGCCTCGCTGCGCGACCAGGTGGTGCGCTTCCGCAACCACCCGAGCGTCGTGGTGTGGAACATCGGCAGCGACATGCTGCCGCGCCCCGAGCTCGAGCGCCGCTACCGCGCCTTGCTCCAGCAGGTCGATCCGACGCGGCCGCCGCTCGCCTCCTGCGCGGTGCGCACGAGCGAGGTGTCGGGCCCGACGGCGGTCAAGATGAACGGTCCCTACGAATGGGTGCCGCCGAGCTACTGGTATGTCGACACCAAGAACGGCGGCGCCTTCGGCTTCAACACCGAGACCGGCCCCGGCGCGCAGCCGCCGCCGCTCGGCAGCATCCAGCGCATGCTGCCCCGCGAGCACTGGTGGCCGATCGACGAGATGTGGAGCTACCACTGCGGGCGCGGCGAGTTCAAGGACCTCGACTATTACGCGACGGCGCTGTCGGCGCGCTACGGCGCGCCGACGGGGCTCGAAGACTTCGCACGCAAGGCGCAGCTGGCCAACTACGAGGCGATGGCGGGGATGTTCGAGGCCTTCTCGCTGCGCCGGCCGGTGGCGAAGGGCGTCGTGCAGTGGATGCTCAACTCGGCGTGGCCGGACATGTTCTGGCAGCTCTACGACTGGTACCTGGTGCCCAACGGCGCCTACTTCGCCGCGCGCAACGCCAATCGGCCGCTGCACGTGGCCTACGACTACGGCAAGCGCGAAGTGGTGGCGGTCAACGACACGCCCAGCGCCCTGCGCGGCGCGACCGCGCACGTGCGCATCTTCGACGGCGCGTCGCACTTGTTGCTCGACAAGTCGCAGCCGCTGGCCTTGCCGCCGGACGGGCGCCGAGTGGTGATGACGGTGGACCCGCTGGCGAAGCTCGCCAAGGCGCCGGTCTACTTCCTCGACGCCCGCATCGAGGACGCCTCGGGCGCCGTCGCGGCGCGCAACCTCTACTGGCTCCCCGCCGAGGACGACGTGCTCGACGAGCCGAACAGCAAGTGGTACGTGACGCCGGTCAAGAAGTACGCCGACCTGACGGGGCTGCAGAAGCTGCCGCCGGCGCGGCTCGACGTCACCCATACCTTCGAGACCACGGCCGACGGCGAGGTCGTCCACGTCACGCTCGCCAACCCCGGCAAGCAGCTCGCGTTCTTCGTCGAGCTGTCGGTGGTCGGTGACGAGAGCGGCCACCTCGTCGCGCCCATCTACTGGGACGACAACTACGTGACGCTGCTCCCCGGCGAGCGGCGCGAAGTGAGCGCCACCATCCCGGCCCACGCCCTCGCTGGCGAGCGGCCGGTCTTCCACTACCAGGGCATCAACGTCCAGGAGACGAAGCCGTGACCAAGCGCTACCCGTTGATCGTGCTGCTCGTCTTCCTCGTCTTCTTCGTCATCTCCTTCCTCACCAACATCCTCGGGCCGCTGGTGCCCGACATCATCGACGGCTTCCACCTCAGCCTCGCGCTCGCCGGCTTCCTGCCCTTCGCGTTCTTCGTCGCCTACGGCGTGATGTCGATCCCGGCCGGCATGCTGCTCGAGCGCTGGGGCGAGAAGACGGTGATGGTGGCCGCCTTCGCCCTCGCTTTCGCGGGCTCGCTGCTGTTCGCTACGCGGCCGACCTTCGCGGTGGCGCTCGCCTCGCTGTTTTTGATCGGCATCGGCATGACCATCCTCCAGGTGGCGATCAACCCGCTGTTGCGCACGGCGGGCGGCGAGGAGCACTTCGCCTTCTACTCGGTGATGGGCCAGCTCGTGTTCGGCTCGGCGTCGTTCCTGAGCCCGCTCGTCTACTCGTATCTGGTCACGCATTTGAAGGCGGGAGGCGCGGCTGCCGAGGGGCCGCTGCTGGCGCTGCTCGCCGCGCGCGTGCCCGCGGCGCTGCCGTGGGTATCGCTCTACTGGGTCTTCACCGTGGTGACGGTGGCGATGGTGGTGCTGCTTGCCGCCGTGCGCCTGCCCCGCGTCGAGCTCAAGGAGGACGAGCGGCCCGGCGCCTGGGCGACGCATCGCGACCTGCTCAGGAACCGCACCGTGTGGCTCTTCTTCGTCGCCATCTTCTGCTACGTCGGCTCCGAGCAGGGGATCGCCAACTGGATCTCCAAGTTCCTCTCCAACTATCACGGCTTCGACCCGCAGGTGCAGGGCGCCCATGCGGTGGCGATGTTCTGGGGCCTGATGACGGCCGGCTGCCTGCTCGGCCTGCTGCTGCTCAAGCTCTTCGACTCGCGGCGCGTGCTCGTCGGCTTCGCGGTGGCGGCGCTCCTCACCTTGAGCGCCGCGCTCTTCGGCCCGGCGCAGGTGTCCTACTACTCGTTCATGGTCCTCGGCTTCTGCCTCTCCGTGATGTGGTCGGTCGTCTTCTCGCTCGCCCTCAACTCCGTGCCGCAGCACCACGGCTCCTTCTCCGGCATCCTCTGCACCGGCATCGTCGGCGGCGCCTTCGTCTCGCTGGCGATCGGCTGGCTCGGCGACCTCGTCGGCCTGCGCGCCGCGATGGTGGTGCTCTACGGCACCCTCGGCTACATCCTCAGCGTCGGCTTCTGGGCCAAGCCGCTCATCGCCAACGCCACGGTCCCATTGCGCGAGCTGCTGCGCTCGCCGTTCGGCAAAGACGAGGCTCCTGCTTAGCTGGCGGCGTCGAGCGGGTACGGCGGGCGAGGTGAGCATGCTACAGTATGCTCATGCTCAAGTCTCACCGTCTGCAGGTGTTGGTCGACGACGAGCAATTCCGTCGCCTGGAAGTGGCCGCGGCTCGCCGCAAGGTTCCGGTTGCCGTCATCGTGCGCGAGGCGCTGGATGAGAAGCTGCCCTCGCTCCATGGACGGCGACGCGCGGCCGCGGAGCGCATCTTGTCGGCTGAGCTGATGGACGTGGGCGATCCCGAGGAGTTGTGCGCCGAGCTGGAGGCGATGCGCGGCGGCGATCGATGATCGTCCTCGACACCACGATCCTGGTCTATGCAGTGGGCGCCGAGCACCCGCTTGCCGCCAACTGCCGCGAGGTCGTCCGTGCGGTGGCCGAGGGCGAGGTTCGCGCCACCACCACGCCCGAGGTGATTCAGGAGCTCGCCCACGTGCGAGCCAGGCGGCGTGGCCGCAGCGATGCAGTCGAAGTGGCGCGGTCGTTCGCAACGCTACTGTCGCCGCTGCTGGTGGTGAACGACGAAGACCTCGCTGCCGGGCTGGCGCTGTTCGAACGCACCACGCTCGGCTCCTTCGACGCCGTCTTGGTGGCGAGCGCGCTGCGCGGCGGTTGCCGGTTGTTGCTCTCAGCCGATCGGGCTTTTGCCTCTGCCAACGAGCTGCCGGTGGCGAACCCCGTTGACGCCGATTTCCTCGCCCGCATGCGGTCCGCTTGACCGCGTGGGCATCAGGCGCTCACTGCTCCGGCGGCGCGTTGCAGGGGTCGGTCTCGCCGGCCGGCGGCACTTGGCGGATGCGGCCGTTGGCTTGCGGGGCGATGCCGTCCGCAGCGGCTTGCAGGGCCGGGATGACGATCTGCGACTTGAGGTCGCGGCCGTTGACGGCGCAGTCCTTCACCACCAGCGAGGGATCGAGCATGGTGTAGCCGTCGCGGTCGCCCGAGGGATCGAAGAGGTACTGGAGGGTCACCGCGAGCACCTCTTCGTCGGGGCGCACCGGGCGGCGGCCGCTCGGAGTGACGATCTCGACGTCCGATGTCTTCGCGTTGGTGGTGTCGTGCTGGTAGGTGAAGCCGGCGACCTGCAGCCAGTTGCCGGCGCCGGGCCAGTAGTCGATCGCGTGCGCGGCCACCTGCTGGAGCTGGCTGCCCTTGAGGCGCAGCAGGTAGGCGGGCGCCGGGTAGGCGAACAGCTCCTCGATGGTGCGCCTCGTGATCGGGCCGGCCGGGATGTCCTGGTTGAGGCGCAGCGAGCCGGAGTTGACGAAGGCGACCTGCGCGCCGCAGCTGCTGAAGGACTCGACCATGCGGTCGGCGATCCAGTCGCCGAGGTTGGTCTCCTCGCCGCGGATCTTGCTCTCTTCGGCGATGAGCGGCGTGGTGCTGGAGCCGAGCTGCTGCTCGAGGCAGCGCGGCACGAGCGGCGTCGACGTCTGCGCCGCCTGCTGGCCGCAGAACAGACCCTCGTGCAGCGACAGCCAACTGTCGACGCGGCCGGCCAGCGCGCAGTCTTCGGCGAGCTTGCCGTCGATCGGCTCGAGACGGTGATTCACCGTCAGCTTGCCGTCGGCGGCGAGCGTCAGCTCGATGACGGTGGCCGTGCGCGCGTCGGCGTCGGCCTTGAGCACCAGCCGGCCGCCCGAATCGCAGGCCATGTGGTCGTGGTCGTGGCCGCCGACGATGAGGTCGGGGCCGTCAGGGCCGAGGGTGGCGAGCAGCGCACGGTCGTCCCGGGCGTTGAGGTGTGTCAGCCCGACCACCACCTCCGCGCCCCGGCCGCGCAGCTCGGCGGTGAGCCGGCGCGCCGTCTCGACGGGATCGGCGAAGTTGCTCGCGTACTCGGGCTTCTTGCTGTCCAACGTCAGGCCGAAGATGCCGACGCGGATGCCGCCGCTCTCCACGATCCAGCTCGGCGCCAGGTTGGGCGCCGCGATCACCGGCGCGCCGTCGGGCCCGTTCACGAAGGTGACGTTGCCGTTCACCCAGCGGAACTGCGACTGCTCGACGCGCTGGTCGAGAACGCCCGCCTGGTTCAGGAAGCCGAGCTCGAACTCGTGGTTGCCGAAGACGACGAACATCCGCGGGTCGAACGCCGTCTCGTCGCCGTCGAGTCCGTTGAGCACGTCGACCATCTGCTCGCCGTTGAAGGTGCGCGAGAGGAACGAAGGGAAGAGGAGATCGCCGGCATGCAGCACCAACAGGTCCGGGTGCTCGCGCTCGAGCTGCTGCCGCAGCGTGCGCACGCGCGCGATGCCGCCGACGGTGCCGCGCTCGACGCCTTCGATGCGGTAGACGTCATTGATGGCGAGGATGACCGCGGTGCGCGAGCCGGGGGCCGCGGTCGTCGCGGGCGCGGCCCGGCCCGCCGCTGAAGGCGGTGCCGTTGCCGGCGCATGCGTGCGATTGGCGGCGCAGGCGCCGAGAAGCAGCACCGCAAGCGCGAGTTGCGGCATCTTGACGGACGCCCTGACGGACGCCGTGCGGACACGGCGGTAGCAACCTCGACTCATCTCGCGGGCCTCCTCATCCTGCACTGAGCGACGGGAGGCGGAGTCTACTCCGCGCCGACGCCGAGATGGGTCCGCAGCTACTGGTCCTCGAACATCGCCTCGGCGCGAGCAGCGATACACGATGAGACGACCACGGTGGTTGTCACCAGACTAGGCCGCCAACAGCATCTCGATCTCTGCCCCCGCGATAGCAGTAACCTCGTCCGCGGTGGGCCGTCGAATCGCGCCTGGTCGGTCCAGCCCGAAGGCGCTCTCGATCAGTTTCAGCGAAGCTTGAACTGGCGGCTGAAAGGTCAGAAACCTGGAGTCGAGATCTTCGTGAAGCGGCCGGACTCGGCTTTCGTCGCGTCTCCCGGCCAACGCATGGAGGCGTAGTGTGGCAACCTGAGGTTGCGCATTCTCGAGCCCTTCGAGGTCAGCCAATGCCTCGTCGTAGCGCTCCTGCCGAAGACGAGCGACGACAAGTGCTGAGGCGAAGTAGGATCGTTCCTCTTTCCAGCGCGCGTTGTCGCGACCGCTCCGAAAGATGCGTGTTGCGGCGTCGATCGACCCCATCCCGAGCTGGATCATTCCCACGAGATGAAGGTCGACGAAATCGGCTCGAGTTCGAAGTTCCATAGGCTCCGGCAGGAGAGCTAGAGCCTCTGCGAACCGATGCCTCGTTCGAAGGAGGTTCGCAAGCCCGTTCCGCGCAACACGGTTCCGTGGCCATCGATCGTGGGCTTGACGATAGGCATCCTCGGCCTTGTCGAGTCGCCCCTGTTGCTTCAAGACCTCGGCTAGGCCGCACTGGGCCACGGCGTCGTTGGGGAAGGTCGCGACACTAGTTCGATATTGCTCCTCGGCCTCGTCGAGTCGGCCCTGTTCCTTCAAGACCTCGGCCAAACCGCATTTTGCCACGACATTGCGGGGAAAGCGCGAGATTGCGAGCCGGTATTGTTGCTCGGCCTCGTCGAGCCGGCCCTGTTTCTTCAAGACTTCCGCCAAGCCACTCTGTGCCACGACATCACGGGGAA
>DASYQD010000169.1:0-47631 GCA_036005845.1 Thermoanaerobaculia bacterium | reverse complement strand
ACTCATCCGAGGAAGTGCAAGCAGAGCTCGGGATCACTCGCG
The DNA here is from genome assembly GCA_036005845.1 of Thermoanaerobaculia bacterium. GTDB lineage: Bacteria > Acidobacteriota > Thermoanaerobaculia > Multivoradales > JAIOJS01 > DASYQD01. The sequence goes on along the minus strand of DASYQD010000169.1, from coordinate 47,589 downwards.
AGCAGGTGCTCACCGCGATCCGCTACGCGGCACACGTCGCCGCTCACTTGCCGCCCGCTGTCGCCAAGGCCTCGTGAAGGTCTACTCGACGAGAACTTTCCGCTCTCGGTGATGGGGCGGTTGCGGGCGCTCGGGTTCGAGGCCGAGCATTTGATCGCCATGGGTGAGCGTGGCGCACCAGACAGTGACACTTGCTCTCGAGGAGCAACCCTTAGAGATTCGTCTCTTCGAGCTCTAGGAGCAGGCACATTGACGCCGATCGAGGTCCACAGACTCGAGGACTGACCGCGCGGGTTCGAGGACTACATCCGCCAGCGCAGCGTCGTCAGCAGCTCGTCGTACGTCTTCCAGCCGCGCGCGGTGAGGAAGCGGTTGTGGGCCTGCTCGATCGTCAGGTCCGCGCCGGGGACGATGCCGATGCGGAGGCCGGCGTCGGTCTTTTCCCACTCCCAGGCGAAGCTGGGCGCCGGCGTGCGGCCGGGCGGTGGGTTGGTGAAGTCGGGTTCGAGCTTGGAGTAGCGGAACGCGGGCGCGATCGACGGGAAGAGCTGCTGGCCCGCCAGCGAGGCGAAGAGCGGCAGCTCGAAGCGCCACGCGAGCTCGCCTTCGTAGCCCTTGCGCCCGAGGCCGGCGATGTCCTGGTCGACGTACTGGCCGAAGAACGACAGGCCGTCGAGGTACACCCAGAGATTCGCGCCGTTCTCGCGCTTGTCGTCGCCGTGCAGCGCCCCGAAGCGGCCGAACGGCAGGTCGAGCAGGTCGAGGTCGCCGCCGTAGAGCGAGCCTTCCATCTCGACGCGTGGCGCCAGCGTGCGCTCGTAGCCGTAACCGAGCAGCTCGGCGCGCCGGCTGCCGTCCTCGTTGGAGACCCGGAAGCCGAGCCCGGCGCCCTTCTCCTCGTGGCCGCCCGAGCCGGCCTCTTCGATCTCGGCGTCGTAGATGATCGGCACGCCGCTGTTGAGCGCCGGGTGCGGCGGGTTGGCGAGGTTCGCCGGCGTGCCGTTGTCGCCCGCCAAGGCGTTGGGGTCGCGCAGGAACACCGGGTTGCCGCGCGTGTAGCTGCCCTTCAGGTAGACGTAGCGGCCGACGTCGATGCCGAGCTCGACGCCGAGGTCCTCGAAGCGGTTGAACGCCGTCGACACCAGGCCGTAGCTCTCGAGGTGGCGGTCGTCCTGGCGCTCGAACTTGGGGAACTTGCCGACCTTCAGGTAACCACGCGAGTGCTCGGGCAGCCGCCCGGGATCGCTCTCCGGCCCGAAGCGGATCCACGCCTCGTCGACGTCGACCTTGTGATCGGTGGAGGTGGGGTTGCGGTCGTAGAGGTCGATCATGTCGACCTTGAGGTGGCCGCGCAGCGCCTCGCCCCAGTTGGCGTCGAGGAACAGCGTCGCCGCCGGCACTTCGAGGTTGCCGTCGGGGTCGACGGTGCGCAGCGTCAGCGTCTGCGCCGGCCCCCCGTCGGTGAAGCGGAAGGGGAAGGAGAAGCTGAAGTCCTCGCTGTCGCGGTATCCGGCCTTGACCTCGACGCCCCATTTGAGCTCGGGTGCCGGCATCGTCGCTTCGTCGGACGACGAGCCGGCGGGCGCTTGCGCGGCAGCGGTGGAAGCGACGGCTAGGACGAGCGCGAAGGCGGCGAGCAACACCCAACGGCAGAAATTGGCAGGGCGCACGAGTACCCTCCTGCTGACGACCCTACGGAGCCGCAAACGGCGGCGGATTGGGCGGCAGTGTACGCCGGTTCGGATATCGTGGGTGCGTCGCTCCCGCCCGGCCGCCGCGTGTCAGCGAAAGGCCGCATTTGCCCACCAGCGCCGAGACCTTCACCCGCCGCCTCTTCCACCGTCCGGCGCCGCCGCTCGAGCGGCCGCTGCGCGACGAGCTGCTCAGCATCGAGCTGCTCGAGGAGCGCGCCAAGGCGCTGGCGGCGCGCTTCACGGTCGACCCCGATCGCCGGCGCGCGGCACGATCGCGCTATCCACGGCTGGAGGACAACGCCCGCTTGCTCGAGCAGGCGTACCGCACGATGGCGGACGACGTCCATCGCGGCGAGTTCATCACGCCGGCGGCGGAGTGGATCCTCGACAACTACCACCTGATCGCCGCCGAGATCCACGACGTGCGGCAGAACCTGCCGCGCGGCTACTACCGCGAGCTGCCCAAGCTCGCCAGCCGCGAGCTGGCGGGCACGGCGCGCGTCTACGCGCTCGCCATCGAGCTCATCCGTCACAGCGACAGCCGCCTCGACCGCGCGAAGCTGTTGCGCTTCCTCAACAGCTTCCAGGCGGTGGCGCCGCTCACCATCGGCGAGCTCTGGGCCTGGCCGAGCATGCTGCGCCTGGCGCTGATCGAGAACCTGCGCCGGCTCGCCGCGACGACCCTGGCTGCCCGTGCGGCACGCTTGGCCGCCGACGCCTACGTGGCGCGCGTCGACGCCGCCGGCCACGGCGGGGCGGCGCCGCTGCCGCCGATGCTCCACACCGCCTTCGTGGTGCAGCTGCTGCAGCGCATCCGCGAGTACGGCCCGCGCCTCGCCGCCGTGCGCGCCGCCGTCGACGAGCACCTGGCGGCGCAGCAGACGAGCGCCGAGGACACCATCCGCGCCGAGCACCAGGGCCAGGCGGCGGCGCAGGTCTCGGTCGCCAACGTCATCACCAGCCTGCAACTGTGCGCCACGCTCGACTGGAGCGGGTACTTCGAAGCGGTGAGCCAGGTCGAGCGGGTACTGCAGCAGGACCCCGCCGGGGTCTACGCGCGCATGGACTTCGCGAGCCGCGACCGCTACCGGCAGCCGGTCGAGGAGCTCGCCGACAACAGCGGCGAGGCGCAGCTGCGCGTCGCCCGCCGCGCGGTCGAGAGCGCCCGTCAGGCCGCTGAGAGCGGTCCGGCGGGCGACCGCGCCGCGCACGTCGGCTACCACCTGATCGGCCGCGGCCGCGCCGACCTCGAGGCCGACGTCGCCTATCGGCCGCGCCTGCGCAAGCGGCTGCGCCGTTTCCTCTACCGGCAGGCCACCGCCGTCTACCTCGGCGGCATCGCGGTGGCGACGGCGGCGCTGCTCGCCCTCGGCCTCGCTTACGCCCGCGCCCAGGGCGCCTCGGTCGCCGCGCTGGTGGCGATCGCGCTGCTCCTGCTGCTGCCGGCGAGCGATCTCGCCATCGCCGTCGTGCAGCGGCTGGTGGCGCGGCTGTCGCCGCCGCGCCGGCTGCCGCGCCTCGACTTCCTCGGCGGCGTGCCGGAGGAGTCGCGCACTCTCGTCGTGGTGCCGACGCTGCTCTCCTCGGTCGCCGTGGCGCACGAGCTGGTCGAGCACCTCGAGGTGCTCGCCTTGGCCAACCTCGATCCCCACGTCCACTTCGGCATCCTCGGCGACTTCACCGACGCGCCCGAGGAGCACATGGCGGAGGACGCGGCGATCGTGGCGGCGGCGCGCGAGAGCATCGCGGCGCTCAACGCCCGCTCCCCGGACGGCAAGCGCGACCGCTTCTACCTCTTCCATCGCCGCCGGCTGTGGAACCCCGGCGAGGGCGTGTGGATGGGATGGGAGCGCAAACGCGGCAAGCTCGAGGAGCTCAACCGCCTGCTGCGCGGCGCTACCGACACCAGCTTCGAGGTCGTCGACGGCGAGCGCGAGCTGCTGCCGCGGGTGCGCTACGTGATCACGCTCGACAGCGACACCCGGCTGCCGCGCGACGCCGGCAAGACGCTGATCGGCATCGCCGCCCATCCGCTCAACCGCCCGGTCTTCGACCAGAAGCGCGGCCGCGTCACCGACGGCTACGGCATCCTACAGCCCCGGGTGAGCGTCAACATGGCGAGCGCCGCGGGCTCGCTGTTCGCGCGCCTCTACTCGGGACACACCGGCGTCGACCCGTACACGACGGCGGTGTCGGACACCTACCAGGACCTCTTCGGCGAGGGCGTCTTCACCGGCAAGGGCCTCTACGACGTCGACGCCTTCAGCGCGGCGCTCGACGATCGCGTGCCGGAGAACGCGCTGCTCTCGCACGACCTCTTCGAGGGCATCTACGCCCGCACCGCGCTGGTCTCCGACGTCGAGCTGGTCGACGACTACCCGGCGAGCGTGCTCAGCCACGCCCGCCGGCAGCACCGCTGGGTGCGCGGCGACTGGCAGATCCTGCTCTGGCTCTTCCCCTGGGCGCGCACGCGCAGCGGAAGGCTCGAGCGCAACCGCCTGCCGCTCGTCTCGCGCTGGAAGATCTTCGACAATCTGCGCCGCAGCCTGGTACCGCCGGCGACGGCGGTACTGCTGCTGCTCGCCTGGACGGCGCTGCCCGGCAGCCCCGCGGTGTGGACGGCGGCGGTGCTCGCGGCGCTCGCCTTTCCGGCGCTGCCGCTGCTGCTCGAGGCGCTCGCCGGCCCGCGCCAGCGGCAGACCTGGGCGGTGTTCCTGCGCGGCATCGGCAGGGAGATCGAGACGGCGCTGGCGCGCGCCGGGCTGCAGCTCGCCTTCCTCGCCAGCGAGGCGGCGCAGATGGCGCACGCCATCGGCCTCACCCTGGTGCGCATGCTGGTCACCCAGCGCCGGCTCCTCGAATGGGAGACGGCAGCGGCGACGGCGGCGCGCACCCGCCGCCGCGGTCTGCGCACGTTCGCGCGGGCGATGATCGCCAGCCCGGCCGCCGCGCTGCTGGGGCTGGTGCTGGTGGCGTCGGCGCGGCCGGCGGCGCTGCCCTTCGCAGCGCCCGTGCTGCTGCTCTGGCTGGTGGCGCCAATGATCGCCTGGCTGCTCAGCCGGCCGGTGGCGCCGCGGCGTGTCGAGCTCGGCGACGAGGACCGCCGCTACCTCGAGCAGGTGGCGCGGAAGACCTGGCGCTACTTCGCGGACTTCGCGGCCGCCGGCGACCACGGCCTGCCGCCCGACAACTTCCAGGAGGCGCCGGAGCCGCGCATCGCGCATCGCACCTCGCCCACCAACGTCGGCATGGGCCTGCTGGCGACGCTGGCCGCGCACGACCTCGGCTTCATCGCCACGCCCGAGCTGCTGGCGCGCACCGGCGCCGCGCTCACCACCATAGAAGGCCTCGAGCGCTACCAGGGTCACCTGCTCAACTGGTACGACACCCAGACGCTCGCCACGCTCCCGCCGCGCTACGTCTCCACCGTCGACAGCGGCAACCTCGCCGGCGCGCTGATCGCGCTCGCCGCCGGCCTGCGGGAAATCGCCCGCGCCGAGGCCGTGGCTGCCGACGCTGCCGAGCTCGAGGCGCTCGCCGAGCGCGCCGCCGTCTTCGCCGACGAGATGGACTTCCGGTTCCTCTACGACGCGCAGAGGAAGATCTTCGCCATCGGCTACCGCCTCGCCGATGCGGAGGGTCCGGGACGGCTCGACCCTTCGTACTACGACCTGCTCGCCTCCGAGGCGCGGCTGGCGAGCTTCGTCGCCATCGCCAAGGGCGACGTGCCGCAGACCCACTGGTTCCACCTCGGGCGGCTGGTCACCGCCGTCGACGGCGCGCCCACGCTGCTGTCGTGGAGCGCCTGTCTCTTCGAATACCTCATGCCACTGCTGGTGATGCGCAGCTACCCGCAGACGCTGCTCGACCAGAGCTGCCGCATGGCGGTGCGGGCGCAGGTCCGCTACGGCGCCGATCAGGGCGTGCCGTGGGGGATCTCGGAGAGCGGCTACAACGTCACCGACCGCGCCGGCAACTACCAGTACAAGGCGTTCGGCGTGCCCGGGCTCGGCCTCAAGCGCGGCCTCGGCGACGAGTTGGTGGTGGCGCCCTACGCCACGGCGCTGGCCGCAATGATCGATCCCGCGGCGGCGGCCCACAACCTGCGGCGCCTCGCCGCCCTCGGGCTCGAAGGGACCTACGGCCTCCACGAAGCGATCGACTACACCCACGGCGAGCGCGAAGCCGACGAGCCGCGGCGGCGCGCGCAGGGCACCGTGGTGCGCTCGTACATGGCCCACCACCAGGGGATGACCCTCGTCGCGCTCGCCAACGCGCTGGGCGGCGAGCGCATGGTGGCGCGCTTCCACGGCGACGCGCGGGTGCGCGCCACCGAGCTGCTGCTGCAGGAGCGGGTGCCGCTGGCGGCGCCGATCACCGAGCCGCGGCCCCTCGAGGAGAGCCGCACCGCGGCGCCGGCGGCGCCGGGGGGCGTGCGCCGCCTGCACTCGCCGCACACGCACTTCCCGCACGCGCAGTTCCTCTCCAACGGCAACTACACGGCGGTGGTCACCAACGCCGGCGGCGGCGCCAGCTTCTGCCGCGGCCGCGCGGTGACCCGCCACCGGCAGGACGCCACCCGCGACCCCGGCGGCCAGTACCTCTACCTGCGCGACGTGCGCAGCGGCCTCGTCTGGAGCGCCACGCACCAGCCGGTGGGCAAGGAGGCCGAGGAGTACCTCGCCACCTTCCAGCCGGAGAAGGCGACCTTCCGCCGCCGCGACGACGGCATCGTCACCCGCCTCGAGATCGCCGTCTCGACCGAGGACGACCTCGAGGTGCGCCGCCTGCAGGTGATCAACCAGAGCGACCGCCCGCGCGAGATCGACGTCACCAGCTACGCCGAGATCGTGCTCGCGCCGCCGGCAGACGACCTGGCTCACCCGGCTTTCGGCAAGCTCTTCGTGGAGAGCGAGTACGCCGCCGACTGCGCGGCGCTGCTCTTCCGCCGGCGGATGCGCGCCGCCGACGAGGCGGAGGTGTGGGGCGTGCACGTGCTGGCCCTCGAAGGGCGGCCGCAGGGGCCGGTCGAGCACGAGAGCGACCGCGCGCGCTTCCTCGGCCGCGGCCGCGACCCGTCGCGGCCGCAGGCGCTCGACGGCCGCGCTCTCGGCGGCACCACCGGCGCCGTGCTCGACCCCATCGCCAGCCTCCGCCAGCGGCTGCGCCTGCCGCCCGGCGGCTCGGTGCGCATCTCGTTCTCCACCGGCATGGCCGACAGCCGCGACGCGGCGATTGCCTTGGCGCACAAGTACCACGATCCCGGCGCCGTCGGCCGCACCTTCGCCCTCGCCTTCGTGCACGCGCAGAGCGGCCGCCGCCACCTCGACATCTCGAGCGACGACGCGCTGCTCTTCGAGCGGCTGGCCTCGCGCGTTCTCTACACCGACGGCTCGTTGCGCGCGCCGGGCGCGGTGCAGGCCAAGAATGAGCTGGGCCAGGAGGGGCTTTGGCCGCAGTCGATCTCCGGCGACCTGCCCGTCCTGCTGGTGCGCGTGCTCGAGGGCGACGACCTGCCGCTCGTGCGCCAGGTGCTGCAGGCGCAAGAGTACTGGCGCTTGAAAGGTCTCGCCGCCGACGTGGTGATCCTCAACGAGCACCCGCTGGGCTACCTCGACGAGATGCACGCGGCGCTCGAGACGCTGCTCGACGACGGCCCCTGGCGCTCCTGGAAGCACCGCCCCGGCGGCGCCTACCTGCTGCGCGGTGAGCGGCTCTCCGAAGCGGAGCGCACGCTGCTGCAGAGCGTCGCCAGCGCCGTGCTCAGCGGCGAGCAGGGCGATCTCGTGCACCAGCTCGCGCGCCCCGACGCGCCGCCTTCCGCCGTCGAACCGGCGGCCCTCGTCGGCTGGCGCCAGCCCGAGCCCGACGAGTCCACCGGCGACGGCGAGCCGGCGCTGCCGCCGCTGCTGCTCGACAACGGCCTCGGCGGTTTCTCCGCCGACGCCCGCGAGTACGTCATCCACCTCGACGGCGACCGCGAGACGCCGCTGCCCTGGGCCAACGTCATCGCCAACCCGCGCTTCGGCACCGTCGTCACCGCCGCGGGCGCGGCGCACACCTGGGCGATCAACAGCCGCGAGAACCGGCTGACGCCGCACGCCAACGACCCGGTCACCGATCCCACCGCCGAAGCGGTGCTGGTGCGCGACGAGGAGACCGGCGCCGTCTGGTCACCCACCCCGGGGCCGTTGCCACGCCTCGCCGGCGGCGGCCGCTGCCTGGTCAGGCATGCGGCGGGCGTCACCACGTTCGAGCGTGTGGCGCAGGGGGTCCGCCACCGCCTCGACGTCCTCGTCGACGCCGCCGACCCGGTCAAGCTGTCGCTCCTCGCGCTGACCAACGAGAGCGGCCGCTCGCGTCGACTGGCCGTATTCGCCTACAACGAGTGGGTGCTGGGTCCGCCACGCGCCGGCCAGCAGACCCACGTCGTCACCGAGCGCGACGAGCAGACTGGCGCGGTGCTGGCACGCAACCCCTACAACGGCGTCTTCGCGCCGCGCATCGCCTTCGCGCACACCAGCGAGCCGGTGCACTCGGCGACCGCCGACCGTACATGGTTTCTGGGCCGTAACGGCTCCCTTCCTCTCTTGCCGGCGGCGCTCCGGCGCGAGAAGCTCGCCGGCCGCTTCGGCGGCGGCCTCGATCCCTGCGCCGCGCTGCAGGTGATGGTGACCCTGGCGCCGGGGGAGACGCGCCAGCTCGTCTTCCTGCTCGGCCAGGGCGCCGACCATGACGAGGCGCGCAGCCTCTGCGTGCGGCACGGCAGCGTCGAGGCGGCCCAGGCAGCGCTAGACCGCGTGCGCAAGCAGTGGGAAGAGACGCTGGGCGCGTTGCAGGTGAAGACGCCCGACGACTCGTTCGACGTGCTGATGAATGGCTGGCTGCTCTACCAGGACCTCTCCTGCCGGCTATGGGCGCGGTCGGGCTACTCGCAGCCGGGCGGAGCGTTCGGCTTCCGCGACCAGCTCCAGGACGTGATGGCGCTCGTGCACACGCGGCCCGAGCTGCTGCGCGAGCACCTGCTGCGCGCGGCGGGGCGGCAGTTCGTCGAGGGCGACGTGCAGCACTGGTGGCATGAGCCCGGCGGCCAGGGCACGCGCACGCGCTGCTCCGACGACCTGCTCTGGCTGCCCTACGTCGCCGCGCACTACGTGCGCGCCACCGGCGACGCCGCGGTGCTCGACGCGTCCGTGCCCTATCTCGAAGCGCCGGCGCTCCTGCCCGACCAGGACGAGGCCTACCTGCAGCCGAAGGTGTCGTCGACGCGGGCATCGCTCTTCGACCACTGCATCGCCGCCATCGAGCGCGGCACCACCACCGGCACGCACGGCCTGCCGCTGATGGGCAGCGGCGATTGGAACGACGGCATGAACCGCGTCGGCCGCCACGGCCGCGGCGAGAGCACCTGGCTGGGATTCTTCCTGCACGGCATCCTCCTCGACTTCGCCCGCTTCTGCACACGACGCGGCGACGGGGAGCGGGGAACGCGCTACCGCGCGCAGGCGCGCCGCCTCGCCGCGGCGCTCGAGCAGAGCTGGGACGGCGAGTGGTACCGCCGCGGCTACTACGACGATGGCACCCCCCTCGGCTCCGCCCACGACGACGAGTGCAAGATCGACTCGATCGCGCAGAGCTGGGCGGTGCTCTCGGGAGCGGTGCCGGCGCGCTTCGCCGACCGCGCCATGGACGCGGTGCGCGCCCACCTCGTGCGCCGCGACGTCCAGGTCGTGCTGCTGCTGTCGCCGCCCTTCGACCGCTCGGCGCAGGACCCGGGCTACATCCGCGGCTATCCGCCCGGCGTGCGCGAGAACGGCGGCCAGTACACCCACGCCGCGGCGTGGGTGGTGATGGCGATGGCGAAGCTGGGCAGCGGCGACGAGGCGGTCGAGCTGTTCCACATGCTCAATCCGGTCAACCACGCGCGCACCGCGGCCGACGTCGAGCGCTACAAGGCGGAGCCCTACGTCGTCGCCGGCGACGTCTATGCCCATCCGCAGCACGCCGGCCGCGGCGGCTGGACCTGGTACACGGGGTCGGCGGGCTGGCTCTACCGGGCGGGGCTGGAGAGCATCCTCGGGCTGCAGCGGCGGGGCGCCACCTTCGCCATCGACCCCTGCATCCCGTCCGCGTGGCCGCGGATCGAGCTGCGCTGGCGCTTCGGCGCCAGCGTCTACGAGATCGTGGTCGAGAACCCGCAGCACAAGTGCCGTGGCATCGGCAAGGCCGAGCTCGACGACACGAATGTCGACGCGCGCGCCGTGCCGCTGGTGGACGACGGCCAGACGCACCGCGTGCGCGTGGTGCTGGGCGAAGGCTCACCGAAGGCGGCGTTGGCGGCGGCGGGCCGCGCCAGCTCGAAGGCTTAGAGGAGCTCTTCGGCGGTGAGCGAGCAGCCGCGCAGCTCGGCGCCACCAGCGCGGCCGATGAGGCGAAAGCCCTCGCTCGTCGTCGCGCCGAGGTCTTCGGTCAGCAGGTGCGGCACCGAGCCGACGTTGGCGAGATCGAAGACGCCGATCAGCCCCGGCTCGCCCGGCGGCTGTTCGGCCAGCGTTTCCGGGTGCAAGGCGCGCACGCGCACCCAGTGCGGCGCCACGAACAGCTCGGGATCGCCGCCGAGCAGGTTGGTCGTATAGCACTGGCTCGACAGCTCGGTCATGCCGTACTCGCGCACCACCTGTTCGGGCGGCACGCCGAGCCAGGTCTGGATGCGCGCCAGCAGATCCTCGCGCGACAGCTCCTGGTGGCGGCCCTTGTAGCCGCCGGTGTCGAAGACGACGCTGCCCGGCGCCAGGCGGAAGTGGAGGAACCGCCGCTCGAGCGCGTCGAGGAGCTGCGCCAGCGCGAAGGAGGTGGCGAAGACGAGCACCTGCCGTCCCTCGCGCTGCCGCGCGCCGAGCCAGGAGCGGGCGCGCGTCACGTCGACACCGCGCTCGCCGAAGGCATTGGTGGAGTCGGCCGCACCCCACTCGTCGAGCACGTGCGCGGCCATGAAAGCGAGGCTCGAGTCGGGCGCCTGCTCGACCGCCGGCACCAGCGACAACATCGGCGCCGGCGTTTGCAGGCCGGGCAGGCAGAAGCGCGGGAAGGAGCACTCGATCGCCTGGCGGTAGAGGTCGGGGTAGGGCTGGTAGTGGACGCTGCGCTCGCCGCCGGTGCCTGACGAGCGAAACACCTGCAGCGGCTCGTCGGCGTGGAGCGCCAGCCGCTTCATCGCCAGCGCCGGCACCATCGGCACCTCGCGCCAGTCGCGCACGGTGGCGGGCGAGACGCCGCGCCCCTCGCACAGCTTCCGATACGGCGCCACGCGCTCGTACTGGAAGGCGAACGCGGCGAGCGCCAGCTCCTCGAAGCGGTCTCCCTGCGGGTCGCAGAGGAAGCGGGCGATGCGCTCGACCAACATGGTGCAATCCTAAGCCGTGCCGTGCCGCGTATTTGGCGAGGGGAGGCCACGGCGTCGCCGCCGGCCGCTTTGTTATCATCCGAGGTCGTTCCGGGAAGGGCCATGCATCTTCAGATGAAGCGCGACGTCCCGCGGCTCGTCCGCTCGCTCCCGCTGTTGGCGCTGTGCGCCGCGGCGGCGCTGCTCGGCGGCGCGGTCGCGGCGGCGCGCGAGGACACCGCGCAGCTCTCGGGCACGCTGGTGCTGGTGCAGGAAGGCCGCGCCGTCACCGACGGCGTCGACCAGGCGGTCGTCTTCTTCACGCCGGCGAGGAAGCCGAAGGTGGCGACCGCCGGCGACGACGCCCCGGAGATGGCGACGGTGAAGAAGTCGTTTCAGCCGCGCCTCCTCGTCGTGCCCGTGGGCGCCCGGGTGCGCTTCCCCAACCAGGACCCCATCCTCCACAACGCCTTCTCGGTGTCGGGCGCCAACGCCTTCGACGTCGGGCTCTACGGCAAGGGGCCGGGCAAGATCGTGACCTTCAAGGAGGCGGGCCTGGTGCGCGTCTTCTGCAACGTGCACCAGCAGATGGCCGGCTACGTGCTGGTCGTCGATACGCCGTACTCGACGGCGCCCGACAAGAACGGCGGCTTCTCGCTCACCGGGCTGCCGGCGGGCCCCGGCACGCTCTCGGTCTGGCACGAGCGGGGCGAGATGCTGACGCAGCCGGTCACGTTGCCCTCGACCACGCCGGTGCGCCTCTCCCTCGCCGTCTCCAAGCCACGCGTACCGCGCCATCTCAACAAGTTCGGCAAGGCGTACTCCACCGACAGCGCGTACTGATGCCGCGGCTCCGCATCTCCTTCGGCGCCCGGGTGTTCGTGATGACGGCGCTGCTCGTCATCCTGGCCGTGGGCGCCGCCGTGGTCGCCACCTACGTCTACGGCAACAAGGTGGCCCACGAAACGGCGCGAGCGGCCCTGGCGCGCGCCAGCTCGGTGCAGACGACGCTGCAGCAGCAGCGGCAGGAGCAGCTCAAGCTCATTGCCCGCGTGTTCGTCAGCGACCCGAACATCGTCGCCTACATCGCGGAGGCGGCGGGCGGCCCACAGGGCGCGGCCTCGATCCTCGACCTCCTCGAGGAGCGGCAGAACGACCTCGGCTACGACTTCGCGATGGCGCTTGACCCGCAGGGCCGCGTGCTCGCCCGCACCGACAACCCCAACGCCGTCGGCGAGGACCTCTCGCAGCGGCCGCTCATCCAGCGCGCGCGGCAGGAGTTCGAGGCCACCGGCTTCTGGAAGCAGGACAAGCGCCTCTTCAACGCCGTCGCCGTGCCCTTGGCCGCCGGCCAGATCCTGCAGGGCTTCCTCGTCGCCGGCTTCGCCATCGACAACGAGGATGCCGACCAGGTGCGCAAGGTCTCCGACGCCGACGTCGCCATCCTCGCCGACGAGGGCGGCCAGCCGCAGGTGGTCGCCACCACGCTCGGCCCCGCCGAGGTCGACGAGCTGCTCGCCCACCTGCAGCAGGGCAACATGGTCGACACGGTGATGAAGCGCGGCCAGTCGCTCGAGCAGGTCGACCTGCAGCTCCACGGCGGGCGCTGGATCGGCCTGCTGCGGCCGCTCGCCGACGCCACCGGCAACCGCGTCGGCGCCGTGGTGTCGCTCGCCTCGCTCGACGCCGAGCTGCTGCCCTTCCACCGCATCGAGACGCTGCTCGCCATCGTCGGCGGGGCCGCCGTGCTCATCGCGCTGCTGTCGTCGTTCCTGCTCGGCCGCCGCGTCTTCAAGCCGGTGCGCGACCTCGCCGCCGCCGCCGCCGCGGCGAGCGAGGGCAACTACAGCCAGCGCATCGCGATCGACCGCGGCGACGAGGTCGGCCGCCTCGCCGAGGCCTTCAACCACCTGCTCTCCGAGCTGCGCGAGAAGCAGGACATGGAAACCTACATCAGCGAGCTCTCGCGCACGCTGCCGTCGAGCAACGGCGACCGCCACGCGGCGATGGAAGACGCCGGCACCAAGCCGGTGGCGCTGCTCGGCATCGACATGCGGCGCTACGCGCAGCCGAAGATCGGCTACGACCCCGAGTCGACGATCGAGCAGCTGGCGCAGGACCTGCGGCGCGTGCACGCCGCCGTCGGCGCGCGCCAGGGCAAGATCGAAGGCTCCTTCGGCCAGCGGCTGCTGGTCTCCTTCGCCGGCGACAACCGCGCCTTCCGCGCGCTCTCGGCGGCGGCGGAGATCCACTCGGTGCTCGGCGTCGCGCGCACCGCCTTCGAGGAGGCCGAGCCGCCGGTGCTGGCGATCACCGAGGGCGAGGCGGTCACCGGCTCGGTGGTGTGGGGCGAGGGCCCGGAGCGCGTCGTCGTCGGCCGCCCGCTGCTGCAGCTCGAGGGCCTCTTGCGTGAAGGCGCGCCCGGCGACCTCGTGCTCTCGCAGCCGCTCTACGGCACGCTCGGCGACGTGTTCACCAAATCGGGAGTCGAGCTGGCGCCGCAGCGCGGGATGTTCGGCGGCGCGCAGACGCTCTACGTCACCAACGGTGCCACTGCCAGCAAGGTGACCGGGGTCGCCGGTGCTTCGTTGCTGCCCTCTTCGACCGATGCGCCGACGCGGATCGCGCCGAGCGCCAGCACGGTCCAGGCACCCGCGGCGCGCGAGCACGCCACGCTCGCCGAGATCGCTCCCGGCAAGGTGATCGGCGACCGCTTCGAGATCCTCTCCACCCTCGGCGCCGGCGGCATGGGCATCGTCTATAAGGTGCGCGACCGCGAGCTCGACGACCTCGTCGCACTGAAGATGTTGAAGCGCGACGTCTGGGGCGACCGCGAGCTGCTCGAGCGCCTGAAGAGCGAGCTCAAGCTGGCGCGCAAGATCACCCATCCCAACGTGCTGCGCACCTTCGACTTCGGCGACGTCGACGGCATCCCCTTCATCACCATGGAGTACGTGCGCGGCATCACGCTGCGCTATCTCTTGTCGGAGACCGGTGCGCTGCCGTACTCGGCGGGGCTGCGCCTCGCCCGCCAGCTCTGCCGCGGCCTCGCCGCCGCGCACGAGGTCGGCGTGCTGCACCGCGACATCAAGCCCGAGAACCTGATCGTGCAGCCCAACGGCAACGCCAAGCTGATGGACTTCGGCATCGCGCGCCCCATTCAGCGCATGGAAGAAGGGCAGACGCAGGCGGGCACGGTGGTGGGCACGCCGCAGTACCTCGCCCCCGAGCAGCTCCAGGGCAAGACGATCGACGAGCGCGCCGACCTCTGGGCGGTGGGTGTCGTGCTCTACGAGCTGTTCACCTCGCAGACGCCGTTCAAGGGCGAGAACCCGATGCAGGTGATCGTCGCCACGCTCCACGAGCTGCCGACGCCGCCGCGCCAGCACTGGGCCGAGATGCCCGAGCAGCTCGAGGAGATCATCCTGCGCTGCCTCGCCCGCGACCCCGCGAAGCGCTACCGCACGGCGGCGGCGCTGCTCGCCGACCTCGAGGCACTGAGAGCATGAGTCTCGCCGCGCTCGGAGCGCGGCTTGGCGCTTGAGCCACGGCCTCGGGCGGTGCGCGGCGCAGGATTGACCCGCGCCGAGGGTTCCACTCTTCATGACGGGGGCCTTCCCTGAGGAGGCGACGTTGAGCGCCGAGCTGGCGCCTGGCTCGGTACCGGAGCAGGCGGCGGATCCCGACTGGGACCTCGTCGCGCGCGTGGCGGCCGGCGACCGCGAGGCGTTCGCCGAGCTCGTCGAGCATCACCATCGGCGGCTCTTGCGCGTCTGCGAGCGGTTGCTCGGCGACGCCGAGGATGCGCGCGACGCGGTGCAGGAGGTCTTCCTCAAGGTGATGGTCAAAGCGGGCAGCTTCCGCCCCAAGGCGCTGGTGTCGACCTGGCTCTACCGCGTCGCCGTCAACCACTGCCTCAACGTGCTGCGCCGCCGGCGGCTGCGGCGGTGGGTGTCGCTCTCGCCGGCCGAGGACGACGAGGCAGCGGCAGCGCCGCTCGACCCCGCCGAGGAGCGCGCCGACCCGCACCGCGAGCTTGAGGCGCGCCGGCAGTGGGGCCGCGTGCAGCGGGCCATCGCCGCGCTGCCGCCCAGCCAGCGCGCCGTGCTCGTGCTGGCGCGCTTCGAGGAGCTGTCGTACAAGGAGATCGCCGAGACGCTGGGGATCACCCTCGGCGCCGTGGAGAGCCGCCTCTTCCGCGCCATGCGGGCGTTGGAGAAGGCGCAGGAAGCGCCCGAGTAGTGGGTTTCACCGGGTAAGGTGTCCGCCATGCGCGACCGAGCCGCCGACCGCCGCCTCATGCGCTACCTGCACGGGGAGCTTCCCTCCAAGGACGTGCGCGAGCTGCGCGCCGAGCTGGCGAAGGACCCGGCGCTGCAGGCGCGGCTCGCCGAGCTGCACCGCTTGTGGCAGGGGCTGCAGCCGTCGCCGCCGACGCCGGCGCCCTTCGGCTACGTGCCCAAGATCCAGCGGCTCGCCGACCAGCAGCGGGCGACAGGCGCGACGAGGATCGGCGGCTGGCGAGCGGCGCCGTCGTGGGGCGCACCGCTGGCGGCGGCGGCGCTGGTGGCGGGCGTGACCCTCGGCGTCGGGCTGGGGCGGATGCCGCAGAGGGCGGAGTCGACAGTGGCGCAGGGGAACGGGGCGGCTGCGACGGTTGCCGCCTCGCCGGCCGCGGCGATCTCGGCGCGGGACGGCGTGGGCGCGTCGGCGGCGCCGAGCCCGACGGCCGAAAGCGAGATGACCGCAGGCGTGACCGCCTCGCCCTCGCCGGCGGTCGCCAACGCGACGCCGCGCGGAACGGCATCGGCCGCGGCGGAGCACGGATCGGCTCCCACGCCCTCCACGACCGAGGTCGCCGCCGCGATGGGCGGCGACGAGACCGCCGCCCTCGCCGGCGGCGGCAGCACCACGTTCGCCGAGGAGTACTGGCAGGCGCTCGAGGGCCTCGACGGCAGCGATGACGGCGGCGGCGGTGGTGGAGAAGGCGACGCCGGACGATGACGCGCTGGTGGGCGGTGGCCCTCCTTTCGCTGTCGGTGGGCATCAACCTCGGCCTCGTCGTCGCGGTGGTGCAGCAGCGCTTCGCGCCGCCGGCTCCGGCGCCGACGGTGCTCGTCGTGCCCTCGCCGCAGGCGGCCGCTGCTGCGCCCGCGCCCGCCGAGTCGCCGCCCGAGCAGCTGAGCGAGGTCGCGCCGCCGCCGGTAGCCGTGGCGCCGCCGCTGCGCGCGCCCGTCGCGCCGGTGAATCGCGATCGTGAGCCGGCGCCGCCCGACCAACTCGCCGACGACTTCGGCGATCCGCCGCCACCGCTGTTCGGTGACGAGGCAGGTGTCGACGAGCCCGGCCCCGGCGGGCGCGGTCCCGGCAGACCCGGTTCCGGCGGACTTGGCCCCAACGATCCGCGCGGCGACGGCCCGTCGCCGGCGCGCCTCGAAGAGATGGCGGAACGGCTCGGCGTGCCGCCGGCGGACCGCCCGCGCTTCATCGCCCTGCAGCGCACCTTCATCGCCGAGACGCGCCAGCGCCACGTGCAACT
Organism: Thermoanaerobaculia bacterium; assembly: GCA_036005845.1. Taxonomy (GTDB): domain Bacteria; phylum Acidobacteriota; class Thermoanaerobaculia; order Multivoradales; family JAIOJS01; genus DASYQD01. The sequence goes on along the minus strand of DASYQD010000169.1, from coordinate 30,974 downwards.
AGAGGCCACGCGCCGCGCGCTGCGCGCCGAGCTGCTGGCGCCCAACCCCGACCCGCAGCGCCTGCACGCCTACGTCGACGACACCGCGCGCCTGCAGGCCGCCCTCGAACGCGCCTTCGTCGACCACGTCCTCGCCGCGCGCCAGCTCCTCGACGGCGAAGCCGAGCGCCGCTACCTGCAGTTCCTCTCCCGCCTCGGCCCGCGCGCCGGCGGCCCCGGCCCTCAGCGCGATGCGCGCCCGGTGGATCCGCGCTGGCGCCGCGACCGTCCGTGGCGGCCCGGCCTCCGTCCTGGCATGCGCGGCGGTGGTGGCGGCGCTCGCCGCTTCTACGACGAGCCCTCCGCGGCGCCGACGCCGATCTAGCCGGCAACCGCTCATAAAAAAAAGCCCCCGCCGTGGGACGGGGGACTCAAAGAGGGAGAGTGGAGATCGTCTCCGTGTTCTCACCTCTTACTACGGACGGACGGGGATCTTTGTTTGGTCGCTCGATTCGCGCCGCGCTCAGCGGACGGTGAAGTTGACGCTGAGCTGGAAGTAGACCGGCACCGGCCTTCCGGCGAGCACCGCAGGCTTGAAGCGCCACTGCTGCACGGCGTTCATCGCCGACTCGTCGAGACCGAGGCCGAGGCTCTTGATCAGCCGCAGATCGGTGACATGGCCGGTGCGGTCGATCGTCGCCTGCACGATGACGGTGCCCTCGCGGCGGGCGATGCGCGCCGCCTCGGTGTAGCGCGGCGTGACGCGGAAGATCGTCTCCGGCCGCGTCATCCGCGCGTCGAGCGCCAGCGCGACCTCGCCATCGCCGTCGCCCCACGCCGGACCGGGCGGGCCGTTGCCGGCGACGGGACCGCTGCCGTTGGTCGGATCGCTGCTCGGCGGCGCATCGCCTTCGGCGATCGGCACGTCGTCCGTGGATGTCGACGCCACCGGCGTCTGCTCGGGCACCGTCGTCGGTTGCGTCACCTGCGGCTGCGGCGCCGGTTGCACCGGCGCGGGATCGTTGTGCGGCGCCGTCGGCGCGGCAGGAGGCGGAGCCGGCGGCGGCACCGCGCGTCGCTCCGGCTGCTCGAACAGCAAGTGGGTGACGTCGAGCGGCACGTTGAACACCACGTGCTGTTCCGGCGGCGGCACCTCGCCGACGCTCCACGCGCTCGCCAGCACCACTGTCGCCAGCCCCGCGCCGTGCATCCCCACCGCCATCGCCAGCACCAACCCGCGCCGGCGGCTCTTCTGTCTCACGACCAAGCTGTGCTCGAACATCGCCGCTCCCTCCTTCACCCAGTTGGAGCCGGGAGGGCGCGAAGACGAAACCGGCGTTCTCTGGGACCGGGTCAGTCGAAGCCGGGAGCGACGCTGACGCGCGAGCGTGGCACGGTGCCGAAGAACTCCGCCGCCGCGGCGGCCGGCTCACCGGCGAGGCGCGTGACGCCACCCGCCGGCAGCCAGTGGCCGGGCAGGTAGCCGGCGTAGAGCGGTGCGAGGAAGCGGCGGTCGAAGAGGGCGATGACGCCGCGGTCTTCGGGCGAGCGCAGCAGCCTCCCCGCCGCCTGCACGACGCGCGTCATGCCGGGCACGACGAAGGCGTACTCGAAGCCGCGCTCGAAGCGTTCCTGGTAGTAGGTCTCGAGCAGCTTGCGCTCGAGCGACACCGCCGGCAGGCACGGGCCGACGACCGCCACCGCTTGCAGCATGTCGCCCGGGTAGTCGACGCCCTCGGCGAAGGCGCCGCCTGCGACGGCAAGCAGCAGCACGTCGCCGAAGAGCGCGCCGCGCAGGTTGGCGAGCATCTCGCTGCGCGTGCGGTCGCTGTCTGCCCGCTGCTGGATGAGCACGCGCTTGCCCGGCACCTGCAGGCGCTCGGCCACCGAGCGCAGGAAGTCGTAGCTGGGGAAGAGCGCCAGGCAGTTGCCGGGCACGGCGCCGGCGAACGCCGCCAGCCGCTCGGCGATGCGCGGGTAGTGGAAGGGGCGCTGCTTCCACGTCGTCTCGACGGTGGCGTCGACGACGACGCGGCGGTTGCTCTCAGGGAAAGGATCGGGCAGCGACAGCGACGCCGTGCGCCCGCGCTCGAAGCCGAGCAGGTCGCGATAGAACTCGGGCGGCGTGATCGTCGCCGACAGGCCCACCGTGGTGTGGGTGCGGTTGACGATCTTGCCGAGGAAGCGGCTGGGGTCCTTGCAGAGGATCTGGATCTGGCAGTCGTCGGCCGTGCGCACGACGAGCGTCGAGAAGGCGCCGTCGAGCACCAGCATGACGTCGAGGAAGCGCAGCAGGTCGAAGTAGAGCGCCACGAACGGATCGTCGTCGCGGAAGGCGTGGTTGCTGCGCTGCCACTCGAGGTAGTCGACGAAGGCGCCGTCGAAGCGCGGCCGCATCAGCCACAGGTCTTCTTCGGGGAGCTGCGCCTCGGCGGCCTGCGGCGCGCCTTCCGGCTCGAAGGGATTGACCAGCCACGCGCGCAGCTCGCCGTCCGGCATCGCGGTGGCGTAACCGTTCGCCGCGAACGGCGGCCGCTCCGGGAAGGTCTCCGCCACCGCCTGCTCGATGAGCCGCGCCAGCTCGATCGCCGCGTCGGTCAGTGGATCGAGCGCCGGGTCGCCGAGCCGCCGCAGCGACTCTGCCGCCTCGCGCGCCTGGGCCGCCGACAGCGACGGCGAGTAGTAGCCGCGCCCGCGCTCCACCAGGTTGTGGATCTCGTCGATGACGAGGATCGAGTCGGCGAGGTCGCCCTCGGCGCCGAACTCGGAGAGCGCGACGTAGGGATCGAAGGCGTAGTTGTAGTCGCAGACGACGACCTGCACCTGGTGCGCGAGGTCGAGCGATACCTCGAACGGACAAACCTCGTCGGCGCGCGCGCGGTGATACACCTCGTCGGGCTCGAGCGTCGGATGCTCGGCCATCAGCCGCGGCACCGTGCCCGCCGTCTTCAGCTTGCCGTAGTAGTCGCGCGCGTAGGGGCAGTATTCCTCGTGGCAGATCACCTCGCCGTTGGCGCACATCTTCGCCTTGGCGCGCAGCCGCAGCGAACGGAACGCCTCGTCGCCGTTGAGCAGCGACAGCACCTTCATCGCCATGTCCTGCTGTAGCGTCTTGGCGGTGAGCACGAAGACGCGCTTGCCGTGAGCGAGCGCGTAGCGCAGCGCCGGGTAGAGCGCCGCCACCGTCTTGCCGATGCCGGTGGGCGCCTCGAGCAGCAGGTGGTCGCGGTTCTGCAGCGCCGTCTCCACCGCCTCGATGATGCGCTCCTGGCCGGGGCGCTGCTGGCGATAGGGAAAGGCGAGCGTCGCGGCGACGCGGCGGCGCTCCTCCATCGCGGCGCGCTCGGCCTCGTAGCCGCGGAAGAGCGCCGACAGCCGGCGCCGCACTTCGCCTTCGAGCGCGGCCCACGACGTCTGCAACGGCACGCGCTCGACGGCGTCGCTGCCGATCTCGATCAGCACCAATTCGGCGCTGACCGGCGCGCTCTCGGTGAGCCGCAGCAGCCACGCGTAGAGCAGCGCCTGCCGCTCGTAGAGCTCGCGCGTCGACGGCGGAAGCTGGCCGCCGCGGCGCACCGACTTGATCTCCTCGACGACGAGCGACCCGTCCTTCTCGCGGCGCAGCCCGTCGAGCCGCCCGCGCAGCAGCACCTGCCAGCCGCGGTGCGTCAGCTCCGCCGCCACCGCCACCTCGCGCCGGTACGACGGGTCGCCGGCGAGCGCCGCCTCCTGATAGCGGCTGTGGATCGCCTGCCCCAGCCACAGCCGCTCGTACCCGCCGCGCTGGCCGAAGGCGAGGCTGCCCGCCAGCTCGCGCTCGAGCAGGTCGGCCACCGACAGCTCGACCCGCAGCAGGTCCGGATCGAAGCGAGGGGGCATGCGCGATCAGTATAGCCACGGCGTGAAAGCTGCCGCGTGCGCCGAGCAGGGAAGAAGTCGGCGCGGGAAAACTGATCGCTGCGTCCGTCTAACTAGTTAGAGATCCATAGGCTCAGCAGACACAACCTCAGGGTGAGATCGTGAAAGCTTGTCGGCGTTTCGCACGGCGGCAGTCCTGGACCCTGGCCGTCCTGTTGGCCGCGGCGCTGTCCCTCCCCGCCATCGCCTCCACGAGTACGCCGCCTGCAGCGGTGACCATGCGGCAGCTCGGCACACCGCGCCTCGTCGACCACCTTCGCCTCTCTGCCGGCCTCGCGACGCTCCAACTCGACGGCGGCGTCATCGCGCCGCTCCAGGCTGCCGGCGAGTCGCGGCCGCGCGAATTCCTGTTCGTGGGCAAGGGCCGACTGCAGCTCCAGCCCAAGGATCCGGTCGAGGCCCAGCAGCTCGAGCTCTTTTCCGGCGAGCCGATCCTCGACTACCCCTTCGAGCAACTCGCGCTCTTCATGCCCGCGCGGGCGGCTGCCGAAGCCATCTTGCGCAAACCGGAGGCGGGCAACGCCGACGCCGCGACTCTGAACCGTCTCGCTCATTTGCAGGCTCGCTGGCTTGCCTCCGGCGAGCGCAGCATCGCCGACGTCGATCTCGAGACCTTCGCCGACGATCACGGGCACCCCAGCGCGCAGGTCTGCTTCGTCGCCTGGGCCCTGCGGGCAGGCGACGACGAGAGCGCCCACGCGCGCCCGTTGCTGTACGTCGTCGATCCGGAGGCGCGCGAGCAGGTGACCCTCGGCCGCTTCGTGAAGCCCGACGTCAGCGAACGCGAAGAGCGCAAGGCCCAGCGCCTGCTGCACCGCGAGCAACGTCACGGTCGGCTGCTCGGTCTGCGCATGGAGCAGCTCGGGCAGTTCGACACTTGGTTCTCGGCGTCGCTCAACGGCGCCGACGGCAAGGAGCATCCCGGCTTCGAGCCTTTCGAGCCGGTCGCCTACCGAATCAAAGCGCGGCTCGACGACGACCTTCGCCTCGAGGGCACTACGGAGATCGAGCTCGTGCCGCAGGCGGTCGGCGTGTCGGTGGTGAGCGCTCGACTCTTCCGCGATCTCGTCGTCCGGCACGTCGAGGTCGGAGGCCAGCCGGCGGCCTTCCGGCGCAATGGCGACGACATCGTGATCGCGCTGCCGGCTCCGTCGCAGGCGGATCAGCACCTCACCGTCGCCGTCACCTACGGCGGTGTCTTCGTCAAGAAGGTGAGGGGCATCGGCTACGCCGCCCGCGACACCATCCTCTGGCACCCGCATGTGGGCGAGATCGATCGCGCCGTCTACGACGTCGAGCTGCGTTGGCCGAAGCGGCTCGACCTCGTCGCCGGCGGCGTCCGCGTCGACGGCGGCGAGTCGCGCGGCGAGCGTTGGGAACGCCGCAAGCTCGAGCGTCCGGCGCTCGCGTTCGGCTTCGAGCTCGGGCGATTCGACACCTCCGAAACGAGACGGGGCAACGTCACCATCCGCGTCGCTCTCGACCGCGCCTCGCGGCAGCTGCCGCCCGAGGCGCGCCAGGAGCTCACACAGGCGGCCGGCGACGCCCTCGATCTCTTCAGCGCCACCTTCGGTCCGTATCCGTACAGCGAGCTGACGCTGGTGACCGTGCCGCGCGCCGACTCGCAGTCGCTGCCCGGCATCGTCACCCTCTCCGACCTGATGGTGGCTGATCTCGGCGAGATCGGGCCACTCCTAGGCCTCGAGGACCGCCGCACCGTCGTCGCCCACGAGGTGGCGCACCAGTGGTGGGGCCACGAGGTGGGGTGGTCGAGCTATCGCGACCAGTGGCTTTCCGAGGCGCTGGCCAGCTGGTCGGCGATGTTCTACGTCTCCGCGAAGCTGTTGGAGACGCCGCGCGGCGGTCCGACGACGGGATGGCAGAACGAGCTCGCTGCGACGCTGGCCGATGGCCGGCGGATCGAATCGGTGGGCCCCCTAACCCTCGGCGAGCGGCTCGACTCCACGGTCGCGCCGGGCGCTTATGAAGCGATCATCTACAAGAAGGGCGCCATCGTCATTGACATGCTGGCGCAGGCCGTCGGCCGCGACGCGCTCGCCAGTGCGCTGCACGACCTCTTCGGCCTGGCGGCCGGCAAGCTGATCTCCACCGAGGTGCTGATCGCCGCGCTGCAGCGCTCGGCCGGTGTCGAGCTCGATGGCTTCGCGCGGCAGTTCGTGTACGGCACCGGTCTGCCCGAGCTGTCGTACGAGTACAGCTTCACACCGTCGACGCCCGGACATTGGAAGGTCAGCGGCACGGTGCGGCAGCGGCGCCTGCCAGACCACGGTCGCTGCCGTGTCGAGGCCAGCGGGCCGCAGGGACGGCTCGACGTCGTGTGCGAGGGACACGGCGATATCGACGTCGCGGACTGGTGGCTGCTGGTGCCGTTCCAGGTCGGCATCTGGGATCCCAAGGCACCCGAAGCGTACAGTCACCAGGGCAGTGACGCTTGGTGGAGTGGCGTGGTGACCGGCCAGCTCTTGGTCAAAGGCGACAGCTCGCCGTTCGAGCTCGAGGTCGACAAGGAGCCGCGGCGGTTCTGGCTCGACCGCAACGCCGCCGTATTCGCGACCTTCCACGATGACACCAAGGACATGAAGGGGCGGCGTTATCGCCAGGGCGTCGACGCGGCGCTGAAGGGCGATCTCGCGATGGCGGAACGCCTGTGGCGGGAAGCGGTCGCGGCGGAAGGCGTCGACGGCGGCGACCGCCAGGTGATTGAGCAGCTCGATGCCCTGATCGAGCTCTCCGTCGCGCGGGCGTGCCTGGCCCGCGACGACGATGCGGCAGCCGCGGCGGCGGTGGTACGCGCGGCAGGGCACCTCGGCCCTTCGACCCTCGATGACGCTCGCGGCGAGGTCGACGTCGTGCAGTCACGGCTCGACCTGCGCGCCGGCCGCTTCGTCGAGGCCTATCGGCGGCTGAGGAAGACTGTGCGGAGTCGCAGCGTGTTCGACGCCGCCGAGGCGCACCTGCTGCTTGCCCTGGCGGCGTTCGAGAGCGGCGAGCGCGACGCGTTCGAGGAGGCGGTCAAGGCCGCCGAGGAACGCGGCGCCGACGTCACGGCGATGCGAAAGTACGCCCAGGCAGGGGCGAAGCCGGTGGCGTAGCTACGGCGCCGGAGTCGCCAAGCCGAGCGCGAAGTCGGCTGCCGCAGCGATCGCCTCTTCGACGTTCTGCCGCTCGGTGCGCCCGGATGCCTTGAGCGGCTTGAAGGAGTGGTCGCCGCCTTCGAGCCAGTGGACGCGGATGGCGGGCGAGAGCGTGTAGCCGGCGACGTCGTCGCGGTTGCCGAATGGGTCGCGAGTGCCCTGCAGGATCAGCGTCGGCGTGCGCAGGTCGGCGAGGTGGGCGGTGCGCAGCTTCTGCGGCTGGCCGGGTGGGTGGAACGGGTAGCCCATGCAGACGAGGCCGCGCACTGGGCCGTTCAGATGCGCGCGGTCGGCGACGTGGCTGGCGATGCGGCCGCCCATCGACTTGCCGCCGATGACGAGGTCGCGGGCGCCGCGTGGCGTACGACCCAGCGCCGCGATCACCGCCAGCCAAGTCTCTTCGAGGACCCGCGGCGGATCGGGCGCGCCGCGGCCGCCGTCGCCTTCGCGCCGCCGCGCCATGTAGGGGAACTCGAACCGCGCCACGCGCAAGCCGCGCGCGGCGAGCCCGCGGGCGACGACGTTCATGAAGCCGGAATCCATCGGCGCGCCGGCGCCGTGGGCGAACGCGAACGTCAGCGGCGCGTCGTCGGGGCCGTCGAAGAGAAAGTCAGGCATTGCCATGTTCCTGCCACCACGCGCACGCCGTCGCCAACGCCTCCTCGCGCGTGCGCACCTCGCCGGTCGCCTGCGACTCGGCGAGCGCGCGCAGCAGCTCGCCCGTCCACGGTCCGGGAGCGACACCCAGCTCGGCGGCGAGCTCGCCGCCGCGCAGCAGCGGCGGCGGCGCCACCAGCTCGTCGTGGCGGAAGAAGAAGGCGTCGAGCAGCTCGCCGACGCGCGCCAGGAAGACGGGCCACGCACCGTGAGTGCGCTCGGCTCCCTTCGCGAGGTTGTCGGCGAGCGACAGCAGGCAGACCTCGGGGCCCACCTCGCCGGTGGCGCGGTGATAGCGATGGAGCGAGCGCGGCGACAGCGGCGCCGGCCGCTGGAGCTGCAGCGGCCGCATGTGATGGCGGACGATCGCGCTCACCTGCTGGACCTCGGCCTGCGCGAAGCGCAGCGCGTCGAGGCGGTCCGCCGCCAGCCGAGCACCCGCCTGCTCGTGGCCGTAGAAGTGGATGCGGCCGTCCTCGCCGACGCTCTGCGCGCGCGGCTTGCCGAGGTCGTGGAAGAGCGCCGCGAGGAGCAGCAGTCCGCGCGCCTGGTGATCGGCGGCGAACGGCCGTGCGAGGCGTTCTGCGAGCGGCGATGCGAACGGCGCCAGCGCCGCGGCGAGGTCCGGGTCGGCACCACCGGTCGGCTCATCGCCCCTGGCGATACCGGACTCGGCGACGGCTCGATCCGCATCCACGACCCCGCGCTGCAGCAACGCGTTTGTGGCGCTCTCGGTGTCGCCGGCAGCGAGCTGTTGCACGAGCGCGATCACCTTCGCCGTCTGCTCGACGACCGACAGGCTGTGCTCCCACACGTCCTCGCGGTGCGGCGGGCTCTGCGCCATGCCATGCGCGGGAACGACCTCCGGCAACACGATGGCGAGCAGGCCCAGCTCGTCGAGCCGGCGCAGCGTCGCCGCGGGGCACGGCGCCACGATGCACTTCCACAGCTCCTCGCGGATGCGCTCGGGTGCCGCGCTCGGAAGCAGCGGCGCCGCCTCGGCGATCCACGCCGCCGAGTCCGCGTCGAGGCGAAACCCGAGCTGCGCCGCCACGCGCACGGCGCGCAGCGTGCGCAGCGGATCGTCGCGCAGCACCGCCGGCGAGAGCAGGCGCACGACGCCGTCGCGCAGATCGCGCCGGCCGCCGGCAGGGTCGATCAGCTCAGGGACCGCCGCCGCGTCGCGCCCGCCGTCGAGCGGCATCGCCATCGCGTTGATGGTGAGGTCGCGCGCGCGCAGGTCGCCCTCGAGATCCTCAGCGCGGAAGTCGGCCACGTCGACCTCGAGCCGCCCCCCCTCGCGCTCCCACACTACGCGCGCGACGCCGCGCTCGTCGTCGAGCGCCACGAACGCGGCGCCGAGCCCGTCGGCGAGCCGGCGCGCCAAGGCCACCGCCCCGCGCGGCACCGCCAGGTCGAAGTCGACGAGCGGCCGCCCGAGCAGGAGATCGCGCACGGCGCCGCCGACGAGATAGGCCTCGGTTCGCGGCGGCAGCCGAGCGACGAGCTCGCGCAGGGCATCTGGAAGTGCGGGAAGGACCGCGCTCACGCAATCACTCTAACGTGCGCCTCCGAAGCGGCTCGCAGTCGACCGCTACAATTCGAACGGAGATGCGCCACCGCCCGCCATCTCACATCGCTCGCGCACTGATCGCAGCTCTGCTCTGCGCGCTGACCCTCGGCGCCCCCGTGCCGCCGGCGTTCGCGATCGACGAGCTGACGCCGCTGCTCGACGCCGAGGTGTCGCGCACCACGCAATCGATCCCCAACCTCGCCGTGCGCGTCGTCGAGCTCGGCAGCCGGCAGCTCGACTACGCCTACCGCGCCGACGCGCACATGACGCCGGCGTCGAACCAGAAGCTGCTGACGACGGCCACCGCGGTGTCGCTGCTCGGCCCCGGCTATGCCTTCGAGACGCAGGTGGGCATCCGCGGCAGCGTCGGCGCCGACGGCGTGCTCACCGGCGACCTCGCGGTGCGCGGCGCCGGCGATCCGACGATCTCCGGCCGGGAGAACGGCGATCCCTACGCGGCGTTCCGCCGCTGGGCCGCCGCGCTACGGCAGCGCGGCGTGCGCCGCGTGGCGGGCGACCTCTACCTCGAGCACGGCCTCTTCACCGGTCCGCTCACGCATCCCGATTGGCCGCAAGAGCAGCGGCAGTGGTGGTACGAGGCGCCGGTGGCGGCCCTGTCGTTCAACGACAACTGCCAGCTCCTCCGCGGCTGGGGCGCGCCGCGCCGCGGCCAGCGCGGCATCCTCGACCTGGTGCCGCGCGTCGACGCGCTGCTGCTGCAGAACGGCCTGCGCACGGCGAAGGGCAACGCGCGCTGGGCGGTGCTGCGCAACCCCGAGTCGCGCATGGTGCAGGTGAGCGGCGACATGCCGGTCAACGGCGGGCCGATGGAGGTGTGGGTCACCGTTCCCGACCCCGTCGCCTACTTCGGCCTGGCGCTGCGCGCCGCGCTCGCCGAAGAGGGCATCGCGATCGACGGCCAGACGCGCCCCGTCGGGCGGCTTCCCGGCCCGTGGTGGGAGCTCGTCCACACCCACCGCACGCTGCTCGTCAGCGCGCTCGACACCACCAACAAGCGCAGCCAGAACTTCTACGCCGAGAGCCTGCTCAAGCTGCTCGGCGCGCGCTTCTGCAAGGAAGGCAGCTTCGCGGGCGGCGCGCGGGTGGTGGGCGACTTCCTCGCGCGCAAGGTCGGCTGGCCGCGCGACCAGTTCCACGTCGACGACGGCTCGGGCATGTCGCGCGGCGACTGGGTGACGGCGCGCGGCATGACGCAGCTTCTCGACTACATGTTCCGCCAGCGCTGGGGCGTCGAGTTCGTGCGCAGCCTGCCTTACGCCGGCGAGCCGGAGGCGAGCCTCCACCAGCGGCTCACCGAGCCCGCCTACCGCGGCAACGTCTTCGCCAAGACCGGCACCATCGAGCGCGTGTCAACGCTGTCGGGCTACGCCAAGGGCCGCTCGGGCCGCATCTATGCTTTCTCGATCCTCGCCAACGGCGCCAACGCGTGGCAGGGAAGGCTGGCGCAGGACCGGCTGGTGGCGCTGCTGGTCGACAACGGTTGAGACTGGCTCGAGTCCAGGTCTGTCGACTCTCCTCAGCGCTATCATCGACACCCAGAGGGTCGCGCAATGGTTCGACGTGCCACGCTGCACCAACTCCTCGACACCCTGCCCGACGAAGACTTGCCGATCGCAGGCCGACTGCTCGCCGGCCTGAATGCGACCATCAGCCCGGTTGAGCGGGCCTTGCTCCTCGCCCCGCCCGACGACGAGGCCGATGCCGACGACGACGACGGTGGGCTGAGTGAAGCGCGTCGTGAGCGCGAGCGTGGCGAGGGGAGCTCCACCGAGCAGGTGCGGCGCGAGCTCGGCCTCGAGTGAAGCTGGAAGTCAACTGGCTGCCGCGTGCGCGGCGGGACCTGAAGCGGCTCGACCGCCAGACACAGGCTCGTGTCGTCGATGCAGTCGAACGCTTCGCCGCTTTCGGGCAAGGCGACGTGCTGCATCTGGTCGACGTCAAACCGCCGGAATACCGTCTCAGGATCGGCGATTGGCGGCTGCGCTTCTCTCGGGACGAGGAGCGGCAGGTGCTGCACGTGCTGCGTGTCTTGCCGCGCGGCAAGGCGTACCGCTGACACCTGCGTCACACGTTCGCGCCGAGCGCTGCGCGTTATATTCCGGCCCGCATGCCGACAGTCGCGGACCGCCCGGTGGACTACCGGGAGCTGATGAAGAAGGTGGAGCGCCTCGTCGCCACCATCCAGAAGCTGGGCGACGTCGAGGCCACCGTGCGCCGCGTCGCGGGCGAGATCATCGCGCAGTTCCGGCCCGAGCTCGGCCTTGTCGGCGGACGCGTCTACCAACGCGACGGCACCGACTACGTGGTGCGCGACACCTTCGGCGATGCCAAGGCCGTCGACGCCGGCCTGCGCGTGCCGCGCGCCTACGCGCCGATCGACGCCTGCGTCACCAACGGCGTCGTCTACATGGAGCCCGACGACCCCGGCGTCGACCGCGCGCTCGAGGAGTCGCTCGGCGTGCGCGAGTTCGCCTGCATCGAGGTGGGCGACGAGGACTACATCCTCGCCTTCAACGTCGATCCGGTGGCGAGCCGCGACGACATCGTCTTCTCGCTGCAGATCCTGCGCAACGCCATCAACCAGAAGGTGCGCCACGAGCGCATCGAGGAGGTCTTCCGCGAGGCGCGCCGGATCCAGGCGTCGATCCTGCCGCGCAAGGCGCCGCCGTATCCGCCGTTCGAGATGGCGGGGCAGGTGGTGCCGATGGACCGCGTCGCCGGCGACTTCTTCGACCTCATCCCGATCACCGACAAGATCCTCGGCATCGCCATCGCCGACGTCTCCGGCCACGGCCTGCCGGCGGCGCTGCAGGTGCGCGACGTCCACATGGGCCTGCGCATGGGCATGGCGCGCGACTTCAAGATCGTGCGCACCGTCGAGCGGCTCAACGGCATCATCCACAAGAGCACGCTGACCAGCCGCTTCGTGGCCCTCTTCTACGGCGAGCTCGAGCTCAACGGCACCTTCATCTACGTCAACGCCGGGCACATCGCGCCCTTCCACCTGCCGCCCGACGGGCCGGCGCGCTTCCTCGGCGAGGGCGGCCCGGTGCTCGGCCCGCTCGCCGACGCCACCTACGAGCGCGGCTTCGTCAAGATGCGCCCCGGCGACCTGCTGGTGCTCTTCACCGACGGCGTCGTCGAGGCGCGCCGCGAGGGCGACGGCGAGGAGCTGGGCACCGAGCGCCTGCTGGGGACCGTGCGCGAGCTACAGGGGAAGAAGGCGACCGAGGTGGTGCAGGGCATCTTCGCCCGCGTCGACGAGTGGACCGGCGGCTCGCCGCCCGAGGACGACCGCACGGTGCTGGTGATCTCGCATCCGGCGGCCGCCGGCGGTTAGGACTCGCTCAGCGCCGCACGATCTCGACGCGGCGGTTCTCGGCTCGCCCGATCGCGCTCTCGTTCGTGGCCACCGGCCGGCTGGACCCGAAGCCTGCGGTGGCGAGACGTCCGGCGTCGATGCCGCCGGCGACGAGATACGCCTTCACGGCGACGGCCCGCTTCTCGGAGAGCTGCTGGTTGTGCTGCGGCGTCGACGTGGAGTCGGTGTGCCCCTCGATGGTGATTTTCAACGCCGCATCCTTCTTCAGCGTGGCGACGATCTGGTCGAGCGTGCCCTTCGATTCCGGCCGCAGCACGTCGGAATCGGAGTCGAAGTTGATCCCATAGAGGCGCACGCGGCCGCTCTTCTCGAGCTCGGCAGCCAGCGGATCGGCCGCGTGCCAGTTCGGGCAGTCGCCGGGCGCCGCGGATTTCTTCTTGACGTCGACGACGGTGAGCACCGCGTTGGGCTCGGCGCCGTTGGTCTTCCAGAACCCGAAGAACGTCGCCGCCGAGCCGAACACGCCGATCGCCGGACCTTCGTCCGTCCCCAGCTTCCAGTTGAAGCGCAGAGCGCGCCCTTCGAGGCCGCCTTCGATCGGCCCGCCGCCGTCGCCCTCGAAGCATCCCGTCACTCGGCCGCCTTCCTCGCGCAGGTGCATCAGCGGGCCGCCTTCGACGACGTAGGTGCCGGCGACCGACGGCGCGGCGTTGTGCGTCAAGCGCTCGCCGAAGGCGCGGAACTCCATGAGCTGCGCGATGGTGTGATCGGGCGCCTGCATCGACTTGACCGCGAGGCGAATCCAGCGGCCGGGCACCTCCGCCGTGGTCTTGAACACCTGGCCGTCCTTCATCGCCGGCGACAGGGTGACGTCGGCGATCGGCTTGAAGCCGGCGGTAGCGCTGGTGTCGGACATCTCGACGAGGACACGCTTCGGCAGCCGGCCGTCGAACTCGACGAGACCGGTGTCGAACTGCACGGTGCGGATCACGCTGCGGTCCGGCAGCTCGATGACGGTAGGCTCGAGATGCTTGCCGTCGAGGCTGGTCCAGCCCGTGCGCAGGTCTTCGTCGAGCAGGAACCAGGCCTCGCCGTTGGCGTCGCCGGCGGTCGGACGGATCACCACCACGGCGCCCGACGCGAGGCCGGCCAGGTTCTCAGGCGGCGGCGCGGTTTTCGCCGGCTGCGCCGCGCCGGCCGCAAGTGCGAGCAGAGCCAGGATGACGTTGTTGAGTCGCATGTCCCATCATAAGGGACGGCGACAGCGATCGCGGGCGAGTGGGCGCCAGCTTACGTGCGGCGCTCGAGCCGATAGCGCCAGGTGCCAAGTCGAGTCCGTTGGCGCAAGAGGCGGAACGATTGGCTCAGCACGCGTGAGGCGGTCCAACCGTCGGGGTCGGCGGTCACGCGCTCGAAGGTGTCTCCCGCCAGCGAGTGGATCTCGAACGCCAACTCGTCGCCGCGCGCATCGACGAGCCACAGCTCTCGCACCCCAGCCGCTGCGTAGCGACGGGGAAGCCGGCGCCTGTCCTTACCGACCGACGAATCGCTGACGATCTCGACGACGAGGTCGGGAGCACCCTCGATCTCCCGCGAGCGGCCCGGGCGCCCTTGCGCATCGGGAACGTAGCGGACTCGTCCGCTCTCCAGCGACTGCCAGAGAACGACCACGACATCGGGCTCCACGGAAAGGTTACCGGCCGAAGAGGTGACTCGCGAGCGATCGACGAAGACCTCGCCGAGATCCGCGGCCTCGACCAACTCGTCGAGCACCCTGCTGACTGCCATCTTGGCCCGGCCGTGGGTGTGAAGATCCTCCGGGCTCATGTCGACCTCCACGTCCCCGGAGAGAAAATCGATACGTCCCGCCTCGGGAAAGTCGGGCGAGAAGGCCCAGCGCCGGAACGCCTGCAGGTCGTGGACCTCCGCTGGCACCCGCAAACTCTCTTCGAAGATGACGGCCGGACTGTTCATGAACCGCTGTCGTTGAGATCGGAACTGCCGGAATTCATGGTAACACCGGGCTTCCGGCTCGAGAGATCTGGGCGCTCGCAGCTCAATTGGGCCGGTGCAGCTCGACGAGCTCCTGCCGTTGGCGCAGCTTCACCATGTGGTGCGCCGGGTAGAAGCCGGGGCGCAGCATGACGCCGGGGTAGATCTGTGTGCCGGTGCCGACGACGCAGCCGGGGTGCAGCACGCAGTTGCAGCCGGTGAGCACGCCGTCGCCCAAGATGGCGCCCAGCTTGCGGCGGCCGGTGGCGACGCGGGCGCGGCCATCGGGACCCTCAGGTACCTCGATCTCGGAGCCGTCGTGGCGGAAGTTGGAGAGGATGGTGCCGGCGCCGAGGTTGACGTTCTGGCCGAGGATGGAGTCGCCGACGTAGTTGAGGTGCGGCGACTTGGCGCCGTCGAGGAGGATGGCGTGCTTGACCTCGACGTTGGCGCCGATGACGCAGCCGTCGCCTACCCACACGCCGCCGCGCAGGTAGGCGCCGGGCCGCACCTCGCAGTCGTCGCCGATGCGGAGCGGACCTTCGAGCACGGCGCCCGGCAGCAGCTTCACGCCTTTGCCGATGACGATGCGGTCGCCGAGCAGGTGCACGCCCGGCGGGATCGGCGTGTCGAGACGTGACGAGGGCAGCCCGGCGAGCAGCTCGTCGAGCGGCGTGCCGAGCAGGTCCCATGGCCGCCGCGGATCGAAGACGTCGGCGAGGCCGGGCGGCAGCGAGGCGAAGAGCGCCGGCCGCTCGCGCTCGCCCTCGTCCTCCCGTTCCTCGTCGTCCTCGTCTTCGGGCGCGCTCACCTTGCCTCCAATCGCGCCTGCTGCTGCTGGCGGTAGTAAGGCAGCGTCTGCGCGAGGCCGGCATCTAGCTCCACGCTCGGCGCCACGCCCAGCGTCTCGGCGAGGTGGCGGTGCGACAGGGCGCTGCGCCGCAGCTCGCCGCGGTTCTCCGGCAGGTAGAGCGGCTCGACGGGAGCGAGACCGAGCCCCTTCTGCACCTTCGAGTAGAGCGAGCGCAGCGTCGTCTCCACGCCGGTGCCGACGTTGAAGACGCCGCTCACCCACTGGTTGAGGGCGGCGCGCTGCACGGCGACGACGTCGGAGACGTGCACGTAGTCGCGCGTCTGCAGGCCGTCGCCGAAGATGCGCGGCGGCTCGCCGCGCAGCAGGCGCTCGGCGAAGATGGCGATGATGCCGGCCTCGCCCTTGGGGTCCTGGCGCGCGCCGTAGATGTTGGCGTAGCGCACGATCAGCGGCTCGAGGTCGCCGAGCCGCCCGTAGGCGAGCAGGTAGAGCTCGACGGCGAGCTTGCTGCAGCCGTAGGGCGATAGCGGCCGCGTCGGGTGGTCCTCGTCGCAAGGGAACGCTTCCTGCTCGCCGTAGACGGTGCCGCCGCTGCTGGCGAAGAGGATGCGCCGCACGCCGGTGTGGCGGCAGGCCTGGATGAGCTTGAGGCTGCCGAGCACGTTGGCCTCGGCGTCGAGCATCGGCTGCTCGACCGAGACGCGCACGTTGGCCTGCGCCGCGTGGTGGGAGACGACGGTGACGCCGCGCTCGCGGAACAGCTCCTCGAGACCTTCCTCGCGCAGGTCGCGCTCGACGAGCTCGGCGCCCGGCGGCACGTTCTCGCGCCGGCCCGTCGAGAGGTTGTCGAGCACGATCACGCGGTGGCCGGCGCGCAGCGCGCCCTCGGCGAGATGGCTGCCGATGAAGCCGGCGCCGCCGGTGATCAAGAGCGTCTCGGGCATGCGCGGCGATCTTATAAGGTCGCGCGCGCTCGCCATGGACCGCTCGACGAATGATCTGGAGGCGCTGCCACTGGACTTCTACCGCCGGCCGGCCGAGGTCGTGGCGCCGGACCTTCTCGGGCGATGGCTGGTGCGCCGCATCGGCCGGCAGCGGCTGGTGCTGCGGCTCGTCGAGGTCGAGGCCTACCTCGGCGCGCCCGACCGCGCCGCGCACGCGTGGGGCGGCCGCCGCACGGCGCGCAACGAGAGCCTCTACCTGCCCGGCGGCCACGCCTACGTCTACTTCATCTACGGCATGCATTGGTGCCTCAACGTCGTCTGCGGCGAGCAGGATGAGGGCGGCGCGGTGCTGCTGCGCGCCGGCGAGCCGCTCCGCGGCGAGACGGCGATGCGGGCGCGGCGCGGCCTCGCCGACCGCGCGCGGCCCGGCGACGTGGCGGGCGGACCGGGCAAGCTGGCGCAGGCGCTCGGCGTCGACCGCGCGCTCGACGGAGCGCGGCTGGACGGGCGCGAGCTGTGGATCGCCGCCGGCGAGCCGGTGGCGCGGGCGCGGATCGCCACCGGGCCGCGCATCGGCGTCGCCTACGCGAAGGAAGCGGCAGCGTGGCCGCTGCGCTTCGCCGAAGCGGGCAACCCGCACGTGTCGCGGCCGCGGCTCTGAGGCGCGGCTCAGGTGCGCGACGTCGCTGCCGCGGGGAGGCGCGAACTCGCTACGTCACGCTGATCGCGACGCAGCTCGAGCAGGTGGAGCACGAACAGCCCCACGCCGCCGACCACCGGCAGCGTGGTGATCGCCCACGTCACCGCCGGGGCTGCGACCACGATGCCGTAGGCGTCGACGTAAGGCCCGATGACGAGCGCCTCCGTCCAATTGACGGCGAGGAAACAGACGGCGAGCGCGCCCAGCCGTCGCCAGCGGCGCGCGCCGGCGAGCCCGTACGCGAGCGCCGCGGTGCCGGGAAGCTGCAGCACCGGATAGTGCGGCCACGAGACCGGCGACGCCACGAGCGCCAGCGCCACCAGCGCGGCGCCGAGACGCCACGGCTCGCGCGGCGGCTCAACGCGCCGCCGCAGCGCCAAGGCGAGGAGTGCCAGCCCGGCCACCAGCGCAGTGAACGAGGCGGCGGCGCCGAGAACGCGATCGCGCGTGGAGATGTGGAGCTGCTCGATCAGACCGGCGGTCCAGTTGGGCGGCAGGCGGCTGCCGCGCAAGGGTGGATCGGCGAGCCGCATGGCGAAGCCCGCCAGCGAGGCGTTGAGGAACGCGGGACTGCCGAAGAACGCGCCGGATCGCTGCGGCCGCAGCGGGCCGTCGAAGCAGCAGGCGAGGACGAGCAGGGGCGCCGCCGTCAGCGCCGCTCCCAGGGCGACGCCGCCGACGAGCCGCCGCCAGCGCCCGCGCAACAGGTCTTCGGCCCACAGGATCCCCGGCCACACCTTGAGCGCGAAGGCAGCCGCGATCGCCGCGCCGCGCGACCACGGCGCGCGCCGAGGCGGCCAGAGTGCCATGCACAGCAGCACCAGCAGCAGCGGGTTGACCTGTCCTTCGAGCAGCGACACGGCCAACGCGTGCCCGGCGGTCCAGGTGACGGCGACGGCCCACAGCGCTCGCCGGCCGCGACCCAGCGCACGCCAGGTCCACCACGCGGCCCACCCGATGCAGACGTGCCCGAGCACGAACCACCACCACCACGCCGTGCGGAACGGCAACGCCGCGAGCGGCGCGACGAGGAACGAGATCAGCGGCGGGTAGTTCCAGCCCGGCGTCACGTACGGGGTCCGTCCGGCGAGCAGCATCCGCCCCGAGGTGAGGTAGACCGCGAAGTCGCCACCGCCCACCGCGCGCTTCGTTGCCGGTTGCCATACGTAGAGAAAGGCGTAGAGGGCGGCGAGCACGGCGAGCAGCGCCCACGCCCCAGGCGCGAGCCGCGACTGCGCCGCGTAGTCGCCCACCGGCGCTCCCAACGACCTCCCCTCTTCGCGATCCAAGCTCACGCGCTCTGGCCCGCCCGCAACCGCCGGCTCTCGGGATACGGAAACACGTCCACCAGCTCGCCCTCGCGGTTGCGCCGCTGCATGTCGCTCCACCAGCCGGGCTCGAAGAGGCAGCCGTGCTCGGCGATGAAAAGCTCGCGCAGCTCGCCGGTGAGCTCGAGGAAGCGCGGGAATTCCGCGGGGAAGACGTCCTCGTCGGCGACGCCGAACCAGGGCTCGGGCATGAGCTCGGCGAGGTCGTCGCGCGGCGGCGGCAGGCGCCGGAAGCGCAGGGCCAGCAGCGGCGCCAGCTCGTCGTAGTCGTAGAAGACGACGCGGCCGTGGCGGGTGACGCCGAAGTTCTTGAGCAAGAGGTCGCCGGCAAAGACGTTGTTGGCGGCGAGATCGCGCAGGCACCAGCCCCAGTCGGACACCGCCGCTTCTTTCTCCGCGCGCGGCACGTCGGAGGCGAGGAAGAGGTCGAGCGGCACCACTCGCCGGCCGATGTAGAGGTGGCGCAGCACGACGTCACCGTTGGCCTCCTGCACCTGGCCGCCCGCGTCGGCGTGCAGCTCGGCGAGGAACTCGGGCGCGAAGCGGGCGCGCGGGAAGGTGAGGTGCTCGAACTCCTGGAAGTCGATCAAGCGCCCAACGCGGTCGTGCGTCAACACCAGCCGGTAGTTTGCCTTCACCTGGCTGCGCGTCACCCGCTTGGCGGCCGGGAAGTGGTCCTTGATCACCTTGAAGACGAACTCGTAGTCGGGCAGGTGGAAGACCTTCATCACCAGCCCTTCCTTGCCCGGCGCGCGCACCAGCTGCTCGCGGCTTTGCTGGATCTGGTGCGAGAAGTCGGCGTAGTACTCGGTCTTGCCGTGCTTGTGGTGGCCGAGCGCGATATAGAGCTCGGCGATGCGCTTCCTGGGCAGGATGCTACGCAGGAAGCCGACGACGGCGCGCGGCGGGTCGGCGTCGACGAGGAAGTACCAGCGCGCGAAGCTGAAGACGACCGACACCTCGTCCTCGCTCGTCAGCACGGCGTCGACCTCGACTCCCTCGGGACCGTGGAGCAGCGCCAGCAGCAGCGGCGCGCGCACCAGCCCATCGCGCACCACGCGGCCGACCACATAGGCCGCCTTGTTGCGGAAGAAGGGCGCCGCCAGCACCTCGAGACGGTCGATGCGGCCGTCGCCGAAGCTCGCCGCCAGCGCGGCATCGACGCGCGCCGCCGTCTCTGCCGCGTCGCGCGCGACGTCGCGAAACGGCGCGCCGAGCTCGAGATCGTGCAGCAGCCGTTCGACCAGCCGCGCCGTCACCGTCTGTCCGCCGTAGATGCGCAACGCGTCGCCCGCCGGCTCCGTCCAGGCGCCGGCAAAGTCGTAGGGCAGGAAGTCGAGCGCCGGGTCGACGCCGCGCCGCGCCACGAAGCGCCGCGACACCGAGTTGAAGAAGGTCTGCGCCAGCTCGCGGTCGTCACGGCCGAGGATCGCCGCCGCCCAGGCCTGCTTGGTGCGCATCCAGAGCGGCCGTTCGCCCGCCCCTTCGCCGAGCTCTGCGCGCAGTTGCGTCACCGCCGCCGCCACGGCGCTGGCGTGGACTTCGAGCCGCGCCACCGTGTCGGCCTGCATGCCCAGCCAGTCACGATCGGCGAAGCGCCGTTTGGCGCGCGCGGTGAGCGCGCGAAAGCCGTCGCGGGACTCGGCGAAGGCCGCGAGGAGGGTGGGGAGCGCCACCGCCCGCACGGCGTCGTCGCTCATCGCCGGCCGCTCACTTCTTCTTCTTGTGTTCGAGCCTGAGCAACCCGTTCTGCACCAGCTCGCGGAACACCAGCAACGCCTCGAGCTGCGTCAGCGGGCTGATCTTCAGGATCGAGGCGATGTCGTAGCTGCCGTCGATGCGCGAGAGCAGGAAGCCCGCCTTGGGCGACACCTTCATGCGCGCGACCTCGTCCTGCCTGACCGCGAGCTTGGGCACGGCGTCGAGCACCACGCCCTCCGCCTGCAGGAAGGCGCGGATGGTCGCCTCGCCCTGCTCGGCGGCGCGGGCGATCGTCTGATCGTCGGGGTCGAGGCTGCGCGCCGCGCGCAGGTTGCGCAGCGCCTGCTCGTACTCGCGCGCCGCCAGGTGCTTCTGGCCGCGCTCGAGCAGCGACTTGCTCGAAGGGGCGCCGGCGTCGCGGGTGACGGTCAGCGGCGGCAGGGGCACGGGTGCCGCGTGCCCGCGCGGCTTGACGATCTTCACCTTGCGCGCCTTCACCTGCGGGTAGAGCGCCTCGCACACGTAGTACTCGCTGGCGTGGGTCTCGAGCGAGATCTCCTCGATCGTGCGGTGGTCGTCGACGGCGAGCAGGATGTGCTTCTGCCCCTCGTCGAGCTCGCCGCCGTCGCCGACGAGGTCGTCGACCACGCGCACCGGTATCGCCTGCGTCGACGGCATCAGCTCGCGGAAGCGGCTCCACTCGTCCTGCCGCCGCATCGCCTCGAGCACCAGGCCGGTGACGTCGAGCGAGATCGGCACCATCGGATAGGCGGGCAGCTCGTCGTCGTGGAAGCGGAACTCGCCTTCCGCCCAGTCGAAGAGCGAGTAGACCCCCTCCTCGGCCTTGAGACGCAGCATCTGATCGAGGTCCGCCTCCTCGATGAGCCCCATCTCGACCAGCACCTTGCCGAGCATCGTCTTCTGCGTTTCCTGGCGGCGCACCGCTTCAGCGAGCTGTGCCTCGCTGATGTAACCGTGGCTGACCAGGAAGTGCCCGAGGTGCTCGCGCGGGTCGGAGGCGGCGGAGGAGATGATCTTCCCCTTGCTGAAGAAGACCTTCTTCTCCACCGAGCCGTTGTCGACCACCAGCGTGCCGGTCTTCGTGCCCTGCGACAGCCACTGCAGGAGCTCGGCGAGCTCCATCGTCTTGAGGTTGCCGGCGATGCCCATGCGACTCGGGCGCGAGTCTAGCCCGAGGGTCCGGCGCGCGGCCCGGAGATCAACGCGCCGTGGTGGTGCCGCGCTGGCCCTGGTAGTGGCTGTTCGAGCCCGGCTCGCCGTAGGCGATCTCGGGCTCCTCTTCCATGGCGATGAAGATGAGCTGGGCGATGCGCCTGCCGGCTTGCAGCACGAAGGGTACCGGGCCGAGGTTCTGCAGCTCGAGCGTGATCTGGCCTTCGAAGCCGGGGTCGCACCAGCCGGCGAGGGAGTGGTTGATCCACAGCCTGCCGAGCGTCGACTTGAGCTTGAGGTCGCAGGCGACGTCGCGCGGGATCTTCACGTACTCGATGGTGGAGGCGAGCACGACCTCGCCCGGGAAGAGCTTGACGTGGTCGGAGGTGAACTCCTCGGGCTCGCGCGTCGGGCAGATCCAATGCTCCGACACCCGCACGTCGTAGGAGGCGGCGTTGACCTGGTCGCGCTCGTAGGGGGCGACGCCGCCCGACTCCGCCCACTGGCGGATCCAGCGATCGTTCTTGATCACGGCTCGCGGACCGCCGTCACCGCAACAGGACCGGCATTTCCGGATCCAACCGATGAATCGTGTCGACGAAGCGAATGATCTGTTGGTGCGCCGAGAGGAAGAGCGTCGAGCAGCGGGTGCCGGCGCCGAAGAAGCGCACGCCGTGCAGCAGCTCGCCGTCGGTGACGCCGGTGGCGGCGAAGAAGATCTGCTCGCCCGGCGCCAGGTCTTCGGTCTTGTAGATGCGGTTGGCATCCTCGATCTTCTCTTCGACGAGCCGGCGCCGCTGCTCTTCGTTGGTGGGCTTGAGGCGCGCCTGGATCTCGCCGCCCAGGCAACGCAGCGCCGCGGCGGTGAGCACGCCCTCGGGCGCGCCGCCGGTACCCATCACTGCCTGCACGCCGGTGCCGCGCACGGCCGCCGAGATGCCCGCCGACAGGTCGCCGTCGCCGATCAGGCGGATGCGCGCGCCGGCGGTGCGGATGTCGTCGATGAGCTGCTCGTGGCGCTCGCGGTCGAGCACGACCACCGTCAGGTCCGAGACCTCACGCTTGAACGCCTTGGCGATGTTGCGCAGGTTCTCCGACACCGGCGCGTCGAGGTGGACGACGCCGCGTGCCGTCGGCCCGACGATCAGCTTCTCCATGTAGACGTCCGGCGCGTAGAGCAGGCCGCCGCGCTCGGCGGCGGCGAGCACCGCGATGGCGCCGGGCGCGCCGGTGGCGCAGAGGTTGGTGCCCTCGAGCGGGTCGACGGCGATGTCGACGTCGGGCAGCCCGTCACCCTTGCGCGCGCCGACCTCCTCGCCGACGTAGAGCATCGGCGCCTTGTCGCGCTCGCCCTCGCCGATGACGACGCGGCCGTGGATGGGCAGCGTGTCCATCTCCTGGCGCATCGCCTCGACGGCGACGTGGTCGGAGTGCTTGCGGTCGCCGCGCCCCATCGTCTGCGCGGCGGCGATGGCCGCCTGCTCGGCGACGCGGATGAAGTCCTGCTCGAGGAGGTGTTCCACGGCGGCTACCTCGCCGCTCCGGCGGGAGTGGGCGCCGGCGTTGCGCTCGGCGCCGGCTCGCTCGCCGCGCGCTCCATCGGCCGGGGCGCGTTGAAGGCGGAGATGCCGGTCACCGCCTCGCCGATGATCAACGCGTGGATGTCGTGCGTCCCCTCGTAGGTGAACACCGACTCGATGTTCATCATGTGCCGCATCACCGGGTAGTCGTCGACGATGCCGTTGGCGCCGAGCACCTCGCGCGCCAGCTTCGCGCATTCGCGCGCCACCCAGACGTTGTTGCGCTTGCCCATCGAGACGTGGTGCGGCTTGAGCTTGTCCTGGTCCTTGAGCCGCCCCATCTGCAGCGCCAGCAGCTGCCCCTTGGTGATCTCGGTGATCATCCAGGCGAGCTTCTCCTGCACGAGCTGGTGGGCGGCGATCGGCTGCCCGTTCCACTGGATGCGCTCCTTGGCGTAGCGCAGCGCGGTGTCGTAGCAGTCCATCGCCGCGCCGAGCGCTCCCCAGGCGATGCCGTAGCGCGCCTGCGTCAAGCACATGAGCGCGTTCTTGAGACCAGTTGTCTTGGGCAGGATGGCGTCGGCGGGGATGCGGCAGTCATGGAAGCCGAGCTCGGAGGTGACCGAAGCGCGCAGCGAGAGCTTGCCGTGTTGATCGGCCGAGGTGAAGCCGGGCGTGCCCTTCTCGACCAGGAATCCGCGGATGCCCTCGTCGGTCTTCGCCCACACGACCGCGACGTCGGCGAGCGTGCCGCTGGTGATCCACTGCTTGGCGCCGTTCAACACCCACGAGTCGCCGTCGCGCCGCGCCGTCGTGCGCATGGCGCCCGGGTTGCTGCCGAAATCGGGCTCGGTGAGGCCGAAGCAGCCGATCGCCTCACCGCTGCCGAGCGCCGGAATCCACCTGTCCTTCTGCTGCTGCGAGCCGAACGCGTAGATCGGGTACATGACGAGGCCGCTCTGCACCGAGACGAAGCTGCGCAGCCCCGAGTCGCCGCGCTCGAGCTCCTGCATGGTGAGACCGTAGGCGACGTTGTTGAGGCCGGGCAGGCCGTACTCGTGGATCGTCGAGCCGAAGAGGTTCAAGTGCCCCATCTCGGGCACCAGCTCGATGGGAAAGCGCCCCTCGCGGTGGCACTCGACGATGAGCGGCATGAAGCGCTCGTCGACCCACGACCGCACGCTGTCGCGCACCAGCCGCTCCTCCTCGGAGAGCAGCGACTCGATGTCCAGGTAATCGACGCCGGGAAAACGGCTCACGCGGTGGCTCCTTGAGGCTTTGGACGCAGAGAGTGGAGGGCGCGGCGCGGCCGCGCCGGAGGCGCAGCATAACGCACGATCGGCCCTAAGATACAGAGAACATGGGCAACTTCATGGGCGGCAGCGCCTGGGCGATGTCGCAGCAGATCGCCGACGGCTTCATCCTCGTCAACGAGCGCACCTACAAGCGCCTCGAGCGCGGCGAGCTCGACAAGCTGGGCTTCGAGATGGACAAGCTGCTGCGCGAAGTGCGCGCCGTCCAGGTGCCGCTCGACGACATCCCGGGGCTGCAGCACAAGAACCGCAAGTGCTCGCGGCTCATGGGAGCGTTGAGCCAGCTCCGGCAGTATCAGATGCGGCTGAAGTAGAGCGACGCCACGTAGGCGCTAGACTCGACAGCAGGAGCCACAAGTGCGCTATAAGGTCGCGCTGCAGCAAACAGAAGAAGGGGTCAGCATCTGGGTACCCGGCCTGCCGGGTTGCTGGTCCCAGGGCGAAACCGAGCGCGAGGCGTTGGCCAACATCGAGGATGCGATCCGCGAATACCTCGCCGTCGTCGAGGAGAACCTCCGCGACGCCGACGTTCGCGAGGTCGAAGTCCCCGTTTAGTCGTGCCCAGGCTCCCGGGCGTTTCGCACCGGCAGGCCGTTAGGGCTCTCGAGAAGGCGGGCTTCCGTGTCGCACGCGAGGGGAAGCACGTCGTGATGACCGACGGCACTCGCATCCTCACCATCCCTCGCGCCAATCCGGTCAATGCGTTCACCATGGCCGGCATCGTCCGGGACGCTGGCCTGACGATCGACGAGTTCAAGCGGCTGTTGTAGCCGCGGTCGCGCTCAGTGCCGGCGCGAGACGTCGAAGGTGACGTCGACGATGACGCGCTGGCCGTCGCGCATCACTACGGCGGTCGAGGTCTG
The DNA here is from genome assembly GCA_036005845.1 of Thermoanaerobaculia bacterium. Taxonomy (GTDB): domain Bacteria; phylum Acidobacteriota; class Thermoanaerobaculia; order Multivoradales; family JAIOJS01; genus DASYQD01. Next base: position 6,001 of record DASYQD010000169.1, on the reverse strand, counting down.
GCCGGGCTTGACGCGGCGGAGGATGTACATGAAGTCGTTGACGTCGCGGACGGGCGTGCCGGCGAGCTCGACGAGGATGTCGCCGCGGCGCAGGCCGGCCTTTTCCGCGGGGCCGCCGGGGCGCGTGCCGGCGAGCAGCACCCCGGTCGCGCCGTTCGCTGGGCCGACGTAGTCGGGGATGGTGCCGAGCGAGGCGCCGTAGGAGCGCACGTCGGCGTTGCTCGGCGCCGGGGCCGCCACGCGCTGATAGGTGAGCGGCGCGGCGCGCTGCTCGAGCGCGTCGACGACTCTGGCGGCCAACTCGGCCACGCGCGCTCCTCCGGCGGCGTTGATCGCCGCGCTGTCGTCGGACGGTTTGTGGTAGTCGTCGTGGACGCCGGTGAAGAAGTGGAGAACGGGAACGCCGGCGGCGTAGAACGGCGTCTGGTCGGAAGGGCCGTAGCCGTCGCCGCCGAGTTGGCAGTCGAGTCCGAGGTCGCGGCACGGCGCTTCGACGAGCTCGCTCCATTCGCTCGCCGAGCCGCCGCCGAGCAGGCTGACGCGGTTGTTGCGTAGCCGGCCGACCATGTCGAAGTTGAGCATGGCCAGTGCGTGCTCGACGTCGAGGCCTTTCGGCGGGTGGCGCACGAGCGCGGTCGAGCCGAACAGGCCCTCCTCTTCGCCGGTGAAGGCGACGAACCAGACATCGCGCGAGCGCGGGCCGGCCGCGAGCAAGCGCGCCGTCTCGAGCAGCGCGGCGACGCCCGACGCATTGTCGTCGGCGCCGTTGTGCACGTCGTGCGACTCGGGCGCCAGCGAGCCGCTGCCGCCGCGGCCGAGGTGGTCGTAGTGGGCGCCGAGCACGATCGGCGGCAGGTGCTCGTTGGCAGCGGTGGCGCGCAGCACGCCCACGACGTTGGCGGTGTCGGCGTGCTCGTGGGCGAGGCGCACGTCGGCTTCGACGCGGTGCGCGCCCGCGAACAGCGCGCGGCCGATCTCGCGGCGTAGCACCAGCACCGGGATGCCGGCGTCGCCGCGCTCCTCGACGTGCAGGCTCGGCAGCGGCGCCTCCTCGACTTCCTGCTCTTCCTTCGCGTCATCCGGAGGTGGTAGATCGACGACGAGCAGCGCCACGGCGCCGTGCTCGCGCGCCGAGAACGCCTTGGCGTGCAAGTCGCCGTAGCGCCGCGCCAGCTCGGGGTCGGCGAAGGCATCTCCGGGCGGGACGAAGCGGCGAACGAGCGCCACCTTGCCCTTGACGTCGACGCTGGCGTAGTCGTCGCGGCCCTGCTCGGGCGCGACGATGCCGTAGCCGACCGACGCGACGTCGCCGGCCACCTTACCGGTCGACGAGAAGCCGGCGACCTCGAAGTCGGTGCCGTGCGCCACCTCGCGGCCGTCGACCCGCAGCGCCGTGCCGGGCTCGACGCGCACCGCCGTCGGCACTTGCACCGGCAGGCGGAAACCGCCCGCCACGCTGGGCTGCAGGCCGATGCTGCGGAAGCGGGCCTCGAGCCACTTCGCCGCCGCGACCAACCCCGCGCTGCCCATGCCGCGTCCTTCGCGCGCATCGTCGGCGAGCCACCGCACGTCCTCGAGATAGCGATCCGCCGGACCCTCCTCGAAGCGCGGCGCTGAATCCACCCAGCGCGCCACGGCGACGTCCGTCTCGTGGCCGCCGGGGATGAAGCGGTTGGTGCCGTACGCCAGCCGCGTGCCGTCGGGCGAGAACATCGGGAAGCCGTCGAAGCCCGGCGTCGCGGTGATGCGCTCCAGCCGCGTGCCGGCGACGTCGATCGCCCAGAGGTCGAACTCGCGGCCCTTCGGGTCGCCGAAGTTGCTGGCGAAGGCGATGCGGTCTCCCGACGGGAAGAACGACGGCGCGAAGGAGGCGGCGCCGAGGTAGGTGACCTGCTGCGCTTCCGTGCCGTCGGCGCGCGCCGTCCACAGCTCGAGCTGCGTCGGCTTGACGAGGTGCTGCGCGAGCAACGCGCGCGCCTCCTCGAGGGCCGCGCCCTGCGGCCGCGCCGCGCGCCAGACGATGTGGCTGCAGTCGGGCGAGAAGAAGGCGCCGCCGTCGTAGCCCGGCGCATTGGTCAGCCGCACGACGTTCTTGCCGTCGGCGTCCATGCGGTAGAGCTCGAGGTCGCCGTCGCGGTCGGAGGTGAAGACGATCGAGCCGTCGCGCGGGCAGATCGTCGCCTCGGCGTCATAGGCGTGGTTGTCGGTGAGCCGGCGCGGCGGCCCATCACCATCGCGCAGCACGATCTCGTAGGTGTCGTACACCGCCCACGTGTAGCCGTGGCTGCGATCGGGCGGCGGCGGGCAGCCGGGCGCGAGCAGTTCGGTCGTCGAATAGAGGAAGCGGCGGTTGTCGGGAAGGAAGTAGCTGCAGGTCGTGCGTCCCTGGCCCGAGGAGAGAAGCGTCGGCGTGGGAATGCCGCTCGCCGCATCGAGGTCGAGCTGGTAGATCTGATCGCAGCTCGGCGCGCCATCCACCTCGGGAGCCGTGCGCTGAAAGATCAGCCGCTGCCCGTCGGGCGCCCAGTAGGCCTCGGCGTTCTCGCCACCGACGGTGAGCCGGCGCACGTCGGCCAGATGAGGCTCGGCCGACGGCGGCGCTGGCGCCTGCGCCGCGGCAGCCGCCGGCCATGCCGCGACTGCGACGAGAGACACCACGACCCGCACCGCGCACCCCGCAACGGAAGTGATCTTCATGAGGCCGCAAGGATGCCACGGCGCCGCCTTCGCCGCGAAGCTCCGCGCCGCCATTCGCTGTTAGGATCCGCAGCCGATGAACGCGCCCTTTCCGCCCAAGAAGGTCCTCATCCCGCTCGACTTCTCGGACGACTCCCAGCGTGCGCTGCGCTACGGGCTGGCGCTGGCGGCAGCGGCGCAGGCGCAGGTGGCGCTGCTCACCGTCATCGAGGACAGCTTCCCCTACCCCGAGCTCTTCGCCTGGGACCACCCCGACGAGGAGTTCTACAAGTCGATGCGCGAGCGCGCGCTGCACCACATGAGCGAGTTGCTGCAGAGCCCGCCGCCACCCGGCGGCGTCGAGAAGCTCGTCGTCCGCGGCCGCCCGCGCCACGAGATCGTGACGGTGGCCGCCGACATCGGCGCCGACTTGATCGTGCTGGCGCGCCACGGCAGCAGCGGCATCCGCCACGCCTTCATGGGCAGCACGGCGGAGAGCGTGCTGCGCCACGCGAGCTGCCCGGTGCTCGTGCTGCCGCCGCTGGCGACCGCGCAGGAGCCCTGACGGGTTGGAGCCCCTTCGCCTGCTCGGCCCGCTGGTGCTGGCGCTGGTCAGCGCCACGGCGGTGGATCAGCTCACCTTCACGCACGGCTTGATGCCGCCGGGCTTTCGGCAGCCCTGGCGGCGGCTCGCCGGTTCTCTGGTCGTCGCCGCGGTGCTCTACATCGGCGTCTTCGCGGCGCTGGGCATGGTGGGTCTCGAGCGCGGGCCGCTGCCGGCCGAGATCCCGACGCTGCGGCTCTTCTGGCTGCACGGGATGCTGGTCGCCGCGCTGCTGCTCTGGCTGTTGCTCGGGTTCGCCGGCGAGCCGCACACGGGAGTGAGCCTGCCGCGCCTCTTCGCGCGCCAGCTCGGCCTCTCTACCGCACAGCCGGCGAAGGAAGTGGGCATCGGCTTCGGCCTCGGCCTGCTCGTCTGGCCGGTGCTGCTGGTCTGCATGCTGGTGGTGGTCGGCACGCTGTACGCGCTGGGGGGCGAGAACCTCCTGCCGCGGCAGCCGCCGGCGCTGATCGTGTGGATCGCCGGGCTGCCCGCCGGGCTCAAGCTGGCGCTGGCGCTCTCGGCCGGCGTCGTCGAGGAGATCTTCTTCCGCGGCTTCCTGCAGCCGCGGGTGGGGATCGGCGTCTCGACGCTGCTCTTCGTGCTTGCGCACCTCTCCTACGACCAGCCCTTCCTGCTCGTCGGCGTCAGCATCCTGTCGCTCGTCTTCGCCGGCCTCGTCTGGTGGCGGCAGAACCTCTGGCCGGCGATCGCGGCGCACTTCCTCTTCGACGCGGTGCAGCTGCTGATCCTCATCCCCTGGGCGCTACACCAATGGCCGCAGGGCGGGGCCAAGGCGCTGGGTCCGCTGGCCGGCGCGCTGCTCGCCGCAGGGAGCGGCCTGCCGTGGTGAGCGCGCGGCTGAGCGCGCCGGGTGGGGTGGCGCCGAGCATCGCTGTTACTATCGGACGCACCCTATGCCGGTCGTGGAGCCCGAGGCGTACCTTGCGGTGGCCAGCCGCTTCGAGAACATCGAGCTGGTGCAGGCCGTCGTCGAGGACCTGCTGCAGCGGCTCGAGCTGGGCGACGACGACCGCCACTGGATCGGCCTCGCGGTGCGCGAGGCGGTGGCCAACGCCATCAAGCACGGCAACGGCGGCGACCCGCAGAAGCAGGTCGAGGTCGAGGTCCGCATCGACGCCGGCGACGTCGAGGTCTCGGTGCGCGACGAGGGGAAGGGCTTCGACCCTTCTTCCGTCGCCGACCCGCTGGCGCCCGAGAACCTGCTGCGCCCGGGCGGGCGCGGGATCTTCTACATGCGGAGCCTGATGGACAAGGTGGAGTACCGTTTCGGCGCCCAGGGCGGCACCGAGGTGGTGTTGCGCAAGCGAATCAAGTCGGCCGCGGCGCCGCGTGCCGAGGAGGAGACGAGGTCATGAACATCAGACAGCGCCAAGTGGGGGACGTGACCGTCCTGGACGTGACGGGCAAGATCACCATCGGGGTCGGCGACGTGGCGATCAAGGACGCGGTGCAGGTGGCGCTGGGCGGCGGCGCGCGCGACATCCTGCTCAACCTGCAGGGAGTGACGACCATCGACTCGGCGGGTGTCGGCGAGCTGGTCTCCGCCTATACCAGCGTCGCCCACCGCGGCGGCAAGCTGAAGCTGGTGGGGTTGCCGCCGAAGGTGAACGACATCCTGCAGATCACGCAGCTGATCACCGTCTTCGAGGTCTACGACGACGAAGCTTCGGCGGTGGCGTCGTTCAAGTAGCGACGACGCGGCCGCGCTTGGCGAACGGCTTCAGGCCTTTGGCGAGCGCGTAGACCGGCGCCTGCCGGCGCTGCTCCCCGCCGCGCACCAGCGCCCGGAGCGGGTGCACGCGGCGATGGTCTACGCGCTCACCGGGCCGGGCAAGCGCGTGCGGCCGGTGTTGACGCTCGCGGTGGCGGAGATGTTGGGCTGCCGCCGCGAGGAGGTGGTGGATCTCGCCGGCGCGGTGGAGATGGTGCACGCGTGCTCGCTGGTGCTCGATGACTTGCCGGCGATGGACGACGCGCGGCTGCGGCGCGGGCGGGCGACGGTGCATCGCGAGTTCGGCGAGGACGTGGCTTTGTTGGCGGCTTTCGGGCTGCTGAACCGGGCTTTCGCGGTGGTCGCGGAGGCGGGGCAGCGCCTCGGGCTGTCGCGGTACACGGCGGCGGACTTGGCGCATCACCTGGCGGCGGCGGTGGGGACTGAGGGGTTGATCGGCGGGCAAGCGTTGGACTTGGAGAGTCGCGGTGAGTCTCTGGATCTGGAGCGGCTGGAGTACATCCACAGCCACAAGACCGGCGCGCTGTTCATCGCCGCGGCGGAGCTGGGGGCAATGGCGGCTGATGCCAAGAGGCGCGAGCTCGAGCTGGTCACGAAGTACGCGAAGAATGTGGGGTTGGCGTTTCAGATTACCGACGACTTGTTGGATGTGGTGGGCGAGGCGGAGGTCGTCGGCAAGGATTTGGGCAAGGACGAGGCGAAGGTGACGTTCGTGAAGTTGCTGGGAGTGGAGGGGGCTCAGGCGCTGGCGGCGGAGCTGCTGGCTTTTGCGGTGGATGGATTGGCGCCGCTCGGCGCGAAGGCTGAGGCGTTGCGGGCGTTGGCGGTTGTGGTGCGCGATCGCAAGCGCTGAGCGGGGTGTGGTCGCTGAGGGGCGGTGACCTCCCGGCCGGCGGGTGCCGGGCGGATCCGGGGGCCGCCGCCGCGGCACCGGGCCGCGCTGCGTGGTAACTGAGAGGAGGAGCGCG
>DASYQD010000168.1:0-16613 GCA_036005845.1 Thermoanaerobaculia bacterium | reverse complement strand
CGACAACGCCGGCCAGGACTGTTGCGCGCGCAGCCGCGTGCTCGTCGAGCGGCCGATCTTCGACGACTTCGTCGCCCGCTTCGTCGACAGGGCGCGCGCCATCCGCCTCGGCGATCCCGCCGACCCGCACGCCGAGATGGGCCCGCTCATCTCGGCGGCGCAGCGCGAGCGCGTGCGCCGCTACGTTGCCGGCGCCGACGAAGCCGGCGCGCGACGCCTCTGCGGCGGTGAGGCGCCCGCCGACGAGAGGCTGGCGCGCGGCCACTACTTGACACCTGCTGTATACGTGGACGTGGAGCCGTCGATGGCCATCGTTCGCGAGGAGGTCTTCGGCCCCGTCGTCTGCATCCTGCCCTTCGACGACGAGGACGAAGCGGTGCGCCTCGCCAACGACAGCGATTACGGCCTCTCGGGCTCGCTGTGGACGCGCGACGTCGCCCGCGCCCTGCGCGTGGCGCGGGGGCTGGAGACCGGCATGCTGTCGGTCAACAGCTCGTCGAGCGTGCACGTCGAGGCGCCGTTCGGCGGCGTCAAGCAGAGCGGGATCGGCCGCGAGCAGGGGATGGTGGCGCTCGACGCCTACTCGGAGTGGAAGTCGGTCTTCATCGCTGCGGAGTGAAAGATGCGCGAGGTCGCAGGCCTCCACCACGTCACCGCCATCGCCGGCTCGGCGCAGGAGAACGTCGACTTCTACGCCGGCGTGCTCGGCATGCGCCTGGTCAAGCGCAGCGTCAACCAGGACGACCCTGGCACCTACCATCTGTTCTACGCCGACGCCGCGGGCCACCCGGGCACCGATTTGACGTTCTTCCCGTGGTCGCAGCTGGCGCCGTCGCGCGCGGGACACGGGCTTGCCACCGAGGTGTCGCTGGCGGTGCCGCCGGAGAGCCTCGGCTGGTGGGAGGAGCGGCTCGCCGCGCGCGACGTGCGCCGCGGCGAGGTCGAGATGCGCTTCGGCGAGCGCGTGCTGCCGCTGCGCGATCCGCACGGCTTGCACGTGGCGCTGGTCGAGAGCGTCACCGCGCTGACGCGGCCGTTCGCGCCCTGGGCCGAGAGCACCGTGCCGGTCGAGAATCAGGTGCGCGGCCTCGATGGCGCGCGCATGACGGTGCGCCAGCTCGGGCCGACGCAGGCGATGCTCGCCGAGGCATTGGGCTATCGGCAGGGCGCCAGCGAAGGCGAGTGGCACCGCTGGCAGGTCGCCGGCGGCGGCTCTGGCCGCTACCTCGACCTCTGCGAGATGCCGAACGCCGGGCGCGGCGCGTGGGGCACGGGCAGCATCCACCACCTCGCGTTCCGCGTCGCCGACGAAGCGCAGCAGATCGATGCGCGCGCGCAGGTCGTCGACGCCGGCGGCTGGCCTACCGAGGTGATCGACCGCTTCTGGTTCCGCTCCGTCTACTTCAAGGAGCCGGGCGGCGTGCTGCTGGAGCTGGCGACCGACGGGCCCGGGTTCGCGGTCGACGAAGATCCGGCGCAGCTCGGCGAATCGCTGGTGCTGCCGCCATGGCTGGAGACGCACCGCCAACAGATCGAAGCGGTGCTGCCGCCGATCTCGCTGCCGGGAGCGCCGGAAGCTGCACCGTAGGCGGCCGGCCGCACCGCTTGACGGGCTTACGTCTCCTGGACGATGGTCGGACCAGACGAGATGGCGATCTGTCCCGAACGTGGCGCGCGCGGATCGTCGAACGCCATCAGCGCGGCGAGGTAGTAGCGCGGCACTTCGCCGCTCGAGGAGAGGATGGCGCCGACGCGCCGCTCGAGCTCGTCGCGCGACATGTTGCGATGGTCGCAGTGGACGTTCTCACCTTCGCGGTAGAGGAAGAAGTGCGCCTCCGGCTCGGGGCTTTCGCCGACCTGCCACTGCATCGTGAGTTTTTCCATGCAGCGTTCCTGCGCCGGCCGCTGAGCACGCGCCGTGCCACGGTCGACGGCCGCTCGGAAGTTGCTGGCGCTACTCGCGAGCGGTGTCAGCGGCGGCTTGGCGCGAACGGCACGAAGCGCCTGACGATGTTACCGAAGTGCACCGAACTGTCAATACTCTTTCAATACGGAGCGACGCTCCAGACGTTGCCGTCGATCTCGGCGGCCATGTCGTGGGTCTTGAGGATCACCCACAGAGCCCTGGTCCCACGGCACGTCCTTGAGCTCGACGGTGACGTCGCCGGTGACGCCCGGCGCGAGCACGAGGTTGACGCCGGCGATGCGGGCGAACGAGCGCAGCACCTCGGGCAGCGGCGCGTCGCGCAGGCTGAGCGAGATGGGGAAGCCGTGCCAGCGGCTGGCGCCCTGCGGGGGACGGCCGAGCTCGATGGCGCCGTAGCGGCCGAGGGATACCGACTGCGGCGGCGCGGGCGTTGCCGCCGGCTTCGCTGCGGTCTGTACACCGGCAGGCCTCACCACGGTCGTCGGCATCACCGGCGGTTTGGCTGGAACGGTCGGGACTGGCTCAGCCGGCGTCGGCGCGGCATTCTCGGGAGGCGGCGACTGGCGCTCCTTCGGCGGCTCGTCGGCGCGCGCGGCGCCGGCGAGGCCGAGCAGGGAAGCAGCGCAGACGAGGGAAGCGGCGCAACGGGCGATCGACATGGTGGTGGTCCTCGCGGTGCGATCGGTGCGTGTGCCTCCATTGTACGCGGTGGTAACTTCGCGGCGATGACGGCGTGGGTGGGGATCAGCGGCTACGACTACCCCGGTTGGCGGGGAAGCTTCTATCCCGCCGAGCTGCCGCGTCGCGAGTGGCTCGCCTACGCCGGCCGCGAGCTGAATTCGGTCGAGCTCAACGGCACCTTCTACAGCCTCAAGTCGCCCGCCGCTTTCGAAGCGTGGCGCGAGCAGGTGCCCCACGGCGGTTTCCTCTTCGCGATCAAGGGCAGCCGCTTCATCACCCACATGTTGAAGCTGCGCCGCTGCGAGGTGCCGCTGGCCAACTTCTACGCCAGTGGCGTGCTGGCGCTCGGCAAGCTCACGGGACCGTTCCTGTGGCAGCTTCCCGCGTCGTTTGCGTACGAGGAGGAGCGGCTCGAGGAGTTCCTGGTGCTGCTGCCGCGCACCACGGCGGAGGCGGAGGAGCTGGCGCGGCATCACGACGGTCGGCTGCGCCGCGGCGCGCTGGTGGAGGCGAAGGAGCGTAGGCGCTATCGCCACGCCTTCGAGGTGCGGCACCCGAGCTACTTCCAGCCGCCGTTCTACGAGCAGCTCCGCCGCCACCGCTGCGCGCTGGTGCTCGCCGACACGGCGGGGAAGTTCCCCTACGCCGAGGAGCTCACCGCCGACTTCGTCTACGTGCGCCTCCATGGCTCGCGCGAGCTCTACGCCAGCGGTTATGACGACGGCGAGCTCGACGCGTGGGCGAAGCGGCTGCGTGGCTGGGCGATGGGGCCGCCGAAGCGCGACGTCTACGTCTACTTCGACAACGACGCCAAGCGGCACGCGCCGCACGACGCGCGGCGGTTGGCGGCGCGTCTCGGCGCGCTACCGCATGCGAAGGAGGCCGCGTGAGCCCGCGAGCGAAGCCAACCGCCGCCGGCGCCCGTCGCGGCGCCGCGAAGGCACGCGCGCCGGTCAAGGGCGCGACGCGCGGCCCCGCGCCGCCGCCGCGCCACCTCTTCGGCGTCCACACGGTCGACAACGGCGGCATCCACATGGCCGCGCGCCGCGCCGCCGCCGCGGGCGCGCGCGCGTTGCAGCTCTTCACCGCGCCGCCGCGCTTCTACGGCGACAAGTCCACCATCCAGCCGGCGCGCGTCGAGCGCTTCCACGCCACGCTCGCCGAGCTGGGCATCGCGCGTGAGCACGTGATGATCCACGGCGCCTACGTGCTCAACGCGGCGAGCCCCGAGGAGGAGAAGCACGAGCGCTCCGCCGCCGGCCTGCGCAAGGAGCTCGAGCGCTCGACGGCGCTCGGCGCCTTCGCCGTCTGCTTCCATCCGGGATCGGCGGGCGGCGGCGGCGACCGCACGGCCGGCATTCAGCGTGTCGCCGCCGCCATGGCGCACGCGCTCGAGAGCATTCCCGGCCCGACACGTCTGCTGGTCGAGAACACCGCCGGCGCGGGCGCCACCATCGGCCGTACGCCCGAGGAGGTGGCCGCGATCCTCGCCGCGCTGCCGAAGGCCCTGCGCGCGCGGAGTGGCTACGGTCTCGACACCTGCCACCTCTTCGCCTCGGGCTACGACATTCGCAAGTCGCCACAGGCGCTCGCCGCCGTGCTCGACGAGTTCGAGGCCGCGGCCGGTGAGCCGCCGGCGTTCTTCCACTTGAACGACAGCGAAGGCGCGCTCGGCAGCAACCGCGACCGCCACACGCTCATCGGCAAGGGCGAGATCGGCGTCGAACCCTTCCGCTGGCTGCTCGCCGATCGCCGCAGCCTGGGCGTGCCGCTCATCCTCGAGACGCCCGAGCTCAACAACGACGTCGCCGACGACGATGCCTCTCCCGACCCGTGGGACGCCGAGATGTTCGCGCTGCTGCGCGAGCTGGCCGGCGAGTAGAGCGTTCAAGATCGAGATCGCTTCGCTGCGCTCGCGATGACGTAGCAGTCATTGCGAGGAGCGCAGCGACGAAGCAATCTCGATCTGGAACGCGACTCAGCTCACGGCCGGCTGCGCAGTCTCCGCCGCCGCCAGCTCGCGCAACGCGGGAATGAGCTCCGCCTGGAGCGCAGCCACCGATGCGAAGCGCTGCGCCGGGTCGTGGGCGAGGCACTTGGCAAGAACCGCCTCCAACCGCTCGCCGCCAGCGAGAGCACCGTCGAGGTGGAAGGGCGCCGCGGCGATGGAGGTGAGGATCACGCCTGGGTTGGTGCCCGCGAAAGGCCGGTCGCCGGTCAGGCTCTCCACCGCCAGCACGCCGAGCGCGAAGACGTCGCTGCGCTCGTCGACCTCGCCGCCCGAGAGTTGCTCGGGCGCCATGTAGTTGAAGGTGCCCACCAGGGCTCCCGGGGCGGTGAGGCCCTGGGTCGCGGCGCGCGCCGCCGAGCGCACCTTGGCGACGCCGAAGTCGAGGATCTTGACCGGCCCTTCCTTGTAACCCTCGGGAGCGTCGACGCGGGTGACGAAGATGTTCGCCGGCTTCAGGTCGCGGTGGATGATGCCGGCGCGGTGGGCGGCCTTGATCCCTTCGCAGACCTGGTCGAGCCAGCGCGCCACCGTTGCCGGTGGCACCGTCCGCTCGTCGCGGATGGCGGCCATGAGCGTGAAGCCGTGCAGCAGCTCCATGACGAGGAACGAGTTGCCGGTCCCGGTGGTGCCGTAGTCGAAGACGGTGACCACGTTGGGGTGGTGGAGCGACGCGGTGAGCCGCGCCTCGATCTCGAAGCGCTTCGTCACCTCCTCGCCGATGAGCGCGCCGTGCAGCACCTTGACCGCCACCGCTCGGCCGAGGTGGAGGTCGCGGGCCTCGAAGATGGCGCCCATGCCGCCGCGCTCGAGCCGGCGGTCGAGCCGGTAGCGGCCCATGATCACCCGCTCGACCGGGATCGACGGCTGCAGCTCGTTGCGGTCGACCGGGCAGACCTCCTCGCTGGCGTCGTAGCAGCGGCCGCACTTCGGGCACTCGTGCACGAGTTGGAGCTGCTTGTCGCCCAGCCGCGCCAGCACCTCGCGCTGCACCTTGGCGCTCTGCTCGACGCTGTCCTTGAGCCGCGCGTTTTCGTAGACCAGCGCGATCTGGTTGGTGAGCGCCTGCAGTAGCGCGCGATCGTGCTCGGAGTACGGCTCCTCGGACTTCTTCTCGCCCAGGATGAGCAGACCGAGCAGCCGGTGGTCGCGGCCGGTGAGCGGCACGATAAGCCGCGCCTCCAACCGGTCGAGCCACTCGCGTTCGGACGGCGGCAGGCCGGCGAGGTCTTCGGGGTAGTCGACAGCCTTGCCGTACGCCTCGACGAGGCGCAGCAGCACGCTGTTCTCGGGGATCTGTTCCTCGCGCGGCGCCACGCCGGTGGAGTGACCCAAGGTCAGATCGCGCGAGTGGCGCTGGCGGTAGAAGACGTGCGTGCTCTTGGGGTGAAACGCCTCGTGCAGGTCGATGCTGACGATGCGCGACACCTCGCCGACGGAGGTGACCCGCTGCACCTCGTCGGTGAGCGAGAGCAGGATGCGCTCCTGGCTCCTCGCCTCGCGCACGAGGATGATCACCACGGCGAGCGGGAAGATCAGCAGCGTGAAGTTCCAGATCACGTCCTGCCAGTGCATCGGCACCCAGGCGTCGAGCACCTTCGTCTGCGACAGGCCGACGAGGATCGTCCACGGCAGCAGGCCTGCCGCCACCAGGCTCGCCTGCTGGCGCCCCTTCGCTTCCGGGTAGATCCGCGCCTGGCGCGCCAGCAGCACCAGCGCTCCCAGCGCCCACGCCGGCAGCACCACCCAGCCGAGCCACTGGAAGAGCGTGTTGCCCGACAAGCGCTGCGGCGCCTGCCAGCCGAACCGCTCGGCGACGAAGGCCGCGGCGACGGTGCCGAAGGTGCCGAGGCCGATGACGTAGAAGAGCGGGATCACCCAAGGGCGCCGCCGCACCCAGCCCTGCCGCTCCGGCAGCACGGAGGCGAGGTGGAGGTGGGTGCCCATCTGGAAGCCGTTGTTGAGCAGCGACAGCGGCAGCAGCAGCGAAACGGTGTCGCGGATCTCGGGCAGGGCGATCTCGATCGCCACCGCGGCGGTGAAGATCGAGAGCAACCTTGCCCGCAAGTAGCCGGGCCGCTTCGCCAGCGCCAGCGGCCCGATGGCGAGATAGCCGAGGGCCACCAGCACGTTGACGGCGAAGGCGAAGTAGGGGAACGGCGCGCCGGGGTGGACGACGAGGTCGAGGTGCTTGCCGTTGCGTACGACGCCGTAGACGACGGTGCCATGCCCGGCCTCGGTGATGGCGTCCATCTCCGACGAGCTCTTGAGCGGGACGCCGTTGAGCGTCTTCAGCAGGTCGCCCGGCTTGACGCCCGCGAGGTCGCTCGGGAAGCCGGGCACGATCTGGGAGACGCGGATGACGCCGGGCTCGTCGGGCGGCTCTTCGAGGTAGACGCCGACCTGGCGGCGCGAGAAGTCGTACCGGTCGAGCGCCTGGAGCACCAGCAGCGTCAGGACCAGCGGGACCAGGCCGATGGCGAAGAGCAGCTCGGTGCGGCGGCGAACGGCCAACGTCTTCGATCCAGCGGAGCTGGCGCCGATTGTACGGGAGGGCGCCCGCCCGCACCAGCGCAGCCGCCGTTCGCACCGCCGCCCGCGCGCCGTCGACGCGGTGGGCTACGCTTGAGCGGCAACCGGAGGTGCCCCGGGTGAGCAGCTGGCGGCGCGCGCGCTATAGCGTCTACGCGACCTTCTACGACCTCGGCCCCGGCTTCGTGGAGGAGCGGGGGCGGGCGATCTCGCTGCTCGAGCTGCGGCCCGGCGAACGCGTGCTGGTCCCCGGCGTCGGCACCGGCGCCGACCTGCCGCTGCTGCCGCACACGGTGAGCGTGTTGGGCGTCGACCTGACGCCGGCGATGTTGGCGCGCGCGAAGAACCACGGGCGGCCGGGCGTGGAGCTGCGGGTGATGAACGCCGAGCGGCTGGAGCTGCCCGACGGCAGCTTCGACGCGGTGTTGCTGCACCAGGTGCTGGAGGTGGTGAAGGATCCGGTGGCTTGCCTGGCGGAGGCGGCGCGAGTGCTGCGCGTCGGCGGGCGCATCTCGGTGTACGACAAGTTCGTCGCCGAGGACGCGCCGCACGGCCCGCTGCGCGCGGCGATCGCGCGGGCGGTGGATTTCGTCTTCACCACGTCGAAGGTGCGGTTCAGCGAGCTGCTCGCGGAATCGCACGCGCCGCTGGTAGTTGAGCATCGCGAGGAGTCGACGCCGCCGTTCAGCATCTTGACGCTGCGGCGCGTTGAAGAGCGGAAGGCACCGCGGTGAATCCAGGCGGAGCGGACGCCGGGCTCCACGGGTCCCCGCTAGCCGGTCGGTATCCCACCGTGCTCGCTGACGCTGCGCGCGGTGGGAGCCCTCCGCCCGGCGCGCCCGCTCCGCCCGGCGTCCGCTCCGCCTGGGCTCTTGGCGCCATCGCCGTATTGGTGCTGCTGGGCGCGAGAGCGGCGGCTGCGATCCCCACCGAAGTTCGAATTCCGCCCGACATCCAGCCGCTGCCGGTGGCGGACGTGCTGGCGTTGACGCCCGAGATGCGCGAGTGGGCGCACGCGCAGGTGCCGCAGACGTTGCCGCCGATAGAGCGGCTCGATCTGCTGGTGCAGCGGCTGCAGGCGATCGACGGGGCTGCCATGCGGTACGACGCGTGGTTCAACGCCAGCGCGGCGGAGGCGTTCGCAGCGCGGCGGTTCAACTGCCTGTCGTTCTCGCACCTGCTGATCGCCATGGCGCGCGAGCTGGGGCTCGACGCCTATTACGTGCAGGCGCTGTTTCGCGAGCGCTACGACCGCGAGGGCGACCTGGTGCTGCTCGCCGGCCACGTGACGGTGGGGTGGGGGAACGGGCCGCGGCGCTGGATGGTGGAGTTCGGCAACGACGCGGAGCTCGAGCGCGCGGAGGTGCGGCAGCTCGACGACCGGCGGGCGCTCGCCCTCCACTACGCGAACCTCGGCGCAACCGACCTGCGGCGCGGCGACGCGGTGACGGCGTTGCGCGCGCTCGCCACCGCGGTGGCAGTCGACCCGGGCGCCTCGGGCGCGTGGGTCAACCTCGGCGTCGCGCTGCGGCGCCGCGGCGACTTCGCCGGCGCCGAAGCGGCGTACCGCCGCGCCATCGAAGTCGACCCCGAGATGGTGCCCGGCTACTCCAACCTCTACTCGCTTCTGCGGGCCACCGCCCGCGCCAAGGAGGCGAAGGCGCTCGTCGGCGACATCATGAACCTGCGGCGCCGCGACCCCTGGCTGCTTCTCGCCATGGGCGACGCGTGCCTGGAAGCGCACGACCTGGCCGGCGCCGAGCGGCTCTTCAAGGAATCGCGCCACGCCGCACCGCGCGAATCCGCACCCGCCGCGGCGCTCGCGGCACTCGCGTTGGCGAAGGGCGATCAGCACGGCGCCCGCAAGTGGGTGAAACGTGCCGAAGAGCTCGACGTACGCGAGCCGCGCCTCGTTTCGCTACGGGCCGCCCTGGGCCTGCCGCAGCCGCCGCGTCCCGTCCACGCCGCCACCACTGAGCCGAGCGTGAGGGGAACCGTGGCCCCCCAATCGGTGCCCTCGCCGCCGCCATCGCCGAATTGAGGGAATGGCCGCGTTGCCGGTGGGTATAACGCGAGTTATACTCTGCCCGTGAAGACTGCCATATCACTTCCAGACGAGGTTTTCGAGGCCGCCGAAGAACTGGCTGACCAGCTTGGTATGTCTCGCAGCCGACTCTACGCGGAGGCCGTGGCAGAGTTCGTGGCCAGCCACCGCAATGACGACGTCACGGAGCGGCTCAATGCGGTCTACGCCAAGACCGATAGCCAACTGGACCCTGTGCTCGAGGAGCTGCAGTCCCGATCCGTCTCGCGAGACGAGTGGTGAACGCTCCGCGGCGCGGTGACGTTTGGTGGGCGACGCTCCCGAGCCCACGAGGTTCGGAGCCGGGTTACGCCCGTCCGGTCCTCATCGTGCAGTCGAATCGTTTCAACGAGAGCGGGATTCGCACGGTCCTGGTTGCAGCGCTCACGTCGAACCTCGACCTCGCTCACGCACCCGGAAACGTTCGAGTGAGCTCGTCCGACAGCGGCCTGCAGAAGACGTCGGTAGTCAACGTCTCGCAACTCATCACGCTCGGCCGCCAGTTCCTCGGCGAGCGTATTGGAACGCTGCCGGCCGCCGTCATGAATCAGGTTGCCAACGGGCTTCGGTTGGTGCTCGGACTGTAGAGCTGGGCGGTCCCGCTGCGCCGCGCCAACGACGCGTAGCGGTCAGCTCAGGGCGTCGAGCGCGTCGATGACCTGCTGGTCGTGCTCCTTGACGTCGACCTTCTTCCAGACCTTGCGCACGACGCCGTCGCGGTCGATGAGGAAGGTCGAGCGGCGGATGCCCATGAGTTTCTTGCCGTAATTGAATTTCTCGCCCCAGGCGCCGTAGGTCTCGGCGACATGGTGGCCGACGTCGGCGAGGAGCGGGAAGTCGAGCGAGAACTTGTCGCGGAAGGCGGCGTGGCTCTGGACGCCGTCGGGGCTGACGCCGAGCACCTGGGCGCCGCGTTTCGCCAGCTCGGGCCGGCGGTCGCGGAAGGAGCATGCCTCGACGGTGCAGCCGGGCGTGTCGTCCTTGGGGTAGAAGTAGAGGACGACGGGCTTGCCGCGCAGCGACGAGAGGCGCAGCGGCTCGCCGCGGTCGGTCTGCAGCTCGAAGTCGGGCGCGGGCTTGCCTTCCTCGATCCATTCGCTCATGGCCGCGCACTCTATCTTGACGTAGCCTTCGTGCATGAGCGACGACGCACTGCGGAAACAGCTTCGCGACCTGCTCGAGTCGGCGCACGCCCATGCGACGTTCGACCAGGCGGTCGACGGCGTGCCGCTGGAGAAGCGCGGCGCCCGCGTTCCCGGGCAGCCGCACACGCTCTGGCGGCTGCTCGAGCACATCCGCCTCGCCACCTGGGATATCCTCGAGTTCTCTCGCCGCGCCGGCCACGAATCGCCGAAGTGGCCCGAAGGCTACTGGCCGCCCGACGACGCGCCGCCCGACGACGCGGCGTGGCACCGCAGCGTCGAGGCGGTCCGCAAAGACCTCGAAGATTTCGCGGCGTTGATCGACGACGGCTCCAACGACCTCTTCGCACCGTTCCCGTGGGGCAAGGGGCAGACGTTGCTGCGCGAGGCGCTGTTGATCGCCGACCACAACGCCTACCACGTCGGGCAGATGGTGCTGCTGCGGCAGCTCCTCGGCATCTGGCCGGCGTCGTAGACGGGCGCGATCTGCGCCGGCGCCACGGCGCTCAGCACTGACCGAGCCGAGATTGGCCGGGAGGCGTCGCGCGACTTACTCGAGCGCAGCCAGCACGCGGTCGAGGCCCTGGGCCACCGCGCCGGCGTCGCCTGAGCCCTTCACCAGCTTGCCGAGCTCGCAGAGCGGCTCGCCGAGGCGGCCCTTCGGCACCGCGCCGGCGTTGATCTCGACCTCGACCGGCTGCAGGTGCGCGCGCACGCCGGCGCCGTCGACGTCGTCGAGGCGCAGCGTCAGCGAGGCGCTCTCGCAGCTTGCCGTCAGCGAGGCTCGCTCGACCGGCAGCGTCAAGGCGCGGTCGTCGAGCTCGCCGAGCTTCTTGCCGGCGCCGTCGGTGAAGCTGCCGTCGAGCGTGCCGTTCGCCACCAGCCCGTCACCGCGCTGCTCGAAACCGGTGAGCGTGAGGGTGCCTTCGAAGGTGCCCTCGCCGGCGGCGTCGCTGAAGCTGCCGTCGACGCGCGCGGCGAGATTGCCGGCGGCCCGTGAAGGCGCGGCTGTCAGAACCAGCGCGCCGAGCGCGAAGGACATGGCGAAGGTCGAGGCGACAACCCGGTGCGAACGCATGGTGTCTCCGGTCGTTGCGGCGGGCAGAGAGGACCCGCACCGGGTAGAACGCTGTCGGCGCGCCAACGATTCCACCGCCCGTCGACCAGGGTGCGCGCGCCCGAGAATGCCCGCCGGCGCCTGTACAATCCCGTCACCCCCATGGCCCTCGTCGCGGGCACCCGGTTGGGACCCTATGAAGTCATCGCGCCGCTCGGGGCGGGTGGGATGGGCGAGGTCTATCGCGCCGTCGACCACCGCCTGGGCCGCGAGGTGGCGGTCAAGACGCTGCCCGACTCCGTGCTCGCCGATCCGGAGCGCCGCGCGCGCTTCGAGCGCGAGGCGCGGGCGCTCGCCGCCCTCGCGCATCCAGCCATCGCCACCCTGCACGAGATCGGCGAAGCCGACGGCCGCCCGTTCCTGGTGATGGAGCTGGTCGAGGGGCTCAATCTCTCCGAGCGACTCGCCGCCGGCCCGCTGCCGATCCCCGCCGCCCTCGCCCTCGCTGGGCAGCTCGCCGAGGGCCTCGCCGCCGCGCACGCGCGCGGCATCGTGCATCGCGACCTGAAGCCGTCGAACCTGGCGCTCACCGCCGACGGCCGGCTCAAGATCCTCGACTTCGGGCTCGCCAAGACCGGCACCCGCACGCACTCGAGCGGCAGCGACATCTCGGGCTCGCCGACGGCCGCGCTCGGGCTCACCAGCACCGGCATGTTGCTCGGCACCGCCGGCTACACCAGCCCCGAGCAGGTCCGCGGCGAGCCGGTCGACGCGCGCGCCGACGCCTGGGCCTTCGGCTGCATCCTCTTCGAGCTGTTGACCGGCGACCGCGCTTTCCCCGGCAGCTCGCCGTGGGAGGTGCTGGCGGCGGTGATGACCGACACGCCGGCGTGGTCGAAGCTGCCGCGCGGCTTGCCGGTGCAGGTCGAGTCCGTGTTGCGGCGCTGCCTGGAGAAGGACCCGGCGCGGCGGCTCGCCGACCTCGGCGAGGCGCGGCTCGCCATCAGCGGACCGCCGAGCGATGCGACGTGGGTCAGCTCGGCGCCGCGCCAAGCACTCTGGCGGCTGCAACACGTTGCGCCGCGCCGCGTCGCGCTGTGGCTGATCGCCGGCGCCGCGGTGCTCGCCGCCGGTCTCGGCACCACGTGGTGGTGGCGGCGCCAGCCGGCGCCGGCCCCGCCGCCGAGCCTCGCCATCCTGCCCTTCCGCAACTTAGGCGGCGGCGAGAACGCCCAGTGGCTGGGCGAAGGGTTGGCGGCGGCGGTGAGCGCGCAGCTCGCCGATGTGCGCGGCGTCCGCGTCTTCCCGACCTCGAGCACGATCGAAGCGGTGGAGAAGGGCGCCGACGCCATGCGCGTGGCGAAGCTGCTCGGCGCCGACATGGTGCTCAGCGGCAGCGTGCAGCGCGCCGGGGGTGACCTGCGGGTGATCTTCGCGCTGATCGCGGCGCCGGTGGGAAACCAGGTGGCGGGCGGCACCGTTACCGCGCCGGCCGGGTCGCTATTCGCCGCGCAGGACGAGCTCGCCGGCGAGGTGGTGGCAGCCCTCGGCTTGCCGACGGCGGCGCCGCCCACCGACGACACCGGGCTGCCGAGGCCCGAGCAGCAGGACCGCTACCTCAAGGCCCTCGGCCTGCTGCAGCGCTACGACCAGGCGGCGTCGGTGGATGCGGCGATCACGCAGCTCGAGTCGCTGGCGCGCGACGCCCCCGACTCGCCGCTCGTGCACGCGGCCCTCGGCCGCGCCTTCCTGGGCCGCCTCAAGCTCACTCGCGACAGCAGCTGGGCGCCGCTCGCCAAGTCCTACTGCGAGCGCGCCCGGCAGCTCGCGCCGCACCGCCCGGAGGTGGAGCTGACGCTCGCGCAGCTCGCCCTCGCCAGCGGCGAGCCGAGGAAGGCGGTGCCGCTGCTGCGCCATGCGCTCTCGGTGCAGCCCGGCAACAGCGACGCCATGCTGACGCTGGCGCAGGCCTTCGACGGGCTCGGCGAGACGGCGTCGGCGGAGGAGACCTATCGCCGGCTGCTGGCGCTGCAGCCCGGCTACTGGGCGGCTTACAGCAAGCTCGGCGGCTTCTACTTCCGCCACGGCCGTTTCCGTGACGCCGCGGCCATGTTCCGTCGCGTCACCGAGCTCAACCCCGACAGCGCGCGCGGCTTCAGCAACCTCGCTGCCGCGCTGCAGGCGAACGGCCAGTACGAGCTCGCGCGGGCGGCGGCGGAGCGTTCGGTGGCGATCGAGCCCACGGCCGAGGGGCTCTCCAACCTCGGGACATTGCAGTTCTACCTTGGCCAGTTCGCCGCCGCGGTCGACTCCTTCAAGCAGGCGACGCGCCTCGCACCGGCGAGCTTCGAGGTATGGCTCAACCTCGGCGACGCCTACCGCTGGGCGGCAGGGCAGCGCTCACTCGCCGGGCCGGTCTACGCGAAGGCGGTGGAGCTGGCTCGACAGCGCCTGACGCTCGATCCCGAGGACGGGTCGCTGCGCGCGTGGATCGCCGTGGCGCTCGCCAAGACCGGCGAGCACGCTGCGGCCGAGCGCGAGCTCGCCTCGACGCGGGCCGAGTCGCTCGGGCCCGACGGCCTCTATGCAGCGGCCGTCGTCGCCACGCTCGGCGGCCGCACCCAGGAGGCCTTGGGTCTGCTGCGCAAGGCGGTGGACGCCGGTTACGATCGGGGTCTGCTGGCGCGCGACCCGGAGCTACGGACGCTGCAGGGCGCGCCGGATCTCGTGAAGCTGCTCGGCGATGCTCGTCGAGCCGCGTGAGGTGGAGGGAATCGTCATGAAGAAGATGTCGAAGCTGGGCTGCACGGTCGTCGGCGCGGCGGCTCTCGCGTTCGCGGCGTGCTCGGCAACGGCCGGCGCTCCAAGGCCGATGGTGACGCCCGATCAGCAGTCGAAGCGGCAGGTCGAGATCACCGTCTTCCACGACCTGCACGTCGATCCTGACCCGGTGTCGCTCTCGAAGAGCGGCAACTTCGTCGCGCACTGGAAGCTCGACGGCGGCGGCACGCTCGGCGTCGAGTCCAAGTCGGAGTGGCCGATGAAGGTCGACTGCGACGGTGCGGAGTGCACCGGGAAGATCAAGGCCAATGGTCGCGGTGGGCGCTACGAGTACCGCGTCGTCGTCAACGGCAAGGCCGGCGATCCAGTCCTCATCATCACCGACTGACGCGGCGTCTCTAGAATGGGGCGCGATGGCGGGCCGTCGCGTCGAGTGGTGCTTCCTCGGTTCGGTGCCGTACGACGATGGCGTGCGGCTGCAGGAGAAGGTGCGCCGGGCGTTGAAGGACGGCGAGGGGCCGGAGCGGCTGCTGTTGCTCGAGCATCCTCCCGTCTTCACGCTCGGGCGCAACGCCGGCGACGGCGAGATCACAGCGGATGCGGAGTGGTTGGCGCAACGCGGTATCGCGGTGCACGAGTCCGACCGCGGCGGGCAGGCGACCTACCACGGGCCGGGACAGTTGGTGGGTTATCCGATCCTCAACCTGTCGCCGGACCGGCGCGACGTGCGGCGGTACGTGGCCGATCTCTGCGAGGTGTTGGTGCGGACGTTGGCGGAGCTCGGCGTCGAAGCGGCGCCGCGGCCTTCGCCTCACGTCGGCGTATGGGTGGGGGAGGAGAAGATCGTTTCGCTGGGCGTACACCTGTCGCGCTGGATCACCACCCACGGCTTCGCGCTCAACGTGACGACGGACGTGAGCGCGTTCGGCGGCATCGTGCCTTGCGGGCTGCCGGGGATCTCGCTGACGTCGATCGCGCGGCTGACCGGCGTTGCATGGACGGTCGAGGAAGTGGCGCGGCGGCTGGTGCCGCACTTCGCGGACGTGTTCGAGCGGGAGCTCATCGAGGCGGCGCCGCCGGCCGAGCCTTTCGCCGCCGCGCCGACGGCACAGGCGGTTTCCGTCGCCGCCGAGTGAATCATGCCCTGGTCGGTCGTCGAGCACACGGCCGACGTCGGCATCGAAGTGCAGGCGGCGACGCTCGAGGCGCTGTTCGTCGACGCGGCCGCCGGCTTCTGCGACGTCATCACCGAGGTGGCGCGCATCGGCGGTGACCAGGAGCACACGTTCGAAGTCGAGGGCGCCGCGCTCGACCTGCTGCTCGTCACCTGGCTCGAGGAGCTCCTCTTCCGCTTCGAGACGAGCGGTGTGCTCTATCCGCGCGGCGACGCCAGCGTCGAAGGCAAGGGCGACTCGTGGTCGCTCCGCGCCCGCATGCGCGGCGAGCGTTTCGACGCCGAGCGACATCCCCTCAAGGTGCAGGTCAAGGCGATCACCTATCACGAGCTCGAGGTGGCACGTGACGAGCAGGGCTGGCGCGCGCGCGTGATCTTCGATATCTGAGCCGGCGAACATGAAGCTGCAGCGCATCGACGAGACCCGCTGGCGCATCCCTCGCGAAGGCAAGATGCGCGTCGAGGGGATCGTCTACGCCAGCGACGCGATGATGGCGGCGCTGCGCGACGATCCCGCGCTGCAGCAGGTGGCCAACGTCGCGCACCTGCCCGGCATCCTGCGCGCGTCGCTGGCGATGCCCGACATCCACTGGGGCTACGGCTTTCCGATCGGCGGCGTGGCGGCGACCGACGCCGACGAGGGCGTCATCTCGCCGGGCGGCGTCGGCTACGACATCAACTGCGGCGTGCGGCTGCTGCGCTCCGATCTGCGACGCGCCGACCTCGAGGGCGGCGCGTTGCGCGAGGTGGTGAAGCAGATGTACCGCAGCATCCCGACCGGAGTCGGCGAAGGTCGCCGCGACCTGCGTCTCACTGGCGACGACCTCGCCGGCGTGCTGCGCGACGGCGCCGCGTGGGCCGTCGACCGCGGCATGGGGTTCAAACGCGACCTGCAGGTGCTCGAAGAGGGCGGCACCTTGCCGCAGGCCGAGGCATCGCAGGTTTCGCCGCGCGCCCGCGAGCGCGGCGGCCCGCAGCTCGGCACGCTCGGCTCGGGCAACCACTTCGCCGAGGTGCAGCGCGTCGCCGAGGTGTACGACGAGCGCGCGGCGCGCGCCTTCGGCCTGGCGCTCGACCAGGTCACGGTGATGATCCACAGCGGCTCGCGCGGGCTCGGCCACCAGGGGTGCACCGATCACCTGAAGGGGATGCTCGCGGCGGCGGAGCGGTACGGCATCGAGTTGCCCGACCGGCAGCTCGCCTGCGCGCCGCTCGCCTCGCCGGAAGG
>DASYQD010000167.1:0-21521 GCA_036005845.1 Thermoanaerobaculia bacterium | reverse complement strand
CCTCGGCGTCGGCGCCGAGCGGCTGCGCACGGTGTCCTACGGCGAGGAGCGGCCGTTCTGCGGCGAGAGCACCGAGGAGTGCTGGCAGCAGAACCGCCGCGCCCACTTCACCATCACCGGCCGTACCAACGTCGGATAACCGACGCGGAGCGCATGAAGGTCCGCGTCCGACTCCTCTCCCTCACCGCGCTGGCGGCGGCCATGGTCGCCGCCGCCGGCTGCGGCTCGAGCCAGCTCGATGCCATGGAGCAGCAGCTCGCCGACATCCAGCGGCAAGTGCTGCAGATCCAGAAGCAGGGCTCGAGCAAGGAGGAGGTGGCGGGCCTGCAGACCACCACCGCCGAGCAGAACCGCAACCTGCTCAAGGCGCAGGCGGACATTCAATTGGAGCTGCAGAGCCTGTCGTCGATGATCGAGCAGCTCGAGGGCAAGCTCGAGGACACCAACTACCGCCTCGCCCAGCTCTCGCAGCAGATCGCCGCCACCAATCAGCAGATCAAGGGGCTGCGTCCCGGCGACGCGCCGCCCCCGGGCGCCGGCGGCACCAACGGCGCCGGCCCGATCAACGGCAACGCCGCGGCCGATCCCGAGACGCTCTACCGCACCTCGTACAACGACTACCTGCGCGGCAACTACGACCTGGCGATCCTCGGCTTCCGGCAGTACCTGGAGAGCTTCGGCACCACCGACCTCGCCGACAATGCCGCCTACTGGATCGGCGAGTGCTACTACCGCCAGCAGCGTTACGCCGACGCCATCCGCGAGTTCGACTCGGTGATCGAGCAGTACCCCAACAGCGACAAGGTGGCGAGCGCGGTGCTGCGCAAGGGTTACGCGCACCTGCAGCTCGGCGAGCAGTCGAAGGGCGTCGTGCAGCTGCAGAACGTCATCCGCCGCTACCCGAAGAGCGACGAGGCGAACCTCGCCCGCCAGCAGCTCAAGAGCCTCGGCATTGACCCCGCCCAGGGCGGCGGCTAGAATCCGCCGTCCTTCCGCGCGGCCCGAGCCGCGACTTCCATTCTCCATCCAAGAAGGTTCGAAGCGAGCTTATGGCGAACACCAAGTCGGCTGAGAAGCGCACGCGGCAGAGCGCCGAGCGGCGCGTCCGCAACCGCGGCGCGCGCGGCGAGATGCGGACGGCGATCAAGAAGGTGCGGGGAGCGCTCGCCGGCGGCGACGCGGCAGGAGCGCAGGCGGCGCTGCAGAACGCCGTGCAGATCATCGACCGCACCGCCAAGAAGCACGTCGTGCACGGCAACACGGCGGCGCGCACGAAGTCGCGGCTGGTCAAGGCCGTGGCGAAAGCTTCCGCCAAGTAAGATCGCCGGAAAGGCGGCGCGAGGCCTGTGCCACCGAGCGCGGCCGCAAACGCCGCGCTCCACGGGTCCCGCCAGCCGGTCGGTATCCCGTTCGTGCTCGCCGAAGACGGCTGCGCGCGACCGGGAGCCCTCCGCCCGGCGCGCCCGCTCCGCGCGGCGTTCGCGCCCGCTCGTCTCGCTGAGACCCGGCGTCGCCGCCCGGTCGAAACGGAAGACTTAGAAGCCTTCGAGCAGGTCGATCACGACGGTTCGGGCGAAGCGGCCGGCGGCTTCTTCGATGGCGATCTTCTCGCGGTCGAAGTAGCGCTGCTCGGACGGGTCGACCTGGTAGCTCTCTTTGTAGATGTAGCGGTCGTTCTGCCAGAGCACCTTGTCGGCGGCGCGGTCGCGGAAGGCCATGCTGGCGGTGATGGTGATCTGGTACTCGGTCGCGCGCCCCTGATCGTCGAAGGTGAGTGGCGTGGTGTCGAAGCCGACGACCTTGCCGGCGAGGACGGCGTTGGCCTGCGACGCCTCGTTGACGAGGGTGAAGCGCTTGCGGGTGACGAGCTCCTCGGCGAGGGCGCGGGTGAGGATCTGCTCGACCTCGCTGCGCCGCGTGGCGTTCTCGAGCGGCGACAGGTAGACGCTGTGGATACTGTCGGGGATGTTGCTGCCGCGGCCGACGAGCGCGTAGCCGCAGCCGAGCGGCAGCGCCGCGAGCACCAGCAGGAGACAGCGCGCCGCCAGCTCGAGGTGCGGCGCGCGGGATAGAGCTCGGGTCACGTCGACTCCTCCTCGGCGATGGTCGATGCGGAAGCGGGGCTGATGGGCTCGAGCGCCGCAGGCGCCGGCAGGTCCACGGCGCCCCAGACGCGGTCGCGCAGGATGACGCGCTTGAGGCTGGGGCTGGCGCCCGGCACTTCGACGCGCAACAGGTAGCTGCCCGGCTCGAGGCCGACGAAGGTGCTGGCGCCGCGGTCGAGGCTGCGCACCCGGCGCATGCCCTCGCCTTCCAGCACGGCGCGACGGGCGGCGGCGCCGCCCACGGTCACCTGCAGCGCGGCGGCGTGCCGCGCCACGCCGTTGCGGCGCACGGAGAGCTGCGGCGACGCCTCGGCGAAGAGGTCGACGGCAACACGGCGGTCGTCGCGCGCCAGCATGCGGCCGGGCAGCTGCTCGGCCTGCGGCAGCAGCGACTCGCTCGCCAGCCGCACGTACGTAGCGGGCACGTAGTGGAGCGCCAGCAACGGATCGCTGAACACCCAGCCGACGTCGTCAAAATGCACCTCGATCCAGCGGTGGAAGCCGGCCGGCATTCTGGACCCTACGCCGGCGCCCGCCGGCGCCACGAGGAAGCCCGGCACTTCGCGCGCCGGAATGTCGAGCGCCTGCAGCAGCGCCACCGACAGCCGCGCGATGCCGGTGCAGTAGCCGCTGCGGCGCGCCAGCACCGAGGCCGCGTCCTGCGGCGCGCCGCGGTCGAGGTCGTAGGCGACGTTGCGCGCCACCCACTGCAACACCCGCGTCACCGCGTCGTAGCGCGTCGCCGCGCCGGCGGCTACCGCGCGCGCCAGCAGCGGGATCGGCGCGCCGCCCTCGATGCCCGTCGGCATGGTGAACGGCTGCCGGCTGCGCAGCGGTGAGAGGTCGACGTCGACGGTGGCGACGCCGCCGCGCACCTCGAGGTGGTAGCCGGCGTTGCTGTAGCCCTCGACGAGACCGCCGGCGGGCAGCTCGAGGCGCACGCGATCGCTGCCGCCGTAGGCCACCGCTTGCGCGGTGGCGGCGAGGGGCAGCACCAGCAGCATCAGCGCGACGAGCGTCGCGCTCCTCCACCGGCCGCTCACGTCATGCTCCCGGGAAAGCGCCGGCTGCGCAGCAACCCGTCGAGCAGCCCGTTGACGAAGCGGCCCGACTGCTCGCTGCCGAAACGCTTGGCCAGCTCGATCGCCTCGTCGAGCACCACCAGCTTCGGCACGTCGGGCTCGTAGAGCAGCTCGTAGACGGCGAGCCGCAGCACGTTGCGGTCGACGACCGACATGCGCTCCAGCCGCCAGTGCTCGGCCTGCTCGCGGATCAGCTCGTCGAGCTCGTCCAGGTGCCCGGCGGCGCCCTCGACCAGCCGGTGCGCGTAGGCAAGCGCTTCGCGCATCTGCGTCGGCTGGCCGGAGATCGTCACCAGCGTGTCCTCCTCCGGCTCGTCGCGCACCGCCTCGAGCAGATCGACCGGGTTGTAGTGGTGCAGCACCTGCGGCGTCGTCGCGTTGCCCATCTCGCGCTGGTAGAGCATCTGCAGCGCCATCTCGCGGCCGGCGCGGCGCTTGCTCGCTCCCCGGCTGCGCGGCTCCCTGGCGCGCGTCTCCCCGGTGCCCGCCCCGCCGCTCATGGTCAATCCGCGGCAGTGAGGCGGGCGCGCAGGTCGGCCATCTCGAGCGCCGCGACCGCCGCCTCCCACCCCTTATTGCCGGCCTTGCCGCCCGCCCGCGCGGCGGCCTGCTCGACGCTGTCGCAGGTGAGGACGCCGAAGGCTACGGGGACGCCGTGCTTCTCGGTGACGCGCGCGATGCCGCGGCTGCATTCGCCGCAGATGTAGTCGAAGTGCGGCGTCTCGCCGCGCAGGACGACGCCGAGCGCGACGAGGGCATGGAAGCGGCCGCTCGCCGCCAGCCACTCGAGCGCCACCGGCAGCTCCCAGGCGCCGGGCACGCGCACCACCTCGATCGCTTCGGCGCTGGTGCCGTGGCGCTGCAGGCAGTCGAGCGTGCCGCCGAGCAGCTGATCCACCAGCGTCGAGTTGAAGCGCGAGGCCGCGACGCCGAAGCGCCGGCCTTCACCCCGCAGGGCGCCCTCGATCACTCGCACCTCGCGCATCGCTCGCACGGCAGTATACCGGCAAGGCCGCGGGCTCAGCGGTGGAGAAAGCCGCGCAGCAGCAGGCCCCAACGCGGCGCGAGCACGGTCTTCAGCGCGATGTCGGCGGCGATGCCGGCGAAGGCGACGGCGAAGAGCCAGGCCTCGCGCCGCCCGTACGGCCAGCGCCGGCGCAGCAGCAGCGGCCGCGCCAGCAGCACGCCGAGCAGCACGAACGACATGACACGGATCACCGACCACGGCACCCACGCCGCGAGCCCGGCGATCACCGGCCGGTTGCTGGCCACCGCCAGCGAGCCGACGAAGTAGCTCATGTAGGCGGTGAGAAAGGCGCCGAGCACGAGGCCGAGGTAGCCGCCGCTGACGAGGGTGAGCACCAGGAACGCGCCGAGGTGCAGCAGGTGCTCGGGGAGGAAGCGCGATGGCGTCACCTCCTTGCCTACGCCGCGGATCACCCAGTCCGACATCTCCTTCTTGTAGGCCGGCCCGTGCAGGATGCCGCGCGCCGCCAGCGCCGGGTGCACGGCGACCAGGATGATGACGCCGAGGCTCAGCAGCGCCGCCCACGCCATTGCCACCCGCCAGGCGCTGCCGTAGTGCCCCTCGCGCACCCGCAGAGCGAACGCCGGGTAGACGGTGAGGGGCGCCACCACCGGCAGCAACCAGTCCCCAAACGGCAGCGCCACCAGCCACGGCAGCAGCGGCGTCAGCAGCACCCAGATCGCTGCCGTCTCCGGCCCAGGCTCGCGCTCGTCGGCTAGGGGCTCCTCGGCCTGCGGTTCGGTCACGGAGCGCCTCCCTCTGACCGTGAGCGAAGTGACTCCGCGGTGACTCGTCAGACGCAAATGCCGGCGGTCAACGGGCCAAGTCGTTGAGGAGAATGGTCGGGACGGTGAGATTCGAACTCACGACCACCTGAACCCCATTCAGGTACGCTACCAGGCTGCGCCACGTCCCGAACCGAGGGATGGAGGTCGGCCCCGTCGTTCTTGAAGACTCAGGGCAAGAGCTGCAGGATTTCGCGCGCCTGGGCCAGCGCTTCCTGGACCCCCGTCCGGAATCTTTCTACCTGCTGCGCCGCCTCGGTGTCAAGACGACCCGAAGCCTTGGCCGGAGCACTCGCTGGACGCTTCTCCACTGCGGCAGGACTCAGCGCCGTAGCCGTCGGTGGGCTCGCCGAAGCCGGCGGCGCCTGGGCTGCGTCGCCCTCTTCTTCAGCCTCGCCATCGCCGTCGCCGTCGCCATCGTCCGGCAGCGCCGGCAACCCGCCGCTCGCCAGCTCGGCCTCGAGCTTCTTCTTCGCCCCGGCGATCGTGTATCCCTCCTCGTAGAGGAGCTGCTTGATGCGGTGGATGAGCTGCAGCTCCTCCTCCGAATAGACCCGCTGGCCCGCCTTGCTCTTGCGCGGGCTCAACACCGGGAACTCGGTCTCCCAGTAGCGCAGCACGTAGGGCTGGATGTCGAGCTGCTTGCAGGCCTCGCCGATGCGGTAGAAGAGCTTCTTGCCCACGGCGACGGGTACTCGACGTCAGGAAGGCTTACTGGTTGCCGTCGCGCCGGCGCGGCCGCTCGACCCGCTGGCGCATCTGCTTCGAAGGGCGGAACTGCAGGCCCTTATGGGGCGGGATGAACAGCGGCTGTCCGTCGGTGGGGTTGATGCCGGCGCGGCCGGCGCGGGCGACGATCTCGAAGACGCCGAAGTTCTGGACGCGCACCGGGCGGCCGTCGATCAGGGCCGCCTTCATGGTGCGGAACACCTCGTCCACCACTTGCGCCGCTTCCTGCTTGGTGAGCGCTCCGTGGCGGTCGTAGACCCGGTCCACGAGATAGGCCTTGGTCTTGCCCCCGTCGCGAGATGCCGACAACGCGAAGCCCCCCAAAGATCAGCGATCAAACAAGAACGGACGCTCGGTTGAAAGTACCACAGTTAAGGGAAAGTGCGAGGTTTCAGTGTCCAACGCGCTACGATAGAAGCATGACTTGGTCGAGAGCAGAAATCGACGAAATGGGACGATAAGCCGCCCAGGGCCTGCCCGCGTCTTGCCCAGAAGATGGGAGCCGCCTTGAGGTCCACCGCTCTGAGAACCTAGAAGGGGAGACGACTCTCATCCTGGTTTGCCACACGTGTTCCCAGCAGGGAAACTACGAAGTGCCCCAGCGCAATCCGCCTCGGATCACTCGTGGCGGCGCCGGACGACCAGCCGCACCGGCACGCCCCAGAGGTCGAGCGCCTCGCGCACGCGGTTGGCGAGGTAGCGGCGGTAGGGGTCGTTGCGCGGCAGCGTGCGGTTGGCGAAGAGCATGAAGGTCGGCGGCCCGTCCCCCACCTGAGTGGCGTAGTAGAGCTTCCACTCCTTGCCGTCGCGGCTGGGCGGGGGGTGGGAGCGAACGGCCTGCTCGAAGAGGCGGTTGATCTCGCCCGTTCCCAGCTTGGCGTGGAAGCCGGCGAGGGCCTGCGCCACCGCCGGCAACACCTTGGCGACGCCGCGGCCGGTCGCCGCCGAGATGTTCACCCGCGGCGGCTCGGCGAGCAGCTCCTGGACGCGCGGCCACTGCTCTTCGAGCCGCCGGCGCCCCTCATCGTCGAGCAGGTCCCACTTGTTCATCGCCACCACCGCGGCGCGGCCGAGCTCCCAGATGGTGCCGGCGATGCCGAGATCGCCGCTGGTGATCCCCTGCGTCACGTCCACCACCAGGACAGCCACCTTGGCGCGCTCGATCTGGCGACGCGCCATCATCACCGCCAGCTCCTCTGGGGCCCCGCTCGCCTGGGCGCGGCGGCGGATGCCGGCGGTGTCGATCAACAGGTAAGGCCTTCCCTCGTGCTCGATGAGCGTGTCGATGGGATCGCGGGTGGTCCCCGCCATCGGCGAGACCAGCACCCGCGTCTCGCCGACGAGCTGGTTCAGGAGCGACGACTTGCCGACGTTGGGACGGCCGACGATGGCGATCGGCGGCGCGGCCGCGGCCTCGGCGGGCGGCTCGGGCGTCGGCACCGTGGCAGCGTGGGCGGCGATGGCATCGCGCAGCTCCTCCATGCCGGCGCCGTGCTCGGCGGAGACGAGCAGTACCTCGCGGATGCCGAGGCCCCAGAACTCGCCCTGCGTCTCGCGCGCGGCTCGAGTGTCGGCCTTGTTGACGACGAGCACCGTCGGCTTGGCGTAGCGCCGCAGCGCGTCCCACACCGCGCGGTCGGCGGCGAGCAGTCCCTCGCGGCCGTCGACGACCAGCAGCAGCAGGTCGCTCTCTTCGACCGCCGCGTAGACCTGTCTCGACAAGCCCAGCGGATCTTCGGCGAGCGCCAAGCCGCCGGTGTCGACGAGCTGCACCCGCTGGTCGTCGCCCACCTCGGCCGAGCCGAAGATGCGGTCGCGGGTGACTCCCGGCTGGTCGTGGACGATCGCCTGCCGCTTCCCCACCAGGCGATTGAAGAGCGTCGACTTGCCGACGTTGGGGCGGCCGACGATGGCGACGGTGGCGCTCATGAGCGGCGCCATCATCGCCGATTCGTTACCTCGACGCAGACGTCCGGGTCGTTTGACGCCCTCGGACGGCTCCCCTACAATCTTCGCCGGCCGCGGAAGTGGCGGAACTGGTAGACGCGCAGCGCTCAGGACGCTGTGGCCGCAAGGCCATGGGGGTTCGAGTCCCCCCTTTCGCACCATCAGGCCATCGCGAGCAACAGCTCGCCTTCGACGACGAGCTCGTCGCCGCGCCGCAGCTCGGCGCGCACCTTCGACAGCGCGCCCAGCCGCGCGAGCACTGTCGCGTGGACCGACAGCCGGTCTCCCGGCCGCAACGGCGCGTGGAACTGCACTTCTTGTACGCCAGCGAGCAGGCCGAGCCCGCCGCCGCTCGTTGCTGTGTCGCCTGCGCTCTCGCCCAGCGCGAGCAGTGCCGACTGCGCCAGCAACTCGACGGCGAGGAACGCCGGCAGCTCGTCAGCGCCGCGCAGCTGCGCCGCGTTGCCGGTGACCAGCACCGCGACCGTGCCGTCGGCGTGCCGGTCGAGCAGGCGGAACGGATACTCGTGTGGCAGCAAGCGGTGGCCGCTCGCTTGGCGCGTCAGCCAGCGCTCAGCCGCCGGTGGCCGCGGCGCCCCGTTTGGCGGCGACGAAGTCGGCGAGCGCGTTGACCGAGGAGAGCGCCTGCTCGCCCATCTCCTCGTCCTCGATCTTGACGCCGAAGGCCTGCTCGATGCCGAGCACCAGCTCGAGGGCGTCGATCGAGTCGAGGCCCAGCCCGTCGCCGAACAGCGGCTGCGCGTCCTCGATCGCGGAAGGCTCGACCTCGAGCTTCAACCGCTCGACGATGAGCTGCTTGATCTGCTGCTTGAGGGCGGAGGGGTCGTTCGGCGCCGCGCTGTCCGTCATCGGGGCGCGGATGGTAGCACAGCGATTTCGCGGTCAGGCGGTCGTCACCACCGGCATCTCGATGGTTTCCTCGGCCGGCACAGCCGGCAGCGGCAGCACGTCCGTCTGCTCCCCCATCGCCTCCCGCACGCTACGCCAGCCAACCGCGTCGAGTAGCGCCGGGAAGTCGCCGCGCAACTTGTCGCGTCCGGTCTCGTGAATCCAGCGCGCCAGGCCGGTGAGCTCGCCGGGCAGCGGCCGCGCCGCCAGCTCCCACGGATGGATCACCAATACCGGCAAGCCTCCTTGGCGGCGATGCACGTGCGCCGCCTGGGCCACCACCTCGCCGCCCGCCAGCCGTCCGGGCCAGCCGCCGGCGGGCAGCTGCAAGCGGCCGCCGAAGGTGAGCGGCGGCAGCTCCAGCAGCGTCTTTCCATCCGGCCACCGCAGCTCGCTGGCAAACCGTGGGTTGTCGCGCCGTCCCGAGCCGAGACAGGGCGCCAGCGAGCTGTCGTAGCGGAAGCCGAGCTCGGCGACGATGCGCAACCGCGGGTTCCTGACCTCGCGCAGCGACCACTCCGGCGCGCGGTAGCCCTCGACCGCCTCGCCGAGCAGATCCTCGAGGCCCTTCTTCGCCCGCTCGAGACCGGCGCGGAAGCGGCGCGGCTCCATCTTCGCCACCCGCAGATGATGCAGGCCGTGGCTCGCCACCTCGTGGCCGGCGGCGGCGATCTCGCGCACGCGTCCCGGCAGCTCGTCCGCCACCTCGCCGAGGGTGAAGAACGTCGCGCGGCAGTCGTGGTCCGCGAGCAGCTCGAGCATCTGCGGCAGCAGCCGGTCGAGCTCGCGCGGCAGCGTCGGCCGCAGCGCCGGGTCGACGAAGTCCGGCACCAGGCAGTTGTGGTACCACTCCTCGACGTCGACGGTGAGCGCGCAGCCCAGCGGCCCGTCGAGTCGGCGGACTCGCGGCTCCGCGCGGGGCGTCCCGCCCTCGGTCGTCTGCGTGCGCGGCCACGGGAGGAGCGACACCGCGGGATCTTACAGGGCCCTCCTACGCCGCCGGCTCAGGCGTCGTCGAAGGCCTTGAAGTAGACCGACCAGAGGGCGATGCGCGTGGTGTCGAGCACCGGCCGGTAGTGGCTGGTATTGCCCTCGTAGATGACGCGGATGGGCACCTGGGCGAGCCGCGCCCGCCGGTTGGCCGCCTTGATGAGCATCTCGCTTTCCACGGCATAGCCGCGCGCCGCCATCGGCAGCCGGCGCAGCAGGTCCGCGGCGAGCAGCCGATAGCCCGACTGGCTGTCCGCGATGTCCCAGCCGGTCATCCACGACAGGATCCGCGAGCCGATGCGGTTGGTCCAGTAGCGGGCGCGGGGGATCGACTCCGACTCCACTTCCGCCATGCGGCTGCCGATGACGAGGTCCGCGTCGCCGCGGCCCCACGCCGCCAGGAACGTCGGTATGTCCGCCGGGTCATGCTGGCCATCGCCGTCGAGCAGCAGCACCGCGGCCGGGTCGCCGGCCAAGGCCACCTCGATGCCGTGCAGCAACGCTGCGCCCTTGCCGCGGTTCTCGGGGAGGCGCGACACCTCGGCGCCGGCCGCCTCGGCCTCGGCGGCGGTGGCGTCGGCGCTGCCGTCGTCGACCACCACCACGCGCTCCAGGTGCTGGCGAACGCCGCGCGCCACGGCGCCGATGGTCGCGGCGCACTGGTAGGCAGGGATCACCGCGACGACGTCCGCGCGCATCCGCGCCGTGATTAGAACACACGTCCGCCGCACGCCTCCGCACGCGACGCGCTCGCTTGTGACTGCTTTCACGAATTTGTAGACTCGCCCGCGGAGCGAGAGCCCGCAACTTGCCGCAGACGTACTTCCCGATCCTCCTCGGCCTCGGTCTGGCGCTGTTCACCGGCAGCGCCATCGTGCTCGTCTCCCACTGGGCCGGCGCCAAGGGCGGCGGCCGCATCAAGCTCTCCACCTACGAGTCGGGTATGCCGCTGCTCGACCGCTCGCAGAAGCGGATCTCGGTGGCGTTCTTCCTCGTCGCCCTCGACTTCGTCATCTTCGACGTCGAGGCCGCCTTCCTCTACCCGTGGGCGCTGGTAGTGCGCCAAGGCGGCTGGCCGCTGTTCGCGGCGGTGATGGTGTTCTTCGCGCTGCTCGTCGTCGGCTTCGTCTATGTGTGGCTCAAGGGCGGGCTCGACGTGCTGCGGCGGCGCGTCGTCGTGCCGGCGGGGAGCGCCGCGTCGTGAGTGCGCCTGCCGAAAGGGCGGTGGCCGAGCTCCCGACGCTTCCACCAGAGGCCAAGGCGGAGCTCGACCGACTGCGCAAGCTCTACCCCACCGAGCGCGCGCTGTTGCTGCCGGCCTTACACCTCGCGCAGAAGCACTGGGACGGCTGGCTGCCCGAGGAGGCCATCCTCGCCGTCGCCGCCGAGCTCGGGTTGCCGCCGGCCGAGGTCTACGGCGTCGTCACCTTCTACGACCTCTACCACGAGCGCCCGGTCGGCCGGCACCGCATCCGCGTCTGCACCAACGTGCCCTGCATGCTGCGCGGCTCGGCGGAGCTGATGACCGCGCTCGCCGAGACCCTGGGCGTCGAGGAGGGCGAGGTGACGCCGGACGGCCGCTGCTCCTTCGTCCACTTCGAGTGCCTCGGCGCCTGCGAGCAGGCGCCGATGATGATGGTCGACGACACCTACCACGGCGACCTCGACGCGGCGAAGGTGAAGCAGATCGTCGGAGGGCTCGAGTAGCCGTGGCGGCCGCGACCACCTCGCCGATCAAGATCGGCTCGATCGGCGAGCCGGTGCTGCTGCGCAACGTCGGCAAGCCGGAAGCCCTCACCGTAGCCGGCTACCGGCAGCGCGGCGGCTACAAGGCGCTCGAGCAGGCCCTGGCGCTCGACCCAGCAAAGATCACCGAAACGGTCAAGGCCTCGGGCCTGCGCGGCCGCGGCGGCGCCGGCTTCCCCACCGGCATGAAGTGGAGCTTCATCCCCAAGGAGGCGAAGCAGAAGTACCTCGTCGTCAACGCCGACGAGTCCGAGCCCGGCACCTTCAAGGACCGCGTGCTGATGGAGCACGACCCGCATCAGCTCATCGAGGGGTCGGCGATCTGCTGCCGCGCCGTCGGCGCCAGCATGTGCTACATCTACATCCGCGGCGAGTACGTCGAGGCCGCCGGCATCCTCGACGCCGCCATCGCCGACGCCTACGCGCAGGGCGTGCTCGGCAGCGACGTGCTCGGCTCGGGCTTCAAGCTCGACATGGTGGTGCACCGCGGCGCCGGCGCCTACATCTGCGGCGAGGAGACCGGCCTCCTCGAGTCGCTCGAGGGCAAGCGCGGCCAGCCGCGCGTCAAGCCGCCCTTCCCCGCCGTCGTCGGCGCCTTCGGCATGCCGACGGTGATCAACAACGTCGAGACCCTCTGCTGCGTGCCGCACATCGTCGAGCGCGGTCCGGAGTGGTTCAAGGCCATCGGCCCCGACGAGAAGAACACCGGGCCGAAGCTCTACGCCGTCTCGGGCCATGTCGAGAAGCCGGGCACTTACGAAGTGCCGATCGGCATCACCTTCCAGGAGCTGCTCGACCTCTGCGGCGGCGTGTGGAAGGGACGGAAGCTCAAGGCCTTCATCCCCGGCGGCGCCTCGGCGCCAGTGCTGCTCGAGAGCGACCGCCACATCAAGCTCGACTTCGACACCCTGGCGAAGGCCGGCACCATGCTGGGCTCGGCTGCGGTGATGGTGATGGACGAGACCGCCTCGATGCTGCAGGTCGCCAAGCGCAGCGCCAAGTTCTTCAACCACGAGTCGTGCGGCCAGTGCACCCCTTGCCGCGAGGGCACCAACTGGATGGAGGTGCTGCTCACCCACGCCTCGCACGGCGAGGCGACCGAGGACGAGGTCGACCTGGTGCCGAAGGTGGCCAAGCAGATCGGCGGCAACTCGCTCTGCGCGCTCGGCGACGCGGCGATGATGGGCGTGGGTCCCATCGTCGAGAAGTTCCGCGCCGAGATCCTTGCCGAGATGCACGCCGCGGCGGCGCACGGCCCCGTGCATGGGCCCGCGGCGCATGCGACCGTGGGCGATCCGCTGCTGCCGGTGCTGCAAGGGGTCTAGGAGAGCCGCGCCGGATGCCTACCGTCACCATCGACGACCGTCTGGTCGAGGTCCCCGCCGGCACGACGCTGATCGACGCCGGCCTCCAGATCGGC
The DNA here is from genome assembly GCA_036005845.1 of Thermoanaerobaculia bacterium. Lineage (GTDB taxonomy): Bacteria > Acidobacteriota > Thermoanaerobaculia > Multivoradales > JAIOJS01 > DASYQD01. Next base: position 8,781 of record DASYQD010000167.1, on the reverse strand, counting down.
GTGCAGATCCCCCACTACTGCTACCACCAGCGCCTCTCGGTGGTAGGCCAGTGCCGCATGTGCCTGGTCAAGGTCGAGGGGATGGGCAAGCTGCAGGCCGGCTGCTCGACGCAGGTGACGAAGGACGGCATGGTGGTGCGCACCGACACACCGGAGGTGAAGGAAGCGCAGCGGGCGATGATGGAGTTCCTCCTCGTCAACCATCCGCTCGACTGCCCGATCTGCGACCAGGCCGGCGAGTGCGCGCTGCAGGACTACTCGTTCAAGCACGGCATGGCGACCTCGCGCGCCCGCTTCGAGGACAAGCGCACCTACCCCGGCCGCGAGCGCATCCCGCTCGGCCCCACCGTCGTGCTCAACATGAACCGCTGCATCCAGTGCACGCGCTGCGTGCGCTTCACCGCCGAGGTGGCCAAGACGGGCGAGATCGGCTTCCTGCAGCGCGGCGCGCGGGCCGAGATCGGCACCTTCCCGGGACGCGAGCTCGACAACGACCTCGCCACCTGCGTCGTCGACATCTGTCCGGTGGGCGCGCTCACCTCGACGCGCTTCCGCTTCGCCGAGCGCGTCTGGTACCTCGACAAGAAGCCTTCCCTGTGCACCGGCTGCGACGTCGGCTGCAACGTCACCCTCGAGCACCGGCGCGGCCAGATCAAGCGCTACAAGCCGCGCTTCAACGCCGACGTCAACGACTACTGGATGTGCGATTACGGACGCTCGACGTTCGAGCGCTACGCCGAGCTGCCGCGCCTGCTGGCGCCGCGCCAGGTCAAGGACGGGCACGCGGCGGCGGTGTCGTGGGACGACGCGCTCGACGCATTCCACCATCGCCTGCGTGGGCGGGTCGAAGGCGCGGTCGTGTTCCTCGGCTCGGGCTTTCTTTCGACCGAAGAGGCGTATCTGCTCGGCAAGCTCGCCGACCACGTCGGCTCGCCGCACCGTACGCTCTACGTCGAGCCCAGCAAGCCGTACCACATCCCGAACCTGCACGGCGGCGTGACCGGCGTCGATGCGGCGCCCAATCGCCGTGGCGCCGAGCTCGCCGGGATGGCTTCGCGCGACGGCTCCGTCAGCGCGGCGAGCCTGCTGGCGCAGGGCGCCGGCGACGTCGGCGTGCTGGTGGTGGCCGACAGCGACTTCGGGAAAGCCGCGCACGACGCGGAGACGGTGGCGCTGCTGCGCCGCGCCCGCACGCTGATCGTGCTCGGCTGGGCCGACACGCCGCTGGCGAAGGCGGCGGACCTGGCGCTGCCGGTGGCGACGCACGCCGAGAAGGACGGCACCTTCGTCAACGTGCAGCGGCGCGTGCAGCGCTTCCGCCAGGCGTTCCCGTCGGTGGGCGAGGCGCTGCCGATGGTCGAGGTGCTGGCGTCGGTGCTGCGGCGGCTCGACCCGGGCTGGAAGGCGCGCACGGCAGGCGAGGTGTTCGACGTGCTGGCGGCGGAGCTGCCGGCGTTCGCCGGCCTGTCGTGGAAGGGCGTGCCGCCGACCGGCGTCGCACTCGAGGAGCTGGAGCCGGCGGCGGTCGGTTGAAGAAGCGTTTCGCGCGGTTGGCTGCGATCGTCGGGCGTTGACTGAGGAGGGACATCGGTTGCCGGAGAGAGCTCGTTGTCGGTAGAGCTGATCGCCACGCTGGCCAAGTACCTGGCCTGGGTGATCGCGCTGCTCGGCCTGCTCGCGCCGGTGATGGTGTGGGTGGAGCGTCGCGGCATGGCGCTCATCCAGGACCGCCGCGGGCCCAACCGCGTCGGCCCCTTCGGCCTCATCCAGCCGCTCGCCGACGTGCTCAAGTTCATCTTCAAGGAGGAGATCGTGCCGACGGCGGCCGATCGCACGATGTACCTCCTCGGCCCCATCCTGGCGCTGGTGCCTGCCCTCACCACCTTCGTCGTCATCCCGATGGCGCCGGACCTGGTGTTGAAGAGCGGCCTGCGCATCCCGATGGTCGTCGTCGACGGCGAGGCCGGCGTGCTGCTCTTCCTCTCGCTGTCGAGCCTCGGCGTCTACTCGCTGGTCTGCTCGGGCTACGGCTCGAACAACAAGTACTCGCAGCTCGGCGCCATCCGCGCCACCGCGCAGCTCATCAGCTACGAGCTGGCGCTGGGCATGGCGATTCTCGCCGTGCTGCTGCCGGTGGGCTCGTTCAAGCTCAACGACGTCGTCGCTTATCAACAGCAGCACGGCTGGAACGTGCTGCTGCAGCTACCGGGCTTCCTGGTCTTCCTCGTCGCCTCCTTCGCCGAGACGAACCGCCTGCCCTTCGACCTGCCGGAAGCGGAGTCGGAGCTGGTGTCCGGCTACAACACCGAGTACGGCTCGATGAAGTGGGCGCTCTTCTACTCCGCCGAGTACGTGAACATGGCGTCGCTGGGCGCGCTGATGTCGACGCTCTACTTCGGCGGCTGGAGCCTTCCCGGCGTCACGCTGCCCAACAACTGGCTCGGCGTCGCCGCCGGAGCCGGGATCCTCGCCGTCAAGGTGCTGTTCTGGATGGCGTTCTTCGTCTGGGTGCGCTTCACCTTCCCGCGCTTCCGCTACGACCAGCTCATGCGGCTGGGGTGGAAGGTGCTGCTGCCGATCGCGCTGGTGACGCTGCTCGGCGTCGCCGTCCTCGTCGTGGCCAAGATCTACTGAGCCGCCGAGTCATCCAGATGGAAGTCGCGATTTTCTCGATCTTCGCCCTGCTCTCGGTGGGCTTTGCCATCGTGGTCGTCGTCCATCCGCAACCGGTCAAGTCGACGATGAGCATGGTGGTGGTGCTCTTCAGCCTCGCCGTGCTCTTCGTGCTGCTCGGCGCGCCGTTCGTCGCCGCGGTGCAGGTGCTCGTCTATGCGGGCGCCATCCTCGTGCTCTTCCTCTTCGTCCTCATGCTGCTCAACATCGGCCGCGAGCGGGCGGCCGGGGTTGGTCAACCAGCGCAGCGCTGGGTGGCGCTCATCGGCGCCGCCTTCTTCGCCGGCTTCCTCGGCATGCTGCTCTGGCGCACGCACGGGCCGGACACGCTCGATGCGCTGACGCCGGACTACCTCTCCATCCACCGGCTGTCGTGGGAGCTGTTCACCACCTGGCTGCTGCCCTTCGAGCTGGTCGGTCTGCTGCTGCTCGTCGCGGTGGTCGCGGCGTACGCGATGGCGCGCGCGCCGCAACCGGGTGAGATGACGCCGCCGCAGGCCGGCGCGCTGCCGGCCGCGCCGGCAGAGGTCGCCGAGGTGGGAGGCGAAGCGCCGTGACGGTGCCGATCGCCTGGTACATGGTGCTCGCCGCGGTGCTGTTCTCCATCGGCACCGTCGGCGCGCTGACGCGGCGCAACGGCATCACCATCTTCCTCTCCATCGAGCTGATGCTCAACGCCGTGAACCTGTTGATCCTCTCGTACGCGCGGCTGCTCAACGACCAGGCGGGGCAGGTGATCGTCTTCTTCGTGCTGGCGGTGGCGGCCGCCGAGGCGGCGATCGGGCTCGCCCTCTTCATCGCCGTCTACCGTCTGCGGCGCACCATCGACGTCAACCGCCTCAACCTGCTGCGCTGGTGACGCGATGAGCGCGCTGAACTTGCTCTGGCTCGTGCCGCTGCTGCCCTTCGCTGGCGCGGCGCTCAACGGCGTGCTCGGACCGCGGGTGCCGAAGGCGCTCACCACCTTCGTGGCGCTCGCCGCGCCGGGCGCTTCGCTGCTGGTGGCGCTCGCCGCCATCTGGCAGTGGTGGCACGGCGTCGGGCCGCATCCCTTCGAGCAGGTGCTCTACGCCTGGCTGCGGGCACCGCTCCACATCGACGTCGCCTTCCTGCTCGATCCGCTGTCGGCGGTGATGACCTTCGTCGTCACCTTCGTCGGCTTCTGGATCCACGTCTACTCCGCCGGCTACATGCACCACGAGAAGGGGTATCAGCGCTATTTCGTGTACCTCAACCTCTTCATGGGCATGATGCTGCTGCTGGTGCTGGGCAACAACTTCCTGGTCACCTTCGTCGGCTGGGAAGGCGTCGGCCTCTGCTCCTATTTGCTGATCGGCTACTACTACGATCAGGACGAGCCGCCGCGCGCCGGCCGCAAGGCGTTTATCGTCAACCGCATCGGCGACTTCGCCTTCCTGGTCGGGCTGTTCGCGCTGGTGCAGCGCTTCGGCACCCTCGACTACCGGAAGATCTTCGCCGCGGTCGAGGCGGCGCCGCACGCGGTGCAGGCGACGTACGCGCTGGGGCTCTCCTTCGCCGGCTTCGTCGCGCTCTGCCTCTTCATCGGCGCCACCGGCAAGAGCGCGCAGGTGCCGCTCTACGTCTGGCTGCCCGACGCCATGGCCGGTCCGACGCCGGTGTCGGCGCTGATCCACGCCGCCACCATGGTGACTGCCGGCGTCTACATCGTGGTGCGCGCCAATGCGCTCTTCCAGCTGGCGCCCGAGATCTTGTGGGTCGTCGCCATCATCGGCGCCTTCACGGCGGTTCTCGCCGCGACCATCGGTGTCGCGCAGTACGACATCAAGAAGGTGCTCGCCTATTCCACCGTTTCGCAGCTCGGCTACATGTTCCTCGCCGCCGGCAGCGGCGCCTACGCGGTGGCCATCTTCCACCTCGGCACGCACGCCTTCTTCAAGGCGCTGCTGTTCCTCGGGTCGGGGTCGGTGATCCACGCCATGTCGGGCGAGCAGGACATGCGGCGGATGGGCGGGCTCAAGAAGCACCTGCCGATCACCTACTGGACCTTCCTCGTCGGCTGCCTGGCGATCGCCGGCGTGCCGGGCTTCGCCGGCTTCTTCAGCAAGGACGCCATCCTCGGCGCCGCCTGGCAGGCGCACATCGCGCTGTGGGCGGTGGGCACGCTGACCGCCGGCATCACCGCCTTCTACATGTTCCGCTTGTTCTTCATGACCTTCCACGGCAACTTCCGCGGCACCGAGGAGCAGCACCACCACCTGCACGAGTCGCCGGCCTCGATGACGCTGCCGCTGATCGTGCTCGCCATCGGCGCGATCTTCGCGGGCTGGGTGGGCGTCATCCCGTTCCTCGACCGCGACTGGCTGGGGCACTTCCTGGCGCCGGTCGTGGCGAACGTGGGTCACGCTGCCGAGCACGCTGAGCACGGGCTCGGGCTCGAAGCCTTCCTCGTCGGCGCCTCGGTGCTGGTCGGCCTGCTCGGCATCTTCCTCGCCTGGCGCCTCTACGGCCGCGGCCGCGACCTCGAGGGCGAAGAGGCGCTGGTCGCCGCCGCGCCGCGCCTCCACCGCACGCTGCAGAACAAGTACTACGTCGACGAGCTCTACGACGCCATCGTGGTGCGGCCGCTGGCCTGGCTGGCGCGCATGTGCTGGAAGGTGATCGACACCATCTTCATCAACGGCAGCGTGCACGTCGGCGCCTTCCTCGTCGAGCTCACCGGCGACCTCGGCCGCTTCACCACCACCGGCAACGTGCGCAACTACGCGCTCTACTTCTTCACCGCGCTCATTGCCTTCTTCGTCTGGCTGGTGTTCTAGCGCATGGACACGTTCCTCCTCCTGTTCACTGGGTTGCACCTCACCCCTGCTCCCCCATCCCCTCGCCCCTCTAGGGGCAAGGGGCGCCCCCACCCGGCCCGTCTCTTCGCATGAATACCTTCGTTCATCTCTTCACCCACAGCACGCTGACGCTGGTGGTGTTCTTCCCCACCCTGGCGGTGCTGCCGCTGCTCTTCTTCCCGCGCGATTCGCAGGCCGCGGTCAAGGTCTACGTGCTGCTCGCCACGCTCGCCGAGCTGCTGCTCGGCGGCTGGTACCTGCTGGCGCGCTACACAGCGGGCGCCCCGTTCCCGTTCGTGCGCGAGCTCGGCCTGGACGGCCAGCCCATCCCCTGGATCCCGCGCTGGGGCATCCGCTACGAGCTCGCCATCGACGGCATCTCGATGCCGCTGGTGGCGCTGACGCTGCTGCTCATGCCGCTCGTCATCCTCGGCTCGTGGAAGGGGATCACCAAGCACTGGCAGGCCTACGGCGCCGCCATGCTGCTGCTCACCACCGGCATGCTCGGCGTCTTCCTCGCCTTCGACCTCTTCCTCTTCTACGTCTTCTGGGAGCTGGTGCTGGTGCCGATGTATCTCATCATCGGCATCTGGGGCGGCGATCGGAAGGTCTACGCGGCGCTCAAGTTCTTCCTCTACACCATGGCGGGCTCGCTGCCGATGCTGGTGGCGCTGCTCTGGCTGGGCTGGCGGCAGCACGAGACCACCGGCGTGTGGAGCTTCGCGTACGCCGACCTCCTGCAGCTCAACTTGCCGCTGGGGCCGCAGCTCTGGCTCTTCGCCGCGTTCGCCCTCGCCTTCGCCATCAAGGTGCCGATGTTCCCGCTCCACACCTGGCTGCCCGACGCCCACGTCGAGGCGCCGACGGGCGGCTCGGTGGTGCTCGCCGGCGTGCTCCTCAAGCTCGGCACCTACGGCTTCCTGCGGCTCGCCTTCCCGCTCTTCCCGCAGGCCGCGGTGAGACTCGGCATGCCGCTCGTGGTGCTGGCGGTCATCGGCATCCTCTACGGCGCGCTGGTGTCGTGGATGCAGGGCGACATGAAGAAGCTCGTCGCCTACTCGTCGGTGGCGCACCTCGGCTTCGTCATGCTCGGCCTCCTCGCCTTCGACCTCGTCGCCTGGCAGGGCGCGCTGCTGCAGATGGTCAACCACGGTCTGTCGACGGGCGCGCTCTTCCTGCTCGTCGGCATGCTCTACGACCGCCGGCATACCAAGAAGTTCGACGAGTTCGGCGGCCTCGCCAAGGTGATCCCGGTCTTCGCCTTCTTCCTCGTCTTCTCGGCGCTGGCGTCGGTGGGGCTGCCGATGCTCAACGGCTTCGCCGGCGAGTTCCCCATCCTGGTCGGCAGCTACAAGAGCGCCGTGCTCGACCTGCGCTGGGCGACGGTGGCGGCGACGCTGGGTGTGGTGCTCGCCGCGATCTACCTGTTGAAGATGCTCTTCCTGACGCTGTGGGGACCGATCACGCGCCAGGAGAACGAAGGACTGAAGGACCTGTCGCTGCGCGAGATCCTGGCGCTCGCGCCGCTGTGCGTGTTGATGCTGTGGATCGGCGTGGCGCCCGCGTGCTTCATGGATCCCAGCACGGCGCACCTCGGACAGCTGCTCGGCAACGTGCGGGCGCGCATCCAGGTGCCGGTGCAGCCGGACCAGGTGGCCGCGAGCGGGCCGGTGACCGGCGGGTCGACAGGTCCGAGTCCCGCGCGTGGCGGCGTATCGACCTCGCGCGAGTCGAGATGGCGCGAGTCAACGTCGCGCGATTCGATCTACGCGCTCATTCGCACCGGCGCCTCGGCGCCCATCGCCGCATCCGATGCGCCCGCGTCGCCCGCACCCGCCGGAGGCGCGCCGTGAGCTTGGACGCGACGATGCAGGCCGACCTCACCTCGCTGCTCCCCGAGCTGGTCATCGGCGGCTTCGCCGTGCTGGTGCTGCTCTTCGATGCGCTGGCGCCCGGCCTCAAGCGGCTCTGGCTGCCGCTCTCGGCCGCCGTCGTCGCCGGCGTCGGCTTCTGGCTCCCGCGCCCCGGCTGGGCGCACCCGAGCAGCTTCGGCGGCTTCCTCGAGTGGTCGCCGGTGACGCTGGCGCTCGCCGAGATCGTGCTGCTCTCCGCCGCCCTCGCCCTGCTCGCCTCGCAAGCCTACCTGCGGCGCGAGCGGCTGGGCACCGGCGAGTACGCGGCCCTGCTGCTCTGGTGCACGGTGGGCATGCTCTTCCTCGTCCGCGCCGCCGAGCTGCTGACGCTCTTCCTCGCGCTCGAGCTGCTGTCGTTCTGCCTCTACGCGCTCGCCGCCTACCACCGGCGGCTGGCGATGGCGACCGAGGCTGGCCTCAAGTACTTCCTGATGGGCGCCTTCGTCAGCTCGTTCGTGCTGCTCGGCATCGCCCTCCTCTACGGCGAGACCGGCACCACCAAGCTGCAGCAGGTGGCCGACGCGCTGTCGAGCGGCGGCGGCGTCGGGGTCGTCGTCGTCCTCGGCTTCCTGCTCATCGTCTGCGGCTTCGCCTTCAAGATGAGCCTCGTGCCCTTCCACGCCTGGTCGCCCGACACCTACCAGGGCGCGCCGTCGCCATTCGTCGCCTTCCTGTCGGTGGCGCCGAAGGCGGCCAGCGCGCTGGTGCTGGTGCGGGTGCTCACCGCCATCGGCACGGCGCAGGTGGGTCACGACTGGCCGCAGCTCATCGCCCTGCTGTCCGTGCTCTCGATGCTGGGCGGCAACCTGCTGGCGCTGGTGCAGAAGGACATCAAGCGCATGCTCGCCTACTCGGGCATCGCGCACATGGGCTACCTGCTCATCCCGCTGGTCACCGTCGGCACCGACTCGCTGCCGCCGCTGCTCGTCTACCTGCTCGCCTACGCGTTGATGAACGCCGGCGCCTTCGCCATCGTCGCCCTCCTCTACGCGCGGCCCGGCGAGCAGCACCTGATCTCGGAGCTCTCGGGCTGGGGCTACCGCTTCCCGTTCCTCGGCGTCTGCCTCACGGTGTCGATGCTGTCGCTCGCCGGCATCCCGCCGACGCTGGGCTTCCTCGGCAAGTACCTGGTCTTCTTCCACGCCATCCAGCACGGCCACCTGGCGCTCGCCCTCGTCGGCATCGCCGCCAGCATCGTGGGCGTCGTCTACTACCTGCGCGTCGTCTACGTGCTCTACATGAAGCCCGAGGTGGCGGCGCCGAGCGGCCTGTTGCTCGACGTCTGGGGGCGCCTGGCGGTGCTCGCCGCCGCCGCCGGCACCCTGGTGCTCGGCATCTGGCCGAGCGCGCTGCTCGACTGGCTCGAACGCGCGGTC
>DASYQD010000166.1:0-105077 GCA_036005845.1 Thermoanaerobaculia bacterium | reverse complement strand
CGGGATCGCCGCGCAGGTCGACGTTCCAACAATCCTGGCGCGGCTGCATGCCGGCTCCCAGGTTCAGCTTGCGGGGGAGATCGGTGCGATCTTCCACAACACCCAGCCCGGTCGCAGGAAGCCGGTCGTGGCGACGGCAAGCTGCAGGAGCAGTCCGACGCTGGCGCTCAGCAGGTTGAAGGTCAGCACGCCGATCGTGGTCGACATCGGCAGCGTCGCCACGGCCACAACCTGGCAGATGAAGAGGATCGCCACGGCGGCGGTCTCCCAACGCGTCCAACAGCGGGCGAGGTTGACGCTCACCAGGTAACCGCCCAGCAGAGTGAGGCCGGAGCCCGCGACCACCAGCAGCAGCTCGCGGTGGAGGCCGGCGTAGTGCGGCCCGACCAGCCACAGGAACGGTCCGGGGGCCGCCCAGGCGGCGAGCAGCAGTGCCGAGGCCAGCAGGAGGTGCAGGCTGCCGAACTGCAAGACGCGGGCTCGGTAGATGCGCTCGTCGTGGATGCGCGCCAGCCGCGGCAGGAAGACGATGCCGGTGAGGCCCGAGAAGATCCCCACCAGGAGGCCGAGCCGGGTGAGCGCGCCGACCTCGGCGATGTTGCGCGAAGCGCCGAAGGTGGCGGCGAGCCACACCACCATCGGGCCCTGTACCGAGAAGTAGAGCGCGCTGGGCAACGTCGGCAGGAGATAGCGCAGCACCGCCCGCCGATAGGGCTTCACCTGCTCGGCGGTGGCGCTGGCGCCCGCGTGCGGCTGGCGAGCCAGCCAGGCGATCGCTGCCGAGGCGGCGGCCGCGGTGAGCACCCCGATCCACGCCCGCAACGTCGCCGTGACGACCAGCAACGCCGCGAGGGCGAGGCGCACCCCGGCGCCGCTGAGGTCGGCCCGATACGACCGCCCGAACCTGCCTTCCAGTCGCAGCACGAGCTGCCGCACGGCGGCCACGATCTGCAGGCCGACGGCGGTGATCACGGCCAGCGTGGTGAGCGTGACGGGAAGCGGCGCGAAGCCTTTGGCGCGCGCCGCGGCGGGCAGCGTCACCGCCACCACCAGCGCGCCGATGGCGAAGGCGATGCGCCGCATCGACAACACCGCCGCCAGGTAGCGGTCGAAGTCGCCGGCCGCGGCCGCATGACGGTAGAAGTGGACGAGGGAGGTGGTGCTGCCGAGGTCGGTGGCGAAGGCGAAGAAGGTGATGACCGAGCTGGCCAGCGTGTAGAGGGCGAACTCGTGCATCGGCATGTTGCGCACGAACAGGAGCCCGGCGGCGATGCCGAGGAGCTGCGCGACCGTCTGGGTCGAAAAGTAGGCGGAGAGGATCCCGGCCCACCGTCGGGTGCGCAAGCGCCTGGCCGCCGGCGGGGCGGGCGTCTCGCCGGCGACCAACTCGGCGGTGAGCGGCACGCCCGGTGGCGGTGGCGCGCTCACGCCATGGCCTCCGCCGCCGCCGGTGCCGCGCGAAGCGCGCCGGCGGGCAGCTCGACGCCCTGCTCGCGCAGCACGCGCAAGGCGAGGCGCCGCGAGCGGGCGCCGTGCGAAAGCGCGGCGGCGCCGGCCTCCAGCGCTTCGGCGATCGGCGCGTAGAAGCCGGTCTTGCGGCGTGCGAAGAGCGCCGCCGGCAGCTCGGGGGCGGCGGCGCGCACGGCGGCCGCCTTGCCGTCGCGCCGCGCCGGCGCGAAGCCGTGGCGCGCCGCCTGCTCCCGTAACCACGGATCCACCAGCGGCACGCGCAGCTCGACCGAGTGCGCCATCGCCGCCCAATCGCTGTCGCGCAGCAACTGGTGGCGCAGGTAGCGCGCCGTCTCCAGTTGATGTACCGCCAGCCAGGGATCGGCCGCGGCCGCCTCGAGCCCGAACGGTGCCGGCTCGGCGAGGGCGGCGTCGGCGTCGGCGAGCGGATCGTAGGTGCGCAGCGCCTCCTCGGCCGCCTCTTCGCCGAGCAGCGCGGGCAGCTCCTCGGGCAGGAAGAGGCCGCGGCGAAGCAGGTAGCCGCCGGCGAGCGTGCCGCCGTAGCGCAGAAGCCCGGCGCCCTTGGGCCTCCCGGCCGCGCTCGCGAGGCGCGGCACCCAGGTACGCATGCCGGGAATCGCGCCCGCCGCGCGCGCGGCGCCCAGCAGCCGCGGCAGGTCGCGGAAGGACGGATACCCGCCCAGCAGCTCGTCGCCGCCGAGCCCTGAGAGCACCACCTTGAAGCCGGCGTGATGCGCCGCCTGCGCGATGACGTAGGTGTTGAAGCCGTCGATGCTCGGCTGGTCCATCGCCGCGAGCGCCGCCGGCCACATCGCACGCAGCTCTTCGGCGCCGACCTCGAGCTCCAGGTGCCGCGCGCCGAGCGTTGCTGCCACCTCGGCTGCCAGCGGTCCTTCGTCGTTCGGCGTTCCGCGCAAGGTGGAGAAGCGCACGGTGAGCGTGGCGAGATCGGGATGGCGCCGCGCCGCGAGCGCCGACACCAACCCGGAATCGAGGCCAGCCGAGAGGAACACCGCCACCGGCACGTCGGAGACCAGGTGCGCGGCCACCGAGTCGGCAAGTGCCTCGGCGAAGGGCATCGCAGGGCTCCCGGCGGCGGCGCCGTCGACGGTTACCGGGACGTAGTGGCGCACGGGCGCACCGACGATGCCGCCTTCGACGCGCAGGTAATGGCCCGCGGGCAGCGCCCGCACCGACTGCCGGATGGTCCGCGGCTCGGGCACCGAACCCCAGACCAGGAAGCCGGCGAGCGCACCGAGGTCGACCTGCGTCGAGAGCGCACCGCCGGCGAGCAGCGATTTGACCTGCGAGGCGAAACGCAGCACGCCGCCATCGCTCGTGTAGTAGAGCGGTTTGATGCCGAACGGGTCGCGCGCCAACAGCAGCGTCTTGGCTTCGTCGTCCCAGAGCGCGACCGCGTACATGCCGCGCAGACGCGACAGCATCGCCGCGCCGTCGCGGGCGTAGAGAGCGAGGATCACCTCGGTGTCGCTCGCGGTGGCGAAACGAACGCCCTCGGCGACCAGCTCGCGGCGCAGCTCCCGGAAGTTGTAGAGCTCGCCGTTGTAGGTGATCCGGTAGCGGCCGCCGGCGAAGCTCATCGGCTGTGCCGCCGCGTCGGAGAGGTCGAGGATGGCAAGGCGATTGTGGGCGAGCGCCACGCGACCGTCGTCCGCCATCCACAGCCCGACACCGTCGGGTCCGCGGCTCGCCTGGTGCGCGCGCGTGCGCAGCAGCTCGTCGCGATCGAGCGCGGGAGCGTGCGAGGAGAGGCGCAAGGCGCCGTTGATGCCGCACATGGTTCGCTTTCCTCGGTGCTAGCGGGCGCGCGCCGCCGCCAAGGCGCCGCTCTCGGCTTCCATCGATCCGCTCTCCGGCGCCCAGCCCGCGAGCGCGTCGAGGCGAGCGGCGAAGCGGGCATGGAAGGCATCGGCACGAAAGTGACGCTCCCAGCGCGCCCTCCCGGCGGCGCCCCAGGCCGCGGCGCGCGCCGGGTCGTCGAGCAGCTCGACGAGCGCCGCGGCGAGCGGCTCGACGCCGCGTTCGACCAGGCGACCGGTCTCGCCGTCGACGATGATCTCCGCCGCCGCGGAGTCGGCGAGCGCGATGCACGGCTTGCCGGCCCGCATCGCTTCCAGGTAGACGAAGCCGAAGCCCTCGCCGTCACTGGGCATGGCGAAGAGCGCGCAACGGCGGTAGAGCGCGGCAAGCGTCGGGCCTTCGACGAAGCCGGTGAAGCGAACGCGGTCGCCGATACCGAGCGCGGCCGCGAGCGCCGCGAGACGGTCGCGATCCTCGCCCTCGCCGACGACGACGAGCTGTACGCCGTGCAACCGCGCCACCGCCGCGATCAGCTCTTGGTGTCCCTTGTAACGCTCGCCGGGGGCCAACCGGCCGACGATGAGCACCACGCGATCGCCGAGGCCGGCGAGCAGCGCGGCATCAGCACCGGCCGTGGGCACCTCGTCGCCGAGCGCCAGGTGGAGCGGCACCACCGCGGGTGCGTCCGGATTCGCTTGCCGAAGCCGCTGCACGGTGTAGCTCGAACAGGCGAGCCGCACCGCGGCCCCGTCGAGGGCGCGGCGACGGCTGCCGTGCAGCGGCCGCCAGCATTCGATGCCGTAGACGTAGACCAGGTAGCGCGCGCGCAGCCGCCGCGGCAGCACTCCTTGGATGCGGGCGACCCCCAGGAAGTCGTAGACGTGCCGCCGATAGCCGTCGAGCAGCTGCGCCTTCCACACCGCGCGCGCGAGCGCCGCGCGATTACCGGCGAACGCCGCCCCTTCGACTCCCGGCGGCACGTCCGCGGGCTCGCCGAGGGTGAGCAGGCGCAGCGAGCTGCCTCGCCGCTTCACCCACTCGCGCGTGGCCGCGAGCTGCAGCCGCCCGGCCATGGCGATGCCGCCGCCGCGCGGCGAGAGACCCGCCGAGACGAACAGCAGCCGTGGCCGCGCGCCGCCGTCCATCCCGGTCGCTTTCGCCGAGACAGGCTCCGCCCCCTTGGGTGTCCGGGCACCTTCTTCGGGAGTCATGTCGCGATCTGTTCCAACCGATCTGAACCCGACCATCCCCGTCTGGCGGCGCCGTCGCCCGCCTCCGAAACGCGAATCAGTTGCGCGCCCGTGCGCGCCCAATGATCAACGAAGGCGCGCCCGCGCGCGCCCGTTTGTTTCAAAGCTCGCCCGGCTCACCCCACCTTCCGCAGCGCGGCCGGCGCCAGCACGTCGCGGTCGATCTCCGTCGCCACCGATTGACGCAGCAGCGTGATCGACACCACGAGGCGAAACCGGCCCTTGTCGCGCAGCACCACGCCGCGGTAGCCGCGCAGCGCGCCGGCGAGGATCTCGACCTCGTCGCCGGGCGCGATATACGGATGCGGCACCAGCGGCTCGCCGGTCATCTGCAGCAGCCAGAGCGAGCGCAGCTGCGTCTGCAGCTCGCCCTGCGCCGGCGCCGGGATGAGCTTGGCGATGACGTTGCTGCGCAGCGCGAAGAGCCGGTCCTGGAGGTCGCCGTGGAAGAACACATAGCCGGGAAAGAGCGGCACGTGGGAGGAGCGCCAGCGGTCGCCGGCGCGCAGCCGGTGCTCGCGTTGCGGCAGGTAGTAGGGCACTTCGCAGTGCAGCAAGTGGCGAGCGAGCGCCTTCTCCTGCCGCGACCGCGTGTGCGCCACCCACCAGCGGTCCGTCTCGCGCGCCACGCCGCCGACGAGCGCCGGCCGCGGCCGCCGGTGGATGGCCGCCGAAGCATGCGCCGCTGCCGGGTCGACGGCGTCGCCGCCGGCCTCGCCGAAGAGGTTCGCCGGCCAGATCTCGGGCTCGCGTTTCAGTAGGGGCACTGGGTCACTAGGGACTTGGCTGCGCTCGCTGGTCTGACGCCCTCGATGCAGATGCGGGTGAGGATGCGTTCCGCCGTCGCTCGGGATGGTGCTGATTGTAGCAGCCGCCGACCACCGCCCGGCGCGGCCAAGCGGCTGAGCCCTCGACGGTTGCGTTGCCTGAACGAGAACGCCCCGCCGGCCGGCGGCATTCCCTTGCCGAGGTCGGCGCGCTAGAGGTAGCCCGCCGCACGCAGGTGCCGCAGCACGGCGTCCGCGGCCTCGAGCGGGCTCATGGTCGCGGCGTCGACGGCGACCTCGGCGTCGGCGGGCGCCTCGTAGGGGTCGGAGACGCCGGTGAAGGCGGGGATGATGCCGGCCCGCGCCTTGGCGTAGAGGCCCTTGGCGTCGCGCTCCTCGCACACCTCGAGCGGCGTCGCCACGTGCACCAGCACGAAGCCGCCGAGCGGCGCGATCAGCTCGCGCACCTCCTTGCGGACGGCGTCGTAGGGCGCGATCGGTGCGCACAGCGCGATGCCACCGTTCTTGGTGATCTCGGAGGCGACGAAGCCGATGCGGCGTACGTTGAGGTCGCGGTGCTCCTTGGAGAAGCCGAGCTCCGAGGAGAGGTGCTTGCGCACGAGGTCGCCGTCGAGCAGCGTCACCGGCCGGCCGCCGTGCTCGAGGAGCTTCACCTGCAGCACCTTGGCGATGGTCGACTTGCCGGCGCCGGAGAGGCCGGTGAAGAAGACGGTGAAGCCGCCATCGGCGCGCGCGGGATGCGTGCGGCGCAGCTCGGCCGCCACCTCCGGGAAGGTGAACCACTCGGGGATTTCGGCGCCCTCGGCCAGCCGGCGGCGAAGCTGGGTGCCGGAGAGCTGCAGCGTGCGGGCGCCCGCCGGCACCTCGTCCTCGGGGCGGTAGCGGTCCTCGTCGGCGACGTAGACCATCTCGCGGAAGGGCACCATCTCGATGCCGACCTCGGCGGCGTGCTTCGCCACCAGCTCCTGCGCGTCGTAGGGGCCGTAGAACGGCCGCCCCCGCTCGTCGACGCCGGGTCCCGCGTGATCGCGGCCGACGATGAAGTGCGTGCAGCCGAAGTTTTTGCGCACGATGGCGTGCAGCAGCGCCTCACGCGGCCCCGCCATGCGCATCGCGAGCGGCAGCAGCGCCAGGCGTGCCAGCCCTTCCGGATAGCGGCCGAGCAGCGCCTGGTAGCAGCGCACGCGCGTGTAGTGGTCGAGGTCGCCCGGGCGCGTCATGCCTACGGCCGGGTGAATCAGCAGATGAGCGTCGCGCTCGCGCGCCGCGCGCTGCGTCAGCTCGAAATGGGCGCGGTGCATCGGGTTGCGAGTCTGGAAAGCGACGACGCGCGTCCAGCCGAGCGCCGCGAACGCCTCGCGCGTCTGCTGTGGCCCTTCGCGCAGCTCGACGAAGTCGTAGTGCGGCGGCAGCTGCAGCGCCTCGACCTTGCCGCCGAGGGAAACGTTGTTGGTGCGATGGAAGAGATGGGCGACGCCCGGGTGAGTAGGGTCGAGCGTACCGTAGACCGCTTCGGCTTCGCCCTGGCGGTCGTGCTCCCACGCCTCCTCGACGGCGAGCACGGCGAGCGGCAGGCCCTCGGGGTCGCGCAGCGCGAGCGAGCCGGCCTTGGTGGCGGCCTCCGCCACCGTGGCCGTGACGTCGAGCGTCACCGGGATCGGCCACAACTCACCGCCGCCGTCTGCACGCTGGGGCAGCCGCATCGACGCCGCCACCGACTCGGCGGCCGCGCGCCCCTGAAAGCCGGTGAGCGGCGCGAAGGCGCCGGTGGCCAGCATCTCGAGGTCGCAGAGCTGCCGCGGCGTCAACTCCCACGACGGCAGGTCGCGCAACCGCCCCCGCAGCTCGGCCGCGCGCGCCGGCAAGCAGAGGAGGTGGGCTACCAATCGCCGGGCTGGCCCAAGGTCAGCGAGATCCCACCCAGCAGCTCTTTGACCTCGCGCGAAGCCGCCACGTCGGAGCTGAAGGTCGTCGTCCGGCCGCCGAGGCGCAGGTTGAGGCGACGGACGTGGAGATCGACCCACGCGCCGTAGGCCTCGACGTTCTCGTGGCGGTCGATGTCGCCGAAGTAATCGTCGTCGCCGCTCTCGTAGAAGACCTGTAGTTGACCCTCGCCGAGGACGAAACGAATGGCGGCGCCGGCCCGCTGCTCCTCGACGAAGCGATCCGTCTCGACTGCCGAGTAGCGCAGCGCGCGCTGACCGTAGAACTGGTAGCGCACGCGCCATCCGGGATGCAACGTCAACGAGGCCATGCCATTGGCCGCGCTGTAGCCTGGGAAGGTGCTGCCGTCAGGCTCGAGGTCGCGTTGGTCATATTGCACCTGCGCGTCGGCATGGTTGCCGCGTAGCAGGGCTTCGGCATACCAGGAGCTGCCTTCGTTGGAGCGGGCGGTATCGGCGGCTTGGAACTCGGTGCGTTCTTTCAAGACGCCGCCGCCGAGGTAGCCGCGTTTGCCGCGCAACAGGTAGCGCAGACCGGCGCGCACTTCGGCGGCATCGCGGTCGAGAGCGAGCGCCGGATCGGTGGCCTCGAGGCTGGAGGTGGCCTCGACGCGGGTGCGGCTGGAATGGGCGCCGGTGAAGACGGCGATCGAGCCGAGCACACGCACCTGCGCCTTGACGGCGACCTCATCGATACGGATGGGCTCGCGCACCAGCAGGTCGGAGCTCAAGAAGCTGGAATCCTCGGCGCGCCGCGCGGTGACTTCGCCTTCGAGACGATTGAGCCAGGCGAAGAGGCCGAGCCCGTAGTGCCCGACCGCGCTGTTACGCTCGTCCTGCCGCTGCCACCACGTGTATTCGGGCACTGCGTGGGCGGTGGCGACTCCGTGGGTACCCAGCGGAAGGTAAGCCTTGAGACCGGCGCCGGCGGTGAGGGTGACGTCGCCCTTCTGCTGCCGGCCGTTGCTGTCGAGCTCGCGAACGTAGTCGAGGCTGCGCAGGCCGATCCACGGTGCGACGCGGATCGAACCCAGGTGCCAGCGCGCCTGCTCCATGGCTTTCTGGAGCTCGTCTTTGCGGTCGGTGGGCGCTTCGAGATCGGCGCCGGCCGGGCGGTACTGAGCCACGGCAGGCAGCGCCATCGCGAACGTCAAGAGCAGGGCGAGCGGGGCCGCGAACCGGAAGCGGGACTCGGAGGAGCGGCGATCCGCACGCACGGGCGTGGGTGCGGGCTCGGGACGGAGCTCGATCATCTGCATCTCATCAGGTCGTCGCGGCGGCGCGGAAGCTATCACGAGCCGTCAGTGCGCCCCGCCGCTGCCGTAGCCGAGCGACTTCAGCGTGGCGCGCAGCTCGGCGCTCTCCTGGTGCGGCGCGGTGACGACGGTCGGCGCGCGCAGCAGCGGCTTCGCGGCGCGGCGCAGCGCCGCGAGCGGCGGCTCGCCGGCCGCGTCGCCGGCGAGCCGTTCCGCCGCCTCGCCGCCGGGGCCGCGCGAGTACCACCAGCCCGACTGCAGCAGCCCCACGGTGACCGGACGCGTGCCCACCTGCCGAGCGGTGAATCGGCGGCCGTCGCGCCACCAGTAGGCGTGCTCCTCGGCGCGCAGCGTACGGCGGCCGAGCCGCAGCTTCGCCAGCGACGCGCCGAAGCCGCCGCGCAGCAGCGGCGCCAGCGACGCGCCGTCGAAGCCATCGCCGTTCGGCGACACCCCCGCGAGCGCTAGCAGCGTCGGCGCGATGTCGACGAGCGACACGGGAGAATCGACGTCGCGCGCGTCGACCTGCGGTCCGGCGACGAGCAGCGGCACGGTGACCACCTCGCGCGACAGCGTGCCGCCGTGATGGGTCGAGCCGGACGCCGGGTCGAGCCCCTCGCCGTGATCGGACAGCAGCACCACGTAGGTGGGGCGACCGCCGAGCGCGCTATCCGTCGCGGCGAGCAGGCGGCCGACGGCGTCGTCGAGCCGCTGCAGCTCGCCGCGGTATTCGCGGCCCAGCTCGGCCCACTCCTCGGCGGTGCAACGCGCCTGGCCGACCAGGCAGTCGAGGTTGCGCGTGCCGTCCTGCCCGGGCCCCTGGTAGTAGTCGTGGACCGCGTAGGTGTGCGCGAAGAGGAACAGCGGCTTACCGGCGGTGCGCCGCGCCAGGAAGGCGGCGGCGCGCGCGAAGAGGTCGCTGTCGCCGGGCGGGCTCGGCTTGCCGCCGCGCGGCAGCCAGGGCAGCGCCGACACACCGCGGCTCAAGGCGTCGTCGAAGCGCTGGAAGCCGCGCCCGAAGCCGTAGCTGACGTCGAGGAAGCCGCCGTCGGTGAATGCCGCCGTCTCGTAGCCGCGGCGCACCAGCTCGCCCGGCAGCGTCGGCGCCGCGCGCGAGATGGTGGCGTCGCGATGCACGGCGCCGTGCCGGTTGGGGTAGACGCCGGTGAGCAGGGAGGCGTGCGACGGCAGCGTCCACGCCGCCGGCGCGAGAGCGCGCGTGAAGCGCGCGCTGCGCGCCGCGAAGGCGTCGAGGTTGGGGAGCTGCGGCGCTCCCGAGTCGAAAGCGCGCAGCGAATCGCGCCGCAGCGTGTCGACGGAGATGACGACGAAGTTGGGTTGCGCGGCCGGCTTGCCGCAGGCCACGGCCACGAACGCGAAAGGGATGGCGAAGAGTCCGCGCGGCAACCGCGGCCGCACCCGGTTCCACCGCACCGTCTCAGCCTTCCGCGTGGCTTCGCTGCAGGTCGCGAATGGTCTCGAGCTCGGCGATCGCCTCGAAATCTTTCGGGCGCCCTGCCGCACGTTTGACGGTGATCAGAGTCTCGATGTCGAGAAACCGGCACCGGACGCCGAAGACGTCGGTTTCGCGGCTGCGGGGCAGCAGTTGCTCGTAGGTGCCACCACCGGTCACCTCGCCAAGGATGTCCAATGAACCGATGTCGGTGACCAGTGTGAAATTCAGGCCCCGGGCCAGCGTGGCGACATCGAGTCGAAACGGAAGGTTGGGTGGGGCGCCGCGCAGGTACGGGTGCAGCGGCGCCAGCGCGTTCGCCAACCTCCCTAGGTTGTCTCGCTGTCGCGAATAGACGATATCGAGATCGAAGGTCGCTCGCGCCGCTCCGTTGAGAGCACCGGCGACTCCGCCGATGATGACGAAGTCCACTTCCGCCTCGACCAGCGCTCGCAGCAGGCCGGCGAACTGCTTCAACGCGACCTGGCCTTGGCTCCGGCTCGGCGCAGCTCCATCGCGAAGTCGTAGAAGTTCTGCAGATCCTCGGCGCGCTGTGCTGGCGTCTTCTTGAGCTGCTCGATGATCAGCGTGCGATCCACGTCGCGCTTGTAGAGCTCGATGATGAGGTCGATACTCGACACGCCTTCCTCGGCATCCGTTCCAGCAGCCTCGGCGACGGGGCGCGGATCTGTGTGCTCGGTCACGACTCGATCTTAGCGCTCGGCCGGCCCCGAGTTGCCGTGCCGCAGCCAGAGCTCGCCGCGGCCGGTGGCGGCTGCGCGGTCGTAGAAAGCGGCGAGGCGCGGGCGCAGCGGCGAGTCGGCGGGCATCGACCAGGTGTAGAGCCAGTCGATGCGCGGCGCGTTGGCGGCGACGTCGAAGTCGGCGGGCGGCTTCTCGACGTTCGTCGGGCGTTCGACCTCGGGGCGGAAGCGGACGACGAAGAGGTCGGTGCCGGCCTGGTAGTCGTCCCAGTCGACGAGGTCTTTCTGCATCGCCACGTGATCGACGGCGTGGCCGAGCACCTCGTGCTCCAGACGGTCGTAGCGGCCGAAGACCAGGTCGAGGCCGCGGCTGTGCGGCGGCACCGCCGCGTGGACGGCGAGCAGCTCGGCGACGAGGAGCGCCTCGGCCCGGTGCCAGCGCACGAGCGCCGCGCTCTCCCAGGCGACGAGCACGGTGAGCGCGGTGGCGAGGGCGGCGGGCATCCAATCCCGACCGCGTTCGAGCCGCGGCAGCGCGAGCCCGGGCAGCGCGAGCACGAACGGGAACAGCGCCAGCCGCGGCTCGAGGATGCCGCCGCCGGCCATGCCGCCCGGCGCGAAGAAGTAGAGAAGCAGGATCGCCAGCGCGACGAGGAGGAAGGCATGACGCTCGCGCGCTCGGCCTGCGATCGCGGTCGAGTCGTTGACGCGACTCTTGGCCGGCGGCGCATCCCGCGCATCGCTGCTGCGCATCGTTCGCAGCTCCCCGAGCAGCGTTGCGATGGCGAGGAGCAGGAAGAGCACGGTCAGCGCCTTGCCGGGCCAGCGGCCAGCGTGGAAGACGAACAGCGCCCGCTGGTCGACGAGGTAGCGGAACGAATGGTCGAGCGTCCACAGGCTCTTGACGGGTGGACCGGGGTGCGCACGCACAAACCACAACGGCAGCAGCAGCTGCGGCAAGAGCAGCAACGGGTGCAGCAACCAGAGCCGCCAGCGCGCCGGCTCCCAGCTCGCCAGCCAGAGCACCGCGATGGCGAGGCCGGCGACGGTGAACGACACCGCGTGCGCGAACCAGCAGAGGAGCAGCAGCGCGTGGAGTCCCAGCATCCACCGCCACGTCGGCCGCGCGCGCCCGCGCCACCACCAGCCCACCGCCAGCATGGCCAGCGGCACGGAAAAGACGAAGTTGTAGAAGCCGAAGTGGAAGAGCAACGTGTAGACGAACGGCAGCGCCAGGAAGGCGTTGACTCGCCGCGCCGGCTCCTGCACGCCGGCGAGCCACCACGCCGCGGCGGCGAAGAGCAGCACGTAGCCGGTCAGCAGCAGCTTCTCGGCGAGCGCCGCCGGCGCGATCGCGAGCAGCGCGTAGAGCAGCGCCTGGATCAGCCAGTTGGGCACCGGCTGCGGGTCGAGATGGAAGTGACGGCCGATCGCGGGCTGCGCGGCGTCGTCGAGGTGATGCATCACCCACGCGTTGTAGAGGTGGCACGGCCCGTCCACGGTGGGCACTCGCGGCACCGTCCACAGCGGCAGCAGCAGCAGGACCGTGCAGGCGAGATAGAGCCAGCGGACGTGGCGAATCGGATCCCTCATCTGAGAGTTGGCTCGCTGAAAGCTGCCGTCATCGCGAGCGAAGCGAAGCGATCTCGATGCGCCGAGATCGAGATTGCTTCGTCGCTGCGCTCCTCGCAATGACGCCTTCGGCGATCGGTAGCCCGCCGCGACGCCGATGGTGCGTAGGTCGATGAACCTGGCTCGTGCGGGCGATTCTAGAATCGGCCTCACCGATGACCGATGCCGCCGACACGACGCGCCTGCTCGACTTGCGCGCTTTCCTCGATCTGCTGCGCCGCGAAGGCGAGCTGGTGGAAGTGGACGCGCCGGTCGACCCTTACCTCGAGGTGGCCGAGCTGCACCGCCGTGTCATCGCCGGCGGCGGCCCGGCGCTGCTCTTCCGCCGGCCGGCGGCGGATGCCGAGCTGCGGCGGCGTGTCGCCGGCGAACGTGTCGCGCTCGTAGCCGGCGGCGAACCGGTGCCGACGACGCCGCCTCCGGCGCCGGCTGCGGTCTACGAGCTGCCGCTGTTGACCAACCTCTTCGGCACGCAGCGCCGAGTCGAGCTCGCCTTCGGCCGCCGTCCCGAGAAGCTGCTGCGCCGGCTTGTCGAGGCCGCCGAGACACTGCTGCCGCCTTCGCCGGCGAAGCTGTGGGAGGCGCGCGACCTCGCCGGCGCCGCCCTGCGCGTCGGTTTCCGCCGGGTGCGCTCCGGCCCGGTCACCGAACAGGTCTCGCGCGACGTCGACCTCAGGCGCCTGCCGGTCACCACCTCGTGGCCCGGCGACGGCGGGCCGTTCCTCACGCTGCCGCTCGTCTACACCGAGCATCCCGGCGAGCCGCACACCGGCGCCGCGAGCGTTGCGCGCCGTGCGAGCAAGAGCAATCTCGGCATCTACCGCATGCAGCTCCACGGCCCGCGGAGCGCCGGCATGCACTGGCAGATCGGCAAGGGCGGCGGCTTCCACTACGCCGCCGCCGAGGCGCGCGGCGAGGCGCTGCCGGTGACGGTGTTCCTCGGCGGCCCGCCGGCGCTGCTGCTCGCCGCGGTGGCGCCGCTGCCGGAGAACGTGCCCGAGATGCTGCTCGCCTCGCTCGTCGCCGGCGCCAGGTTGGCTCGCGTGCGCGGCGCGGGAGCGCACACGTTGCTTGCCGGCGCCGAGCTGGCGCTCGTCGGTGCCGTGCCGCCCGGCAAGCGGCTCCCAGAAGGGCCGTTCGGCGACCACTACGGCTACTACTCGTTGCGTCACGAGTACCCCGTCTTCGAAGTCGAATCGATGAGCCGCCGCGCCGACGCCATGCTGCCGGCCACAGTCGTGGGCAAGCCGCGCCAGGAAGACTTCTTCCTCGGCGACTTCCTGCAGGAGCTGCTCTCGCCACTCTTTCCACTCGCCATGCCCGGCGTGCGAGACCTCTGGTCGTACGGCGAGACCGGCTACCACTCGCTCGCGGCGGCCGTCGTGCGCGAGCGCTACCGCCGCGAGGCGATGGTCTCCGCCTTTCGCATCCTCGGCGAGGGGCAGCTCGCACTCACCAAGACGCTGCTGCTCACCGACCGCCCCGTCGATCTGCGCGACTTCCGCGCCACGCTGGCGCACGTGCTGGCGCGCACCAACGTCGAGACCGACCTCTTCGTCTTCGGCAACCTGTCGATGGACACCCTCGACTACACGGGTCCGCGCGTCAACGAAGGGTCGAAGGTGGTGTGGCTGGGCCTCGGCGATCCCGTGCGCGAGCTGCCGCGCGGGTTCGAGGGCGCGACGAGCCGAGCGGCGGCCGGCGCGTCGCGCGACGCCCTGCCGCCCGGCGTCACCGAGGCGCATGTTTTCTGCCCCGGCTGCCTCGTGCTCGGCGCCGACCCGCGGCTGCCGCGCCATGGCGCGGAGCGAGTCGACGAGGATCTGCGCCGCATCGCAGCACACCCGGCCTTCGCCGAGTGGCCGCTGCTGGTGCTGAGCGACGAGCCGCGCCGCGCCGCCGCCTCGCCGATCAACTTCCTGTGGACGACTTTTACTCGCTGCGAGCCCGCGGCCGACCTGCACGCGGCAGCGACGCGCGTGGTGCGCAATCAGCTCAGCTACAGCGCGCCGGTGCTGCTCGACGCGCGCACCAAGCGCGGCTTCCCGGCCGAGCTCACGTCGTCACCGGCGGTGGCGGCGCAGGTGACGCGCCGCTGGAGCGAGTACTTCCCAGGCGCAAGCGTCGCGATGGGCGACGCCGAGCGAGCGCACTTGGACTGATCGACCGAGAACCCGCGTCCCTCCAGTCGAAGCCGGCGCCGTCACGGGGCCGCTTGCCTCAAGCCGGCCGCGCCAGCACCCGCGCCACCTTCTGCAGCAGCGCTTCGGGCGTGAACGGCTTGGCGATGAAGCGGCTGCCCGGCCGCAGCCGGCCCTGTCGCGCGATCGCCCGCGGCGCGTGGCCGGACATGAAGAGCGTGCGCATGCTCGGCCAAAGCTCGCCGATGCGCCGCGCCACTTCGTCGCCGCTCTTGTCGGGGAGCACGACGTCGCACAGCAACAGGTCGAGCGCGCCCCCACCGTGGCCCGCCATAGCCAGCGCCGCGTCGCCGTTCGCGGCCTCCTCGACCGCGTAGCCGGCGCCGCGCAGCACGGCGACGACGAGCCCGCGCACCGCGGCGTCGTCCTCGACGACCAGCACGCGCTCGCCGCTGCCCGACGCCGGCCGCACGATGGCGGCGTGGCTGCCGGTCTCGTTCAGCGGCGACGCTTCATCCGTGGCCGGCGGCAGCAACACCTCGAACGTCGTCCCCATCCCCGGCACGCTCTCGACGCGGATGTCGCCGCCGCTCTGCCGCACCGCGCCGTAGACGGAGGCAAGGCCGAGCCCGGTGCCCTTGCCGCGCTTCTTGGTGGTGAAGAAGGGCTCGAAGAGGTGGGCGAGCACGTCGGCCGACATGCCGACGCCGGTGTCGCGCGCCTGCAGCCGCACCCACGGCGCGCCCGCCCACGGGTCGTCGCCCGTGAGCGGTCCGGGCGCCGGCACCAGATCGGTCGCCAGCGTCAATTCCCCGCCGTCCGGCATCGCGTCGCGCGCGTTGACGGCCAGGTTGACGATCACCTGCTCGAGCTGCGCCGGGTCGATGCGCACCCGCGACAGCTCGGCGCACAGCTCGAGCTCCAGGCGCACGTCCTCGCCGAGCGTCGCGCGCAGCAGTCGTTCGAGCCGCAAGATCTCCTCGTTGACGTCGACCAGCCGCGGCTGCAGCACTTGGCGCCGCGAGAAGGCGAGGAGCTGGTGGGTGAGCGCCGAGGCGCGCTGGCCGGCGGCGTTGACCTCGTCGAGGAAGCGGCGGGCGTCGCCGCCCTGCGGCACCACGTTCTCGAGCAGCGCGCCGTAGCCCTGGATCACCGTCAGCAGGTTGTTGAGGTCGTGCGCGACGCCGCCGGCGAGCCGGCCGAGCGCCTCCATCTTCTGCACCTCCTGGAGCCGCTGTTCGAGCGCGCGGCGCGCCGAGAGGTCGCGCACCACCGCCTGCACCAGCGGCTGGCCGCCACCGTGGAAGGAGGCGATCGACACCTCGGCGGGAAAGACGGCGCCATCGCGGCGGCGGACCGGGACCTCGAGCGCGATCGTGGTGCCGCTTGCCGGCGTGCTGCCGCTCGTGTAGCGCTCGAACGCGAGCTGCTCGAGCGCGCTCAGCACGCGGCGGCGCTCCGCCGCCGGATAGAGCGCGTCGAAGCGCAGCCCCAGCAGCTCCTCGCGCGCATAGCCGAGCTGCTCGAGCGCGCGCGGATTGGCATCGAGCACGACGCCGCGGGTGTCGAAGAGCAGGATGCCGTCGGCCGAGTGGCGGAAGAGGTTCTGGTAGCGCGAGGCGCGGGCGCGCACCGCCACCGCGCGGCGAGCGAAACGCAGCAGCCCGGCAAGCGACTCGACGAGCCGCTCGTCGCGCGGCAGCAGCTCGTGCGCGGCACGCGCCAGCAGCCGGCGCGGGTGGCCGTTCTTGGCCGGCGGCTCGCCCACCAGCACCAGCCATGACTCGCCCTCTTGGATGGCCGGCTCGTCGACGAGGTCGAGCGAGCGGCTGCCCACCAGCGCGAGGTCGAGCACGACGACGTCGAAGGCGCGATGGCGCAGCGGCGAGAGCGCGGCGTCGACGTCGTGCACCCATTCGACGTCGAGGTCGGCGGACTCCTCCTCGAGCGCCTCGCGCACCGCGCGGGCGGCGTCGTCGTCGTCGACCACGACGAGCAGGCGCAACGAGCGGGTCTCCTCGGCGGGTAGGGCGAAGGTCGGTTCGAACGCGACGAGCGGCTCGATCATCGGACGACTCGTTTCTCGGCCTGGGGAGTGTGTACGCCATCGTCCGGCCAAGGTTTGACGCGATGTCGCAGGCGGTGCCGCCAGCGGCGTCGCCAGCGGCGCGGCTCCGTCGCGCGCGCCAAGTGCCGCGTCAGCTCGCCGGCTTGCCCGGCTTCAGCAGCCCGACGCCGCCGAGCGCGCCGAGCGCCGCGACGACGAACACCAGCACCTCGCCGGCGCGCGCGGGCAGCTTGAAGCCGACGACGTTGACGCCGAGCACGTAGAGCCCGAGCACCAAGAAGCCGCAGGTCACCGCCGCGCCCAGCCGCGCCAGGAAGCGGCCGAGCCTTCCCGGCCGCGGCAGGCCGATGCGCAGCGAGCCGCCGGCGACGCCGCCGACGAGGCCGGCGAGCAGGAACCAGGTCGGGAAGACGAACTCGATCGGCACCGTGGCCGCCGCGAAGGTGGGCCCGGAGACCGTCACCGAGGACTTGCCGATCGATGCCGAGCGGAGCGTCGCCTCGCCGGTGCCGCCGGCGTCGAGCGTCAGACGCCGCGGCTCGACGGTGCCGGAGTCGGCGACGAGCTGCACCTGCCGGTTGCCGCCGGCGGGCAGGGCGCGCGCGTTCAACTCGACGTCGGCGAGCTCGAGGCCCCAGCCGAGGATGCGCCGCGGCGTCACGTCGACGAACAGCGCCGGCGTCACCGGCACCTTGAAGGTGACGCCTTCGGGGGTGACGCTCGACGTGACCAGTACCTCCACCGCGGGGTCCATCGAATCGCCGACGAGGGCGATGGTCTGTAAGGGCGGCGCCGTGTTCTCGACGCGCGCGAGATCCGGCGTGGCGGTCAGCGGACCGGTGACCTGGAAGACGATCGGCTCCGACAACTTGCGCGCCGCGCCCTGAGCGCCGATGTCCACCACGCCGACGTTGATGCTGCCCTCGAAGCGGCGACGATCGGCGACATAGCGCAGCGGCGAGCCACCGCGGACCACCGCCTTGAGCGTCAACTCGGTGCCCGCCGCGGCGAGGGTGCGGATGGCGCCCTCGAAGACCTGGACGGGAGCATCCCGCGCCGTGCCGCCGAAACCGCCGCTGGTCCAGTGTGTCGTCTGCATCTGCGCGACGACCGCCTCGCGCGTCTTCGCCTCGTCGTCGGCCTTGAGCGGCACGAAAAGGATCTCGCGCGCGCGCAGCTTCGCCGGCGCCGGTTTCACCTCGGCGATGTCGGCGGTGAGGGTGGGCGTCGCCGGCGCCGTCGCGGGTCCCGCCTCGGGCGTCGCCGGCGCGGCATTCGGCGCCGTCGTCGTCGCGGGAGGTGTTGCTGCGCCCGGCGTCAGCGTCACGACTGCCTGCTCAACCGCCGCCGCGGGCAGCCGCCTGATGGCGTCGCGCAAGGCCGTGGCCTGCAGGTGGAGCTGCAGTCGCTGCCGGCTTGCCTGGAGCGGCACGCCTGCGGGCGTGGGCGTCGGCGTCGGCTCCTGCGCCGTCGCCGGCAACGCCAACGCGAGGAGCGCGAGGAAAAGAAGCCGCGCGCGCTGGGGCTCACCCATGGATCCCTCCGAGTCGCTGGAGTAGTGATTCGATGTTAGCGCGGGGGTTTCGACACGCAGCGCTCAGCTCTCGGCGAAGAGCTGCGCGACGAGCACCGTCGCGTAGGCGCCCGGCGGCAGCACGAACGCCAGCTCGAGCGCGTCGCTGTCGAGACGGCGGTGCGCGGCCTCGCCGACGCGCACGCGCAGCGGCCGGCGGCCGCCGGGCAGCAGGTGGCCGCGCAGCCGCGGCAGGTCGGTGACCCACGGCATCCCGAAGCGGTCCGCCGCGGCGCGCTCGCGCGCCAGCGTCTCGCCGCGCGGCGCGCGCATCTTGTGGCCGACGAGCGGGCCGGTGGGGCTGAGCTCGAAGCTCGCGGCGCGCTCGTGCCACACGGCGGGCGGCAGCGACGGCGAGCCGGCGAGCAGCAGCGCGCCGCTCGCGTGCACGAGCGCGAGGTCACCCGCCAACAGCTCGTGCGGCGGCGCCGGCCGCGTGCGTAGCACATCGTTGAAGATCGCCGACTGCAGCGCCGAAAGGTAGAGCCGTTGGTGGCGTCGCCCGCCCGCCACGGTTTCGCCGCGCAGCAGCGCGGCCCCGCGCTCCGCGTTCCCCTCGTCGCGGCCGAAGCGCTGCTCACCGAAGTAGTTCGGCAGCCCGTCGCGGGCAATCGCGAGCAGACGCTCCGCTGCCGTGCTCGCCGACTTCTCGTCCACGTCGCGCACGACGATGCGAAAGCGATTGCCCAAGAGCTCGCCGAGCCGCAGCCGCTCGCCGTGCGCCGCCGCGCGAAGCACGCGCCAGCCATCGCCGGCAAGCTGCTCGGCTCGCGCTGGTGCGAGCCCGGGCACCGACAGCCACTGCCGCGTCACCGCCTCGCGGTCCTTGCGCCCCGCCCAGCCGACGCGGCCGGCGTCGACTCCCGCCGCGGCGGCGAGCTCCGCGGCCACTTCCTCGGTCGTGCGCAGCCGCTTCTCGACTTCTAGCCAGGTGTGCTCGCCGGCGCCGCTCGGCGCGTAGAGCGGCAGCTCCTCGACGACGAAGTCTTCCGGCTGCGCCTTGATGCGCGGCATCCGGGCAGGCTACCAGCGAGCTACAATCCGCGCCCGTTCCGCGTCACAGCGTCCGCCGCCATGCCCATCGCCGCCGCCGACAAGTGGGAGCAGATTGCCCTGCTCGCCGAGGGCAGCCTCGCCGAGGTGCCGTACGCGACGTTGCTGCTCGCCATGTCGCGCGCCGGCCGCACCGGCGTGCTCGAGCTGCGCCGCAAGCCGGTGGAGAAGCGCATCGTTTTCGCCGCCGGCGTGCCGGTCGACTGCCGCTCGAACCTGGTGCACGAGACCTTCGGCCGCTTCCTCGTCGGCGCCGGCAAGCTCTCCAACGAGGAGCTCGCCGTGTCGCTCGGCGAGTCGCTGTCGCGCGCGGTGCCGCTCGGCGAAGTGCTGCTCGAGCGCGGCACGATCGACGCCGGCGAGCTCTACAAGCTGCTGCAGCAGTGCCTGGCGAGGAAGCTCCTCGACGGCTTCACCTGGCGCGAGGGGACGTTCCGCCTCTCCGACGAGGAGGCGCCGGCCGACTCGACGCTCAAGGTGAAGGTGCCGCAGCTCATCCTCACCGGCGTGCTGAAGTTGACGCCGCTCGAGGAGGTGACGCGCGGCATCCGGCCGCTCTTCGCCGAGGCACTGGCGCTGCACGAGTCGTCGCACGCCGCCGGGGACGAGCTGCAGGTGCGCGGCCCCGCCGCCGAGGTGATGGCGGCGCTGCGCGAGAAGCCGCTGCGCATGGACGAGCTGGCGGTGCGGCTGCCGTCGCTGCCGGCCAACGACCTCGGGCGCATCGTCTACGCGCTGTCGCTGCTCGACCTCATCGGGCCGGCGAGCCGCGCGCCGGTCAAGCGGCCGGCGCCTGCTGTCGCCTCCACACCGGCGGCAGCGCCGCGCGTCGAGCCTGCCGAATCACCGCAGGTGGCGCTGCGCCCCGCGGCGGCGTCGGCCATGCCCGTCAACGAGAGCGGCACCTTCGCCGTCGAAGCGCCCGCGGCGCCGGCGTCGGCCGAAGTGGAGCAGACCCGCAACCGCATCCTGCAGGCCTATCTCGCCTACCGCCGCCGCGACGCCTTCGAGCTGCTTGGCCTCCGCGACAGCGCCTCGACGCCGGAGATCGAGGAGGCGTGGCTGCGCTACGCCAAGCTCTACGCGCCGTGGCCGCTCGAGCCGCACGCGCCGGCCGACCTGGTCGACAAGGCGCGCGCCCTCTTCCTTGCCGGCAGCGACGCCTACGCCGAGCTGCGCGACGGCGAGCGCCGCGCCATGCTGGTGCACCGGCGTCAGCTGGCGCTCGCGCAGCGCGCCAACCAGCCGCGCGGCACCGGCATCCACACCGACCTGCTCGATCCCGAGGCGCAGTTCCGGAAGGGCATGGAGCTGCTCGCCGCGAACCAGGAGAAGAAGGCGCTCGAGCTGCTGCAGTACGCCGCCGACCTCGACGCGCAGAACCCCGTCTACCGCGCCGAGGCGGCGATGTGCCGCTTCCGCGTCCACGGCGACGCCACGAAGCCGCTCGAGGAGCTCGACGAGGCGGTGCGCGCCGACCCGCGCTGCGGCCTCGCCTGGTATTACCTGGGCGTCATCCAGGGCAAGTCGGCGCGGCCGGTCGAAGCCGAGGAGAGCCTGCGCAAGGCGATCCGCCTGATGGCCCCCGACCGGCGCCCGATCGACGCGTTGAAAGAGCTGACGGCGAAGAAGCGGTGAGGTTTTCCGCGATGCTCGCCATCGCCGCCCTTGTCGCCGCAGCGGCGCTTCCCACCGTGGCGCCACCTGCCGGGCCCACCTGGCACATGCTCGGTGCCGGCGTCGACTATGCGGCGATCGCCATCGCGCCTCGTCCGGCCATCGGCGACGGGCTGCTCCACGTCGTGCGCGTCGACCCCGCGCGCGCGACGCTGCGGGCGCGGCTCGCGAGCGAGGTCGGCGGTGGACCGCGCACGGCGCGACATTGGGCCGACGGTCCGCACGTCGCAGCGGTGATCAACGCCGGGATGTACGCCACCGACTTCGCAACGCACAGCGGCTACCTGCGCGTGGGGGAACGCATTCACAGCTCGCGCTGGGTGAGCAGTTACCAGTCGGTCCTCCTCATCGGTCCCCGCCGCGCCGGTCTGGCGGCGGCCACCATTCGCGACGCGCGCCAGGGCGAGGGCGCCGCCGCGTTTGCCGATTACGACACCGTGATCCAGAACCTCCGCCTCATCCGCGACCCCGGCGTCAACGTCTGGGGCTCGAGCCCCCGCCGCTGGAGCGAGGCGGCCATTGCCCTCGATCGCGACGGCCGCATCCTCCTGCTCTTCTGCCGCTCGCCGTTCAGTATGTACGACTTCAACAACCTGCTGGAGCGGCTTCCGCTCGGCGTCGTCCGCGCCATGCACGTCGAGGGTGGGCCGGAGGCGAGCCTCTCCGTCCGCGCGCCGGAGATCGCGCTCGACCTGGCCGGCAGCTACGAGACCGGTTTCCACCAGAGCGACGGCAACGACCACCAATGGCCGCTGCCGAACGTCGTGATCGTCGAAGTCAGGAAGCCGTGACGGCGCCGGCGAGCCAGGCGGCGAGGCGGGCACGCTGCGCGTCGCCGGCGCGCGGGTCGACGGCGAGGCGCCAGCCTTCGCCGGGGTCTTCGCCGAGCACGGCTTCGAGGCGCAGCAGGCGCTCGCGGCGGGCGACGACGACGCTGACGGCGTCGCCGGGGCGGTAGAAGGCGAGGCGCTCGGCGAGACGGTCGGGCGGGACGCGGAAGTCGTCGATGGCGATGAGCTCGTCGTCGACGGAGATGCCGGCGTCGAAGGCCGGCGTGCCGCGGCGCACCTCGACGACGATGAGGCGGCCGCCGTCGACGCGCGTCACCATCCCCAGCCAGCCAGGCTTCTCGACGGGCGGGCCGGTGGCCACGACGGGCGCCGCCGGCACGCTGACCGCGCCCGCCGGCACCGCATCCGCCGCCGGGCTCGGCGCGGCGCGCTCCGCTTCGGCATCCGGCGGGGCCGGCGCCGGCAGCGCCACCGGGGCCGGGTCTTCCGCGAACCGCAGCCCGTACCACTGCAATGCCGCGCTGAAGTCCAGTTCCTCGGTGCTGCGCAGCGCGCGGTCGAAGAACGCGGCCAGGTCCTCGCCCGCCACTTCGCTCGCCAGCGCCTCGATCTCGGCGCCGGTGAAGCCGCGCTCGCCGGCGAAGCGCTGCCAAGCTAGCCGCAGCACGTCGTCGAGGCTTTTCTGGACGTCCTGGCCGTCCGTGGCCTGCCGGATACGCGTGTCGAGCAGGAACGCCACCACCGCGCCCTTCGTGTAGTAGCTGATCGAGCTGTTGGGCGTGTTCTCGTCGGGCTGGTAGTACTTGATCCAGGTGTCGAACGAGGCCGCCTCGAGCGTCTGCACGCGGCGCCCCGGCGTGCGCTGCGCCGTGCGCACGGTCTTCGAGAAGTCGCGCAAGTACTCGTCGCGGCTCGACAAGCCGGCGCGGTGCACCAGCAGGTCGTCGTAGTAAGCGGTGATGCCTTCCGCCACCCACAAGCTCTTCGTGTAGTTCTCTGCGTCGTAGTCGAACGGGCCGAGCTCCGCGGGCCGCAGCCGCTTGACGTTCCAGGCGTGGAAGTGCTCGTGCGCGGCGAGGCCGAGCCACTCGAGGTAGCTCTCGCGCCGCCGCGTCTTCCAGCGGCTGGTCATCAACACCGTCGAGTCCTTGTGCTCGAGGCCGCCGCTGGCGCCGGTGATGAGGTTCAAGAAGAGGAAGCGGCGATAGGGGACCTCGCCCCACAGCTTGAACGCCGCGTGCACGATGCGCTCGAGGTCGGCGGCCGAGCGCGGGCCGTTCCACACGCCGTCCTCACCCTCGTCGACGAGCAGGTGCGGCACGCCGTCGACCTCGAACGGGTAGACCGCCGGCGTGCCGCAGTAGATCGGCGAGTCGACCAGCGTGTCGTAGTCGGCGGCGTGGAAGAGGTGTGGTCCGCCTTGCGGCGACGTCGGCAGCGCCGTGTGCGCCTGGCGCCAATGCGCCGGCAGCACGACCGCCACCTCGTGCCGCCGCGCGCAGCCGTCGGCGAGCGTGAGGAAGGTGGCGGCGCCGTTGAGCAGCGCGAAGTCGCGGTCGACGAAGTTGGTGCGCACCGTCAGCTCGCGGCCGTAGACCCGGTACATCAGGTGGACGCGCGGCGCGCCCCAGGTGGTGAGGCGCCAGCGGTTCTTGCGCAGCTTCTCGATCGGCAGCGGATTGCCGCCGGCGCTCTCGGCGCGCAGCGCCTCGACGTGGCGCGCGTAGTCGCGCACCTTGTAGGAGCCCGGCGTCCACACCGGCTGGAAGAGGTCTATTTGCGGCCGGCCGCCGGTGGGCAGCGAGGCGTCGACCTCGACGTAGTGCGTCTCGGGAGCCGGGAAGGTGAGCGTGTAGCGGATCGGCTCGCCGCCGCTGCCGCCGGGTGCTGGTGCGGGTTGCATGGGGTCCTTTTGGCTGCGGCTAGGTTATCGGATGAACAAGAGCACAGAGTGACTTGCGCCTGGCGTTGACAATCAGGACCAATTCAGTCCACGATTGGTCGCGAGGTTGTTGAGAATTAGTCTCAACTCCCTGGATCGGCTCACTTCGACGGGGACTGCATGCTCGAAAGTCGTCGGTTTTCCCGCCTCGCGCGTGGTCTCATGATCGTCAGCCTCCTTGGTGCCAGCTCTGCCGCGGCGCAGGTCGCGTTCACCGGCCGAGTCGTCGATGCCTCGGGCCAGCCGCTGGCCGAAGTGCCGGTCATCGCAATGCCTGCCGCCGGCGGCGGCGCCGTGGACCGCGACAAGTCGGACGCGGAAGGCCGGTTCACGCTCCACCTCGCGCCCGGCCGCTACGTCGTCTACGTCGAGCTCCTCGGCTTCACCGATACCTCGCGCGAGGTTGTGATCGAGGAAGGCACCGCGCCGGCCGACTTCGTGCTCGCGGTCACCGCGGTGCGCGAGTCGATCACCGTCGAGGCCGAGCCCGGCTACCGGTTGTCGACCTTGAGCAGCGCCACGCGCACGCCGACGCCGCTGCGCGACGTGCCGCAGTCGGTCACCGTCGTCACGCGCCAGCTCATGCAGGACCAGCTGATGACCAACATCGGAGACGTCGTGCGCTACCTGCCGGGCATCTCGCTCCACCAAGGCGAGAACAACCGCGACCAGGTAGTCATCCGCGGCAACAGCTCGTCGGCCGACTTCTTCGTCGACGGCGTGCGCGACGACGTGCAGTACTACCGCGACCTCTACAACCTCGACCGCGTCGAGGCGCTCAAGGGGCCGAACGCGATGATCTTCGGGCGCGGC
This sequence comes from Thermoanaerobaculia bacterium, assembly GCA_036005845.1. Taxonomy (GTDB): domain Bacteria; phylum Acidobacteriota; class Thermoanaerobaculia; order Multivoradales; family JAIOJS01; genus DASYQD01. Next base: position 80,702 of record DASYQD010000166.1, on the reverse strand, counting down.
GGCGGCGGCGGCGTCATCAACCGCGTCACCAAGCAGGCCGCGTTCGGCGCCGCGCGTGAGGTGACGCTGCAGGGCGGCAGTTTCGACGGCAGGCGCGTCACCGCCGACGTCGACCAGCAGCTCTCCGACGCGCTGGCGTTGCGCGTCAACGGCGTCTTCGAGGACAGCGGCAGCTTCCGCGACCACGTCGGGCTGCAGCGCTCGGGAATCGCGCCGACGGTGACGCTGCGCCGTGGCGACGCCACGAAGGTGACGCTCGGCTTCGAGCACTTCCACGACCAGCGCACCGCCGACCGCGGCATCACCTCGTTCCACGGCCGCCCGGCCGACGTGCCGATCGAGACTTATTACGGCAACCCCGACGACAGCAAGGTGCGCGCGACCGTCGACCTCGGCTCGGCACTCGTCGAGCACAGCTTCGGCGGCCTGTCGCTGCGCAACCGCACACTGTTCGGCGACTACGACCGCAGCTATCAGAACTACGTTCCCGGCGCCGTCTCGGCGGACAAGTCGAAGGTGACGCTGACGGCGTACAACAACGCCACGCAGCGGCGGAACCTCTTCAACCAGACCGACCTCACCTACGCGCGGCTGGCCGGGCGCGTGCGTCACGACCTGCTCTTCGGCGCCGAGGTGGGGCGGCAGGAGAGCGACAACTTCCGCAACACCGGCTTCTTCAATAACACGGCGGCGGCGGTCCTGGTGCCGTACGACGCGCCGCAGACGACGGTGCCGGTGACGTTCCGGCAAAGCGCGACGGATGCCGACAACCACGTCGAGGCGAAGGTTGTGGCGCTCTACGCGCAAGACCAGGTCGAGGTGTCGCCTCACCTGCAGCTCGTCGCCGGGCTGCGCCTGGATCGCTTCGACCTCGACTATACGAACCATCGCAACGGCGACCGCCTCGGCCGCGGCGACGACCTGATCTCGCCGCGCGCGGGCGTAATCGTCAAGCCGATCGCGCCGTTGTCGCTCTACGGCACCTACAGCGTGTCCTACCTGCCGAGCTCGGGCGACCAGTTCTCGTCGCTGACCACGGTCACGCAGCAGCTCGAGCCCGAGCAGTTCCGCAACTACGAGGTGGGCGCCAAGTGGGACGCCGGCGACGCGCTGGCGCTCACCCTCGCCGCATACCGGCTCGACCGCACGCACACGCGATCGACCGATCCCAACGATCCGACGCGCATCGTGCAGACCGGCAGCCAGCGCACCGACGGCTGGGAGCTGGGCGTCAACGGCAACCTGACCTCGACGTGGAGCATCGCCGGCGGCTATGCCTACCAGGACGCCTTCGTCACCAGCGCGACCGCCACGGCGCGCGAGGGTGCCGTCGTCGGCCAAGTGCCGCGCCGCAGCGTGTCGCTGTGGAACAGCGTGCAGCTACGGCCGCGGTGGAGCGCCGCGCTCGGCGTCATCCACCGCACGAAAATGTTCGCCACCATCGACGACTCGGTGACCCTGCCCGGCTACACACGTGTCGACGCCGCCGTGTACTTGACCGTGCTCGACGGCGTGCGACTGCAGCTCAACGTCGAGAACCTCCTCGACCGCGAGATCTGGGCCAACGCCGACAGCAACACCAACCTGTCGCCCGGCTCGCCGCGGGCCTTCCACGCCGGCGTCACCGCCCGCTTCTGAGCCTCACTCGACGGCATCTCGTCAACCCGCGGTTGCGCTCGGCGGCGCCGCCGACGGGGCGCGCCGGGGGGAGGGCTCCCAGCCGCGCGCAGCGAAGCGAGCACGGATGGGATACCCACCGGCAGGCGGGGACCACGCAGGCGGCGCCGCCGAAATGCGCAACCGCGTAGGCGGCAGGATCCCTAACGCTTCGTAGGTTCGACGCTGCACGACGGCGCGCCGTCGTCGTCCAGCGGCGTCGGCACGTCGCGCTCGGCGTCGACCACGCAGAGAAAGCCCAGCGGCTCGCCGCCGGTGTTGCGGAACTGGTGCGCGTCGCCGGGCGCCACGCGCACCAGGTCGCCCGGCCGCAGCGCGTGCACGGCGCCGCCAAGGAGCACCTCGCCGCTGCCGCGCAGCACGACGACCGCGTGCTCGTGCAGGTGCGTCTCGTGCGAGGAGCGACCGCCGGGAGCGAGCTCGAAGTAGCGCAGCTCGAACGACGACGGACTCTCCGGTCCGCCCGCCAGAAGCTGACGTGTCACGCCGGACCAGCTGCCGTCGGGCCGCTTGTAGGGCAGCGTGTCGATACCCTCCCAGCGACCGTCCTGGTCGCGGTGCACGACGCGCGACCCGGCCGGCTGTTCCGCGCTCACTTCTTCCAAACTCACTTGGCTCGTCTGTGCCTCTGTCATAACGTGCGGCTCGCTCACCGCTCGGCACGCTAGCACGCGCTCCCAACGGCGGCCGCACCCGGCGCAGGTCGTCGGCAGGCGCCGCGTTGCAGCGCACGGGCGCGCTTTCGAACTCATGAACCGCACCGTCGCCATCCCGTTTTGGCTCCTCGTGCTGCTGCTCGCGCTGGCGGCCTGGGCGGCGCTCGATCGCCTGCTGCTTCCCAGCGTGCGCTGGTTCCTGCGCTCGCGCGCCAACCGCGTGCTCGAGCGCGTCGGCAGCCGGCTGCAGATCGAAGTGCGACCCTTCCAGCTCACCCGCCGCCGCGTCGTCATCGACCGCCTCGTCTACGACGCGCAGGTGGTCGAGGCGGCGCAGGCCTTCGCGCAGGAGCAGGGGATGCCGCGCGAGGTGGCGATGGCCAGGGTCGAGCGCTACGCGCGCGAGATCGTCCCCGCCTTCAACGCCTACTTCTACTTCCGCCTCGGCTACTGGGTGTCGCGCTCGCTGGCGCGCGTGCTCTACCGCGTACGAGTCGGATGGCTCGACGAGGCGGCGCTCGCCGCCGTGCCGCGCGAGGCGAGCGTCGTCTTCGTCATCAACCACCGCAGCAACATGGACTACCTGCTGGTGGCGCACCTCGCGGCGTCGCGCACGGCGCTGTCGTACGCGGTGGGGGAGTGGGCGCGCATCTGGCCGCTCGAGAGCCTGCTCAAGGCGATGGGCGCCTACTTCGTGCGCCGGCGCTCGCGCAACGCGCTCTACCGCCGCGTGCTCGAACGTTACGTGCAGATGGCGACGGCGGCCGGCGTGCCGCAGGCGATGTTCCCCGAGGGCGGCCTGTCGCGCGACGGGCGGCTCGGCGCGCCGAAGCTCGGGCTGCTCGATTACATGGTCAAGGCGTTCGATCCGCGTGGCGACCGCGACGTCGTGTTCGTGCCGGTGGCCGTCAACTACGACCGGGTGTTGGAGGACCGAACCCTGCTGCTCGATGTGCCGGCTGAGACAGTGGGTGGGCGTGATGGAAGTGCGGCGGCGAGCGGTTACCCCGGCGATGGTGCAGCGGCGAAGCGCCGTCCCGGTAAGGTCGGCGCCGTCTCCAACCTGGTGGGCTTCGTCGCCCGCCAACTCTGGCTCGTGGTCACCGGCCGCTGGCACCGCTTCGGCTACGCCTGTGTCAGCTTCGGCTCGCCGCTGTCGCTCGGCGACTGGTGCAAGGCGCGCGGGCTCGACCCGCGGCCGCTTGCGCGCGAGGAACGCTTCGCCCAAATCGAAGCGTTGGGCCGCGAGCTCATGGAACGCATCGGCGCCGTCGTTCCGGTGGTGCCGGTGGCGCTCGTCGCCACCGTGCTGGGCGAGCAGCCGCATCGCTGGTTCTCGCCGCTCGAGCTGGCGTCGGAGGCCTACGCGCTGCTGCATCGCCTCGAAGCCGCCGGCGCCCACGTCTACCAGCCGCGCCAGGACTTCGACTACGCGCTCGAAGTCGGCCTGCGCATGCTCCGCCTGCGCAACCTCATACGCGAGAACGGCGACGGCATGCTGCTCATGGCCCCTGGCGAAGAGCAAACGGTCGCCTACTACGCCAACTCCATCGCCCACCTGCTGCCGGCTGGGTTGCGCGTGGAATCCGTCCTCGCCGCGACGGCTGCCGCTGCAGCTGGAGCGGGGTGACCCCCTGGCGGTCGCGGCGTCCTCACGCTCTCCCGTCCCCCGTCCGCAACTCCGCGCAACCATCGCGAGTAGAATAGTTTCCATCGTGGAAGAGGTCATCCGACCGCTGCTCGACGATCTCGACCGCCGGTTCGGCGTAGACACCCTCTGGGTCTTCGGTTCCGAGGCCTCAGGCCGGGCGCGAGCAGAGTCCGACCTCGACGTTGCGGCGTTGTTCAGTCGGCCACCGTCCGCGGTCGAGCTCGCCGACGCCCGTGCGGAGGGCGCGGTCCTGCTGAACCGACCGCTCGACCTGGTGGACCTCGACATGGCTTCGCCGATCCTCGCTTACCAGGTCCTGCGGCACGGCAGGCTGCTCGTCGATCGCAACCCCACGCGGCGATTTCGTTTCACCGCAGCGGTTCCGGCCCTGCGCGAAGACGTGCTGGCGATGCGGCGGCCGATCGAAGCCCATCTCGCCCGCCGGATGGCTGCGGAATCGTCCCGTGGTTGAGCGGGACGTCATCTTCGCCAAGATCGCCTCCATCGACCGCTGCATTCGCCGCATCGGCGAGGTCCGAGCGCCCGGCCGCGGCCTGCAGCCCGTGGATGTCGAAGATCTCGTCGAGCTCAACCTGCAGCGCGCCGTGCAGGCCGCCATCGACTTGGCTGCGCACGTCGTCGCCACCGAGAGCTACGGCATACCCGGGAAGCTCGCCGAGACGTTCACCCTGCTCGAACGCGAAGGCGTCGTCACGCCTGAGCTGGCCGAGCGGCTTCGCCGCATGACTGGGTTCCGCAACATCGCCGTCCACGAATACGAGGATGTGGATCCGCGCGTCGTGGCCTCCATCGTCGAGCATCACCTCGACGACTTGCGACAGCTTGCGCAGGCCATCGTCGTTCGGTTCCGCCTCGCCGCCGGCGCATCGGGAACCTAGAGCGCCGCGTGGAGCTCGCCGCCGCTTTCATGCAGCTCGGCATCGCCGCCGGTCTCGGGCTGTTGGTGGGGTTGCAGCGCGAGCGCAAGACTGGCGACATCGCGGGATTTCGCACCTTTCCGCTGGTGACGCTCACCGGCACGGTGTGCGGGCAGCTGGCGCTCGCATTCGACGGCTGGGTGCTGATCGGCGGCTTCGGTGCGATCGCGGCAGCGGTGGTGATCGGCAACCTGGCGAAGATCCGCGCCGGACATCCCGAGCCCGGCATCACCACCGAGGTCGCCGTGGTGCTGATGTTCGCGGTCGGCGCCTACCTCACCGTCGGGCCGCCGCAGGTGGCGGTGGCGGTAGGCGCCGCGGTCGCCGTGCTGCTGCAGCTCAAGCAGGAGCTGCACGGGTTCGCCGCGAAGGTGAGCGACGACGACCTGCGCGCGATCATGCAGTTCGCTGCGATCACGCTGATCGTGTTGCCGGTGCTGCCGAATCGTACGTACGGGCCGTACGACGTGCTCAACCCGCGGCAGGTGTGGTGGATGGTGGTGCTCATCGTCGCCATCTCGCTCGCCGGGTACGTCGGCGCGAAGCTGGTGGGGCCGCGCGCCGGCACCTGGCTCGCCGGCGCGCTCGGGGGTCTGGTTTCGAGCACGGCCACCACGGTGACTTTCGCGCGGCGCACCCGCGGCGGCGGCGAGGGCACGGGCGTCGAGGTGGCAGCGCAGGTGATTCTCATCGCCTCGGCGATCGTCTACCTGCGCGTGCTGGTGGAGGTCGCCGTGGTCTCGCCCGAGCTGCTGGCGCACGCGCTTGGTCCGTTGCTGGTGATGCTGGCGCTGCTGGCGGCGCTGTCCCTGCTGCGCGCGTGGCGTCACCGCCTGCCGGACGATGCCGAGCCCGCCGACCACGGCAACCCGACGCAGCTGCGCGCCGCGCTGCTCTTCGGCGCCATCTACGCGCTCGTCGTGCTGGCGACGGCGTGGGCGAAGGCGCAGTTCGGCAGCAAGGGGCTGTACAGCGTGGCCGCGATCTCCGGGCTCGTCGACCTCGAGGCGATCACGTTGTCGAGCGCCCAGTCCGTGCGCGGCGGCAAGCTCGCCGCCGACCTCGCCTGGCGGCTGGTGCTTCTCGCCTCGCTCACCAACCTGGCGTTCAAGAGTGGCATCGCTGCGCTGTGGGGCGGGCGGGCGCTGGTGCGCCGGGTGGCTGCCTATTGGGCGGTCGCCGTGCTCGTCGGACTCGCCCTGCTCGCTTGGTGGTCGGGCGACGCCGCTCTGCTGCGGTAGGAAGAGCGCCGCGCGGGATCCTCGCACCGCAAAGACGGGCTTGCGATTAGCGTCCGCCATCGCAGCGCCATGCCGAGGCCGGTGGCATAATCCGCGCCCTTCGGAGACCAACCACGCATGGCCGATCTCGCCGCCGCCACCAACGACGCCATCGCCGCCGCCTGCCCGGCGATGCACGAGCTGCTGTCGCCGCTGGGCCGCCGCGCGTTCTTCCCGCCAGACATCCCGTTCCAGGCGGCGCAGGCGCGCGGCAAGACGTACAACGCCACCATCGGCCAGATCACCGACGGCTACGGCCAGGCGGTGCCGGTGCCGGCGCTCGCCGAGGCGCTGTCCGGTTTGGCCGCGGCGCCGCGCAATCGCGCGCTGCTCTACTCGCCGGTCGAGGGCATCCCCGAGGTGCGCCGCGCTTGGCGCGCCTGGCAGCGCCGCAACGTGCCCGACGAGCTGCCGTCGAGCCTGCCGCTGGTCGTGGCAGGGCTCACCCACGGGCTCGCCGTCGTCGCCGACCTCTTCGGCGGCGAAGGGCGCGCGATCTCGATCGCGACGCCGTTCTGGGGCAACTACCGGCAGACCTTCGCGTTGCGCACCGGCGCGCGCGTGCTCTCCGCGCCCGCTTATCGCGACGGCCGCTTCAACCCGCGTGCGTGGACGGAGGCGCTCGCCGACCTGCCCGCCCGCGAGCCCGCCGTCGTCGTCCTCAACATCCCCAGCAACCCCGGCGGCTACAGCCCGACGCGGCCCGAGCGCGACCAGCTCGTCGCCAGCCTCTTCGCCGAGGCCGACAAGCGGCCGCTGCTCGTCCTCTGCGACGACGCCTACACCGGGCTCGTCTACGAGGAGGAGGTGCCGCGCGAGTCGCCGTTCTGGGAGCTCGTCGGCCTGCATCCGAACGTCGTGCCGGTCAAGGTGGACGGCGCGACGAAGGAGTACTCGTTCTTCGGCGGCCGCGTCGGCTTCGTCACCTTCGCCTGCGAGCCCGGCTCGGAGATGGCGGCGGCGCTGGAAAGCAAGGTCAAGGGCCTCGTGCGCGCCGTCATGGGCTCGCCGGTGTCGACGACGCAGATGCTGCTGCTGCAGGCGCTCGAGGCGCCCGACGCCGAGGCGCAGGTCGAGGCGATCCGCGTACTGCTCGCCGAGCGCTACCGCGCGCTGCAGCAGGCTCTGGCGAAGATCGACGAGCGGCTGCTGCGTCCGCTGCCGTTCAACAGCGGCTGCTTCGCGCTCGTCGAGCTGGCGGAGTCGCTCGGCGTCACCGCCGAGGAAGTCCGGCAGCACCTGCTCGACCGCTTCGACACCGGCATCGTGTCCGTAGGCCAGCGTCACCTGCGCATCGCCTTCTGCTCGGTGGCCGCGGCGGCGATGCCCGAGCTCGTCGGCCGCATGGAGCGCGGCGTCGCCGAGCTCGCCGCCGAGCGCGCGCACCGCTGAGCTCGCGGCGGCGGCGCAGCCCGCTGCAACGCACGTAGAATGCCCTCATCGTGGAGCCTCTCACGCATCTGCGCATCGATCCTGCCTGGTGCGGCACGCCGGTCGAGCTGCGCGAGGGGTCGGCGGAAGTCGAGCTGCTCACGCGGCCGGAGATGGCGGCAGACGAGCAGGGGCTCGTCCACGGCGGGTTCGTGTTCGGGCTCGCCGACTACGCGGCGATGCTGGCCGTCAACGAGCCCAACGTCGTGCTGGCGAGCGCCGACGTGAGCTTCTTGAAGCCGGTGCGGGTCGGGGAGCGGCTGGTCGCCATTGCCGCCGTCGGCGACGTCGAGGGGCACAAGTATCGCGTGCACTGCGCCGTGCGCGGCGCCGACGGCGACGTGCTGCAGGGGCGCTTCACTTGCGTGGTCACGCGCCAGCACGTGCTCGATGCGAAGCCGAATGGCCCGGCGGCAGCTCCCCACGCACAGCAGTGAGGCGCATACGGGGGCCTCGGCCAGGGCGAAACCGTGACCACCCGGACTTTCGCCTGGCTACTGTGGAACGGGAACCGGGACAGCGACGGCCACGTGGCCTGCCCCGACGGTCACGAAATGCTCGCTGCTGCGAAGTGCTGTTATGGCGGAGCGCCGTGCAGCACCCTCCTGCATCAACTCGCGTGTCGTAAGCCCCGCGACTCCTGGACGGTCCTTCACGAGTCGGAAGAGCCGATTCGATCGGTAGAGATACGCGACTCCTGAAGCGCGAAACGCGATGCAGGGAGTGGTTTGCTCGCAGAGGATGCTCGGGCTGGCCACCGCGACATATTGAAGATCCTTGGCCGCCAGGCCGACCTGCTGGGCGACGCGCTGGGCCGCGTCTAGAGGCTCGATGTCGTGGTCGATCGCGAGCTTGCTGTTCGGGCCGGGGGTGCTGACGACGCCGAGCAAGCCGGTCTCTCCCAAGCTCGCGCGGCTAAGCTCCTTCGCCGTCGTGCTGTCGTAGAGGCGGATCAGGAACAGCCGATCATGCTGGCCTCGCACCTGGCCGCACCGCTCGGGACGCCACTCCGTAACGGGGACGATCTCGAAGCGGATCGTTTTCGCCTCGAGCCGAGTAAAGAGATTGGCGATCGCCGGCGGCGCCTGATGACCCGGCTCGGGTGAGAACGTGGCGCGGATCTGCTGCTCGAAATCGGCGACGACCTCCTCGTTGGTACGGGGGAATGGTTTGGGCACGAAGACGTCGGAGCCCGGCTTTGCCTGCAGGATCTTCTGCCGCAGGTGGTCGGCCTTCTCCTGGTAGCTCGGGTCACAGCTATCGAGGAACCACGGCGATGCCTCCAAGCCGACCGGCGTCGCCACCAAGCAGGCCGTCAGGATGAGACCTGCCCGGATCCAGCGTCGCTGATTCATGGTGGGTCGCAAACATGCAAACGGAGGACCGTTGCCTTGAAGGCGGGCACACGACTGTCGCGCGCGGTCGGGGAACAGCGGCAATAGAATGCGCGGACAGTGAGCACCAGCCGAACGAACTCGTTGCAGGGCTTCGCATGAACGGCGGCGCGCTCGTCGCGCAGGTGCTCGAGCGCCACGGCGTCCGCTTCCTCTTCACGCTCTGCGGCGGCCACATCTCGCCGATCCTCGTCGAGAGCAAGCGCCGCAACATCCGCGTCGTCGACACGCGGCACGAGGCGACCGCGGTCTTTGCCGCCGACGCGGTGGCGCGGCTCACCGGCATCCCCGGCGTCGCCGCGGTGACCGCCGGTCCCGGCGTCACCAATGCCGTCACCGCGCTCGAGAACGCCAAGCTCGCGCAATCGCCGCTGGTGCTGCTCGGCGGCGCCACCGCCACCGTGCTCAAGGGGCGCGGTGCCCTGCAGGACATCGACCAGCTCTCGCTGATGGCGCCGCTGTGCAAGTGGGTGGGCACGGCGAGCCGCGCCCGCGAGCTGCCCGACAAGCTCACCGAGGCGCTCTACGTGGCGCAGGAGGGCGTGCCGGGTCCGGTGTTCCTCGAGTGCCCGGTCGACCTGCTCTACGACGCCGAGGTGGTGCGGAGCTGGTACGAGGCGCGCAGCAAGCCTGGCAAGAAGGCGTCGATCGGCGAGCAGGTGCAGGCCGCCTATCTGCGCTGGCACACGCGCTGGCTCTTCTCGGGCAGCGACGACGTGAAGCTGCCGACGGCGCCGGCGCGCGAGCCGGTGCTGCCCGGCGGCGGCGAGGTGCGGCGCACCGCCGAGCACTTGGCGCGCGCGCAGCGGCCGGTGCTCGTCGTCGGCAGCCAGGCATTGACCGAAGCAGCGGAAGCCGGCGAGCTGGCGCACGCGATCGAGCACCTCGGCGTGCCGGTCTACCTGACCGGCATGGGCCGCGGCCTGCTCGGCGCCAATCACGCGCTGCAGATGCGCCACGAGCGGCGCAAGGCGTTGCGCGAGGCGGACCTCGTCATCCTCGCCGGCGTGCCCGCTGACTTCCGGCTCGATTACGGGGCGCAGATCTCGCGCCAGGCCTTCCTGGTCGCCGCGAATCGCAGCCTCGACGAGCTCTACAAGAACCGCCGGCCGCAGGTGGCCGTGCACGCCGATCCCGGACGCTTCATCCGCCTGCTCTCGCAGGCGATGCCCGCGACCGGCGGCACCCGCTGGGAAGCATGGCGCGAGCAGCTCCACGACCGCGACGGCGCGCGCGAGGAGGAGATCGCGCGCATGGCCGAGCACCCGACTGAAGCGGTCAACCCGCTGGCGCTCTGCCGCGAGATCGAACGCGTGCTCGACAACGACAGCGTGCTGGTCGCCGACGGCGGCGACTTCGTGGCCACCGCGTCGTACGTGGTACGGCCGCGCGGGCCCCTGCGCTGGCTGGACCCCGGCGCCTTCGGCACGCTCGGCGTCGGCGCCGGTTTCGCGCTCGGCGCCAAGCTGGTGCACCCGAACGCCGAGGTGTGGGTGTTGTGGGGCGACGGCTCGCTGGGCTACGGGCTCGCCGAGTACGACACCTTCGTGCGCCACGGCCTGCCGGTGATCGGCGTCGTCGGCAACGACGCCTGCTGGATGCAGATCGCCCGCGAGCAGGTGGAGATCCTCCACGACGACGTCGGCTGTACGCTGCGGAGGTCGGACTACCACGTGGCGGCGGAAGGGCTCGGCGCCGCGGGCTTGTTGGTGAAGAGCTTCGCCGAGGTGCCCGCGGCATTGCAGCGTGCGAAGGAGCTCTCGCGGCAGGGGCGGCCGGTGCTGATGAACGTGCACCTCGGCGCCACCGACTTCCGCAAGGGCTCCATCTCGATGTGAGCCCCTCCGAGGCGATGTGAGCGAGCCTCCGGACGGCGCACCCGCGGCCGACGAAGCGCGCCCCGCGCTGGTCGAACCGGGCGAGCCGGTGCCGCCTTCCGTCGAGGAGCTGCGCGACCTCGGCTTCGGCACGCGCGTCTCGCAGCAGAGCCGCCAGCGGCTGCTCAACCGCGACGGCAGCTTCAACGTCTACAGGCGCGGTCTGTCGTTCTTCGGGCGGCTCGACGCCTTCCACGCGCTGCTCACCATGTCGTGGAAGCACTTCTTCGCGCTGTCGTTCGCGTTCTACGTGCTCGTCAACGCGATCTTCGGCGTCGCCTTCGCGCTGTGCGGACCCGAGGCGCTAGCCGGCGTGCCGCAGCAGGGCTGGCCGGAGCGCCTCCCCGGCGCCTTCTTCTTCAGCGTCGAGACCTTCACCACCGTCGGCTACGGCAACATCGCGCCGCGGAGCATGGCCGCCGATCTGCTGGTGACGTTCGAGGCGTTCATCGGCCTGCTCGCCACGGCGCTCGTCACCGGCATCGCCTTCGCGCGCTTCACGCGGCCGACGGCCTCGATCGCCTTCAGCAACCGCGCCGTCATCGCCCCTTACCGCGGCGGGCAGGCGCTGATGTTCCGCATGATCAACCTGCGGCGCAGCGAGCTGTCGAGCCTCGAGGCGACGGTCGTGCTGGCGCTGGTGGAGGAGCGCCGCGGCGTGCGCGCCCGCCGCTTCCACTCGCTGGCGCTCGAGCGCTCGCAAGTCGCCTTCTTTCCGTTGGCCTGGACGGTGGTGCACCCGATCGACAATGACAGCCCGCTCTGGGACCTCGAGACGGAAGCCCTCGTCGCGCGAGAGGCCGAGCTGCTGGTGCTCATCACCGCCAGGGACGACAAGCTGTCGCAGACGACGCAGGCGCGCACCTCCTATGCCGCCGAAGAGATCGTCTGCGGCGCCCGCTTCGCCGACATGTTCGAGCCCAGCGAGGGCGGGCCGCTGGCGGTGAACGTCGACAAGCTCGACGAGATCGAACCGGTGGAGCTGCCGCTCGGCGGCGCCCGCACGGCGCTGCCGGCGTCCCCGCGCTAGCGCGCCGCCCGGCCGACGACGACCTCGCGCCTCACGACGCTCGTCTCCTTCCCGACCTCGTCGTGCACGGCGACGGCGATGAGGTTCCTGCCCTCGCGCAGCTTGAGGCGCACCTCGAGCGGCATCTGCGCTGGGTCCGCCGCGCCCGCGGGAGATGCCGCGAGGTCGACGGGCAGCGGCATCTCGCGCACCGGCGTGGTAAGACCTTCACCGTCCTGCACGGCGAGGAGGATGCGCAGCCTGCCTTGGCGGCGATCGCCGCGCGGGATGAGCGTGATACCGGTCGCCGGCACCACCAGCCGCAGCGGCACGATGTAGCTGCCGTCCTTTTCGCGGTGCGGCGCGCCGACCTCGAGCCGCGCCGCCAGCGGGTTGGCGTCCTCGCCGCCGAAGCGCAAGGCGGCGAGCAGGCGGCCGCCGAGGCGTTCCTCGAGACGCTGCGGCTCCCAGGACGAGCGGTGGCGGACGCGCACGCCCGAGCGCTTCACCTCGACGCCGATGCGATGGGCACGGCCGGCGTCGCCGGGACGCGGGGTGAACGCCAGCGAGTAGTAGGCGGCGAGGTCCTGCGCCAGGTCGGCGACGAGCAGCTCGGGACGGTTGCTCTCCAGCAGCGCCTTGCCGCCGGTGTCGGCCGCGAGCACGAAGGCGGGGTCCTGCGCGTCGGAGCGCACCGTCGACTCGTTGGCGAATGGCAGGCCGGGGCCGGCGTCGACCGCCGAGGCGAGGGTGCGCTGGCCGCCGGCGTCGAGGGTGTAGAGCGTCACCTGTGCGGCGTTGGCGGCGCGGGTGACGTCGTGCAGCCGCGCGGCGAGCCCGGTCGAGGGGTCGGGCGGGTGGCCGGGGCAGAGCTCGTCGACGAGAAATCGAGCCTCGAGGCCCGGGTTCAGCGCCATGCCCTCGGTGACGTAGAGCAGCGCCTTGCGGCCGCTGCGGCCGGCGAGGCTGCCGAGCATCGATCTCAGCGCGGTGAGCGTGAGGAGCGATTCGTTGTCCACCTGCCGCGACCAGCTCTCGGCGGTGGCCTTCATCTCGGGGAGCGCGTCGCAGCCGCGGCCGGCGTAGAACTCGCGGATGATCGACAGCGCGTGGCGGCGATCGATCTCGCTGTGGATGCCGCCCGGAGCGTCCTTGTAGACGCCGGCGAGATCGGCCGCGAGCGGCGTCGTGGCATCGAAGCCGCGGCGGACGCGCAGCGAGCGGTCGAGGGTGGCGATCATCACCTGGTCGCCGGCGGCGACACGTTCGCCCAGCAGGACAGCGAGGCGATCGAGGGTGCGCTTGCGGCCGGCCGGCTGCAGGTGGAGATCGTCGACCAGGACGACGAGGGACATGCGGCGCTCGGGCGCAGACGCCGGTGTCGCGGTGCCTGCAGCGGCGGCCGGGCTGGGTGGCTCGCCGGCTCGCGCCTCGATCGCCGGCGTCGAGAGCTCGGCGCGCTGCGTCAGCTCGAGACCGGCCGCTTCGTAGAAGCCGGCGATGTCGCGCCGCGCGCCGTCGACGGTGAGGGTGAAGTCGGCGGCGGTGAGGCCGGTGACCGGCTTGCCCTGCGTGTCGCTGACGAAGACCTCGACCTCCACGAGCTCGACCTCGACGCTCTCGCCGAAAGGCACGGTGGCGATCTCGGGCGCCTGCGCCGAAGCCGTCGCGGCGACGAGCCACGTCGAGACCAACGCGGCGAAGCAGGGGCGAGCGCGACGGCGAAGAGGCTGCATGAACGTTGGCGACGGAGAAGCCTCGCCTTCTTTCGCATCTTAGCCGCCGTCCGGATCCGTACGCAGGCGTCCGCGGACGTACGAAATCTAGCCGTTAACCACTTGTAAAGCATTGACGTCGCTGATCTTGGTCTTGGCATCAGGGTTGCCTTTTGCAGCGGCCGAGACCGCCGACATGATGGACCGCGAGCTTTCACCAGAAGAGATCCGCAAGAGCCGCCTGCGCCGCGCCGCCCAGGTCGGCGTGCCGCTGCTCCTCGTCGCGGTGGTGCTCACCTTCCTCCCCGGTTGGCTGCGGCCGTCGATCTCGCGCGCCCGCATCCGCACCGCCCGCGTCGAGCGCGGCACGGTCGAGGGCTCGTTCACCGCCGCCGGGCTGGTGGTGCCGGCATTCGAGAAGGTACTGTCGAGCCCGGTCGAGGCGCGGGTGCTGCGGCTGCTGAAGCGGCCGGGCGACCGGGTGCGCGCGGGCGAGCCGCTGGTCGAGCTCGACCTCGGCGCGCTGCATCTCGACGCCGAGCGGCAGGACGAGCAGCTGGCGCAGAAGCGCAACGCGGCCGAGCGCGAGCGGTTGCGGCTAGCCGGCGAGCTCGGCGGCCTCGCCGATCAGCGCGAAGGCGCGCGGCTCGATCACGAGCTGGCGAGCTTCCACCTCGAGCAGACCAAGCGCCTTCGCAAGGAAGGCCTTGCCGCCGAGGACGCGCTGCGCCAGGCCGAGGTCGCTGAGACGAAGGCGCGGCTCGAGGAGGCACGCCTCGGCCGCGAGATCGACACCGCCCGTCGCCAAGGCGCCGCCCAACTGCGCGCGCTCGAGCTCGAGGCGCAGGTGCTGGCGCAGGAGCGCGCGGCCACCGGACATCAGCTCGAGCTCGGCACCACGCGCGCCGACCGCGACGGCGTCGTCACCTGGGTGGTACCGCAAGAAGGCGCCACCATCCCGCGCGGCGCGCCGGTGGCGCGGGTCGCCGACCTCTCCGCCTTCGGCGTCGAAGGCACCGTCTCCGACGTCCACGCCGCCGCGCTACGCCCGGGCTTGCCGGTGCGCATCACCGCCGGCGACGCGTCGCTCGACGGCGCCGTCGAAACCGTCTTCCCTACGATCGAAGAGGGCACCGTGCGCTTTCGCGTCGCCCTCGCCGAGCCGTCGCACCGCGCGCTGCGCAACAACCTGCGCGTCGACGTCGAGGTGGTCACCGAGCGCCTGCCCGCGGTGCTACGTCTGCCGCGCGGTGCCGCGTTGCAGGGCGGCCGGCAGCAGGTCTTCGTCGTCGACACTGACCGCGCTCGGCGCCGCGCCATCGAACTGGGTGCCTCCGGCCCGCAAGGCTGGGAGGTGCGCTCGGGCCTCGCCGAGGGCGACGAGGTGATCCTCTCCGACATGACCGACTTCCTGCACGCCGAAGAGATCCGTATCCGCTGAAGGAGACCACGCATGATTCGCCTTGAAGACGTCTCGAAGACCTATCGCACCGATCGCATCGAGACCCGCGCCCTCGACGGCATCCGCCTCAACGTCGACAAGGGCGAGTTCGTCGCCGTCATGGGCCCCTCGGGCTGCGGCAAGACGACGCTGCTCAACCTGATGGGCCTGCTCGACGTGCCCAGCAAGGGCCGCGTCGTGCTCGACGATCGGCCGGTCGACACCCGCCGCGACCGCGAGCTGTCGCGCCTCCGCAACGAGAAGGTGGGGTTCATCTTCCAGAGCTTCCACCTGGTGCCCGATCTCACGGTGCTCGACAACGTCGAGATCCCGCTTCTCTACCGCGCCATCACCGGCAAAGAGCGGCGGCGCATGGCGCTCGCCGCGCTCGACCGCGTCGGGCTCTCCTCGCGCGTCCACCACTTCCCGACGCAGCTCTCCGGCGGCCAACAGCAGCGCGTTGCCGTGGCGCGTGCCCTCGTCGGCCGGCCGCAGCTGCTGCTCGCCGACGAGCCCACCGGCAACCTCGACAGCACGATGGGCGAGGAGATCCTCGGCCTGCTCGCCAGCGCCAACGGCGAGGGCACCACGGTGGTGATGGTCACCCACGATCCGCGCATGGCCGAGCACGCGCACCGCATCGTGCGCCTCTTCGACGGCCGCCAGGTCCAGTAGCGGGTCGAGAAGGAACGACGATGCTGCGCAGCTACCTCAAACTGGCCTGGAAGGTCCTCCTGCGGCGGAAGTTCTTCACCTTCGCCAGCCTCTTCGGCGTCGCCTTCACGCTGCTCGTGCTCACCGTCGCGACGGCGCTGCTCGACAATGTGTTCGCGCCGCATCCGCCGGAAACCCGGTCGGCGCGCACGCTCGGGCTGTACGGACTGGCGATGCTCAACGGGCAGTCGGGAGTGATCGGCAACCCCGGCTGGGCGTTCATCGACCGCTACATGCGCGACCTGCCGGGCGCGGAGAAGGTCGCGGTGCTCCAGCAGACGCGGAAGGTCGACTCCTACGTCGGCGGGCAGAAAGTGTCGTCGTGGCTCAAGCGCACCAACGGCGCCTTCTGGCAGGTGCTCGACTTCGACTTCGTCGAGGGGCAGCCGTACACCGAGGACGACGAGCGGCAGGCGCGGCCGGTCGCGGTGATCAACGAGACCACCCGCGAACGCTTCTTCGGCAACGGACCCGCGATCGGCCGGCTCATCGAGGTCGACGGCCAGCGCTTCCGCGTCGTCGGCGTGGTGCGCGACGTCTCGTTCCTGCGCGTCACGCCCTTCGCCGACGTCTGGGTGCCGATCAGCACGGCGCGCTCCGACGCCTACAGGCGCGAGTACGTCGCCCAGTTCACCGCCCTCGTGCTCGCCGACCCCTCACGCTTCGACGCGCTGCGCGCGGAGTTCGCGTCGCGGTTGGCGAGCGCCAAGCCGCCCGACCCCAAGGCCCATTTCGCCGGCGCGCTCGAGAGCTACTTCGCGTACACCTCGCGGTCGATGTTCTCGCCGCGCCAAGAAGCGGCGCACCCCGCGATGCTGGGCTCGGCGCTCGCCTTCCTGGCGCTGCTCTTCATGCTGCTGCCGGCGATCAACCTGGTGAACCTCAACCTGTCGCGCATCCTCGAGCGCAGCGGAGAGGTCGGCGTGCGCAAGGCATTCGGCGCCTCATCGCGGACGCTCATCGGCCAGTTCGTGGTCGAGAACCTGGTGCTGGCCTTCCTCGGCGGCGCCTTGGGGTTCGTGCTCTCTTCGGTGGCGCTGCTCATCATCAACCGCTGGGGGCCGATCCCCTACGCTCAACTCACGCTCAACCTGCGGGTCTTCCTCTGGGGACTTCTGCTCGCTGCCGCCTTCGGTCTGCTCTCCGGGATCTATCCGGCCTGGCGGATGTCGCGGCTGCATCCCATCGAAGCCCTGCGCGGGAGGTCCTGGTGATCCGTCACCTGCTCAAGCTGGTCTGGCACCGCAAGCGCTCCACCGGCTTGCTGATGCTGGAGATCGCGGTCTCGTTCCTGGTGGTGTTCACCATCGCGCTGTTCGCGCTGCGCGCGGGGAGCAACTGGCGGCGGCCGCTCGGCTTCGAGTGGCAAGACGTGTGGGCCGTCGAGGTCGACCCCAACACGACCTCCGATGCCGAGTGGGGCCCCGCGGAGGCGGCGCGGATGCGAAGCCTGCTCGCGGAGGCGCGCGGCCTACCGCACGTCGAGGCCGCCGCCGGGATGTTCATCATCCCGTACGAGCTGTCGTGGGCCAACGGCGACGTCCGCCACGGCCAGCGGCGGGCGGAGATCTACATCGACGAAGCGACCGACGGCCTGGACGCGACGATGAGGATGCCGCTCGTAGCGGGGCGCTTCTTCGGTCCGCAGGACGAGGGCTCGAATCCGCCGGTGGCGGTGCTCAACCGCCGCCTCGCCCGCGAGTTGTTCGACGGCGCCGACGCAGTAGGCCAAGTCGTCAACTGGGCCGAGCACGACTATCGCGTGGTGGGAGTCGTCGAGGACCTCCGCCAGGCCGGCGAGCTCTCCAGCCCGGCCAATCACTTCATCGTGCGCATGGCGAGCGGTGACGCCAAGAGCCGGCCGCCGCGACAGCTCCTGCTGCGCGTCGCGCCTGGCACGCCGGCGACGTTCGAGCAGGAGGTGTTGACGCGCCTGGCGCCCGTGGTTCCCGGCTGGTCGCTCGGCGTGCAACCGCTGTCGCACCTGCGGCACACACGGCTGCAGTTGAGCCTCGTGCCGCTGCTCGCCGGCGGTGTGGTGGCGGGCTTCCTCCTGCTCATGGTCGGCCTCGGGCTGCTCGGGGTGCTGTGGCAGAATGTCACGCGTCGCACCCGCGAGCTGGGGTTGCGCCGCGCTGCTGGCGCCAGCCGCGCGGCGGTCCACCGCCAGGTGCTGCTCGAGCTCGTGCTCATCACCAGCCTCGCCGTGGCGCCGGCCCTCCTGCTCGTGCTGCAGCTCCCGCTGCTGTCCTCGCTCGGCTTCACCCTGGAGCCCGGCGTGCTCGTCGCCGCCGTGGTCACGGCGCTGCTCGTCATCTACGCGCTGGCGATGCTGTGCGGCTTCTATCCCAGCCGCATGGCGACCCGCCTGCCGCCGGCCGAGGCGCTACGTTGGGAGTAGAGGGGCGCCGATGAAGGCGCGCCTGCTGGTCGTCGACGACGACGCCTCGGTGCGCGCCTCGCTGGCGCTGTTGCTCAAGCAGCACGGCTACGCCTCGGCGGGTGCGGCATCGCCCGCCGAGGCGCTGGCGATGTTGGCGGCGGACAGCTTCGATTTGGTTCTGCAGGACATGAACTTCACGCGCACCACGAGCGGCGCCGAGGGGCTGCAGCTCCTGCGCGAGGTGCGGGCGCGGCGGCCGGAGCTGCCGGTGGTGCTGATCACCGCCTGGGGCTCGATCGGGCTCGCCGTCGAAGGGATGAAGACGGGGGCGGTGGACTTCCTCACCAAGCCGTGGAGCAACGCGGCGCTGCTCTCGGCGGTGGAGACGGCGCTGTCGCTCTCCGGCGTGCGCGCGGCGGGCGAGCCGGCGCTCGACCGCGCCGAGCTCGACGCGCGCTGGGACCTGCGCAACCTCCTCGGCTGCGATCCGCGCTTCCTGCGCATCGTCGAGCTGGCGATGCGGGTGGCGCCCACCGACGCCGCGGTGCTCGTCACCGGCGACAGCGGCACCGGCAAGGAGCTCGTCGCCGAGGCGATCCACCGCAACAGCCGGCGGAAGAACGGGCCGTTCGTCAAGGTGAACCTCGGCGGCATCTCGCCGACACTGTTCGAGAGCGAGATGTTCGGCCACGTGCGCGGCGCCTTCACCGACGCGCGCGCCGATCGCCGCGGTCGCTTCGAGGTGGCGCACGGCGGCACCGTCTTCCTCGACGAGGTGGGCGAGGTCGAGCCCGCCGCGCAGGTGAAGCTGCTGCGCGTGCTGCAGGACCGCTCGTACGAGGTGCTGGGCTCGAGCGTGACGCGCACGGTCGACGTGCGGGTGGTGGCGGCCACCAACCGCGACCTCGCCGAGATGGTGACGCGCGGGCAGTTTCGCGAGGACCTGCTCTACCGTTTGAACCTCATCGCGTTGCGGCTGCCGGCGCTGCGCGAGCGTGCCGAGGACGTGCCGCTGCTGGCGGACAGCTTCCTGCAGCGCGCGGCGGAAGCGTATGGAAGGCCGGCGCCGAAGCTCGTCTCCGGGGCCCTCGCCTGGCTCGCGGCGCAGCGCTGGCCCGGCAACGTGCGGCAGCTCAAGCAGCTCATGGAGCGCGCGGTGCTGGTGCTGGAGAGCGACGAGCTGGGCGCCGGCGAGCTCGCCGCACTGGCCGATCGGCCGGGTGGCGAAGCGGCCGCTGGCGAGACGGCGGCGCTGCCGCATCCCGGGACGATGACGCTCGAGGCGATGGAACGGACGATGATCGCGCGCGCCCTCGAGCACTATGGCGGCAACCTCACGCGCGTGGCCGAGGCGCTCGGGCTCTCGCGGCCGGCACTCTACCGGCGGCTGGAGAAGCACGGCCTCCTGCCGCGCGGAGAAGGCGCGGAGTGAGCCTCGAGTCGGCGGCGGCGTCCGCAACGCCGACGAGCGGCCGCCGGCCGGTGCGCTGGCCAACCCGCCTCGTCGTCTACCTCCTTGTCGCTCACGTCGCGTTTGCCGCTCTCTTCGTTGCGGCGTTGCGCGACCGCCCGATCTGGCTCCTCGTCGCCGAGCCGCTGCTGATCGTCTCGTTCGTGACGGGGCTGGCGCTGGTGCGCCGCGCCGCCGCCGCGCAGGAGCTGATGGCCACCGCCGTGGAGCTGCTGCGCGAGCGCGACTTCGGCTCGCACCTGCTGCCGGTGGGGCAGGAGGAAGCCGACGCGCTGGTCGACCTCTTCAACCGCATGAGCGATTCGCTGCGCGACGAGCGGCTGCGGCTCGAGGAGCAGAGCTTCCTGCTCGACAAGGTGCTCGCCGCCTCGCCGCTCGGCGTGATGACTCTCGATCACGACGGCCGGCTGGCGGTGGTGAATGCGGCGGCGGCGCAGCTCCTCGCGCTGCCGCGCGGCAGCAGCGGCAAGGGCGTCGCGCTCTCGGAGCTGCCCAGCACGCTGGCCGCCGAGCTGCTCGACCTCGGGCCGGGTGAGTCGCGCCTCGTGCCGGTGGAAGGCCGGCGCCGCCTCAAGTGCTACCGCGGCCAGTTCTTCGACCGCGGCTTCCCGCGCAGCTTCTTCCTGATGGAGGAAGTGACCGAGGAGCTGCGCACCTCCGAGAAGGCGGCCTACGAACAGCTCGTGCGCATGATCTCGCACGAGGTGGGCAACTCGGTGGCGGCGGTGGCGTCGCTGCTCGAGTCGTGCATGGCGTGGGGCGAGCAGCTTCCGCCCGGCGAGCGCGAGGAGTTCCAGCAGGCGCTCACCGTGGCGCAGACGCGCATGCGCAGCTTGAACGCCTTCGTCAACGGCTTCGCGGAAGTCGTGCGCCTGCCGCCGCCGGATCGCCGGCCGACCGACCTCGGCGCGCTGGTCGAGGAAGTGCGGCTGCTGCTCGTGCCCGAGATGGAGCGCCGCCGCATCGCCTGCCGCTGGGCGCCGCGCGAGCCGCTGCCGCCGGTGTCGCTCGACCGCCACCAGATGGAGCAGGTGGTGGTCAACGTCTTCCGCAACGCCATCGAGTCGATCGGCGAGGACGGCGAGATCGTGCTTTCGCTCCTGCGCGAGGACGGCCGCCCGACCCTGCGCGTCGCCGACAGCGGCGCCGGCATCGCGCGCGAGGCCGAGTCGCGCCTCTTCGTCCCCTTCTTCTCGACCAAGCGCGACGGCCGCGGCCTCGGCCTCGTGCTCATCCGCGAGGTGGTGGGCCAGCACGGCTTCGGCTGCGGCCTCGCCAACCGCCCGCAGGGCGGCGCCGAGTTCGTGTTGCGGATGTAGAGCCGGGCGCGCTTAGGATCGGCGCCGATGAGCTGGCGCGAGGGCTGCGGGCTGGTCGTCGTCGCCGCCACGCTCCTCGGCGTGGCGGTGGGCCGCTACCCGTGGCTGCGGATGAACCGGGCCACCATCGCGCTGGTGGGCGCCACGCTGCTGGTGGCGATGGGCGTGCTGCCTTTGCGCGACGCCTTCGCCGCCGTGGACCTCGACACTCTGGCGCTGCTGCTGGGCATGATGGTGCTCAACAGCAATCTGCGGCTGGCGGGGTTCTTCGGCCTGGTGGCGCAGCGGGTGGCCGCGTGGGCGCGCACGCCGCGGCAGCTGCTCGCGCTGGTCGTCGCGGCGGCGGGCGTGCTCGCCGCGGTCTTCCTCAACGACACCATCGTGCTGATGATGACGCCGCTGGTGATCGAGATCGCGGCGGCGGCGCGGCAGCGGCCGCTGCCCTACCTGGTCGCCCTCGTCACCGCCGCCAACGTCGGCTCGGTGGCGACCGAGATCGGCAATCCGCAGAACATGCTGGTGGCGGTGGCGTCCGGGATCCCGTTCGGCCGTTTCACCGCGACGCTGCTGCCGCTGGCCGTGGTGGGATTGATCGTCGTCTGGGCGGTGATCGCCGTCGTCTATCGCGGCGACCTCGGTGCCGCGCCGCTGCCGCCGCACGAGCCGCCGCGGGTGCGTCCGTTGCGCTCACTGCTGCGCGAGTGCGGCTGGGCGAGCCTGCTGCTCCTCCTCGCCATCGCCGTCCGCCTGCCGCTGCCGCTGGCAGCGCTGCTCGCCGCCTCGCTGCTGCTGGTGACGCGGCGGCTCAAGCCGGAGCGGGTGTTCCGCGAGGTCGACTGGTCGTTGCTGGTGTTCTTCGCCTCGCTCTTCGTGGTGACGGCGGCGCTCGCGCCCCTGGGCGTGACGCCACGGCTGCTCGAGTGGGCGCGCGGGTTCGTCGGCGACGGCGTGGCGCCGCTCGCCGCCGTCTCGGTGGTGTTGAGCAACGTCGTCTCCAACGTGCCTGCGGTGCTGCTGCTGCGGCCGCTGGTGCCGCTGCTCGCCCATCCCGAGCGCGCCTGGCTGACCGTGGCGATGGCCACCACGCTCGCCGGCAACCTGACGCTGCTCGGCTCGGTGGCGAACCTGATCGTGGCCGAGCTCGCGCGGGTGCGGGGCGTGCGCCTGTCGTTCGGCGAGTACCTCAAAGCCGGGCTGCCGGTGACCGTGCTGACCCTGGCGGCGGGCGTGGCGTGGCTGGCTTGCCGGGGGTGAACCGGCTGGCCCATCGCTTGCTTCGCGAGGGGCCAGAGACAGGAGGAAATCCGATGCGTCACGCCGTCCTCGCCTCGCTCTTCATGGCCGTCCTTTCATCGGCCCTGCTCGCCGGCTGCGCCAGCAGCCACCCCGACACCTACACCAACGTCACCGCCGCCACCGGCGCCGGCAAGACGGTGACCGGCAAGGTCGTTTCGTTCACCGATTCGACGGTGACGCTGGAGACGACCACCGGCCAAGAGGTGATCGGGCTCACCTCGGAGACCACGGGCCGTGACGAGCTGGTGGTGGGCGCCAACGTCGCAATCGCCTTCGAACGCAGCAGCGGCCGCGGCGAGCCGGTGGCGACGAGCATCAAGCCGGCTGCGGCCGTCGCGCCGCAACCGTAGCAAAGCGGCCGCTAGTAGAACGGGCGGAAGAGGCCGGCGAAGGCCTCACCCATACGCGATCGAAAACCGCGCCGCTGCCAGTCCGCGAGCGAGATCTCGCGGCAGTAGCGCGCGTCGTCGGCGAAGACCGCCTCCAGGCGCTCGCCGAGGCCGCGGTCGTAGAAGGCCAGGCTCTCCTCGGCGTTCTCGTGCAGCGAGCGCGGGTCGAAGTTGATCGAGCCGATGGTGGTGAAGACGCCGTCGATGACGGCGTCCTTGTTGTGCATCATCGTGCGGTCGTACTCGAGGATGCGCACGCCCGCGCGCAGCAGGCTGCCGTAGTGGCGGCGCATGGTCATGGCGACGAGCGGCTGGTCCATGTGGCGGCCGGGGACCATCAGCCGCACGTCGACGCCGCGCTTCGCCGCCTTCGCCAGCGCGTCGCGCAGCTGGCGGCCGGGGACGAAGTAGGCGTTCTGGATGAGGATCGAGCGGCGCGCCGACTCGATGGCGACGTAGTAGAGCATGGCGGCGCGCGACGACGCGTCCCCTCGCGAGACGGCGATCGCCTGGCCGGCGACGTCGCCTGCCGGCTGCTGCGGGGGGTAGAACGTCTCGCCGGCGAGGACCTCGCCGGTGGTGTAAGTCCAGTCCTCGCTGAAGACGGCCTGCATCTGCGCCGACACCGGACCGGTGGCGCCGACCATGATGTCGCGCCACTCGGCGGGCTCGCGGGCGTCGCCGAGCCAACGCTCGCCGATGCCGAAGCCGCCGGTGAAGCTGCTCGTGCCGTCGACGACGAGGATCTTGCGGTGGGTGCGGCTGACGATCTTGTGCAGGTACCGCAGGCCGAGGGCGTGGTAGACGGCGGTGCGCACGCCGGCATGCCGCATGCGCTCGAGCATCGGGCCCGAGAACTTGCTGCCCGTGCCGTCGACCAGCACCCGCACCTCGACGCCGCGACGGGCGGCGTCCATCAGCGCCGCGGCGACCGGCCGGCCGGCACTGTCGTCCGAGAAGATGTAGGACTCGAGGTTGACCGAGACGCGGGCGCCGCCGATGGCCGCGATCATGGCGTCGAAGATCGCGTCGCCGTTGTTGTAGATCTCGGCACGGTTGCCGCCGACGAGCTCGAAGCCGAACGCGCTCAGCGACCGCCCGAACGCCTCGTCGCTCACCGCCAGCGGATGAGCGAGGTGGTAGACGCGCCGCTGGTCGAAGCGGTTGAGCGTGCAGCCGGTCGTTGCCAGAAGCAGGGCGAGCGTCATCGCAACTACCGAGAAGGGAGGGGGCGTCCTCACGGCGGCTATCTTCCTACGTTGGCGACAGGACTGCCGGCGTCACCCACCCGCACCGCTAAGCTCGCGCGCGATGGCGTCCGGAGAGCGGCACTCCTGGTGGCAACGGGGCGTGATCTACCAGGTCTACCCACTGTCGTTTCAGGACTCGAATGGCGATGGCTTCGGCGACCTGCGCGGGGTGATATCGCGGCTCGAGTATCTGGAGTGGTTGGGCGTCGACGCGATCTGGTTGTCGCCGATCTACCCGTCGCCGATGGCGGACTGGGGCTACGACGTGGCGAACTACTGCGACGTCGACCCGCGCTTCGGCACGCTCGCCGATGCCGACGAGCTGATCGCCGCGGCGCACGCGCGCGGCATGCGGGTGCTGCTCGACTTCGTGCCCAACCACACGTCGGAGCGGCATCCGTGGTTCGTCGAGTCGCGTTCGTCGCGCGACAGCTCAAAGCGCGGCTGGTACCACTGGCGCGATCCGGCGCCTGGCGGCGGGCCACCGAACAACTGGATCTCGGTCTTCGGCGGCAGTGCCTGGACTCTCGACGAGGCGACCGGCCAGTACTACCTCCACTCGTTCCTGCGCGAGCAGCCCGACCTCGACTGGCGGCAGCCCGGCGTGCGCGCCGCGATGCACGACGCGCTGCGATTCTGGCTGCGGCGCGGCGTCGATGGCTTCCGCGTCGACGTCATCCACCACCTCGCCAAGGACCCCCAGTACCGCGACAACCCGCCCAACCCGGACTGGATGGCGAGCTCGAGCAACCCTTATCGCCGCCTGCTCGCCACGCACACCGCGGACCTGCCCGAGGTGCACGAAGTGGTCGCCGGCATCCGCGCCGTCGTCGACGAGTTTCCCGACCGCATGCTGGTCGGCGAGCTCTACCTGCCGCTCGAGCGGCTGATGGTCTACTACGGCGCCGCCGGCCGCGGGCTGCAGCTGCCGTTCAACTTCCAGCTCATCCGCCTGCCGTGGGAGGCGCGCACGATCGGCGCCGCGATCGAGGCCTACGAGGCGATGCTGCCCACCTTCGGCTGGCCGAGCTGGGTGCTCGGCAACCACGACAAGAGCCGCGTCGCGAGCCGCGTCGGTCCCGCGCAGGCGCGCGTCGCCGCGATGATGCTGCTCACCCTGCGCGGCACGCCGACGCTCTACTACGGCGACGAGATCGGCATGCACGACGTGCCGATCCCGGCCGAGCGGGT
Organism: Thermoanaerobaculia bacterium; assembly: GCA_036005845.1. GTDB lineage: Bacteria > Acidobacteriota > Thermoanaerobaculia > Multivoradales > JAIOJS01 > DASYQD01. The sequence continues at coordinate 55,620 of DASYQD010000166.1, read as the reverse complement.
GCGTGATCCGTTCGAGAAAAACGTGCCGGGCCTCAGCCTCGGCCGCGATCCCGAACGGACGCCGATGCAGTGGGACGGCGGCCGCGGCGCCGGCTTCACGAACGGCGAGCCGTGGCTGCCGCTTGCCGACGATGCGGCGACCGCGAATGTCGCTACGCAACGCGACGACCCGCGCTCGCTGCTCACGCTCTACCGCCGCCTTCTCGCCCTCCGCCGTGCCGAGCCCGCGCTGGCTGTCGGCCCCTTCTCCCCGCTGCGCGCGCCCGGTGATCTCCTCGCCTGGGTCCGCAAGGACGGCGACCGCCGCTTCCTGGTGGTGCTCAACCTCGGCTCGCAGGCAGTCAACTACGCGCCGCCCGTGCTCGACCTGACCGGCGAAGTGGCGCTCTCGACGCACCTCGACCGCGAGGGCGAGCGCGTGCGCGGCGGCGTCGAGCTGCGCGCCGACGAGGGCCTGCTCGTGCGCCTCGTCTAGCTGCGGCCCCGGCCGGCAGCGGCGCCCCACCCCGATGTGACAAAATGGGTCGCGTCGGCTTTTTTACCGACTTCCAGAACATCCCCGTAGCGGCCCCTCCCGGCCGGCGGCGGCAACTCCAAGGCAGGCACTCGATATGGCGATGAACTCCGGAACCACCAAACGGCAGCGCGAGATGGCGCGCCGCCAGCGGCAGCAAGAGAAGGCCGCCAAGATGCAGAAGCGCCAGGAAGAGAAGCGCGTGCGGGCCGCCAACGCGGTGCCGGGCGAGGACCCGGACCTGGCGGGCATCGTCCTCGGGCCGCAGCCGCGGCAGGACGAGGACCTCGACTTCGACGTCGAGCTGCCGTAGCCCTCGTTCACGGCTGGTCGCGCAAGAGCTGCAGCAAGAGGACCGACCGCGAGCGCACGCTTCGCTTCGCCTCGGGCGGCAGCAGCTCGCCCTCTTCGGCTCCGCGGGGAGCCGTCCGCCGCGCCGGCGCCGCGCCGCAGGTGTCGAGCACCGTCCACCACCCGAGAGCGCGCGGCACGACAGGCAGCGTGAGCTCGAGATCCTGGTGGAAGGCGTTGAACGCCACGTAGAAGCTGTCGTCGACCACCTCCTGGCCGCGCTCGTCGCGGCTGCCGATCGCCTCGCCGTTGAGGAACACGCCGAGCGCCTGGTGCTGCTCGGTCTGCCAGTCGGCGGTCGTCATCTCGCGGCCGTCGCTCCTATGCCAGGCGATGTCCTTGACCCCTTCGCCGAAGATCGGCTTGCCGAGGAAGTAGCGGCGCCGGCGGAACACCGGGTGCTCGCGGCGCAGCCAGATCAGGCCGCGCGTGAACTCGAGCAGCTCCTCGTCGACCTGCCGCCAGTCGATCCACGACAGCTCGCTGTCCTGGCAGTAGGCGTTGTTGTTGCCGCGCTGCGTGCGGCCGAGCTCGTCGCCGTGGAGGAGCATCGGAATGCCTTGCGCCAGCAGCAGCGTGGCCAGCAGGTTGCGCTTCTGGCGCGCCCGCAGCTCGCGGATCGCCGGATCATCGGTCTCGCCCTCGACGCCGCAGTTCCACGAGCGGTTGTGGCTCTCGCCGTCGCGGTTCCCCTCGCCATTGGCCTCGTTGTGCTTCTCGTCGTAGCTGACGAGGTCGTGAAGCGTGAAGCCGTCGTGGGCGGTGACGAAGTTGACGCTGGCGAAGGGAGCGCGCCCGGTGGTGGCGTAGAGGTCGGAGCTGCCGGATAGCCGGTAGCCGAGCTCGGAGACGCGCCGCTCCTCGCCGCGCCAGTAGTCGCGCATGCTGTCGCGGAAGCGGCCGTTCCACTCCATCCACTTGGGTGGGAAGTTGCCCACCTGGTAGCCGCCCTCGCCGACGTCCCACGGCTCGGCGATTAGCTTGACGGTGCTCACCACCGGGTCCTGGTGGATGAGGTCGAAGAAGGCCGACAGCCGATCGACCTCGTGCAGCTCGCGCGCGAGCGCGGCGGCGAGGTCGAAGCGGAAGCCGTCGACGTGCATCTCGGTCACCCAGTAACGCAGTGAGTCCATGATGAGCTGCAGCACCTGCGGGTGGCGCATGTTGAGGGTGTTGCCGGTGCCGGTGAAGTCCATGTAGCGGCGTGGGTCGTCGGGCATCAGCCGGTAGTACGCGGCGTTGTCGAGGCCCTTGAACGAGAGCGTGGGACCGAGGTGGTTGCCCTCGGCGGTGTGGTTGTAGACGACGTCGAGGATCACCTCGATGCCCGCCGCGTGGAGCGTCTTCACCAGCTGCCGGAGCTCCTGCACCTGCTGGCCGCAGCTGCCGGCGCTGCTGTACTCGTGGTGCGGCGCGAAGTAGCCGATCGAGTTGTAGCCCCAATAGTTGCGCAACCCGCGCTCGAGCAGGTGGGCGTCGTGCACGAACTGGTGAACCGGCATAAGCTCGACGGCGGTGATGCCGAGGCGTTGCAGGTAATCGACCGCGGCGGGGTGCGTGAGCCCGGCGTAGGTGCCGCGCAGCGGCGCCGGCACGCGCTCGAAGAGCTGCGTCATCCCCTTGACGTGCGCCTCGTAGATCACCGTCATGTGCTCGGGCGTGCGCGGCGGGCGGTCGGCCGACCAGTCGAAGTAGGGGCTCACCACGACGGATAGCGGCATCCCGGGCGCGCTGTCGTCGTCGTTGCGCGCGTCGGGCGCGTCGAGCCGGTGCGCGAAGAGTGCGGGGCTCCACCGCACCTCGCCGTCGATCGCCTTGGCGTAGGGATCGAGCAGCAGCTTGTTCGAGTTGCAGCGATGCCCCTGCTCGGGCGCCCACGGCCCGTGCACGCGGAAGCCGTAGCGCCGCCCCGGCTGGAGCTGCGGCACGTAGCCGTGCCAGCAGAAGGCGGTGACCTCGGGCAGCGCGATGCGCGTCTCTCGACGCTCGTCGTCGAATAGGCAGAGCTCGATCTTCTCGGCCACTTCTGAGAAGACGGCGAAATTGACGCCGAAGCCGTCATAAGTGGCGCCGAGCGGATACGGCGCCCCCGGCCACACCTCGACGGCCACCGCCGCCGCCTGCGGTTCCGCCACCGTCATCAGCTTGCCTCGGCCTTGAGAAACACCGCGCCGAGCGGCGGCAAGGTCAGCGTCAGCGAGTGCGAGCGGCCGTGGAGCGGGATCGGCGCCGCCTCGACGCCGCCGAGGTTGCCCTGGCCGCTGCCGCCGTAGTGCTTGGCGTCGGTGTTGAGGACCTCGCGCCAGAAGCCGCCGCGCGGTGCGCCCACTCGATAGTTGCGGCGCACGATGGGAGTGAAGTTGAGGACGGCCATCACCGCTTCGCCGCGCTTGGTCTCTCCGTTCGGATTGGCCTCGCCCTGCGTCGACACTCCCTTGGGCTTGGCGTATCGCAGCAGCGACACCACGCTCTGCTCGCTGTCGTTGGCGTCGATCCACTCGAAGCCGTCGGGGTCGCAGTCGAGCTCGTGCATCGCCGGCTCGCCGCGGTAGAGGCGATTGAGGTCGCCCACCAGCCGCTGCACGCCGCGGTGCATGGGCGAGTCGAGCAGATGCCAATCGAGGCTGCGGTCGTGGTTCCACTCGCGGCGCTGGCCGAATTCGCCGCCCATGAAGAGGAGCTTCTTGCCCGGCTGCGCGTGCTGCCAGGCGAAGAGGAGGCGCAGGCTGGCGAAGGCCTGCCATTCGTCGCCGGGCATCTTGCCGAGCAGCGAGCGCTTGCCGTGCACCACCTCGTCGTGCGATAGCGGCAGGCAGAAGTTCTCGCTGTAGGCGTACATGCGCCGGAAGGTCAGGCGCTCGTGGTGGTAGCGGCGGTGGATGGGGTCGAGCTTCAGGTAGGCGAGCGAGTCGTGCATCCAGCCCATGTCCCACTTGTAGCCGAAGCCGAGGCCGCCGACGTAGAGCGGCCGCGACACGCCGGGCCACGAGGTCGACTCCTCGGCGAAGGTCTGCACGTCCGCGAAGCGGCCGTAGAGCTCGCGGTTGAGCGCCTGCAGGAGGGCGACCGCCTCGAGGTTCTCGCGGCCGCCATGTTGGTTGGGCAGCCATTCGCCGTCGCGCCGCGCGTAGTTGCGGTAGAGCATCGAGGCGACGGCGTCGACGCGCAGGCCGTCGGCGTGGAAGCGGTCGAGCCAGAACGCCGCCGAGGAGACCAGGAAGCTCTTCACCTCGTGGCGGCCGTAGTTGAAGATGAAGCTGTTCCATTCGGGGTGGAAGCCGAGCCGCGGGTCCTCGTGCTCGAAGAGATGCGTGCCGTCGAAGTAGGCGAGGCCGTGCTCGTCGCTGGGGAAGTGCGACGGCACCCAATCGAGCAGCACACCGACGCCGCGCTGGTGCAGATGGTCGACCATCCACATCAGGTCCTCGGGCGTGCCGTAGCGCCGCGTCGGCGCGAAGTACCCGGTCGTCTGATAGCCCCACGAGCCGTAGAACGGATGCTCCATCACCGGCAGCAGCTCGACGTGCGTGAAGCCCAGCTCGTCGCAGTAATCGGCGAGCAGCGGCCCGAGCTCGCGATAGGTGAGCGAGCGGTTGTCCTCCTCCATGACGCGGCGCCAGGAGCCGAGGTGCACTTCGTAGATCGAGACCGGCGCCGAGAGCGAGAGGCGCGAATGGCGATCCGCCATCCACGCCGAGTCGCTCCACTGGTGGCGGAGGTCGGCGATCTCGGAAGCGGTGTCGGGCGGCAGCTGCGAACGGAAGGCGAATGGGTCGGCCTTGTCGACCGTGAAGCCCTGGTGCGCGCGGGACTCGATCCAAAACTTGTAGAGCTCGCCGGGCCCGATGCCGGGCACGAACCCCTCCCAGATCCCCGAGCCGCCGCGCGGCTCGAGCGGATGCGCGTCGGGCAGCCAGCGCGAGAACTCGCCGATCACGGCGACGCGCTGCGCGTTCGGTGCCCAGACGGCGAAGTAGGTGCCCGCCACGCCATCGCGCACCATCGGATGCGCGCCGAGCTTCTCGTACAGCCGGTAGTGCGTGCCCTCGTTGAAGAGGTGCAGGTCGTCGGCGGTCAAGCGCGACAGCGGGGCAGCCGCATCATCAGACGCGCGACTCGTCACGCTCTCCGCAGGGCGCTCCTCGCTCATCACACGCTCCCGGCGCACGGTTCCCGCGAAAGCAGGAACGGTGCCTTGCCCCAGCCGGGCAGCTTATCGCCCGCGCGCGGTCCGTTCACGCGCACCCCGCGGCCGTTGTTCGCTCCTATACTGCCCGCAAGGTCCTCCGAGCGTTGAGCCTTGTCGAGCAAAACGGCTGGTTGAACACGGTCGAGGTGCGGGCCGGCGCCGTCCACCTGCGCTCGCTGCCGCTGCAGGTGAACGTCGAGCTCACCGGCGTCTGCAACATCGATCCGCCCTGCGTCTTCTGCTCGGGCAAGAACTTCGGCCACAACTACCGGCCGCTCGATCCCGCGTATCTCGACGCCTACGCCCGCTTCCTCGATCGCTGCGAGCACGTCAACGAGGACAGCTTCGGCGAGCCGCTGAGCCATCCGCGGCTCGTCGAGCTGGCGCGGCGTGTCACCGCCAACGGCCAGATCTTCTCGTTCGTCACCAACGGCTTGCTGCTCAACCGCACCAAGGCGGACGAGCTGGCGGCATGCGGCAGCAACCTCGGCATCCACGTCTCGTTCAACGCCGCCAGCGAGGAGACGTTCTACAAGCTCACCGGCCGCAGCTTCGCCCGCGTGGTGGAGAACGTCCGCTATTACGTCGAGACCTACCGCCGGCAGAACGGCGGCGCCGCGCCGGTGCTCATCCTCACCTTCATCGTCATGAAGGTGAACCGGCACGAGGTGGACGCGTTCCTGCGGCTGGTGCACGAGCTGGGGGCGAGGGCGCTGCTGGCGTCGCTGCACGACCGGCCGAGCGTGCCCCTCGGCCGCTTCGGCTACGACTTCGTCTACCGAGACGAGATGCTCTCCTATGAGGAGCTGCGCCGTGTGGGCGACGAGGCGCGAACGCTCGGCAACGAGCTCGGCGTCGACTGCGCCGTGCAATGGGACCCGCGGCACGACCACGCCGTGCGCGGCTTCTCCGAACCCGGCGTCGACTTCCCCTGCCTCGTCCCGTGGCGCTTCCTCTTCATCCAGCAGCACACGGGCAAGGTCTTCGCCTGCCCGTACCACCGCCACCCCCACGGCGACTTGCGCACGGCGACGCTCGAGGAGATCTGGAACGGCGAGGCGGCGCAGGAGCTGCGCCGCTCGCTGGCGGCGAAGGAGATCCCGAAGTTCTGCCGCGACCACAGCGCCGGCTGCCCGCTGGTGATGGAGGCGCGCAGCCGCGGCGGCGAGATCGAGGACCACGTCACCGTCGGCGAGAACGACTTCCATCACCTGACCAGTGGCTGGCACGAGCTCGAGCTGCTGCCGGAGCCGATCCGCTGGACGACGAGCGCGGCGGAGTTCCTCATCCGCGCCCGCGGCGGCGAAGAGCTGTGTGTCGAGGCGACCGTCTGGGGCTCCGACGCGGCGACGCGGTCGGTGCGCAGCCGCGTCGAGATCGAGGAGCATGGCATCGGCGAGATGGTGGTGAGAAGCGAGGAAGGTTGGAGCCGTCTCCAGTTTCCGCTGCCCGACGACGTCGACGGCCCGATCGTGCGCGGCCGCATCGTCACCGACCAGACGTGGGTGCCCGCCGACGAAGGGATGGGCGGCGACACGCGCCGGCTCGGCATCGCCGTGCGCCGCATCTGGGTCGCCGGTAAGGAGCCGGCGCCGGCATCGGCTTCACCCTCATCGGCAGCCGTGGCATCGTGACTTCACTCGGCACGTCTCCGCTGCCGCGGCGCGCGCTGGGGAGGACGGGCGTCGAAGTGCCCATCCTCGGCCTCGGCACCGCGCCGGCCGGCCATCGGCCCGAAGCCGAGGCGGTCGCCTTTTACCACCGCTGCCTCGACGCCGGCGTCACCCACCTCGACACCGGGCCGGCGAGCGGCGGCTACGGCAACGCGCAGGCCTACCTCGGCCAGGTGCTCGCCGAGCGTCGCGGCGAGGCGTTCGTCGCCACCCGCTGCAACGAGCCCGACGGCGAGACCGCGCTACGGCAGCTGCGCGACAACCTGACCGCGCTGCGCATCGAGCAGGCCGACGTCGTCTACGTGCAGAGCATCGGCGGCGAGCGCATGGCGCCGGAGCGAATCTTCGCCAAGGACGGCGTCTGCGCGGCGCTCGACGAGGCGCGGCGCGATGGCCTCACCCGCTTCGTCGGCGTTACCGGTCACCATCGCCCCTGGCGATTCGTGCAGGCGATGGAGGCGTGGGACTTCGACGCCATGATGAACCCGGTCAGCCTGGTGGCGCGGCACACCTACGACTTCGAAGGCCAGGCGTGGCCGGCGGCGGCCGCCAAGGGGATCGCGCTCTTGGGAATGAAAGTGTTCGGCGGCGTCAAGGATAGCGCGCGCAGCGCCAAGGGTGCGCACCTGCCGGACGCGCTGAAAGAGGCGAGCCTGCGTTACGCGCTGGGGCTGCCCGGCTGCAGCGGCATCGTCATCGGCATGATCGACGACGAAGAGCTGCATCAGACGCTCGATTGGGTGCGCGCCTGGACGCCGGTGACAGCGGCGGAGCTGGTCGCGTTGGAGGCGCCGACGCGCGAGCTCGCCGCCGAGTGGGGAGAGATCTACGGCCCGCCGCGCTGAGTGGCGCGCTCGCGCGCATCAGCCGGGCAGCGGAGGTATCTCGAGGTGGGAGGCGTAGCGGTCGCGCCGCTCCGCTTCCGCGACCACTGCGAAGGCGCGCTCGAAGGCCCGGGCGACGACCGCGAGCGCCTCGTCGTCGTGCGCGATGCTCGGCAGCAGCAGGTTCTGCGTCGTCAGCACGCCGTGCTTCATCAGCTCCTGTTGCAGCAGCGTGCGTTGCAGGTGGCGCCGGCGCGCGTCGGGCTCGGCGAAGACCACCATCATGCGGAAGGGCGGGCCGACCGCCTCCGCCGCGACGCCGGCGGCGCGACACAGCTCGCCGATCGTCGCTCGCAAGCGGTTGCCGAACGCCGCGATCCGCGCCGGCACGTCCTGCTCGGCGTAGATGGCGAGCGACTCGCGGGCGGCGGCGAAGGAGTAGCTCTCGCCCTTGAACGTGGGCTCGAAGCAGATCCTGCCGATGGCGGCGTCGAAGAGCTCCTTCCTGCCCACCAGCGCCGCCAGCGGCATGCCGCCGCTGAGCGCCTTGCCGAGACAGGTGAGGTCGGGGACGACGCCGGCCGCCGCCTGCACGCTGCCGCCGAGGTGACGGAAGCCGGTGAGGATCTCGTCGAAGACGAGGAGCGCTCCCTCGCGGCGCACCAGCTCCGCCAGCGCGCGGAGGAACGTCGGGTCGGCGTCGCGGATCGGGCCGCTGCTGCTCTCGATGACGCCCGCGGGTTCCAGCATTACCGCCGCGACGCGGCCGTGGTGGGAGTCGAAGAGCCGCGCCACTTCGGCAAGGTCGTTGGGCGGGAACGGCACCAGCAGCGGCTCGGGAGCGGCGGGGATGCCGGTCGCCGCGAAGCCGTAGCGCTGCGCGTACCAGTCCTGCCAGCCGTGATAACCGCAATAGAGGACGATCGGCCGGCCGGTGTAGACACGCGCCATGCGCACCGCGGCGGTGCAGACGTCGGAACCGTTCTTGCCGAAGGTGGCGGCCTCGGCGCCGGGGAAGACGGCGCGCAGGCGTGCCGCCACCTCGGGCATGAGCTGCGGCGTCACCGTCGTCGTGGCGCCCGACGACAGCGCTGCGGCGACGGCGGCCTGCACGCGCGGGTGCGCGTAGCCGAGCAGCGCCGTGCCCCAGCCCATGAGGAAGTCGACGTACTCGCGGCCGTCGACGTCGACGAGGCGGCAGCCGCGCGCGTGCCGCGCGAACTGCGGATAGCCGGGGCCGCCGCGGCTCCACGACACGCCGTCGCACGGCAGCCAGCAGCGGGCGTGAGTCGCCAGCACCTCGTCGCGCAGGCTGCTGTTGACCGAGACCGGCTGCTCGAAGACCTCGAAAGCCACGCGCAGCGGCGGCACGCCCTGATGCTCGAAGGTGGTGACGCCTTCTTCCACCAAATCGAGGCAGAATTCGTGCTGGCCGAGCTCACGGGTGACGCGGAAGACCCAGCAGAGAGTGAGGCGCTCGCTGGTGCCGACCGCGTGCGGCAGGGCGACGTGGAAGACGCGCGCGCCGTCGAGGTCGACCGCAATCTGAAAGGCTCCCGGCTGCCAGGTCTTGCAGCCGCGATTGAGCAGCGTCAGCCAGCCCGCGACCACCTCGCCGGCGGGAACGCGCGGCGGCAGGTTGTGGTCGAGCCACTCCGCGGCGTACTCGGGAAGGGCGGTATCGGGCGTGGCGCTCGTCATCGGCGGCGGCCTACTTCGCGCGTTGCCACGGTCCGAAGGTGGCGCCGCCGGTGACCTCGATGGTCGTACCGTCGATGGCCTCGTTCTCGATCACGTGCTTGACGACGCGGGCGAGCTCGTCGGGCTCAACGAGACGGCCGAGCGGCACGTCGCGCAGCAACGGCTCTAAGGCGTGCGGCGGCATCGCGCGCAGGCCCTCGGTACCGGTGTAGCCGGGCGCGATGCCCACCACGCGGATGCCGCGGATGCCGCACCAGTGCAGCTCGCCGGCGAGGATCTTCGGCCACAGCGCCACGGCGGCCTTGGTCGACGCGTAGTTGAGCTGGCCCGGCTGGCCGCTCTTGTTGACGGAGGAGATCACCAGCAGCACGCCGGTCCAGCCGTGATCCACCATGCGCCGCGCCGCCTCGCGGAAGGTGAGGAACGGACCTACCAGATTGACGTCGACGACGGCGCGGAAGTCGTCGGCGGAGAGGACGCGGGAAACCTTGCCGCTCGCGGGATCGCGCTCGAGCAGCAGCCCGTCGCGGGCGATGCCGGCGTTGGCGCAGACGACGTGGATGCCGCCGAAGCGGTCGACGGCCGCGTCCATCAGCCGTACCACGTCCGCCTCGCGCGTCACGTCGGCGACCACCGCGAGTGCTTCGCCGCCGGCGGCGACGATCTCGCCCGCCGCCCGCTCGACCGCGTCGCCGAGCACGTCCCCCAACACCACCTTGGCGCCGTCCACCGCCAGCGACCGGGCGACAGCGAGACCGATCCCTCGCGCGGCACCCGTGATCACGGCGACGCTGCCGGCCACGTTCACGCTGGATGGACCCTCCTCGAAGGCAACAACCGCGGCTTATCTCCGATCCTCGGACTGCAGACGCTGCCAGAGCGCGCGCGCGTCATCGGGCAGATCCTCCAACCCCGCGTCGACCGCGGCCACGAGCTCCGCGTCAGCGTCCACGAGCAGCTGGCGGATGTCCCATTCATCCTTGGCGCCGCCTGCATGGAGCTTGAGGAGCACCAGATCGGGTGCGGTCACCACGCGGAGAGCCCGTCCTTCGATGACCGTCGGGATCGCGCGCCCGACGATCGCCGTTTGCCAACGGAACTTGCCGACGACGAGGTCGACGTCGGTGTCCTCGGGTGCCTGAAATCGGACGAGGCCGCCGAGAGAGTCGAGCATGTCGCCGCGCCGCAGCTCGTGCCGAACCTCGGCGGGAAGATCTTGCCAAGACGACCGTTCGAGCGCCTTGCTCGCCGTGGTGAACAGGTCGATGTCCTGGGTAGAGCGGCTCACCCCATGTGCCGCGAGCGCGGAGGCTCCGATAACGCAATACGCAATGTCGAGCGCTTCGAGACGGCTGGCGACGACGTCGACGAGGCTCAATCGTCGGGGTCCATGCACCGCGACGGTCGACGGCCGCGCTGCTCGCGGCGGCGGAGGAGAAGCCTAGCCTCTTCGATACCGACACCCTGTGTCGCCGCGAACGTCTCGACGTCACGGCGGCCGAGCCGCAAGGCCAGCGCGACGCGTTCCGCGGGCGTGAGCCTGGCGAGCTCCTGCCGTTGAAGTTGGCGCACTTCCTCCGCCACCGAGCTCATGACATGCAGTATAGAAGTCGTCGCAGCTACGAGGCGACCAGCTCCAGCACGCCTCGCAGCGGGATGCCAGCCCAATCGGGCCGGTGGTCGAGCTCATAAGTGAGCTCGTAGAGGGCCTTCTCGAGAAGCAGCGCGTCGAGCAGCACGGCGCGGTCGTTGTCGGCTACCGGGAGGAACGGCGCGTCGACGGCGCGCGCGAGGTAGGCGCGGACGAAGAGCGCCGAGGCCCAGCGTTGCCAGTAGCGGGCCCAGGCTTCGGCGAGCGCACCGTGCTCGAAGGGCACGATGCCGCGGCGGCGCGCTTCGGCGAGGCCGGCATGCGCGACGTAGTCGAACGAGCGCACCATGCCGGCGACGTCGCGCAGCGGGGACCGCTTGTGGCGGCGCTCCGTCAGCGGGCGGGCGGGCTCGCCCTCGAAGTCGATGATGACGAAGTCCTTGCCGGTGTAGAGCACCTGGCCGAGGTGGAGGTCGCCGTGCGTGCGCAGGCGCTGCGCGTCTATGCGGCCCGAGAGCAGCGGCGAGACGCGGTCGAGCAGCGACTGGCGGGCGCCGAGGAGCTCCGCTGCCGCCGCGCGCTCTTCTTCGGGCAGTCGCGGCAGCGCGCCGCGCAGCAGTCGCAAAGTGCGTCCCGACAGCGAGCGGATCGACTGGTACATCGAACGCTGGTAGAGGCTGGTGAAGGGCTCGGGCGCGAATGCCGGATCTTCGGTCGGCGCCGCGAGCGCCAGGTGCAGCTCGGCCGTGCGCGTGCCGAGGAGCGTCGCGGTGCCGACGTACAAGCCGAGCGCGCTCGACACCTCGTCGGGCGGATCCGTTGCGGCGAGCGCCAGCAGTGGCGTCTCGTCCAACCGCGGCGGCGTCCGCTCCGGCCGCGTCATCATCCGCTCGAGGTAGCGGCCGAAGGCGTCGAGCGAGTAGCTCCATGCATCGCCCTCGTTGGGCACGTAGGCCTGGAGCAGCGCCAGCGTCAGCGGCTCGCCGCTGGGCTTGCCGTTGCGCCGCGGCCGCAGCTCGAGCCAGCCGGCGAGCGGCGGCGTGTGCGGGAAACGCTGGGCGGCGAGGTAGCGGCTGACTTCGAGGTCGGGGTTGGTGCCGGGCTCGACCTTGCGGAAGAGCTTGAGCACGAGTCGGTCGCCGTAGACGAGCGAGCTGTTGCTCTGCTCGGCGCGGCCGGGCTCGGGCTCGAGGCGTTCGGCGCCGCGCAGCAGCGAGCCATTGGCGGCGGCGGTCGCGACCACTTCGCCGCCGTCGCCGCGGAAGCCGCGTTTGTTGGCGACGGCGTCGAGGAGCAGCCGGCCGAAGTGTGGGTCTTGCATGGCGTCGTAGAGGACGCCGCTCTCGATCGCCCCGGCGCCACTGCGCGCGCTCCCGCCGCGCCCATTCGCACCACGCGCGCCGCGCACCTGCAGCCGCGCCAGGATCGCGCCGGGCCGCTCCTCCGCGAGACGCTCGGCCCGCTCGCCGCTCGCGAAAGCCACCGGCAGCGCGTAGGTGTCCGCCTCGCCCTCGCTCTGCTCGACGCGGAGCAGCAGCAGGTAGGCCGCGGCCCCGCGCGCACCGCCTCCGTTGCTCTGTTTCTCTCCCCGGGGAATGGCCTCGCCCATCGGGATGGCGTCCTCGATGGTGAGCGCGCGCACCGCTCGCGACTTGCCGCCGAACCACCGTCGCGTACGCAGCAGCGCCGGCAGCGCCGCCTCGAGCTGCTCGCGGCCGTCGCCGCGGCAGCACGCCTCCCAACTGCCGGCGACCACCAGCTCGGGCACTTCGAACGGCTCGCCCTGCAGCGCGACGGCGCGCGGCGCCTCGAGCGCCAGCCAGTAGAAGCCGTGCGGCCCCAGCGTCAGCGCCGTTCCGCGCTCGCCGATGCGCGGCAGCCGGTTGCCGCCGAAGAGCTCGACCGGCTCGGCTCCCGCGAACTCCGAGAGATCCAGCTCGACGTGCTGCACGAAGCGCGACAGGTTGGCGATGACGAGGATGGTGTCGTCCTCGTGTCGCCGCAGGAACGCCAGCACGCGGTGGTTGTCGGGATTGAGCAGCTCGATGCTGCCGCGGCCGAAGGCGTGGTACCGCCGCCGCAGCGCCACCAGCCGCCGCGTCCACCAGAGCAGCGAGTGCGGGTTGCCAAGCTGCGCCTCGACGTTGGTGGCCTCGAAGTGGTACTCGGGGTCGATGATCACCGGCAGGAAGAGCCGCTGCGGGTTGGCGCGCGAGAAGCCGGCGTTGCGATCCGGGCTCCACTGCATCGGCGTGCGCACGCCGTTGCGATCGCCGAGATAGATGTTGTCGCCCATGCCGATCTCGTCGCCGTAGTAGAGGACCGGCGTCCCCGGCAGCGAGCAGAGCAGGGCGTTCATCAGCTCGATGCGCCGCCGGTCGTTGCCGAGCAGCGGCGCCAGGCGCCGGCGGATGCCGAGGTTGATGCGGGCCTGCGGATCGCTGGCGTAGACGCGGTACATGTAGTCGCGGTCCTCGTCGGTCACCATCTCGAGCGTCAGCTCGTCGTGGTTGCGCAGGAAGACCGCCCATTGGCACGCCGGCGGGATGTCGGGCGTCTGCTGCAGGATGTCGACGATCGGGAAGCGGTCCTCCATGCGCAGCGACATGAAGAGGCGCGGCATCACCGGGAAGTGGAAGGACATGTGGCACTCGTCGCCGTCGCCGAAGTAGGCGACCGAATCCTCGGGCCATTGGTTGGCTTCGGCGAGCAGCATGCGGCCGGCGAACTTCTCGTCGACGTGGCTCCGCAGCTGGCGCAGGAAGGCGTGCGTCTCCGGCAGGTTCTCGCAGTTGGTGCCCTCGCGCTCGTAGAGGTAGGGGATGGCGTCGAGCCGCAGGCCGTCGACGCCCATCGCCAGCCAGTAGTCGAGCGCGCGCAGCACCTCCTTGCGCACCTGTGCGGACTCGAAGTTCAAGTCGGGCTGGTGGTGGTAGAAGCGGTGCCAGTAGTAGGCCTGCGCCAGCGGGTCCCACGTCCAGTTGCTGGTCTCGAAGTCCTTGAAGATGATCCGCGTCTCGCCGTACCGCGTCGGGTCGTCGCTCCACACGTAGAAATCGCGCGCCGCGCTGCCGGCCGGCGCGCGGCGGGCGCGCTGGAACCACGGGTGCTGGTCGGAGGTGTGGTTGATGACCAGCTCGGTGATCACGCGCAGCCCGCGACGATGCGCCTCGCGCAGGAAGACCTTGAAATCCTCGAGCGTGCCGTAGCTCGGATGGACGGTGCGGTAATCGGCGATGTCGTAGCCGTCGTCCCTGAGCGGCGACGGGTAGAAAGGCAGCAGCCAGAGCGCGGTGACGCCGAGGTCCTGCAGGTAATCGAGCTTGCCGGTGAGGCCGCGGAAGTCGCCGATGCCGTCGCCGTCGCTGTCGGCGAAGCCGCGCACGTGCAGCTCGTAGATGACGGCATCCTTGTACCAGAGCGGATCGTCGGCGGTGGGAGCGGGAAGCGGACGTCTCGGCATCGTTCGATTCTGTGCCCTCAGAGGAAGTAATCGAAATCGACCTCGCTGCGCACGCGGCGGCGCAGCCGAAAGATCGCCGCCGGCACCGAGTGCGGATCCAGCGCGACGTAGTTGCGGCCGGAGTGCCAGACGAAGCGGGCGTCGGTCAGCAGGTCGTGGGCCTGGAAGGCGCTCGGCGCGGCGGCGACCGCGGCGCCGGCATCGCGTCGCTTGGCACCCTCGCCGCCCGCCCAGCCGAGCTTCGCGTAGTCGAGGTCCAGCCAGCCGCCGTGCTGGTGCAGCGGATCGAGGTTGACGACGACGACGATCGCATCGGCATCGGCGTTCGCGTCCGGCGCCACTTTGCTGAAGCAGAGCAGCGCCTCGTTGTCGATGGGATGGAAGGCGAGGCCGCGGTCGTGATGCAGCGCCGCGTTCTCGCGCCGAATGCGGTTGACGCGGCCGATGAGCTCGGCGAGGCTCTCCCTCGTTGTGAGGTCCCAATGCCGCAGCTCGTACTTCTCCGAGTCGCCGTACTCCTCGCTTCCCGGCTCGCGCGGCGTCGCCTCCATGAGCTCGAACGGCGGCCCGTAGATGCCGTAGCTCGCGCCCAGCGTCGCGGCGAGCACGAGACGCTGCACGAATGTGGCGCGCCCACCGTGCTGGAGCTGCTCGGTCAAGATGTCGGGCGTGTTCGGCCACAGGTTGGCGCGGAAGTACTCGGCCACCGGCGGGCGCGTCACCTCGGTGAGGTACTCGGTCAGCTCGCGCTTGCTCATCCGCCAGGGGAAGTAGTTGTACGACTGCGAGAAGCCGACCTTGCCGAGGCGGTACATCACCTTCGGCCGCGTGAACGCCTCGGCAAGGAAGAACACTTCCGGATGGCGCGCGCGCACGTCGCCGATCATCCACTCCCAGAACGGGAACGCCTTGGTGTGCGGGTTGTCGACGCGGAAGATCGTCACTCCTTGCGCGATCCAGTGCTCGACGACGCCGGCGAGCGCCGCCCACAGCGCCCGCCAATCGCGCGTCTCGAAGTCGAAAGGGACGATGTCCTCGTACTTCTTCGGCGGGTTCTCGGCGTGCTGGATGGTGCCGTCGGGACGGTGCCGGAACCACTCGGGGTGCTCGCGCACCCACGGGTGGTCGGGCGAGCACTGGAAGGCGAGGTCGAGCGCGATGCGGATGCCGCGCGCCTCAGCCCCGCGCACCAGATGCCGGAAGTCGTCGAGCGTGCCGAGCGCGGGCTCGATGGCCTCGTGGCCGCCCGCCGCGCCGCCGATCGCCCACGGGCTGCCCACGTCGCCCGGTGAAGCGGCCTTGGCGTTGTTGCGCCCCTTGCGGTGCGTCGTGCCGATGGGGTGGATCGGCGGCAGGTAGAGCACGTCGAAGCCCATCGCCGCCACGTAGTCGAGGCGCGCGGCGACGTCGCGGAAGGTGCCGTGGCGCCCGGGCTCGGGCGAGGCCGAGCGCGGGAACATCTCGTACCAGCTCGAGAAGCGCGCCTGCGCGGGATCGACGACGAGCGGCAGCGCGGCATGGCGCGTGGCGAGGCTGCGGTCGGGATGGCGATCGACGAGTCGCTGCAGCCGTGGATCGAGCGCCACCGCGACGCGGCCCGCGAGCTCGCCGCAGCCTGCATCGCGCCCGATGTCGCGCGCGAGACCGTCGAGCGCGCGCGCGTCGGCGTCGCCCTCCGGCTCGTTTGCGGCGCGCGTCGCCGCCGCGCGCACGAGCCGGGCGCCGATCTCGAGATCCGCCTCCGTCACCTGCTTCGCCGCATCGCGCTTGGCGAGGTCGCGCCGCCAGCTCCCGAACGCGTCGATCCACCCCTCGACGGCGAATTCCCAGCGCCCCAGCCGGTCAGCGACGAAGCCGCCCGCGAAGCGGTCGTTGACCATCGGCTGCAGCGGCGACTCGCGCCACTCGGGCTCGCCGATGGAGCGGTAGAGCAGCCGCGCGCTGACGAGGTCGTGGCCGTCGGTGAAGACGTCCGCCTCCACCGCGACGCGCTCGCCGAGCGCGCGCTTGGCGGGAAAAGCGCCGGCGTCCACCGCCGGCGAGAGCGACTCGACGACGACGCGGCGGCGCCCGTCGCGCTCGACCGCCGGCGGCTCGACCGTCGCCTCGGCGGCGCGGGTTCGGGTAGGCGGCGCAGTACGCGCCGGCGGCGTTTGCCGGCCCCGAGCCGCGCGTGGAGCGACCGAACGTGCCATGCGGCAGTCGGCGGCGTGCGAAGAGCTTGCCCATCAACGGCCCGACTCTTGCACTCGCGCGAAGGTGAAATGGCAGTACGCGACCGCTCCCCCGAGATGGAAGACTTACAAGGCGGCGCCGGCAGCATTTTCAACCCGCGCGTCACGTCCGGCACCGAGCATGGACTCGCGCGGCGCATCCTCGGCGACCGCCGCCTGCTCCTCGTCTCCAACCGCGAGCCCTACGTTCGCAAGCGCACTCCCGAAGGCGTCCGCTTCGAACGCACGACCGGCGGACTCGTCACCGCGCTCGAGCCGGTGATGCGCGAGTCGGGCGGCGTCTGGGTGGCCTGGCAGCCGGAGAGCGACGCCCGCGAGGCCGCGCTCGAGACCGAGCGCCGCTTCCGCGTCCCCGACGACGGCCCGCAGTTCACGCTGCGCCAGGTGCCGCTGTCGATGAACGAAGTCGCCCGCTACTACCACGGCTTCGCCAACGGCGCGCTCTGGCCGCTGTGCCACTACTTCGTCGACCGCTGCCGCTTCGACGAGGAGGAGTGGCGGCAGTACGAGCAGATCAACGACCGCTTCGCCACCGCGGTGGTCGAGGAGGCGCGCGCCGGCGACGTGGTGTGGGTGCACGACTACCACTTCTGCCTGCTGCCGCGGAAGATCCGCGAGCGGCGCCGTCAGGGCGGCCCGATCGCCTTCTTCCTCCACATCCCGTTCCCCGCCGAAGAGGTCTTCCGCGTGCTGCCCTGGCGCCGCCAGGTGCTCGAAGGGCTGCTCGGCGCCGACCTCGTCGGTTTCCACACCGAGGAGTACGCCGGCGACTTCCTCGGCTGCTGCGAGCGGCTGCTCGACGCCGAGGTCGACCACGAGCGCCAAGTGGTGCATTGGGACGGCCGCGAGGTGCGCGTCGGCGCCTTTCCCATCGGCATCGACGTCGACGAGTTCCGCTCCGCCGCGGCGAGCGCGGAAGCGGAGGAGCGCGCGGCGAGCATCCGGCGCGGCCTCGGCGGCGCCGCGTTGATCCTCGGTGTCGACCGCCTCGACTACAGCAAGGGCATCCTCGAACGCCTGCACGCCATCGACGTGCTGCTCGAGACGCGCCCCGAGCTGCGCCGCCGCCTGGTTTTTCTGCAGGTCGCCGTGCCCAGCCGCGAGCAGGTGCACGACTACCGCGAGCTCAAGAAGCGCGTCGACGAGATGGTCGGCTTCGTCAACGGCAAGCACGGCACCGCCAACTGGCAGCCGGTGCGCTACCTCTACCGCGGCGTGCCGCGCGAAGAGCTGGTGGCCTACTACCGTGCCGCCGACGTCTGCCTCGTCAACCCGTTGCGCGACGGCATGAACCTGGTGGCGATGGAGTTCGTCGCCTGCCAGCAGGACGGCGAAGAGGGCGCGCTGGTGCTCTCGGAGCTCACCGGCGCGGCGCGCACGCTCGGCGACGGCGCGCTGCTCATCAACCCGTTCGCCATCCAGGAGACCGCGGATACGCTGGCGGCGGCATTGTCCATGGAGCCGGCGGAACGGCAGCGCCGCATGCACCGGCTGTTCGAGCGCGTCGCCGCCTGCGACGTGCACGGCTGGCTCGAGCGCATCCTGACCGCCGCGTTGGAGGAGCCGCGCCCGCGCGGGCAGTCGGAGCGGGTCGAGGAGGCACGCACCGCGGACGGCCGCGGCGGCGACGGGCGCGCGAAGCGAGTGAGGTCGGATCCGACGCGGCGGCCCTGGCGCCCGAAGCGGCACGCCGACCTCCTCCACTGATGGCGGCGATCGCGCAGCCGCTGTGGGAGAGCTGGCCCGAGCTCGGGCCGGGCCTGGCGCGCGGCACGCTGCTCGCCGCGTTCGACTACGACGGCACGTTGGTGCCCATCCGCCCGACGCCGGAAGAGGCGATCGCCGACGACGAGACGCGCGCGGCGCTGGCGCGGCTCGCGGCGATGCCCGGCACCGCGGTGGCGGTGGTGAGCGGCCGCCCGGTAGCCTGGTTGCGCGACCTGGTGCCGGCGGAGGAGCTGTGGCTCGTCGGCCTCCACGGCTTGGAGATCGCGGCGCCGCATGGCGAGGTGCTGCCGACGATCGATCTCGAAGCGGCGTCGGCGGCGCTCGACCCGCTGCGCTACGCCGCGGCCGAGATCGCGGCGCGGCGCGAAGGCGTGCGCGTCGAAGACAAGGGCGCCACGCTCGTGTTGCACACGAGGCAAGCGTCGCGCCGCGAAGCGATCGGCGCCGCGGACGAGATGCGCCGCGTCGCCGAAGGCATCCCCGGCTTCGAGGTCATGGGCGGCAAGGAGGTCGTCGAGGCGCGGCCGGCGGGCATCAGCAAGGGCACCACGATGCGGCGCCTCCTGCGCGATGCCGGCGGCGAGAGCGTGGTGTACGTCGGCGACGACACCACCGATGAAGACGCCTTCGCGGCGCTGGAAGAAGCGACGAGCGGCAACGCGGTGACCGTCCGTGTCGGCGGCGAGGGCGACGCGGTGACGCGGGCGCGGTTCACGATAGCGTCGCAGGCCGAAGTCGCCGAGCTGCTGCGGCGCCTGATCGAGCTGCGAAGCCAGGAGTGAGCGCCATTCGCACCGCACCCTTCGGCTCCACCGGCCGCGAAGTCTCCATCGTCGGCCAGGGCACCTGGAACATGGAGCGCGACGAGCGCTCGCGCGCCATTGCCGCTCTCCGTCGCGGCCTCGACCTCGGCATGAACCACATCGACACCGCCGAGATGTACGGCGACGGCCGCGTGGAGGAGCTGGTCGGCGAAGCGATTCGGGGCCGCCGCGACGAGGTGTTCCTGGTCAGCAAGGTGCTGCCGACCAACGCCTCGCGGCGCGGGACGATCGCGGCCTGCGAGCGCAGCCTGAAGCGGCTCGGCGTCGAGCGCCTCGATTGCTACCTACTGCACTGGCCCGGCAGCCATCCGGTCCGCGACACCATCGCCGCCTTCGAAGAGCTGGTGACGGCAGGTAAGATCGCTTCCTGGGGCGTCTCCAACTTCGCCGAAGAAGAGCTCGCCGAAGTCATCGCCATCGCCGGCGAGGGCCGCTGCGCTTGCAACCAAGTCCTCTACCACCTGCAGGAGCGCGCAATCGAGCACGCCGTGATCCCGTACTGCCGTGACCACGAGATCGCGGTCGTCGCCTACAGCCCCTTCGGCTCCGGTCACTTCCCTCGTCCCGACAGTCGCGGCGGGCGAGCGCTCGCCGAGGCGGCCTCGGCCCTCGGAGCGACGCCGTACCAAGTCGCGTTGGCGTTCCTGCTGCGCCAAGGAATCTTCGCCATCCCCAAGAGCTCCACCGTAGAGCACGTCGAAGCCAACGCCGCAGCAGCCGCCCTCGAGCTCACCGACGCCGACGCGGAACCGATGAGCAAGGCGTTTCCGCGCGGCCGCCGGCGCCGGGGCGTGCCTGTGCTATAGACTACCAGCGCAATACAACCGGGACATGCGGCAGCACCGCTTCGCTGAGACATGCCGTGTGCGCTCGTCACCCTCAGCGGTAGGCCCTGACTGAGCTAGCCTATCGCAGTCTTGTTTTGGAGCAAAATCGGGTTGAGTCACGTCGAAGTTCTCATAGCCTCTGGGGTCCCCGGGGCGTAGCTCTGTGCCGAGAAACATGCAAATGGTCTCCAGTTTGCCTCCGCACTAACGATAACTAGGAATTATCGTGCGAGAGCTGTCGCCGTTACGCCTGATGTACACGATGTTTGCTGGCTTCGCCATCAGCTTGGGCTATGGCCTCTCGGCGTCGTTTCTCCTTTATCTCATCCATGGTCTAGGTGACGCGCAACTATTTTTCAAAGCGTATATGTCGTCCTTTCATACAGTCTTCTCCCTGGGTCTGATACTCGGTACAGCCCTAATTGTCGGTCGAACTCAGCGTCTCATCCCAGAGACGATCGAGGCGGCCTTTAGACCTGAAGAACTCGAAAAGACCAGATACCCGCACTTCAAGGCACGCTTCGGGAATAGGCGACAGTCCATAATTTGGTCGTCAGAGCTGGCACTCGCCAGTTTTCTCGTCTTCTTGCTATGCAAGTTCCCGTTGCCACTATTAGCAGAAAACCTCATGATCCTCGCGGCCTGCGCTGAGTATGCCTTCGGTGTGTATGTCGGCAGGAAGCTATTCTATTCCGCGCTCATGCTCGAGTCCCTGCTTGAAATCAAGGTGAATAGGAACCTATTCAAAAATCAAGAGCTTGGTATTATTGATGAATATGTGCATATCGCGTCAACTCTGACGTTTGTCTTCGGTGCTATTCACCTCCACAATTACTATTTCGGCCCATTCTCGTTTCAGGGCGTGCTAGGCGAGAGCGCGAGAGTCCTGGTCCTCTTGCCTGCCATCATCGGAACACCAGTTCTACTGATATTCAACTTTTACCCGCGACGCGTTCTGAGGCGCATCTACAGCGAGTCTATCGACGTGGAGATCCGCAACCTCGAGAGACGACTGAGAGATCAGACATTAGATACTTTCCAGAGAATGTCCTACGTCATTGAATTCGAGAAGCAATCCCGAGATGAGCTACGCTATCGGTTGCGACTCACTCTCGCCGACTTGCCAATCGGCATTACGCTCCTTATCACGCTTCTTGCCTCACTCCTGAGAAGCAGTGTCCGCCTCGGCCCTTAACGACATGGGCCCTCTGGCTAAGCTGTGGAGGGCCCAACTGGGCGACTTAAACGAAGCTTACGAGTCATCGCCTGAGATTCTTGATCGGCGCGTTCAATCGCAACGCGCATGATCTGGTCTGAGCGAAACAAGTGCAGGAGCTGTTGTCGGTTCTCGCTAAAGAATGCGAGATGCGATGCCGCGCGTCCTGTCGCGAGGCAGTTTAATTCACCGTTGGCTCTATCGTGCTCAAAATCAAGTAAGTCGTCGACGATCTGCAGTAGAAGTCCAAGCCGTCGCAGACCGAAGCTCGAAAAATGGCCCGTTGACCCTACCAAGCCTGTTATCAGCCTGACAGCGATTACGCCACGTTCGAGCCCGTCGTCTTCTAGGCCCCGCTGGAGCTCGGTCCAGTAGAGGCTCATGGCCAGCGCCACTGCCCACGGAGGGACCAAGTGCTCCAGCTCTTTCTGAAAGGGCTCACGAAATTGCGCGGAAAAATGACGCCAGTCCGTCACCACGTCGTATGCGCAGCAAAGGTAGGCTGCTTGCCCGGCCAAGACGGATCCATGAACGCTCGCCGGCTTAACAAAGGCGGCGTAACAGAGGCCGAGACGGAACGCTTTCCCAAAGTATCTTCTTGCCTCGCGAGGCCGGATGCCAAGGTCCCGCCAGTAGCGAACGCTTAAAACGAGAGCGGAGAACCCGGCGATCAGAGATCGGAACATTGACGTCTTGCAAACCGACGCCTCGATGGCACTGAAGTCGATGACAGTCGTGGCTAGCGGATAAGGAAATACAAGCCACAGAACATCTGGACCTTCATGATGCCGATAGCTCGCCTCGGCTCGTCACCTCGCGACCAGATCAGGAAAGACAGCGTGGATAGAATTGAGAGGAGTCCCAGGACTACCATGTCGGTGGTTTGGCGGATTAGTGGTGATAGCAGTACCAGGGCAGCACCTTGCGCGGCGAACCCAAGTACCGTGATCGTCTGTCGAGGTAGACCGCTTATGAAAGAAACTTGATCACCTGCTCTGTCTAGATAGTCCAGGAATCCCTCTCTACCCAGGACGAACAGAAACGTGGCGATGGCAACTAGTAAGTACTCGCGACCAATCGACAGAACACCCACTACGATCAAAACCGGAAAGGTGCTGGTGCTTGCTACGTATAGTGACTTGAAGTTGGGAAGCTGCTCGGCGACATACTTGTAGTTCAGTACGACGATAAGGAGTAGATAATAGAGGTATGCGGTCGGCGCCGGAATAAAGGTCTTGGTAGTATAGAGGGCGAGTGCTAGACATACGAAATAGAAAACGGTTGCGTACCGGGGCAGCAAGCTTCCGCTGGGTAAAGGGCGGTCCGGATGGTTGACTTTGTCAGTCTCGACATCGTCGATATCGTTTACTATGAATGTGCACATGGCGATGAAGAGTGCGGGAAGCGCCTTTTTGAGACTCTCCGGCAGCAAGCCAGTGCTGACTACCAAAGGAAGGAAGACCGTTAAGAAAATCAGCGCCGAGGTGCCTGGGCGGGTCAACCTCAGCAGAGCACCTACAGTTCGCACAATAATTCCTAGTTATCACTGGTGGATCTTGTGGGTCGAGGGTAGTGCGGCTCTTTGCAATGCCTTCCTCAGGCTGAACTTGGTGACATGGGTGTAGCGTTCTGTTGTCGCCAGCGAGCTGTGGCCGAGGAGGCTCTGGACGAAGCGGAGGTCGACGCCTCGTTCGAGCAGAAAGGTCGCGCAGGAGTGGCGGAGCATGTGGGGCGTGGCTGTCTGGTCGAGGCCGGCCCGACGGGACCCGGAATGCAGGTGGTTGCGGATGAACTGGGGAGAGGCCGATCGTCCTCTGCTGTTGAGCAACAGCGTCGGCGTGTTCGAAGCCCACTTGATGCGGAGGTCGAGGTAGCGCCGGACGAGTTCCTTTACGTCGGGGTCCAGGAGGAAGACCTCCCGCTCCCTCGAGCCCTTGCCGTCCACCCTGGCGACACCCTCGTCGAGGCTGAGCGCGTGCAGCGTTAGCGACGTCAACTCGCTGACTCTGAGGCCTGTCGCGACCAGGATCTCGACGGCGACAAGCATGGTCAGGGCCGAGCGCTGCTTTGGCGTTAGATCAGCAGGGAACTCCTGCTCGCGGTAGCCGATGCGAGGGTCCAGGCCCGCCGAACGTGCGAAGGTCGCACGTAGGCGAGTGACCGTCTTGCGGGACAGGTTTCGTGGCAGCCGTTTGGGTATGCGGATCCGTATCCGGAGGCGCTGAAGTGGGGAGTCGTCGAGCAGGGCTTGGTCTTCGAGCCACGAAAAGAGCGCCCGGAGTGTCGCCGCCCGGCGGCGCACGCTGGTGGGGGCCAGGCGCCCGGAGTCGAGAAGCCAGCTCAGGTAGCTGCGGATGTGCTCCGTGGAAACGGCGGTCAGGTCGGAGAGTTCGTTGCGATGCGCGAACTCGACAAACTCTCGGAGATCGCCGCCGTAGGCGCGAATCGTGTGCGCGGACAGGTTTCTCTCGTAGCGGCAATGGCCCAGGAACTGCGCGACGGCCTCACTCAGCTTCACGGCGATCCTCCTTGGAAACCACGGTTTGAGGCCGGCATTCTCCGTGGATTCCCGAAGGTCTTGCGCTGACGTTTCGGAGGAACGAAGGCCGGCGCGAGCGGCTAAGGCGGCAAACGCGTCGCGAAGGCCGCAGCCAAGAAACCACCCGCGACCAAGGTTGCCGCCATCGACGCGGGCGGCGTACCTGTGCTCCTAGCAGTCGAAGGCGAGTCCGAAGGCGCCAATCATTCCGCGGACTGGGAAGTCGCCCGGTACTCCCCCCACTCGAGGCGCTGCCGGGCTCGCGCGCTGATCCACTCGGCCGGGTCGGCGGCCAGGGTCTCCAGGCACTGGCGGGTGGCCTTGGCGTTGTAGAGAAGGGCGCTCCGCACGCCTTCGTTTGAATCCCGGGCCAGCCGGAGCTGCAAGCGCTCTGGCAAGCTCCTCTTGCGGGCGACCTCGGCGCGCAGCTCCGCGTCGTCCTCAGAGCTCAGCTCGGCGAGCAGCTCGACGGGAACGAACTTGTTCGCCACCAAGGTTTCACGATGGTCCGGGTAGCGCTCGATGACTTAGCGGAGCACCCCCAGGCGAGACCTCCTCCTGCACCGGCCGCAGGCAGTCCTCCCGCTCCGGGCTCTCGCGCAGACGGACGAACTCCTCCGCCAACTCGATAGCGGTAACGCCGCTCGCGTTCGGCTCGTTCGGCGACCGGCCGTAGGTGCGGACTGGAGCTTTGGGAGTGGTCATCAGTTGAGCGCCGGAGTGGTCGAACGCTATTCTGGAGATGCGGACTCTCAACATGATCGGCCACTGAGGAGGGGAGAATGGCGAAGCTGAGCAAGAGCAGCCGGAGCGCGAAGAAGGCCTCAGCGCGAGTGACGAAACCGGCCAAACGCGCCGCCAAAGCGCCGGCGAAAAAGGCAGCCGCCAAGCGTTCCGCGAGCAAGGCGGCCCCGCGTCCGAAGCCGCGTGCTGCTTCGTCTGGGGCCAAAGCCGCTCCGGCTGCGGCCGCGCGTCGCGCTCACCAGCCCCGCCAGCAGCCGGAGACGCTGCGTCTCCAGGCGTTGTCGGTGGCCCTCACGGCAGACGACGTCGAGAGGAGCGTCAAGTTCTGGGTCGATGGCGTCGGCTTCCACGTCAAGGATCGGTGGGAGGAGGACGGGAAGTTGCGCGGCGTCGAGATGATCGCGGGCGCTTGCATGATCGGCCTGTCGCAGGACGATTGGGCGAAGGGACGCAGCCGTACGAAGGGAGTGGGGATCAGCGTCTACGCCGAGGCGTCGCAGAGCGTCGACGCGTTGGCGGAGCGGCTACGCTCGCGCGGCGTGGACTTCAAGGGGCCGGAGACCAACCCTTGGGGTTGGCGCCAGGTGGTGCTGACCGATCCCGACGGGTTCCGCCTCACCGTCTACAACGAGAAGAAGGGTTGAGCGCGGCGCGATGAGCTACGTCGACCGCCTGCTCGCGCCCGGCGAGACGGTGCTGCACCGCACGCTGCGGCACTGGGTCGTGCTGATGCGCTGGATCGGCAGCGCGGTCGTGCTCGCCGTGCTGGGGCTGGTGATGGCGTCGATCTACGGGTTGGCGGCCTGGCAGGGCGCCGGCATCGGCGCCTGGGTCGGGCTGGCGTTGCTGGCGATCGCGGTGCTGGTCGCGCTGCCCGGTTACCTGCGCTGGGCGAGCGAGGTCTACCTCGTCACCGACCGCCGCGTCATTCGCGTCGAGGGCGTGCTGCGCAAGCAGGCGCTCGACTCGGGACTCGCCAAGGTCAACGACGTGCGGCTGACGCAGACGGTGCCGGGCCGCATGCTCGGCTACGGAACGCTCGAGATCATCACCGCCAGCGACAGCGGCATCAATCGCCTCGAGTACCTGCCGCGGCCGATGGAGTTCAAGAAGGCGATGATGACGGCCGCCGCGACGACCGGCGGCCTCTCCGCCGTTGCGGCCGCGGCTGCCGCGCCACTCGCGACGGCCACGTCCGCTTCTTCGCCGCGGCGATCGCCCGCGGACCGTCTCGCCGATCTCGACGAGCTGCACCGTCGCGGCCAGCTCAACGACGAGGAGTACCGCGCCAAGCGCGAGGCGATTCTCGCCGACGTTTAGGGCTTGTAGATCCGATCGAAGCTGCCGCCGTCGGCGAAGTGCTCCTGCTGCGCCTTCGCCCAGCCGCCGAACGCCTCGTCGACGGTGAACAGCGCGATCTTCGGGAATTGCCCCGCGTACTTCGCTGCCACCTGCGGGCTGCGCGGCCGGAAGTAGTGGCGCGCGGCGATGTCTTGCCCCTGCTCGGAATAGAGCATTCGCAGATAGGCCTGCGCCAGCGCCACCGTGCCGTGCTTCTTCGCCACCTGGTTCACCACCGCCACCGGCGGCTCGGCGAGGATCGACTGCGAGGGCATGACGATCTGGAAGCCGCCGCGCGCCGACGGCCGCTTCGACAGCTCGCGCACAGCCAGCAGCGCCTCGTTCTCCCAAGCGATGAGCACGTCGCCGATGCCGCGCTCGGCGAAGGTGATGGTGGCGCCGCGCGCGCCGGTGTCGAGGATGGGCACGTTCTTGAAGATGCCGCGCAGCAGCGCCTCGGCCTTCTGCGGCGAGCCGCCCGGCTGGCGCAGCGCCCAGCCCCAGGCGGCGAGGTAGTTCCAGCGCGCGCCGCCGGAGGTCTTCGGGTTCGGGGTGATCACCGCGACGCCGGGCCGCGCCAGGTCGCCCCAGTCCTTGATGCCTTTCGGGTTGCCCTTGCGCACCAGGAAGACGATGGTCGAGGTGTACGGCGCCGAGTTGTTGGGCATCCGCTGCTGCCAACCGGGATCGATGAGGCCGGCCTTGACGATGGCGTCGACGTCGTAGGCGAGCGCCAGCGTCACCACGTCGGCCTGCAGGCCGTCGATCACCGCCCGCGCCTGCTTGCCGGAGCCGCCGTGCGACTGCCGCACGTCGACCGCGCTGCCCGTCTTCTGCTGCCAGTAGGCGGAAAAGGCCTTGTTGAACTCGGCGTAGAGCTCGCGCGTCGGGTCGTAGGAGACATTGAGCAGCTTCGCCGGGCCGGCCGCCGACGCGGGACGCAACTGGCATGTCAGCAGCAGCGCAGCGATGAAGGCAAACGAAGCGATTCGGCGCATCGACATGAGAGCTCCCTCCGTGAGCGCAGTAGGCGAAGCAAGACCCGGGCCTTGCTCGCGGCCGCCGAAGGCTAGCCGCGGCCCGGTCGCGGCGTCAGTCGCACCCCGGTTAGCTCGCGGTCACCGCGATCGCCCGCCGGCGTCGAGCACACGCTCACCGTGCGCGCTGCCGTCACCGGCGCCGTCCGCATCGATCGCAACGCCGGCGGGCACATGACGAGCGCCGCCGACACTTCCGCGTTCTGAGCCGGCGCTCGGAGCGCCTCGCGTTCGCCGCAGCACGGCGCCGAGCACGGCGTTGAGCGTCACGCCGAGCGTCACCGCCAGCACGACGCCGTTGGACAGCATGAGCTTGAGCAGCGGTGGCACGCCGGCGAACCACTCCTTGCTCGCCGGCGCCACGAGCGGCAGGGTGAGCGCCATGCCCAGGCTCACCGCGGTCGTCAGGTAGTAGGCGTCGTCCTTTGGCCCGCAGGCGAGGAGGCGCAGGCCGGTGGCGGCGATCATGCCGCAAATGACGAGGAACACCGCGCCGACCACCGGCCGCGGGATGACGACCAGCAGCGCGCCCACCTTCGGCGACAGGCCGTAGAGGAAGAGCAGCCCCGCCGCCACCTGCACGACGCGGCGGCTGGCGACGCGGGTGGTGGCGATGACGCCGATGTTCTGGGCGTAGGTGGTGAGCGGCAGCCCGCCGAAGAGCGGGCCGACGGCCGAGGCGATGCCTTCGACGGTGATGCCGCGGTTCATGTGGCGCACGCGGTAGGGAATGCCCGACACCGCGCAGGTCCCGGCGTAGTCGCCGATCGACTCCGAGATCGAGCCGACGTAGCCGATGGCGACGCCGATGACGGCGGCGGGCACGAGCTCCCATCCCAGCCGCGGTCCGCCGAAGGCGAAGAGGCGCGGCAGGCCGACCCACGGCGCCCGCGCCACCGCCGCGAAGTCGGCGAGGCCGAGCAGCGCCGCGCCGCCGACGCCGCAGAGCAGCAGGCTGAAGAGGATCGAGCCGCGCGCCACGACGCCCACGCCGAGCAGGTGCCCGGCGACGGTGAACGCCAGCACCAGCAGCACCGCCACCGCGGCGAGTCCCATCATCGCCGGCCGCGGATCGGCGAAGAGCCAGCCGCCCGCCACGCGCGCCAGCGTCACGCCGATGGTGAGCACGATGATGCCGCAGACGTACGGCGGCAGGAACCGCCGCAGCCGCGCCAGCACGCCGCTCGTCCCGACGGCGATCTCGAGCAGGCCGCCGATGAAGCCGGCCATCCACATCGCCGGCGCACCGAAGAGCGCGCCCGCCGTCGCCATCGCGCCGGTGTCGGTGGCCGACGGCCCGAGCACCGACGGCAGCCGATTGCCCCACGTCGCGTTGGCGAAAGTGGCGAGCCCCATCAGCATCAGGCAGGCGGAGATCATCGCCGCCGCCTGTGCCGGCGTGTAGCCGACCGCGCCGGCGACCACCATCGGCAGCACGTACGGCGAGACGTCGACGAGCGTGTGCTGCCAAGCGTAGAGCAGCGTCTCGAGCGGCGGCGGCACGTCGTCGATGGCGTAGACGGGAGAAGCGACTTCGAGGTCGTCCTCCCATACACGGGCATCGTCGCGGTGCTGGTTCATCGGAGAGACCCCTGGGTTCACCGGAGGCCTCCGAGGGCCGGCTCGATCGTGGCGTTTTCCTCCGCCGATGGTCGGATCACTTTATCGAAAGGGAATCGCGGCGTTGAGGCGCCGCCGGCAGAGCATGTCGGATGCTCGCCCGCTACATCTACGGGATTTCCCGGATGGACGCCTGTGCGCGCAGAACTTATCCTTGGCCCATGCTTTCGTCCCCGCTCGGGGACTTTGGGTGAGCGCTCCTCTGATTCTGGTAGTCGACGGTGCTCGGCTCGGGCGCTCGACGCTGCGCAGGCCATGGCTGCGCCAGGCCGGCGAGGTACGCCGATGAGCGACCGCATCACCATACTGTTGGTCGACGACCTCCCAGTGGTCCGGCAAGGGCTGCGCGCGCTGCTCGCCGCGGAGCCGTCGCTGGCCGTGGTGGGCGAGGCGGCGAGCGGTGCGCTGGCGGTCGAGCTCGCGGCGCAGCTCACTCCGGACGTGGTGCTCGTCCACCTCTTGGTCTCCGGGCTCGCCGGCGTCGAGCTGGTCCGCCGCGTCAAGCGCCTCAAGCTGCCCACGCGAGTCGTGGTGCTCTCCGCCGCCAACGATGCGGCGGCGGTTGCCGGCGCCATGGCGAGCGGCGCCGACGGCTGGGTCGGCAGGGAGGCGAGCGCCGCCGATCTCGTTCACGCCCTGCAAGAGGTGGCGGCGGGGCGCCGCTATTTGAGCCCGCCTTTCACCGAGCAGCAGCTCGAGCGCTACGCGCTACGCGCCGCGAGCTCGGGCGCCGACCTCTACGCCAGCCTGACGGCGCGCGAGCGCCAGGTGCTGGAGCTCGCGGCCGACGGCTTGCGCAACCGCGAGATCGCCGAGCGGCTGGGCATCAGCCCGCGCACCGCCGAGAGCCACCGCGCCAAGGTGATGAGCAAGCTCGGCCTGCGCCGCGAGGCCGATCTCGTGCGCTTCGCGCTGCGCCACGGCATCCTGCTCCTCGACGGCGAAGCGCCGGAAGTCAGTTGATCCCCGGATGACGTGCGTTTCGACATGCGTGCTAGGCTGCTTTTGACCGTTGGGGACCAGCGGCAGCGACGGGGCGCGCGGGTGCGTCGCTGGTTGGGCGTCGGGGAATCTCACAAGAAACTTCGACCGCTCCGTTTCGTTTTCCCCACCTGGGGCCGGCCGCACGGACTGGGCCTGCCATGAGCGTTTCGCAGCGGCTGTCGTTCGGCGATCGGTTGGTGCACGAATCGCCCGACGCGCTCATTGCGCTCTCCTTCGACGGCCGCGTGCTGTTCTGGAACCGCGGCGCCGAAACGATCTTCGGCTACGCCGCCGCCGAGGCGATGGGCCGCTCGCTCGAGCAGCTCATCGTGCCGGAGGAAGACCGCGAGGCCATGCGCGCGGTGTTGGCGCGCACGATCGTCGAAGGCGCCGCGCAGTTCGAGGCGGTGCGCCGGCGGCGCGACGGCACGCTGGTCCACGTCGAGGTGTCGAAGCGGCGCGTCGACGGCGACGAGCCGTTCGTCGCCGTCAGCACCAAGGACGTCAGCCAGCTGCACGCGCTGCGTGACGCGCGCGAGCGCGGGAACACCTTCCGCGACCTGCTCGAGGCGGCGCCCGACGCGATGGTGATCGTCAATGGCTACGGCCAGATCCACCTCGTCAACGCGCAGATGGAAAAACTCTTCGGTTACGCGCGCGAGGAGCTGCTCGGGCGCTCGATCGAGATGCTGGTGCCGGAGCGGCTGCGCGGCCGGCACACCGCGCACCGCGGCAGCTACTTCGCGGCGCCGCGCGTGCGCGGCATGGGCTCGGGGCTCGAGCTGCACGGCCTGCGCAAGGACGGCTCGGAGTTCCCGCTCGAGATCAGCTTGAGCCCGCTGGCCACCGACGAGGGCACGCTGGTGTCGGCGGCCATCCGCGACGTCACCGAGCGGCGGCGGCTGGAGCACCGCATCCAGGAGGCGAGCCGCCTGAAGAGCGAGTTCCTCGCCAACATGTCGCACGAGCTGCGCACGCCGCTCAACGCCATCATCGGCTTCGCCGACCTCATGCACAAGGGCAAGGTCGGTCCGCTCTCCGACGAGCATCGCGAGTACGTCGGCGACATCCTCACCAGCTCGCGCCACCTGCTGCAGCTCATCAACGACGTGCTCGACCTGGCGAAGGTGGAGTCGGGGAAGATGGAGTTCCGCCCGGCGCTCGTCGAGCTGCCGAAGCTCGTCGGCGAGGTCCGCGACATCCTGCGCGGCCTCGCCGCCAGCAAGCGCCTGCGCGTCGAGACGGCTCTCGACCCCGGCCTCGAAGGCGTCGTCGTGGACGCCGCGCGCGTCAAGCAGGTGCTCTACAACTACCTGTCGAACGCCATGAAGTTCACGCCCGAGGGCGGCACGATCACCATCGCCGCGGCGAGCGAAGGCCCCGAGCACTTCCGGTTGTCGGTCGCCGATACCGGCATCGGCATCGCCGCCGAGGACCTGGGCAAGCTCTTCGTCGAGTTCCAGCAGCTCGACGCCAGCCCCGGCAAACGTTTCCAGGGCACCGGGCTGGGCCTGGCGCTCACCAAGCGCATCGTCGAGGCGCACGGCGGCCGCGTCGAGGTCGAGAGCGCCGTCGGCCGCGGCAGCACCTTCTCGGCCATCCTGCCTCGCAACACGTTCGAACATGTGCCGCCGTTGCTGCTCGCCGACCAGCCGGCTGCAGCGCACGACCCTCGAGAAGCGACGCCGGGAGTCCACCATGGCGGGTGAGTCGATCCTGGTCGTCGACGACAACGCGCAGAACCTGAAGCTCGCGCGGGTGATGCTGCGCGCCGAGGGCTACGACGTGCGCACCGCCGTCGACGCCGAAGAGGCGCTCGAGCTGCTCGCCGGCTACACGCCGGAGCTGATCCTCATGGACATCCAGCTTCCCGGGATGGACGGCCTCGAGCTGACGCGTCGGCTCAAAGCCGATCCCGCGCGGCGGGAGATCCTCGTCATTGCGCTGACCGCCTATGCGATGAAGGGTGACCATGAACGGGCGCTGGCGGCCGGCTGCGATGGTTACCTGGCGAAGCCGATCGACACCGAAGCGCTGTCCAGCATGGTCGGCGCGATGTTGAGCGGCAGGCGCCTCGGCGCCCCGTCATGACCGCCGGCACCGTCCTGGTGGTCGAAGACAACCCGATCACCAGGAAGATGCTGCGCCTGACGCTGGAGAGCGAGGGCTGCACCGTGCTCGAGGCGGGCGACGCAGCCGGCGCGCTGGCCGCGGTGGCGGGCGGCGCGCCCGATCTCGTGCTGCTCGACTACGTGCTGCCCGACAGCGACGGCCTGACGCTGCTCGCCGAGCTGCGGCGCCGCTTGGACGCGCCCGAGCTGCCGGCGCTGCTCGTCACCGGCATGGTGTCGCGGCTGGACGAGCTGCGCCAACGCGGCGGCGCGGCGGTGCACGTGCTCGCCAAGCCGGTCGAGCCGGCGACGCTGATCGAGCTGGCGCGCGCCCACCTTGCGGCGCCCGAGGAGCAAGGCGACGGCCGCCGCGTCCTCGTCGTCGACGACGAACCGCTCAACCTCAAGCTGGCGGTGCTGCGGCTGCGTCAGGCCGGCTATCAGGTGGAGACCGCCGCCAGCGGGCCGGAAGCTCTGGCCAAGGCGCGGCGCCAACCGCCCGACGCCGTCCTCTCCGACGCGCTGATGCCGGGGATGGACGGCTTCGCCTTCTGCCTGGAGCTGCGGCGCGATCCGCTCCTGGCGGCGCTGCCGGTGGTGCTCACCTCGTCGGCCTACGTCGACGAGGCCGACCAGCAGCTGGCGCGCTCGGTGGGCGCCGACGCGCTGGTGCTCCGCTCGCCCGACTTCGCGGGCGCGATCGCGGCGCTGGGGCGCAGCCTGGCGGCGCCGAAGCTCACCACCTCGCTGCCGGCGGCGACGGACGCGGTGAGCGGCCTCCACCGCGAGCGCCTGCAGGTGCAGCTCGAGCGCGAGCGCGCGCGCAACGAGGTGCTGCTGCGCCAGACCGCCATCCAGGCGACGGCGCTGTCGGTGATCCGCGGGCTGTCGCAGGCGCTCGCCGATCCGCGCGGCGCGCCGCGGGCGGTGACCGACGTGCTCGTGCACTGCCTCGACGCCGCCGGGCTCTCGACCGGCCTGATGTACCTCACCCGCGACGGCGAGTTGGCGCTCGAGGCCCACTTCGGCATCCCGGTGAGCCACCGCGCCGCCGCCGCCGCCTGCTTCGGCGAGATGGAGCTGGTGCGGGCGGCGATCGCGAAGGGCGATCCGCTGCCGGTGTCGGCCGCGGAGCCGCCAGATCGCCCGGCGGCGCGGTTCCTGCGCGGGCTCGGGCTCGCCTCCGCGCTCTTCGTGCCGTTCGCCGTGCTCGGCCGCGGCCTCGGCGTGCTGGTGCTCGCCTCCGACCACCACGACCTCGGCGACGAGGCGTGGATCGGCTTCGCGCGCAGCCTCGCCGCGCAGTTCGGGCAGACCGTGGCCCTCGGCCAGTCGCTCGAGCGGTTGGCCGCCTCCGAGAGCCGCCACCGGATGGTGATGGAGCAGGCGCACGATGCCATCCTCATCCTCGAGCTCTCCTACCGCATCCTCGAGGCGAACCGCGAAGCGGAGCGTGTGTTCGGCCGCCCGCGCGCCGAGCTGATCGGCCGCCACTACGACGATTTCGTGGTCGAGGAGGAGCGCGACGACGTGGCGGCCTGCCGCCGCCGGCTGATCGCCGAGAGCGTCCAGCGTACCGACGACCGGCACTTCCTACGCCCGGACGGCACGCGGTTCGGCGTCGAGGTTTCCGCGGCGCTGGTGCGGGTGGGGGAGAGCGGCGAGCCGATCGTCATCTCCATCCTGCGCGACACCTCCGAGCGGCGGCGGCTGGAGGCGGAGCTCCAGCAGGCGCAGAAGATGGAATCGCTCGGCCGCCTGGCCGGCGGCGTGGCGCACGACTTCAACAACATGCTCGGCGTCATCAACGGCTACGCCGAGCTGCTGCTCGCTCGCCGTCCCGACGACCAGAGCCTGCACACCTTCGCCACCGAGATCCTCCACGCCGGCCAGCGGGCCGCCGGGCTGACGCGCCAGCTCCTCGCTTTCAGCCGCCGCCAGATCCTGCAGCCGCGCATCCTCCACCTCAACCGCGTGGTCGTCGACGTCGAACGCATGCTGCGCCGCGTCATCGGCGAGGACGTCGAGCTGGTCACCGACCTGGCGCCGGAGCTGCCCGAGGTCGAGGCGGATCCCGGCCAGCTCGAGCAAGTGCTGCTCAACCTGGCGGTCAACGCGCGCGACGCCATGCCGCGCGGCGGCCGCATCACGCTGACGACGCGGCAGGTCGACGTCGACGAAGAGGCCGCCGCGGCGGACCCTGGCCTGCGCATCGGCCAGTACGTCCTGCTGTCGGTCCGCGACACCGGCCACGGCATCCCTCCCGAGGTGCACGAGCACCTCTTCGAGCCGTTCTTCACCACCAAGGAGATGGGCAAGGGCACCGGCCTCGGCCTGGCGACGGTGCTCGGCATCGTCGGGCAGAGCGGCGGCCACGTCCATGCGGTGCCGGGGCTCGAGAGCGGCGCCTGCTTCGAGGTCTATTTGCCGCGGGCCCAAGCGCGCGCGGAGGCGCCGGCGCCGACCGCGCCGGCGCAGCCCGCGCGCGGCAACGAGACGGTGCTGTTGGTGGAGGACGAGCCCGCCCTCCGCGCGCTGGTGCGCCAGCTCCTGGGCGCCGGCGGCTACACCGTGATCGAGGCGGCCGACGCGACGGCGGCGCTGCAGGTGAGCGCCGCGCATCAGGGCGCGATCGACCTGCTGCTCACCGACGTCGTGCTCCCCGGCAGGAGCGGCACCGAGCTGGCGGCCGAGCTGACCGCGCGCCGCCCGGCCGTCAAGGTGCTCTACATGTCGGGCTACACCGACGACCGGGTGGTGCGCAACGGCCCGCTGGAGGCGGGAGCGACGGTGCTACAGAAGCCGTTCGACGCGATGACGCTGGCGCGCAAGGTTCGCGAGGCGCTGGGCTCGCGGCCGCGGCGCGGCTAGCGGCGACGCGGTCCGCGGCAAGGCCGAATGAGCGTCGGCGCTTCTAGCCGGCAGTCGCGCGAGACGCCAGCGCCGCCTTGGCGTCGTCGATCGCGTTGTCGAGCGAGCGCCGGATCACCAGCTTGCCCGGGCGGTTTCGCAAGCCGCCCTGCAGCAGCACGCGCAGCGGCTGCTTCTGCACGCCGCCGATGGCGACGAAGGTGCCGCGGGTGAGGAGGCGCTCGATCGCCGACTCGAGGTTGACGAGCGCGGTGGCGTCGAGCACCGGCACGCCTTCGAGGTCGAGCACCAGGGCGCGGGCCGACTGGCCGGCGCGCTCGAGCGTGCTGATGGCGCGCTGCGCGGCGCCGAAGAAGAGCGGCCCGGCGACCTCGTAGAGGATGAGCCCCTTGGGCAGCGGACCCGAGGGGTGATGGTGCTCCTCGGTGAGCGCGCGCACCTCCGAGACCTCGGCCATGCGGCGCATGAAGAGCAGCGCCGCGAGCACGATCCCCACCGAGACGGCGATCACCATGTCGAAGATGACGGTGAGCAGCAGGCAGACCCAGAGCACGGCGACGTCGCTGCGCGGGCCGCGCCGGGTGACGCGGATGACGTGGCGGTACTCGCTCATCCGCCAGGCGACGGTGAGCAGCAGCGCGGCCAGCGACGCCATCGGCAGGTAGCCGAGCAGCGGCGCCAGCGCCAGCATCACGGCGAGGATGAAGAGCGCGTGGATCAACGAGGCGATCGGCGTCCTGGCGCCGGAGCGGATGTTGGTCGCCGTGCGCGCGATGGCGCCGGTGGCGGCGATGCCGCCGAAGAACGGCGCCACCACGTTGCCGATTCCCTGGCCGACCAGCTCGCCGTCGGGATCGTGCTTGGTGCCGGCGAGGCCGTCCGCCACCACCGCCGAGAGCAGCGACTCGATGGCGCCCAGCATGGCGATGGCGAAGGCGGCGGGCACCAGCGACTGCAACAGCTCGAAGGAAAGGTGGAGCGGCGCGCCGTCGGGTCCGGGCAGCCGCCAGGGCAGCACCGGCAGGGGCGGCAGCGGCGGGATGCCGCCGTGAACGATACCGCCGGCCTTCGAAAACAACGTGTAGTGGAAGCGGTCTTGGATGGTCGCCGCGGCAAGCTCGGGCGCGGCGCGGCCGACGACCCAGGCGAGAAGCGAGCCCAGCGTCAGCGCGACGAGCGGCGCCGGCACCGACTTGACGAGCCGCGGCCAGACGATCAGCAGCGTCAGCGTGAAGGCGCCGACGAGGAGATCGCCCACGTGGAAGCTGGGAAGCGCCCGCCCCAGCGCCAGCGCGCGCGGCAGGAAGTGCCCCGGCAAGGCGCCCGTCTGCAGGCCGAGGAAGTCCTTCACCTGCAACGTCGCGATGACGATGGCGATGCCGCCGGTGAAGCCGGTGGTCACCGGATAGGGCACGAACTCGATGAGCCGACCCAGCCGCCCGAGCCCCATCGCCAGCAGCAGCACGCCCGCCATGCCGGTGGCGAGCGCCAGCCCGCCGAGCCCGTGCTGCGCCGAGATCGGCGCCAGGATGACGACGAACGCCGCGGTGGGCCCGGCCACTTGCAGCCGCGACCCGCCGCAGAGCGCGATCACGCCGCCGGCGACGATCGCGGTGTAGAGCCCGTGCTGCGGCGGCACTCCGGCGGCGATGGCGAGCGCCATCGACAGCGGCACCGCGACCACGCCGACCACGACACCGGCCAGCAGGTCGGCGCGCAGCTTGGCGAACGAGTAACCCTCCGCGAGCGATCGGCGCAACGCCAGGCTGATCGGGACGGCGCCGAGCCAACGGCGGAGGCGCGACGGCGGGGCCGGCACCGGGATGCCCACGGCGTCCGCGGATGAAGGTTGAGCCACGTCGCCTCGGGAAGTGGTAGTGGGTGGGAAGCCGACGCCGGGCGGCGGCGGATCGATTATGGGCGCCCCGCAGGAAGCGCGCAAGCGCCGACAATCGCTAAGAGCCGGTCCTGCCACTGGACATCGGCGGGTGGCGGTCCGTACATTTGCCAACGGACCGCGCCCAGCTCGAAGGAGTCCCGCCATGCCGGTCAACGCCCTGCGCGCCGCCCTTCGCACCGTTGGGAAGACTCTCGTCCCGGCGCTGCTGCTGGCCGCCGGCGCGCGCGCCGCGGTCGCGATGCCGGTGCCGATCCACGGCCGGGTCGAGAACGAGCGCCACCAGCCGCTGCGCGACGCCGTCGTGCGGCTCTATCCGCTGATCGGCGTGCGCGCGGCGGCGGAGCTGCAGCTCGCCGGCACCTACCCGCCGCCGCAGAAGGCCGAGGCGAAGGCCGACGCCGACGGCGCCTTCACCATCGAGGCGCCCGGTCCCGGCGTGTGGCGCGTGGTGGCGAGCGCGCCGGGACGCGCCGAGCTCGAGACGCTGGTGCGGCCGCTCGTCGAGGAAACCTGGCTGCCGGCGGCGACGCTCGTCGCGGACGCGCCGCTCGAGGTCACCGTCGTCGACGCCGCCGGCAAGCCGGTGGCGGGCGCGGCGGTGGTCGCCGATGTGAGCGACAGCCGCTTCATGGCGGACTGGATGCCCGGGCAGGCGCGCCTGGTGACCGACGCCGCCGGCAAGGCCGTGGTGCACCGCGCCGCTGCGACGCGGCTCGACGTGACGGTGACCGCCAGGGGCCAGGCCACGCTGCAGTTGAAAGGCGTCCGCGGCAGCGGCGTGCGCGCAGCCCTTGCTGCCGGCACGGCGCGCGAGCTGCGCGTCGCCGGCCCCGACGGCAAGCCGGTGGAGGGCGCGCTGGTGATGGCGCTGCCCGCGTTCGCGCCGCTCGGCAAGAGCGACCGAGCGGGGAAGCTGACGGTGGCGTCGACCGGCCCAACGCCGCTGTCGCTCGCCGTCGAAGACGTCGCCGGCGCGAGCGCCCGCATCTCGCTCGAGCCGCCGAAGGGTGACGCGAGGCCCGCGGCGGCAGAGCGCACGCTCGACGTGCGCCTCGAACGCCCGCTCGTGCTGAGCGGCCGCGTCATCGACACCGAGTCGCGGCAGCCGCTCGCCGGCGCCGTCGTCTACGGCCAGCGGCCCGAGGCGTGGGCGGTGAGCGATGCCGGCGGCGCCTACACGCTCGAACGGCTGCCGCCGAAGCGCACGGGATGGATCAGCGGCGCCGCGGTGGCGCACCTGCCCGGCTTCGTCGACGGCTCCGACGCGAGCGCCGGCCGCGCGCCGACGCTGGCGCTGCGTCCCGCCGCCGCGCTCGTCGGCAGCGTCGTCGACCCGCGCGGCAAACCGCTGGCGGGGGTCGCGGTGGCGGCGGCGCCGGCGCCCGACATGGGCGGCGGCATGCGCTTCTTCCGCCGCATGGGCATGGGCAGCGATCGGCTGCAGACGAAGACCGACGAGCGCGGCCGCTACCGCCTGGCGCCGCTGCCGACCGACGTGCCGCAGCAGATCACCTTCCGCCACGCCGGCTTCGCGACGCTGGAGAAGCTGCTGCCGCCGGCGGCGCGCGACCGTCTCGCCGAGCTCCACGTCACGCTGCAGCCGGGCGCGCGCGGGGTCGGCCGCGTCGCCAGCATGCAAGGCACCGCGATCGCCGGCGCCAAGGTGTCGCTCGACCGTCAGGAGGAGGGCGGGCCCGGCATGCGCCGCATGATGCGCATGCCCGGCGAGCGCGACGAAGGGAAGGCCGAGGCGGAGAGCGACGCGGCCGGCAAGTTCACCATCGCCGACCTGGCGACGGGCAAGTTCGTGCTGCGCGTCGAGGCCGCGGGCTACGCGGCGACGACGGTGCCCGGCATCGAGGTGCCGGCCAACGCCGGCGAGGTCGACCTCGGCACGGTGAAGCTGGCACCAGGCGCGGTGGTCGAGGGGCGCGTCGTCGGCCCGCATGGCGAGCCGATCGAAGGCGCCGAGGTCTTCGCGCTCGACGGCATGATGGGGATGATGCCGCAGGTGCGCTGGGCGCTGATGGGCAAGGAGGCCGACACCACCAGCGCCGCCGACGGCTTCTTCCGCCTCGGCGACCGCGCGGCCGGCGAGAAGGTGAACCTCGCCGTCCGCCGCGCCGGCTATACGGTGGAGCGGCTGCTCGGCGTCGTGGCGCC
The DNA here is from genome assembly GCA_036005845.1 of Thermoanaerobaculia bacterium. GTDB lineage: Bacteria > Acidobacteriota > Thermoanaerobaculia > Multivoradales > JAIOJS01 > DASYQD01. The sequence continues at coordinate 17,175 of DASYQD010000166.1, read as the reverse complement.
CACCGAGGAGCCGGTGACGGTGACGCTGCGTCCGTCCTCGGCGGTGCGCGGCCGCATCGTCGACGTCGACGGCGATCCGGTGGCCGACGCGATGGTGCGCCTCAGCGTCGAGCGCGCCGGCGGCGGCATGGCGTTCTCCATGATCTCCGGCAACTCGGGCAGCGGCGACGACGGCCGCTTCACCATCGAGGACGTCGAGCCCGGCACGGTGCGGCTCACTGTCACCGCGGCCGGCTACCTGCCGCTCGAGCGCGGCGGCCTCGAGGTGCCGGCGGGGAAGGACCTCGAAGGGCTCGAGCTGGTGCTGCACACCGGCGCCACCGTCGAAGGACGCGTTTCGGCGCCCGACGGCGGCCCCGCGATCGGCGCCCGCGTGGAGCTGGTGCAGGAAGGCGAAGGCTCGCCCTTCATGCCGGCGCGGATGATGGGCGGCGGCTCGGCGGAGACCGACGGCGACGGCCACTACAGGCTCGAAGGCGTTGAGCCCGGCGCACGCACGCTGCAGGCCGAGCACGAGGACTACGACCGCGGCGTCGCCTCGCTCGACGTCAAGCCGGGCGAGAACCACCTCGACCTGCGGCTCGGAGGCGGCCAGACGGTGAGCGGCCGCGTCACCAGCTCGGCCGGCGGCCCGGTCGCCGGCGCCACCGTGAGCCTCGGCCCGCCCGGACAGCCGTGGCAGGCGGACCGCAGCGCGACGACCGACGAGGGCGGCCTCTTCAACGTCACCGGCGTTCCCGACGGCACCTACGAAGCGACCGCCTCGCACGCCGACTACGCCGAAGGCCGCGCCGCCGCGACGATCACCGTCGCCGGCGCGCCGGTCGGCGGCGTCACCATCGAGCTGCCGGCCGGCGCCGCGGTGGTCGGCGCGCTGCACGGGCTTTCGCTCGCCGAGCTGTCGCGAGTCCGTGTGATGGCGTCGAGCGAGCAGAGCTTCAAGCAGGGGGCGGTGAGCTACGACGGCCGCTATCGCATCGCCGGCCTCGCACCGGGCGAGTGGAACGTCGTGGGCCGGCTCGACGAGGGCGGCCGGCAGGCGCGCGGCCGCGTCACCCTTGCGACGGGCGAGAGCGAAGCGACGCTCGACCTCGACTTCGAAGGCGGCCTCGCGCTCCACGGCCACGTGCGCCAGGACGGGCGTCCCGTCGACGGCGCCATGGTGATGCTGCGCGGCCACGACGTGGTCGCCAGCGGCAGGGGGCGCACCGACTACGCCGGCGCCTACGAGGTCGAGAACCTGCGGCCGGGCAACTACGACGTCGAGGTCTTCGCGCCCACCACCGGCATGCGCAAGCACGACACGGTGACGCTCGACGCCGACCGCGAGCTCGACTTCGACCTGCGCTCGACGCGCATCGCCGGCAAGGTGCTCGAGGCCGGCACCGGCGAGCCGCTCGCCGGCGTGGCGGTGAAGGCCGAGCCGGCGCAGCCCGACGACGACGGCATGGCCATCTTCAGCGGCGCGGTGACGACGGACGACGGCGGCCGTTTCGCGCTCGGTGCGGCGACGGAAGGGAGCTGGACGGTCAGCGCCGAGAAGGCCGGCTACGCCCGCGCCTCGACGGGGATCGACGTCGGCGCCGAGCCGGTCGACGACCTCGAGATCCGACTCAGCCCGACGCAGGGCATCACCCTGATGGTCTCGCGCACGGCCGGCGCGCCGCCGCGGAACGTGCAGGTGGCGGTGCTCGACGGCGCCCGCCGCGCGCTGGTCACCGGCATGTACTCGACGGGAGAGAACGGCCGCGTGCGGCTGTCGACGGTGCCTCCGGGAACCTGGGAGGTGCTGGTGCGCGCCGACGACAGCGGCACGGTGCGCACGATCGCCTCCTCGCCCGGCGAGCCGGTGCCGGTGACGCTGGCGCCGCAGGCGACGCTGCAGGTCAACGTGCGCGACCTGGCGGGAGAGGCGACGCGCGCCGTCGTCACCCTCATCGGCGGCGACGGGCAGCCGTTCGTCTTCCCCGGCTGGGCCTCGGTCGAGGACGACTTCCCGCTGGCGTACGGCCGCGCCACCATCCCCTACCTGCCGGCGGGCACCTGGACGGTGCGGGCGAAGGCGCCCGACGGCCGCACCTGGAGCGGCACGGCGACGACGGTGGCCGGCGCCGCCACCACCGTGGACTTGGATTAGCTGCCTGCCGGTCATCGCGAGCGGAGCGAAGCGATCTCGATCGCGGCAGATCGAGGTTGCTTCGTCGCTGCGCTCCTCGCAACGACGACGGAGCTGCGGGGAATCGGGTGTCGGACCGTGCGTATCCCAGCAATGCCGGGGTGGCGCTAGAATCCCGCCGCCGAACCCATGAGCGACAAGAAGAACTGGGGAAGCACCGTGTTGGGTTGGTTCGTCGTGCGGCCGGAGGACGAGGCCGCCGCGGCGGGCGATCCTGTGGCCGCCGACGCCGCCGTGGCGGCCGCTGCCGAGTACGGCGCCGACCAATCGGTGGTGGCCGCGGCGCAGGTGCCGCAGATGAGCGACCCGCCGCCGGCGCCCGGCGGCCAGGTCGACTTCCCGGCCGTCTACTCCAGCGGCGGCGTCGAGCCCGAGCAGCAGGAGCGGGTGGAGAAGGCGGCGTCGCTCTTGCGCTCGCTGCCGGCGGAGACCGATCCGGCGGTCAAGAAGCAGATCGTCGAGGCCTCGCTCAAGGCCTTCGGCGTCCCCATCGACAAGATCATCGAGGCCGGCGTCGAGGAGATCCAGGCGCTCGAGGCCTACATCCGCGCCGGCGCCGGCGACACCCAGAAGCTGATCTCCGAGTCGCAGGCGCGCATCGCCCAGTTCGAGGAAGAGGTCCAGCGCATCAAGCGGGTGATGGACGAGCGCGTGCAGGAGCAGGCGGCCGTCGTCCGCGCCTGCAACGACAAGAAGCTCGACGTGCAGCGGGTGCTGGAGTTCTTCGGGCAGGAGGCGGTGGCGCGCGTCGTGCGCGACTCGCCGAAGCTGATCGACCCCTCGCAGCCACAGAACACTCCGTAGAAGCAGGGAGCCAGCCATGGCCGACGGATTCTTTTCGCGCCTCGCCAACATCTGGCGCGGGTTCCTCTCGCTCTGGATCTCCGACGTCGAGAAGGCGCATCCCGAGATCGCCTACGAGAACGCCATCAACTCGATGGTCGCCAAGTACGCGCAGCTCAAGGGCGCCACGGCGGCGATCATCCGCCGCCGCGAGGACCTCGACGAGCGGGTGAAGAAGGCGACCGCCGAGCTGGCGCAGACGGAGGCGGAGCTCAACGTCGCCGTGGAGACCAACCAGGACGACCTCGCCGTCATCCTCATCCAGAAGAAGAACCAGCTCACCAATGACCTCGCCGAGATGCGCGCCGACGCCGAGACGGCGCAGAGCGACGCCAGCTCCGCCAAGGCGTCGCTGATCGGCGTGCAGGGCGAGATCCGCAAGCTCAAGGCCGAGCGCGACACCATGCTCGCCCGCATGCAATCGGCGCAGGCCCGCATCCGCATCCAGGAGCAGCTCGAGGGGCTGTCGGTCGACGCCGAGGTCAAGGCGCTCGACAACGTGCGCGAGCACATCAAGAACACCATCGCCGAGGCCAACCTCGGCAAGGAGCTCTCCGAGTCGTCGCTGGACTCGCGCCTCGCCGCGCTGCGCAACCAGGCCGGCGACGTGCAGGCCAAGCAGCAGCTCGCCGAGCTCAAGGCCAAGAAGGCGGCCCAGCAGGCCGCCGCCGGCCAGAAGACGATGTAAGCGAAGCGCGTCGAGCGCTTTCTAGGAGAACACGGATATGAGGCTCACTCCGTTCGCCAAGGTCTTCATCACCCTCGTCATCCTGGGGGTGATCGGCTACGCCGCGTGGCACTACAAGGGGGGCGCCATCCGCCAGTGGGCGGGCGCCGACAAGGGCAAGACCGCGCCCGAGCAGGTGTCGTCGACCGACTTCGACGCGCTCAAGAACGCGCCGAGCGATCCGGGGCGCGACGTCGGCTCGACCGGCGTCACCACCGCCTCGCTCAACTCGAGCGGCACGCTCGGCCGCACGCTGGTCGTCGGCATCAACACCTGGGCCGGCCACTCGCCCGGCATCGTCTACAACCACGGCATGGAGCCCAACGCGCAGTCGCTCTACAAGCAGAAGTACGGGCTCGACGTGAAGTTCGTGCTGCTCGAGGACCCGGCGGCGAAGCTGGCGGCCTTCCGCAACGGCGACGTCGACATCATGTGGGACACCGTCGACAACTGGGCGCGCGAGGCGTCGATCTTGAGCGAGCAGGGGCAGAAGGCGAAGTCGGTGATCATGCAGGACTGGTCGCGCGGCGGCGACGGCATCGTCTCGCTGGCGTCGATCAAGTCGGTCGAGGACCTCGCCGGCAAGCGCATCGCCTGCACGCAGTTCACGCCGTCGCACTTCCTGCTGCTCTACCTGGTGTCGCAGTCGGGCCTGTCGACCGAGCAGCGCTCGGCGCTCGAGAAGAACGTCATCTTCACCCAGGACGCGCCGGCGGCGGCGGCGATGTTCAAGGCCAAGCAGGTCGACGCCGCGGTGACCTGGGAGCCGGATTTGTCGGCGGCCGTCGAGGCGCGCGGCGACGAGGCGCACGTGCTGGTGTCGACGACGGCGGCGACCAACATCATCGCCGACACCCTGGTGGCGCGGCAGGACCTGATCGACAAGGCGCCGGGCACCGTGCGCGACTTCGTGCACGGCTGGCTCGACGGCATCGAGATGATGAAGCAGGACCCGCCGGCGTCGTACGACTTGGTGGCGAAGGCGCTCAAGCTCGACAGCGACACCGTGTCGGGGATGCTCTCGGGCCTCAAGCTGACGCCCTACGCCGACAACGCGCAGTTCTACGGCCTCGCCGGCGGCAACGCGCACTACGAGACGCTCTTCGACACCGCGTTCGTCATCTGGCGCAAGAAGGGCCTGGTGACGCGGCCGGTCGAGGCCAAGGATTGGGCCGACACGCGCTTCCTGCAGGCGCTCGCCGCCGACTATCCGGGTCAGAAGGTGGAGGAGCCGCAGCTCGCCGCCAAGGCGCCGTCGGCGACCGACCGCGCCATCATCAACAAGCAGATCCAGATCCACTTCACGCCGGGCAGCGACGAGATCATGGCGGGCTCCTACTTCGTGCTCGATTCGCTGGGCGAGACGATGACCTCGTTCGGCAACACCTACCTGCGCGTCGAGGGCAACACCGACTCGACGGGCAGCCCGACCGGCAACATGACGCTGTCGGAGCGCCGCGCGCTGGCGGTCAAGAACTACGTACTGCAGAACTTCCCCGGCATCACCGCCAGCCGCTTCCAGACCATCGGCCACGGCGCCAGCAACCCGATCGCCCCGAACGAGACCGAGGGCGGCCGGCAGCTCAACCGGCGGACCGACATCAAGGTCGTGCTGGCCACGGGCTGAGGTTGGTGGCAGCGGAGAGATCGAGATTGCTTCGGAGCTGCGCTCCTCGCAATGACGGGCACGCCGGCGGCCACGCAGCAGATCAGACGTGCGCCCGCGCCCATCCCGTCATCGCGAGGCCCGCGCAGCGGGCCGCGGCGATCTCGATGAGCGAGCAGCCATGACCGCCAAGCGCAAGCGTGATCTCTTCGGCCTCCGCGAGCCGCTGCCGCGCGAGACCGGCTTCCTGCTCGGACTGATCGCGCCGGCGCTGGTGCTCGGCGCCTGGTGCGTCCTCACCTACGGCGGCCTGGCGCCGCCGGACTTCCTGCCGTCGCCCACCGAGACAGTGCGCGGCACGCTGCAACTCTTCCTGCAGCAGGACCTCCTCGACGCCATCCTCATCAGCAGCCGCCGCATCGGCATCGCCTTCCTGCTCGCCTCGGCGCTGGCGCTGCCGCTGGGGGTGCTGATGGGCGCCTTCGAGCCCGTCAACCGCTTCTTCGATCCCATCATGGCGCCGCTGCGCTACATGCCGATCTCGGCCTTCATCCCGCTGCTCATCCTCTGGTTCGGCATCTACGAGAAGCAGAAGATCGCCTTCCTGTTTCTCGGCGTCTTCGTCTACCTGCTGCCGGTCGTGGTGACCGCGATCCGTGCCGTGCCGGAGGAGCTGGTGCAGACGGCGCGCACGCTGGGCGCCAGCAAGGCGCAGGTGGTGCGCACGGTGCTGATGCCGTCGGCGCTGCCCGACATCTTCGACTCGTTTCGGGTGATGAACGCCATCTCGTGGACCTACGTCATCCTCGCCGAGGCGGTGAACCCGGGCGGCGGGCTCGGCTACATGGTGGAGCTCGCGCGCACGCACCAGAAGGCATCGTGGTCGTTCGCCGGCCTGCTGGTGATCGGCGGCATCGGCCTGCTCACCGACCTGCTCATCCAGGGCATCTCGAAGGCGCTCTTCCGCTGGCGCGAGGTCGCGACCTGAGCGAGCGCGACCGCGACGCGCCGCCGGTGGCGCCGGCGGCGGGCGAGCCGGGCACCGTCGCCGTCACGGTGCCGGAGGGCAAGGGCCGGCCGACGTACGAGGCCGACCTCACCGGCAAGCCGCCCAAGCTGCGCGTCGACCACGTCTCCGTCACCTACATCTCGCGCGACGGCACCGAGACCGAGGCCGTACGCGACGTCTCTTTCGACATCATCGACAAGCCAGGCATCGGCGAGATCGTCGTCTTCCTCGGCCCTTCGGGCTGCGGCAAATCGACCCTGCTCAAGACCGTGGCGGGCCTGCTGCCGCCGACGCAGGGCGAGGTGCTCGTCGACGGCGAGCCGGTGCGCGGCGTCGGCCGCGACCGCGGCATGGTCTTTCAGGCCTACACCTCGTTCGGCTGGATGAGCGTGCGCGACAACGTCGAGTACGGCCTCAAGCTGCGCGGCGTCTCCAAGGCGGAGCGGCGCCAGCAGTCGGACAAGTACCTCAAGGCCGTCGGGCTTCTCGAGTTCGCAGACCGCTACCCCAAGGACTTGTCAGGCGGCATGAAGCAGCGCGTCGCGATCGCGCGCACGCTCATCAACCAGCCGAAGCTGGTGCTGATGGACGAGCCCTTCGGCGCGCTCGACCCGCAGACGCGCTGGGGCATGCAGGGTCTGTTGCTCGACGTGGCGAAGAGCGAGGACAACACGACGCTCTTCGTGACCCACGACGTTTCGGAAGCGGTCTACCTGGCCGATACGGTGTACGTCCTGTCGCCACGCCCGGCACGCATCCTCCACGCCGTGCCGGTGCCGAGCTTCCGCGAGCGCGACTTCAAGCTCAAGTCGGCGCCGGAGTTCCGCGCCGTCGAGAAGCAGCTGCTCGACCTCCTCTACACGACACCGGCGAAGTAGCGCGCCCGCCGGCCGCGGGTCAGCGGCCGACGATGACGAAGCTGGTGACCGCGGTGGCGTTGGCGCCCGCGGGCTTCTCGCTGACCTCGAGCGTCGCTTCGTACTCGCCCGGCGGCAGCTCCCCGACGGGCAGCGGAATGCCGAGTCCCCACTGGCGGTCGAAGCCGCGTAACGGTGCGGGGGTGAGGCCGCTGATCGGGTAGCGGCGCGTCTTGCCTTCTTCCGGACCGGTGATGACGAGCCTGGCGTTCAGGGGCGGCGCGGCGTCGGGCGCCGCGCCGGGCGCGCGCAGGACGGTGAACAGCCACGGCGCGTCGGCCTTCTTGAAGGTGCGGTCGCCGCGCGGCACGACGCGGAGGCCCCCGAAGCAGAACGGGTCGTCGGGCTTCTGCGGCGCCGGCAGCGGGTGGACGTCGAGCGAAAGGACCGGCCGCGACAGCGCGAAGCCCTGCTCGTCGATCGGCTGCACGTCGAGCGGTTGCTCCAGCAGCCAACGCACCTCGCCACGCAGCGCGATGCCGACGATGGCGCGGGCGGCGCCGGCAGGCAGCGGCAACGCGGCGTCGACGACCGCCCGCTCGGCCGCGAGCTCGACCTGGTCCGGGACCTCGAAGCTGGCGACGGCGGTGCCGTTGGCGTCGACGATCTCGCCGAAGAGCGTCGCCTGCACGCCGGGCGCGAGGTCGGCGTCGACGGCGCGGTCGAGCGACAGGGCGAGGAACGGCTTCTTGGTGCCGCTCAGGAACTCGCCCCACGACAGCGCGACGTCGTGGCGGACGTCGCCCTTGCCGGCGCGGAAATCGTCGATGGCGCGGCGGAAGGCCTTCGTCTTCAGCGGCCGCACCGCGTCGATGCGCGAAGGCATGGCGAGGTCCCAGACGTGGCCGCTCTCCCGCTGCAGCTCGGCGGCGGTCTTGGGGGTGCGATCCGTCACCTGCGCCGGCGCCGCCGGCGCGACGAGGGCGAGCACGATGCCAAGCGCAGAGACGCGAGTGCCGCGGCTCATGCCTCGATGCTAGCGCAGCGAGCGCGCTCGCCTCGCGCTAAGCTCTCGCGCTGACCGTGAGCGACGCCAACAAGCCCGCCACGCCGCCGCGACGCGCGATGCGCCCAGCCGCGCCGCAGGCCGGCGTACGTCCGGCCGTCCCGCCGGCGAACGTGTCGACGCCGCCCGGCGCGGCGTCGGCCGTGACCCCGGCCGCTGCGTCGACCACGGTGGGCTCGCGCCAGCAGCCCGCGGCACGTCCGGCCGCCATCACCGGCCTCGCCGATGACCTCGGCGCCGCCGGCCGCAAGGTGCTCGACCAGGCCGTCTTCGGCAAGCGCCCCTACCTGCGCGCCGCGTTCATGAACCCCTACAACCTGTCGCTGCTCAGCGGCGGTCTCGCGGCCTCGGCGCTGACGGTGAACCCGGTGCTCGCGCTCGCCACGCTCGGCCTCGAGGCGATCTGGCTGCTCAACGCGCCCGACTCGCAGCGCCTTCGCCACCTGCTCTGGGACCCGCGCTTCGACGCGCTGCGCCGCCGCATCGAGACCGCCGAGCGCGAGCAGCGCATGCAGGGCCTGCCGTCGCAGGCCCGCCAGCGCGTCCAGGAGCTCGTCGACCGCCGCGAGCAGATCCAGCGCCTCGCCGCCAGCAACCCTTCGTTCGCCGGCGACCTCTTGCGCGGCGAGCTGGTGAAGACCGACAAGCTCGTCGACGCCTTCCTCGAGATGGCGCTCACCTGCCAGCGTTACGAGCAGTACCTCGCCAGCGTCAACGACACCCAGCTCTCCCGCGATCGCCAGCGTTACGGCGACCTCGCCAAGCAGGAGGGGCAGGGTGGCGCGATCGCGCGCAAGAACCTGGCGATCGTCGAGAAGCGCATCGCCAAGATGGAGGAGATCCGCCGCTACCTCTCCGTCGCCTACGGCCAGCTCGACTTGATCGAGAACTCCTTCCAGCTCATCGCCGACCAGATCGTCACCATGCAGTCGCCGCAGGAGCTCTCGGGCCAGCTCGACGAGCTGCTCGACGGCGTCGAGGCGATCCGCGAGACCTCGCGCGACACCGAGCAGCTGCTCGGCGCCATCGAGAGGGAGATGTAGCGCGTGCCGCCGCGCCAGCTGCCGGCGTGGGCCGACGACCTTCGCCGCCGCTACCTGCGCGGCGAGGCGTCGATGTTCCTGCTCCACGGCAACGTCTACGACGCCGTCATCTACGACGGCAAGCCGCTGTCGCTCTCCGATTTCCTGGCCGGTGCGCTGCTGCGCGACAGCAAGCAGACGATCGTCCTCTACAACGTGGCGACGGGAGTGCGTTTCGCCAAGCGCGCGCACGACGTCGAGTTCCCCGACGAGCTGCTGGCGCCGGGCGCCAAGGACCGCACGCTGGCGGCGCTGGAGACGCTGCTGACGACGGGGACGCGCACGGCCGTGGTGGTCGAGTACGCGGACGCCGTGGTGCCCACCGGCGACCCGGCGTTCCAGGCCGACGGCGATCGTGCCGCGGCGGTGATGCTGCATCGCTGGTCGTTCCTGCCCGCCATCGAGCGCGGCGACAACGTGGTGTTGCTCATTGCCGAGAACCTGACCGACGTCTCGCCCAAGCTGGTGAGCAATCCCAAGGTGGCGGTCGTCGAGGTGCCGATGCCCGACCACGAGGCGCGGCGCGCGGCGGCGCAGCTCGCCGACGCGCGCCTCGACGCCAAGGACGCCGAGCGCTACGCCGAGATCACCGCCGGCTTGAAGGCGATCCAGATCGCGGCGATCCTCGCGCCGGCGCCGCCGGCGGAGGAGGACCTGGCGGCGCGCGAGGCGTTCATCGGCAGCGTGCTCGGCAGCGGGGCGGATGCGGCGGCGCGAGCGCACAAGCTTGCGGCGTTGACCGCCGGGCTGTCGCGCGAGGAGGTGCTCGAGCTGCTGGCGCCGGGAGCGAAAGCGCCGCAGGACGACGCCGCGGCGCTGGCCGAACGGGCGCGCAAGCAAGCCGAGCGGCTGATCGCGCAGCGGAAGCGAGAGATCTTGGAGCGCGAGTGCTTCGGCCTCGTCGAGTTCGTCGAGCCGCAGTTCGGCTTCGAGGTGGTGGGCGGCATGGACGAGGTCAAGCGCGACCTGCTGCTCGTCGCCGAGAGCATCCGCGAAGGACGCACCGCGCGCGTGCCGATGGGCATGCTCTTCACCGGCCCGATGGGCACCGGCAAGACCTTCGTCGCCGAGGCCTTCGCCAAGGAGTGCGGCCTCACCACCATCAAGCTCAAGAACTTCCGCAGCAAGTGGGTGGGCGCCACCGAAGGCAACCTGGAGAAGATCCTCGGCGTCATCAAGGCCATCGGCCAGGTGGTGGTGATCATCGACGAAGGCGACCGCGCCTTCGGCAACACCGACGGCGAAGGTGACGGCGGCACCTCGTCGCGGGTCATCGCGCGCATCAAAGAGTTCATGTCCGACACCAGCAACCGCGGGCGGATCCTGTTTCTGGTGATGACGAATCGCCCCGACAAGCTGGACGTCGATCTGAAGCGCGCCGGAAGGCTCGATCGGAAGATTCCGTTCCTGTATTCGCAAACGCCCGAAGAAGTCGAGGCCGTTGCACGAGCGCTAGTGCGCAAGAACAAGGTGCGCACCGAGGTCGATTTCGCAACGATCCGCGACGGCTTCGGCAGAAAGCTCGTCGGCTACAGCAACGCCGACGTCGAAGCCGTGATCCTGCTCGCCAACGACGACGCTGCGAAGGCCGCGGGCGCCGACGCGCCCGTGCTGGCCGGAAACTTCCTCAGCGCGGCAGCGGATTACTTCCCGAGCCGGGACGTCGAGCTGCTCGAGTACATGGAGCTACTGGCAGTTTTCGAAGCGAGCAGCCGTAGGTTGTTGCCGGCCAAGTATGCGGGGATGGCCCCTGAGGAGCTGGACCAGCGGCTGCGCCGATTACGCGTGACGGTCGCTGGACGCCGTTAGGGACCCGCTACTTCAGCAGCGTCAGAAACGGGCGCCGTCGAATCGCTGCGGGCTCGATCACGGTCAGGAAGCCCAGCAAGTTGTCTCGCTCGACGCCGATCACTTCGGCCACTCGACGCGCCTTCGCTTGATCGAACAGCTGCGGGAGGCGGACGAGAATGATCCCGGTGGTGGACTGCCGCTGAAGGAACGCCAGCTCCGCGAAGTCCTTGTCGTTGGTGACGAAGACTCGATCCTCGAGGTGGCGAGCCCTAGGACGTCCGGGTCGGGCCGACCCCTCTCCGAGGGGGCGAGCAGCTTCACGTCATGTCCATGCTGGCGGAGGATCTCGACGACATCGGACTCGAGATTCTCGTCAGCGAACAACCTCATTCCGAGATCGTGATGTGGGGGACGATCTCGTCGGTGCTGATCGCCAGTCGAGCGTAGGCCACGGCAGCCAGCACGTCCTCACGGCTCAACGAAGGGTAGTCGTGCAAGATCTCGTCGACGGTGCGCCCTGCCGCGATCTTCTCCAGAAGGATTTCAACTGTGATGCGAGTGCCGCGAACCACCGGCTTGCCCAGCATCACGCGCGGATCGATGGCGATTCGTCGGAGAAGATCCTGGTCCATGAGTCCCATACCTCCAGTATCGCTCATTTGAGGTCGAGCAGACACGGCCGCGGGTTCCCGCGGCGTCAGCGATGCGTGTGGCGAGAACGACCGCGCGATCAGGCCAGCGGCTGGCCGCGTTGCTGCCGCGGGATGGTCAGCTCGGTGCCCGGCTCCAATGCCAGCGGGTCGCTGATCGTCGAGCGGTTGGCGGCGAAGATGGCGAGCCAGAGGCTGCGGTCGCCGTAGAACCAGTCGGCGATGCCGCGCAGGGTGTCGCCCCGCTGCACCGTGTAGGTGACGGCGGTGGAGGACGCGTCGCGGCGCGCCGGCTCCGGCAGCCGCGAGCCGCGCGGCAGCGGTTGGCCGACGTGATCGCGCTGCGGGGACGCCTCGCGGCTTGGCGCGCGCCGGCGCGGCGGCGAAGTCGGTGCGGCTTCCTGCGTCTGGGTCTGTATCTGTTGCTGCGAAGCGCGATAGTGAGCGAGCGCCGCCGCTTCGCGATCGTCGAGGTTGCTGGGGATCATGCCCATGGTCGTCCTCCTTCGCGGTCGCGACGCGCATACTGCCGCGGCGCACCTCTTCTACCGCGAGGGTTGCGATCCGCATGCCACGGTGGCGGGCCCGCTCGAAACCGCGCTGGGATGAACGTGGGACAGGATAGTGAGATGGAGCACACGCCGGCGTTCCCGGAGTGGATCGAGCCCATGGCCGCCACGCTGACGCAGGAACGGTTCACTTCTCCCGAATGGATCTTCGAGCGCAAGGTGGACGGCATCCGCCTGCTGGCGTTCCGCAGGGGCGGCGACGTGCGCCTCTTCTCCCGCAACCGGCTGCCGAAGGAGTGCCCGCCGGTAGCGCGGCAGATCGCGGCGCTGCCGCTACGCGAGGTGATCCTCGACGGCGAGCTGACCTGGAGCGGGACCGACTACCACGTCTTCGACGTGCTGTGGCTCGACGGCCGCGATCTGCGCGCGTTGCCCCTCGACGAGCGCCGCGCGGTGCTGGCGACGCTGCCGCTCGCGCCGCCGCTTCAGCGCGTGACGCTCCTCGACGAGCCAAATCCCTGGGAGCGCGCCTGTCGCGAAGGCTGGGAGGGCGTCATCGCCAAACGCCGCGACTCACCCTACGAATCCCGCCGCTCGCCGCACTGGTTGAAGATGAAGTGCGAGGCCAGCCAGGAGCTGGTGGTCGGCGGTTTCACCGAGCCCAAAGGAAAGCGAGTCGGCCTGGGAGCGCTCCTGGTCGGCTACTTCGACGGTGACGACTTCGTCTTCGCCGGCAAGGTCGGCACCGGCTTCGACGAGAAGCTGCTCCGCGCACTGCGTGCGCGCCTCGACGTACTCGAAGTCCCCACGCGACCCTTCACGCGCGGCACGGGCTTCCCGCGGCTCGGCGCCCACTGGGTGCGCCCGGAAGTCGTCGTGCAGGTCGCCTTCATCGAATGGACCGTCCACGAGAAGCTCCGCCACGCGCGCCTGCTCGGCCTGCGCGACGACAAGGAACCACGCGAGGTCACGCGTGAGACGTGAACTCGCGCCTGTGATCGACCTGGGCGACGACTACATGCGGTCCAGGGTCGGAAACGTCTTGGGATCGTTGGGCGTGGCCCAGTGGGCCTTGAACGCTGCCTCGGCCGCGGCCTTGTCTTCACCTTTGAGATATTGCGCCACCTGCCACAGCCCGAAATAGGCCCAGCCGCTTCCCGGAAACACGTCGGAGCGGTTCGTCTTCGGGTCCAGGCTCATCACCAGCTCGTCCTTGGCCTGGCGCAGCCGTTCCTGCCCCCATGGTGCGTAAGGGTCATTCGCGATCGCTCTACGGATCTGCACCGCGGCGTGGGATTGATGCAGCGAATAGAGCCAGTCAGGCGGCTCGTCATAAGCGAGCGCTGTCTGCAGATCGACGGCCTGCTGTGTGAAGCCGAGCGCGTCGTCCCACTTGTTCTGTGAGGCGGCGATGCGGCCCTTCACCAGATTGTTCTCGATGGCGACGACGCACAGCCCGGTGTCGCCATTGGTGGCGATCGAGTGGCGGCAGGCCTCGTTCGGGTCCCCGGTAATGGGATAGTCCGCCACCGCTTTCACGAAGGCGGGGAGAGAGAGCGTCGGAGGTTTCCCTTCCCACAGATCGGCCATGACCTGAGTGTAGGCATAGGCAGCGTTGCCGCGCGGCTGCACGTTGGGCGGCGGTTTGGGCGGCACCACGAATGAACGTATCTCCGCGGGGGTAGCGAGGTTGACGCGCGCCAGGTAGAAGACCTCGCGGTATTTGTCTTTGCGGTAGCCCTCGGCGTCGGGCGGCGCCGACGCGTAAAGCCTCTCCGTCGCGTTGTTCACCCACTGCCTGTGGCCGAACAGGGTGGCTCCCGCGGCCAGGAAGTGCAGCGTGTGCGGATAGTAGCCGTAGCGGTAGCGGTCGCCGTCCGGATGCTCGAGCTTGTTGTCCGCACGGCCGAAGTAGGTTTCGTCGGCCTTCGACGCGGCGACGTTGGAGTCGATCACGCGGCGCATGTCGCCGATCCGGTAATAGATGTGCGACGGCATGTGGACGAGATGGCCGGCGTTGGGCGCCAGCGCCGCGAGCTGGTTGGCCCGGGGCTCGGCGCGACCGGCGTCGTCCGAAAGCTCCATCAGATGGATGTACCAATGAATCAGTCCGTTCTGCTTGGTCTGAGGTGTCATCAGGGCTTCGAGGGTGTCGCGCGCTTCCACGAACTTGTCGTGCGCCGGCAATCGCCAGGGCGTGAGGTTGAGGATGGAGTCGACGAAGAACACGCCGACGTTCGGATCGCTCGGGTAGTCGGCCCTGATCTTCTGCATCGCCTCGTAATAGCCGCTATTGCGCCGCGCGCGGCAGTGCCCCTGGTCTTCGCCGAGAAGACAGTTCTCGGAGCGCTTCGCGGTCGCTTCGATCAGCTGGGCGAGCAGTCCCGTCGGCTTCAGGGCGCGCGCCTTGTCCAGGTATTCGTTGGCGGCGACCCGATCCAGCTCGAGCTCGTTGCTCATGTTGATGTCGGTGCCGAGCGGCAGCGCCGCACCCCAGTAGCACCACGCGCAGGGCTTGCCCGTGGTCGCCGCGGTTTCGGCGGCAAAGCGGAAGGCGCGGTAGGACTCGCGGTTATTGAACCCGATCTGGAACCGCAAGCCCTGGTCGAAGTAGCTCTGGATCGTGGTGTCGCTGCTGACCTGGATGAAGGGGTGGCCGATGCCGTCGAAGAGCGGCGGCTGCGGAGGATCCTTCATCGTCAGGCAGACGAGCGGCAGCGGGCCGCTGACCGCGTCGAGCATCTGCATGCCCGGCATGTTCATGTGCATCGCGACGGGCGGCTTCGAGGCAGCCGCGAAGAACGGCTGGCAGCCCGCGGCGAGAGCGGCCTGCGCCGACGGCGGCGCCGCCATACCTTCCCGGCCCGCCACAAGGCCAGTGGACAGCACGGCCAACGCCGCGAGCTTGAAAGACGGTCTCATGGCACACCTCCGGCTAGGTTGCCCGTTTAGACGGACGCGATCGCCCAAATTCCCCCTCTCGCCTGGAGCCCGCGCGACATGGCGGCCGACGAATGGGCGATGATGGCCGCCGCATGACGACCCTTGCCGATCTGCCGACGACGCCCTCGCTGCTGGTGGACCTCCCGCGCCTGCGCCGCAACTGCGAGCGCATGCTCGCCTTCGCCCGCGAGCGCGGTGTCCGCCTGCGCCCCCACGTCAAGACCCACAAATGCGTCGAGATCGCGCGGCTGCAACATGGCGGCGAGATCGGACCGATCACCGTCTCGACGCTCGCCGAGGCGGAGCACTTCGCGGCCGCCGGCTTCGCCGACATCCTCTACGCGGTGCCCATCGAGCCGGGCAAGCTGGACCGCGTCGTCGCGCTCTGCCGCCGCATCGACCTCGCCGTGCTGGTCAACGACCTCGCCACGTTGGATGCGCTCGCCGACGCCGCGGCGCGGAGCGGCACGAGTGCCACCGGCGGTGCCGCGCGGCCGCGAGTGCTGCTCGAGCTCGACTGCGGCGACGGCCGCTCCGGTCTCGACCCGAGCGGCGACGAGCTGCTCGTACTCGCGCGCGCCGTGGCGGAACGACCGTCGCTGCGCTTCGCCGGCATGCTCACCCACGCTGGTCACTCGTACGCCGACACCGATGACGCGGCTGTGCGCGCTTCGGCGCAACACGAGCGCGACGTGGTCGTCGCGGCGGCGGAGCGGTTGCGCGCCGGCGGCCTCGCAGTCGAGACCGTGAGCCTCGGCTCGACGCCGACGATGACCCATGCTGCCGACCTCGCCGGCGTCACCGAGATCCGCCCCGGCAACTACGCCTTCTTCGACGCCTTCCAGGTGGCGCACGGAAGCTGCGAGCTCGACGACGCGGCCGTGACCGTGCTCGCCGCGGTGGTGCGCTGCGACCGGCCGCGCCGGCGCGCCGTGCTCGACGCCGGTGCCATCGCCCTCTCGAAAGACCTCGGCCCGCGCGACGTCGACCCGCGCGCCGGCTTCGGCCGCGTCCTGGACCTCGACGGCCGCGACACGGGCGCACGCGTCGACCGCGTCACCCAGGAGCACGGCGAGGTCGAGCTGCCGGCCGACGCCGACCTCGACGCCTGGCGCGTTGGCGCCCGCGTCCGCATCCTCTGCAACCACTCCTGCCTGACCGCGGCCCAACACGCCGAGTATCACGTCGTCGAAGGCGGTGAGGTGGTGGCGACCTGGCGTCCGGCGCGCGGCTGGTGAGCGGCGAGCAAGGACGCCGAGCCGGCGACTGCTAATGCTCGAAGCGCCCGTGCGTATCGAGGTGAGAAACCATCGAAGTGAACGCGCTGCCAGGCGCATGGCCGAGGAGGAGATCCGGTGGACTCACGGAAGCGGACCGCGCGGCTTGCGGGATTTCTCTACCTGCTCCAGTCCTCGGCGCCGTTCGTTCTCATCTACCTGCCCGGCAAGATAACCGTCCGAGGTGATGCCGCCGCGACGGCCCACAGGATCGCGGCCCACCAAAGGCTCGTCGACCTCAACATCTTCGTGCACTTGTGCAACCTCGTCCTCTTCATACTGCTCGCGGTGGTTCTGTACCGTCTGCTGAGCGAAGTTCACAAGACCCGCGCCGGCCTGATGGTCATCCTCGTGCTGGTCTCGGTGCCCCTCTCGTTCCTTGCCGTGCTGGCCGACGTGGGCATGCTCGCGCTGGTGCGAGGTGGCAACTACCTGGCGTCCTTCACCAGCGCGCAGATCGATTCGCTGGTGTACTTCCTGCTCGTCATGCGCGGCAAGGCCATCCTGGTGGCACAGATCTTCTGGGGCCTCTGGCTGCTGCCCTTCGGGATGCTGGTCATGCGCTCCAGGTTCCTGCCGCGCATCCTGGGTGTGCTCCTGATCCTCAACGGCATCGCCTATCCGATCATCAGTCTCGTC
>DASYQD010000165.1:0-2882 GCA_036005845.1 Thermoanaerobaculia bacterium | reverse complement strand
GGAGCAGGCCGACGGACGGGTACACGAGCTGGAGTTGGACAGCCTCGGCAGATTCCTGATCACTGGCGTGATGTCCGGCCCTGCCCGGCTACGGTGCCGCTCGGTATCTGGCGGCCGGGTGAGCACGCCTTGGGTCTGGCTGTGAAGACCTTCGGTGCCGAACCGACACATCATGCAAACGACTTGATACGACGTGGGCCTTCACTGCCACCGTGGTGAACTCAAAAGTGCAGGCATCCGGTGCCAGCCGGCGAGCGCACTCAGACTCCGAGTGCGATGAACGACCGGATAGTGGCCTGTGCCACCGGGTCGGCGCCAGCCTCGGCGCGGACGTGCATCAGCGCTTCGGCCAGCCCGGCGCCTGCGCTCAGCCGCCGGTGCAGGGCGAGCATCAGCGGTGCCGTGGCGGCGTCGTTCACCGGTACGACGCTGGCGAGAATCCCCGCCGCGCCCAGTGGTACGAGCCCGCTGACCAGGCCGAGGAGCTCGTCGGCGCCCACCGGATTGCCTACACCCGAGTCACAGGCGGAGAGCACGAGCCGGTACGGCGCCCGGTGCAGTCGCTCGAAGTCGTGCACCGTCATGGGCCCGTCATCGAGCCAGAGCGCCGAGAAGAGCGGGCTATCCGCGCGAAAGGTCCCATGGGCGGCTACGTGGGCGAGCGAGGCGCCATCGAGTGCTGCGAGAACGTTTTCTGCCGTTGCTGAACCATGGCCCAGCACTGTCGCCTTCGGGTAACACCCGACGAGGTCAGCGACCTCGGCCGCACCCGAGTCGAGGCCCGGGCCGACCACCAGCGCGATCTTGTCCTCCGACGGCTGCTCCAGCTGGGATACCCGCAGCCAGCTCGACGCCGAAGGGACCACGCTCACTGGGCGCTTAGCCAGTGAGGGCAGCAGGCCCCAAGGGACCGCGTGCAGTCGTGCAGGAGGCACCACCACGACCCGACCATCGCCGAGGTCGGCTGCAGCTCGGCCCAGAAGCGCTTCCTCGAGCCGCTGTCCGACCGGGCCGAGCATTTCCCCACTGCGCAGCGTTTGCCGACCGTGCGCCATCCTCCGCAGCACAAACCGGGCCAGTTCCACCTCGCGGGCCGCTTCTCGTGCCTTGCCCACCGGGTGAAGACGTACTCGCCGGCGACCAGCCACAACGGCGTGCAGTAGGCCGTCGACGTCGACAAGCTCGACGAGGCGGGTGTCCTCCAGCACGGCGAATAGAGCGTCAAGGTTCATCCACCGGTCATGGCCCGTGGCCCTTGGCTGGGGGCCGGCGGCGTGGGTGCGCATCGTACGGGCACGCACCGCCGCCTCCAGACGCTGCCGCTCCCGCGCGAGCGGCGCCACGGGTAGATAGCCGGTCCGGGCGGCCTCCAGACGCCGCACGACATCGCGGAGTGCCGCAAGCTCAGCGACGAGCTCCTCGTCGTCGGGGGGGCGCACCGCCGGTACGGCGAGCGCCGTCGCCCGCCAGCGCTCGCTCCAGGCCAGCAGCCGGCGAGCATCGCCGCGGCGCAGCGCTTCGCGCTGGGCAACCATCGCGAGCTCAGCACCATGTGTGGTGGCATGCGCACGCAGCTCGGTCGCACCAAGGCTCAGCCGATGTTCGTCGAGGGCGTCGAGGCCCCGGCTACATGCGGCCAACGTCGCCCGCACATTCTCGCGTGCCGTACAGAGGAATGCCTGGGCGAGCCAGGAGGCGCTCCGGCCCAGCGGCGGGCCGCGCCGCCGGGATCGGGCCGCCCGAGCGAGGTGTTCCTCGGCGACGAGCCGCTCACCACGCGCGAGACCAATCCGGCCGGTCAGCAGGTGCGCCGCTGGGGCCTCTTCGGCCCCTAGCGCTTCAAGCCGGGTAGAGGCCTGCTCGGCTCGCCGCAACTCTTGGCTGCCGGTGTCGCCTGCGGTGTATCGGGCCTGAAGGACGATCAACTCAGCGCGGGCCGCCCACCGCTCGCGGTGCTGCGCCTGGAACAGTCGGTGTGCGCGCTCCGCTCGCGTCCGTGCGGCATCCGGCTCGCCGGACGCGAGTGCGGCGCTCGCCGCAGTGAGGAGCAACTCGGCCAGCGTCGTAGCCGGGCCGCTCGCTTCGATCCGGCCGGCAGCGCTGTCGGCTTCTTGAAGCGCCTCCCTGGCTAGCCCGGCTGCGAGAAGCACCCGGCAGCGGTCGAAAGCCAGCTCGGGTATCGGGGTGCGCAGCGCCTCATAGCGCTGGCCCGCCTCGTCCAGGTAGGTGAGCGCAGCAGGCAGATCCCCGCGGGCGAACGCCACGAGCCCGCGGTTGTGCCGCGTCATGGCGTACTCCAGATCCTGACCGCACGAGGCGAACAGTCGTTCGGCTACCACGAAGTCCCCGTCCGCGCGGGCTGCCTGACCGACCGCGAGGTAGGTGAAGGCTCGATGGGACAGCGACCTCGCCTCCCATACGGTGTCGCCCGCACGGCGAAGTCGCATGACAGCCCCACGCAGGTCGTCGAGCGCGTCGGCGTATCGAGTGAGGACCATCAAGACGTCGGCCCGCCGAAGGAGGACGCGTCCAGCAGCAGCGCCTTGACTGTGCAGGACTGCGAGGTCGAGAGCGGCCAAGCCTTCTTCGGTCCGGCCCGCGCGGGCGAGCGTGGCACCCAGACTCGCGAGCACGTCGATCTCGCGATCGCGTGCGCCGGAGGCGCGAGCGAGCCGCAGCGCAGCGCGGAGCTCACGTACCGCTGGGACAAACTCGCCGACTACCCGGTGCGCGATGCCAGCTGTCTGGCGTGCGACCGAGGCTTCGTACGGAGTAGGGTGCGCGGCGAGGCGGTCATGTGCGATCTTCAAGGCCTCGTGCGGTCGGGCCAGAGCGAGTGCCAGCAATTCATCTGGCACTGACACCTGCCCCTCGACAGGGCT
>DASYQD010000164.1:0-38534 GCA_036005845.1 Thermoanaerobaculia bacterium | reverse complement strand
GGCGATCCCACGGCCGGCCACGGTGAGGGCACGCTCAGAGCGGATCTCTCGCAACTGCGCGAGAAGGTCGTCGCCGAGACCGCGCTCCTCCTACTCTGCGTGGCGCCGATTCGGGACCTGGACGAACGCATCCGCGAGCGCTTCGACGCCATCGCCGATCTGCTCGTCCCCTTGGCCCGCGGCCGCGACCTGCTCGCGGCGATCTGCCTCGATCCCGGCCTCGCCTGCGACCACGCCGTCGCACACATCCTGCTCAGCCGTCTCGGCCATGTCGACCTCGAAGTCGACCACCTCCTCGCCCAAGCCACGGCTGGCGTCGAGTTCGGTCCCGAACGACTTCCCCACCGCCGGCTGGAACAGGCGTGGTTGGCCCGCATGCAGAAACGGGACGGCATGTCCGATCGGGGTAGGCCGAGCCAGCGTCTCGACTCTCGCTTGATCGCCGACTCGATGCTCGGCCGACCACTGGACGCCCTCGGCGCCTCGCGGATGGACGTCTATGCCTTCACCCACTCAGTGATGTACGCCAGCGATCTCGGCGAGCGCCGCTTCCGCCTGCCGCGCTCACGAACGCGTATTGCCGAGGACTCTGACGCCGCCCTCGCGCGGGCGCTCGACACCAACGACTTCGACCTCGCGGCCGAGCTTCTCCTCGCCTGGCCGATGCTGGGCTTACGCTGGACCGCGGCCGCCGCTTTCGCATTTCGAGTGCTCGCGCACGAAGAAGACCAGCGCGGCTTCCTGCCTGGATCAACCTTCGACGTCGCGCGTTACCAATCCCTCGGCGCCGACGAACGCACCCGCTACATGCTCCTGACCTGCTACCACACCGTCTACGTCTGGGGATTCCTGTGCGCACTCGCCCTACGGCCCGGTTGCGCTCCCCCATCCTCCGTTCCACCCACCCGACGAGCACGCGGCGCAGCCGTCGCGATCTCGGCTCTCCTCGACATCGACGACGCAAGCTGCTGGCGCAAACCATTCGACGCCCTTTCCCACCGTCAACAGGATGCGCTTTCGCCGCTCCTCCTCGCCCTCCTCCTTCGCCGCGCTAGAGCGGCGGCAGATCTCGGCCTCATCCGACAGGCCCTAGAGCTCGCCCTAGCTCACGGCCTAGCCCATGGCCCCGCGCCCCAACAAGCCGCTGCGCTGCTCCGCAGGACCCGCGCTCTCAGACTCTGATCTCGGCGGGCATCCACGGTTGGAGGCGGGTGCTCAGCGGATCCGGAGGCCGCCGCGGCGGGAACCTCTCGGAAGTCGCTTGGCGAATCTCGCGGGGTCGAGGTCGTACCGGCGCTTCCGAGCGGAGGCGCGCCGCTCCTCCTCCGCAAACCACAGAAAGGCGCGCCGGTTCCCGCGGCGGCGGCCTCCGGATCCGCCCAGCACCCGCCGGCCGGAAGGTCACGATCGCAATGGCGACCACATTCAAGCTCTGCTGATCCGGCCGAGTTTTTCTTTCCCCGCCCAAAGTATCTAATCCGCATGATGCGCCCACGCCCACGCCCCCGCACCCCGCGCCCTCGCACTCTCGCAGCCGTAGCCACCCTCGGCCTCGCCGCAACCATCGGCGCTTTCGCCGCGGGCACCACGGCCTCTCACCCCAAGCCGCCGCAACCATCGACCACGCCACCGCCGCGAGCCCTAAGCGCGTTCCCCACCCCGGCAGCAGCCTGGAAGGAAGTCGACCGCTTGCAGAACGAACAGAAGATGCAGGCCGCCCTCGACCTCGCCACCAAGATTCGCGAAGACGCCCAGAAGAAAGGCGACGACCCCGAGTGGGCCCGCGGCCTCATCCGCGAGACCCAACTCCGCATGTCCCTCCACGGCTATGAGACGGCGGTCCGCGCCCTCCGCGAAGCCAAGTGGCCCGACGCCCCATTACCGCACGCCCTCCTCGACCTCTTCCACGCCCAGACCCTGGTCACCTACCAGCGCGCGTACAACTACGAGATCGCCCAACGCGAAGAAGTCGTCTCGACCGCCGTCCCCGACCTCAAGCAGTGGACCCGCGAACAGATCTACCTCGAATCCCAGAAAGCCTTCCTCGACGCCTGGCAACACCGCGCCGAATGGGGCGACACGCCGGTCACCGCCGTCAGCGAGTTCATCGCCCCCAACGACTACCCGAAAGGCATCCGCGGCACCCTCCGCGACGCCACCAGCTACCTCTTCGCCCAGCTCCTCGCCGACAGCTCGCTCTGGGAGGCGGCGCAGAACAACGAGCTCTACACCCTGCCCCTGGACCGGCTGATCGAAGGCGAGGCGGGCGAAAAGGGCGTCGAAGCCACCGTCGCCGATCCGGCTGCCCACCCGCTCGTCAAGCTCGCCGCCGTCCTCGGCGACCTCGAGCGCTGGCACAAGAGCGCCGGCCGCGCCGAGGCCGCCTTCGAGGCGCGCCGCGAGCGCCTCGACGAGCTCCACGACAACTTCGCCGCCGAGCAGGACCGCGCCAAGCTTCGCGCCGCGCTCGAGAAGGCGCTCGCCGAGCTCGGCGACACGCACGCGTGGTGGTCGCGCGGCATGGCCACGCTCGCCGACTGGGTGCGCGGTCTCGACGAGCCGCAGGCGCTGGTGAAGGCGCGCGAGATCGCCCTGCGCGGCGCCGCGAAGCACCCCGACAGCATCGGCGGCAAGCTCTGCCGCCGCCTCGTCGCCGAGATCGAGCAGCCCAACTTCTCGCTGGCGGCGATGACCAGCGACGGCCCCGGCAAGCGCTCGATCCAGGTCACCCACAAGAACCTGCCGAAGCTCTGGTTCCGCGCCTACGCCTTCGATCTCGACGCGCGCCTCAAGAGCGCCCGCGATTACAACCTGCTGCCGGCCTGGCAGGAGGTCGAGGGCCTGGTGAACGGCAAGAAGCCGATGGCGAGCTGGAGCGCCGACCTGCCGGCGACGCCCGACTTCCGCGATCACCGCACCTTCGTCACGCCGCCGATGACGGCGCCGGGGCTCTACGTCGTCGTCGCCTCCGCGAAGCCGCAGTTCCAGCACACCGACAATCGGCGCGCGAGCGTCAACCTGATCGTCGGCGACCTCGTGCTGCTGACCGAGCGTGTCGACGAGGGCGTCGCCGCGCGCGTCGTCTCCGGCAGCAGCGGCCGCCCGATCGCCGGCGCCGCGGTCGAGCTGTGGAAGTTCGACTGGAATAGCGGCCACGCTCGCGAGCAGCGGCTCACCACCGATGCCGCCGGCGAGGCGACCGTGCGCTGGAGCGACGACACCCCGCACTTCCTCATCGCCCGTCGCGGCGACGACCTGGCGCTCGACGCGCAGGCGTACTACTCCAGCCGCTACAACGCCGACACCGACGACACCGACACCCTCCTCTACATCGACCGCAGCATCTACCGCCCCGGCCAGGAGCTGCGCTGGAAGGCCGTCGCCTACGAGGGCCGCGGCAGCAAGCTGCACGTCGACGAGGACGCCGAGCTGACGATCGAGCTCCTGGACGCCAACGGCCAGCAGGTCGCCTCGCAGGTCGTCACCACCAACCGCTTCGGCAGCGCCTCGGGCACCTTCACCGTGCCCGCCGGCCGCCTGCTCGGCCAGTGGTGGCTGCGCTCTTCGCGCGGCGGCCAGACGCAGGTGCAGGTCGAGGAGTACAAGCGCCCCACCTTCGAGGTGAAGCTCGAGGAAGCGAAGGAAGCGCTGCGCCTCAACCGGCCCGCCAAGCTGCCCGGCGAGGCGCGGTACTACTTCGGCCTGCCGGTGACGGCGGCCAGCGTGCGCTGGCACGTGGCGCGGCAGCCGGTGTATCCGTACTGGTGGGGCTGGTGGTTCGGCGGCGCGCAGACGCAGCCTCAGATCGTGGCGGCGGGCACCGCGACCGTCGACGACGAAGGCAAGTTCGACGTCGAGTTCACGCCGGCGGCCGACGAGCGCGAGAAGGACAGCGAGGGGATCAGCTACCGCTTCCTCGTCAGCGCCGAGGTCACCGACGAAGGGGGCGAGACGCGCAGTGCCGAGCGCTCGCTGCGCCTCGGCTTCGTCGCCGTCGAAGCGACGATCGAACCCGCGGCCGGCTTCTTCCTGCGCGGCGAGCCCGGCAAGGTGACGTTGACGCGCACCGACCTCGACGGCGCGCCGCGCGCCGGCGAAGGCAGCTGGCGCCTGCTACGCCTCGTCCAACCCGCGCAGACGCTGCTACCCGCCGACCAGCCGCTGCCTGCCGATCCGCGGCGGCGCGACTTCTACCAGACGCCCGGCGACCGGTTGCGCGCGCGCTGGGACACCGACGTCGCGCCCGACGCCATCCTCCACGAATGGGGCGACGGCGAGCAGGTGGGCGGCGGCAGCGTCAAGCACGACGCGAAGGGTCGGGCCGACGTCACGCTGCCGGCCATGCCCGCCGGCGCCTACCGCCTCCGCTACTCGACGCGCGATCCGTTCGGCGCCACCTTCGAGACCAGCCGCGAGCTGCTCGTCGTCGAGCCCGGCGCGACGCCGCTGCAGGTCCCCGAGCTGCTGCGCGTGCAGCAGCCGTCGGTGCCCGTCGGCGGCACCATCCGCGTGCTCGTGCACTCGGGACTGCCGGCGCAGCAGATCGTGGTCGAGATCCAGCGCCGCGACCAGCCGGTCGAGAAGCGGGTCGTCGAGTCCGCGCAAGGCGCGCAGGTTCTCTCGATCCCCGCCGGCGACGCCGAGCGCGGCGGCGTGGCGATCACCGCCACTGCCGTGCGCGACCACCAGCTCATGCGCCAGCAGGCGCAGGTCCTGGTGCCGTGGGACGAGAAGAAGCTGCAGATCGAGTTCGCCACCTTCCGCGACAAGGTGCGGCCGCGCACGCGCGAGACCTGGCGGGTGACGGTGAAGGGCGCCGACGAGAAGTCGGTGGCCGCCGGCGCCGCCGAGCTGCTCGCCTACATGTACGACCGCAGCCTCGACCTCTTCGCGCCACACCAGCCACCCGACCCGCTGCTGCTCTACCCCGGACCGCCGAGCGCGCTCGAGGCGCATGCGAGCCTCGCCGGCGGCGGCGAGACGTGGATGGACGGCAACCTCGCCGAGCTGCCGGAGGTGCCGGCGCTCACGCCCGACTCGTTGCGGTTCCTCGGCGGCTACGGCATCGGCGGCCCTGGGATGCGCTCGATGATGATGGCGGACGGCGTTCCCGGCGGCGTCGCCGGCGGCATGGCCGAACAGACCAAAGCGATGCCGCAGCCGGCGGCGCCGCCGGTTCCCGCGCCGCCGCCGGCGCGCGCCAAGATGGCGATGGATCGCGTCTCCGCGCTGGCCGACGTCGAAGGCGGCGTCGAGGCGCAGGCTCCGGCCGCCTCCCGCGAGCTGCGCAGCGAATTCGCCGAGACCGCCTTCTGGTACCCGCACCTCGTCACCGGCGCGGACGGCTCGGCGAGCTTCGAGTTCACCGTTCCCGACTCGGTGACCGAGTGGAACCTCTGGGTGCACGCCATCACCCAAGACCTGCGCGCCGGCTCGACGGAAAAGCAGGTGCGCACGGTGAAGGAGCTGTTGGTCCGCCCCTACCTGCCGCGCTTCTTCCGCGAAGGCGACGAGGCGACGCTGCAGGTCGTCGTCAACGACGCCGGCGAGAAGCCGTTCAGCGGCAACGTCAAGTTCGAGATCCTCGACCCGGCGACGGGCGCGAGCCTCGCCGACTCCTTCGGCCTGCCGGCGGCGCGCGCGACGGCGCCGTTCCAGGTCAAGCCCGGCGGCGGCGTCACCCTCTCCTTCCCGGTGAAGGCGCCGGCGCGCATCGGCACCGTCCAGTTCCGCGTCACCGCGCAGGCCGGCGACTGGAGCGACGGCGAGCTGCGGCCGGTGCCGGTGCTGCCCGGCCGCATGCACCTCGTGCAGTCGCGCTTCGCCACCCTGCGCGACAAGGACCGTCGCGTCCTCAGCTTCCCCGACATGGCGGCGGGCGACGACCCGACGCTGCTCAACGACCAGCTCGTCGTCACCGTCGACGGCCAGCTCTTCAATACCGTGCTCTCGGCGCTGCCCTACCTCATGCAGTACCCCTACGAGTGCACCGAGCAGACGCTCAACCGCTTCCTCTCCACCGGCATCGTCAGCAAGGTGTTCGAGAACCACCCGGCGATGGCGAAGCTCGGCCGCGAGCTCGCGGCGCAGCGCGACACGCCGCTCGAGCCGTGGGCGCTCGACGACCCGAACCGGCGCATGGCGCTCGAGGAGACGCCGTGGCTGGTCACCGCGCAGGGCGGCGACGCCGGCGACCTGCCGCTCATCAAGGTGCTCGACCCTGAGGTGGCGCGCGCCCAGCGCGACTCCGCCATCGCCAAGCTGCAGAAGGACCAGACCTCGCTCGGTGCCTGGCCCTGGTGGGGAGGCGGCCCGCCGTCGCCCTACATGACGCTCTACATCCTCGCCGGCCTGTCGCGCGCGCGCGACGCCGGCATCGAGGTGCCGCAGGACATGGTGGTGCGGGCGTGGAGCTACATGCACCGCCACTACCTCGACGAGATGGTGCGCGACATGCGCAAGGAGAACTGCTGCTGGGAGACGGTGACGCTGCTCAACTTTGTGCTCTCCAACTATGAAGACACCAAGGTCGTCGGAGAGAAGAGCGGCGGCGCCGACTGGACCGGCGGCGTCTTCACCAAAGCCGAGCGCCGCGCGATGCTGGAGTTCTCCTTCAAGCACTGGAAGGAGCACTCGCCGCTGCTCAAGTCGATGCTGGCGCTGACCCTCGAGCGGGCCGGCCGTGCCGGCGACGCCAAGCTCGTCTTCGACAGCGTCATGGACTCGGCGAAGACGACGGCCGACGAGGGCACCTTCTGGGCGCCCGAAGACCGCGCCTGGCTCTGGTACAACGACACCATCGAGACCCACGCCTTCGCGCTGCGCGCGCTGTCGGAGCTGCAGCCCAGCGACGCGCGGCGGCACGGGCTCGTGCAGTGGCTGCTGCTCAACAAGAAGCTCAACCACTGGTCCTCGACGCGCGGCACGGCGGAGGTGATCTACGCCCTCGTCGGCTACCTCGAGAAGGAGGGAGCGCTGGGCAACGAGGAGTCGGCGCGGGTGAAGGTCGACGGCCGCGAGCGGCTCTTCCGCTTCCTGCCGGATCGCGTCGGGCCGTTGGTCGAGGACAGCGGTGCGGCGGCACCGAGCGCGCCGCGGACGGCGCCGGGCCCCAATGCCGCGCCGCGCAGCAACCAGCTCGTCATCCCCGGTCCCGAGGTCGACGCCAAGACGATGTCCGAGGTGGTGGTCGAGAAGGAGACCAAGGGCTTCCTCTTCGCCTCCGCCACCTGGCACTTCTCCACCGAGCGGCTACCCAAGGAAGCGCGCGGCGACCTCTTCCACGTCGAGCGCTCCTACTTCCAGCGGCTGCAGGAAGGCGGCAAGTGGAAGCTCGTGCCGCTCGCCGAGGGCACGCAGCTACACCCCGGCGACCAGCTCGAAGTGCACCTGTCGATCAGGAGCCGCGCCGCCGCCGAGTACGTCCACCTGCGCGACCCACGGCCCGCCGGCTGCGAGCCGGAGACGCTGAAGTCGGGCTGGAAGTGGGACATCCTCCCCGTCTACGAAGAGATCCGCGACAGCGGCGCCAACTTCTTCTTCGAGTGGCTGCCCGCCGGCGAGTCCACCTTCACCCACCGCCTGCGTGTCAACCTCGCCGGCACCTTCCGCGTCGCGCCGGCCGAGATGCAGTCGATGTACGCGCCGGAGTTCGCGGCCTACTCGGCGGGGAACGTGGTCAAGGTGGCGCCGCGGTAGCCGGTCAACGCCGCGTGATGAGCTCGCGGTTTTCCGTGCACCACGCCCGCGCCGTCTCGACTCCCAGGTCGACGGCGCGGGCGATGCGCTTGCGGCTGAAGTTGAAGAGATAGTCGAGCGGCACCTCGGCTGCCAGCTCGCGAACTGCGATGGGGCGGCCGAACTCGCCCACTCCGCCGGCGGCGATCGCGTCGTTGTTGCGCTCGATGCGCGCCAGCGTCCGCTTGTAGCCGTCGTTGGTGGTGGCTTCGAAGATGCCGAAGAAGTTGCCGACGAAACCATTCTTCCACACGCCGCGCCGGCTGGTCGTCCAGATGACCCATAGCTCGTCGGCGCCGCGGCGGATGGCTTCCTCGAGATTGCTCGCGGTGTTGAACACGGCGTCGATGTAGATGTCGCCGTCGATGCGCACCGGTGGGAACCAGATCGGCAGCGACGCGGTGGCGACCAGGAAATCTTCAGTGAGCTCGGGCGCGGTGATCGGACGCAGCTCGTGGTGGGAGAAGTCGTAGACGTTGAAGGTCGCCTCGCGGCGGCTGGCGCGGATCTTCTCCCAGTCGAGGCCCCAGGCCGGGAAGACCTGCCTGCGATAGGCGTCGAGCTTGAAGAACGACTTTGCGAACGGTCCGAGCAGGAGCGCCGACCAGTTCACGTCGACGCCTTTCAGGGGTCTTAGGTTGCGCCAGTTGTCGGCAATCTGGCGGCCGCTCATCCCCTGCGTCCACATCGCGAGGTTGAAGCAGGCGGCGCTGACGCCGTCGGCGTGGTCGAACTCGATGCCCATTTCGTTCAGCCAGACCTGCAGGACACCGGCCTGGAAAGCGATCTTCAGCCCTCCTCCCGCGAGCATCAGCGAGCGTTTGGGCATGGGGGTCTCCTCCTCATCTGGCCCGAGCTTGCCACGTTGCTGGTGATGAGTGGTGCGGAGGCGCTCGCATACGGTGAGCCCGCCCGAGAGACCGGCCCAGTCGCGAGGCCATTCGACGTACGCCGGAGTTCACGGCCGGTTCGTCGTGGAGAATTCTCGCATCGGCGTCCGTCTATATCTCCGACACCAACGAGCATCGGGCCGGGAGCCTTCGCTGACGGCTGCAGCCCCGGACTTGAGGCTGTGGGCGTCACATCCGGTTCCCGCCCTTCTATTGCGCGTTTCGTTACAGGAGAAAAGGATGCACTACCGAAAGCTCGCCGCCGTCTCCTCGTGGTTACTGCTGCTCGCCATGTCCGGCGCGGCAACCTTGCACGCCCAAGCTAGAAAGTGGCTGCTGCCCGACACGATCATCGACTTCGGGACGTCGCCGCCCACCGCGAGCGGTCTCCCTTTGCTCGAGCCTTACCGCGTCGCCAACGGTGCTTTCGACGGCTCTGGCAAGTTGTTGTTCTACGTTCGCCAGGAGGGCTCCAGAAAACTGCAGGTCTTCGACAGCGACGGCAACAAGATCGACGAGCTCGTCAACGCCGCTGCTGCGCTTCAGATCGTCGTCGTGCCCGTCCCGCTCAGCTGCGACCGGAAGTACTACATCGTCTATTTCGCTCGACAAGTGGGCGCCATCGGTCCTCATGCGCCGTTCATGCTCACCTACTCGGTCTTCGACACTCAAACGCAATCGATAGACCCCCAGTCGAGGAACGTGCAAGTGCCTCCCGGCCGACTCGGCGGATCATTTTGGAGCGGCTTCGGCACGGCGGTGGCCACCCCATTGCGCAGCGGAACGACCAGGTTCCTTTATGCCCTCAACAACGATGTCGTGGACAAGTTCGTAATCGGGCCGGGAAGCATCTCCCTAGAGGGTAACGTCTTGGAGTTCGACTCCAACCGGGGTCTGGCTCCAGTGCAGGCCGCCCTCGCCTCCGATGGACACCGCTTGGCCGTCGCGACACGAAAAGGGATCCTGATCGTCGCCCTCGATTCGCAGGGCGACTTCAGCGGCAGCACGGAGCTGGACGTTGCCATTCCAGCTGGTCTGGCCTTCTCTCGCGACGGCGGCATGCTCGTCTTCAGCAACCCCGAGCGTGGGCTCGGCTATGTCCGCTTCGTTGACCCCGAGCCGCTCACCCCGACTTTCCTCCCCGGCTCCGAGGCCTACGGCATCTCGCAACTGCAACTCGCGGTGGACGACAAGATCTATGCCGTTACGGGCAATAGCGACAGCGATCTCTTCGACCTGGGCGCGGTCAACGTCTCTGGGTCGACACCTTCGTTCGAGCCGGCCACGGTCGTCGATGTTTTGGCGGGCACCGTCTTCGGTGCCGGCACGGACGTGTGGACGCTGCCTGCCCAGATCGACGGCGAGCCGCTCTGCTCCACCCCGGCCTTGGTGCAGAGCACCTACGGTGCGCGCGGCAATTTCGAGGTGGTCGTCCCCGCCGCGTGCGGCGGGCTGGCCCACTTCTGGCGCGACAACGACGATCCCTCCCTCCCCTGGCACGGCCCGTTCCCGTTCGCCGCCGCTGGCGGGGCCGTCGATGCGGTCTCGATGATCCAGAGCAACTACGGTAATCTGGAAGTGGTCGCCAGAATCGGAGATCGGCTGGCGCACTTCTGGCGAGGTGGCGTGCAGTGGTACGGCACCGGCGATTTCGCTGCCGGTGTATCCGGAACGCCTTCCCTCGTCCAGGGCAAGCTTGGCGCATTCGGCAACTTCGAGGTCGTCACACCGCTGGCGACCGGCGGCCTCGCGCACTACGAGCGCGACAACGACTCGCCGTCGAAGCCGTGGCGCGAGGTGGGCGAGTTCGGATTCGAGCTCGGCGTAGTCGACGATGTAAGCCTCGTCCAGAGCACCGTCGGTTCCCTGCGACGGAATCTGGAGGCGGTGGTGAGGGTCGGGGACCGGCTCGTCGACTACTGGCGCGAGGAAGACGGCGCCTGGAGGCAGGGCGGCTTCTTCGCATCCGGCATCTCCGGTACACCATCCTTCATCCAGGGGAACTTCGCCAATCCAGGTGGGCCCGGCAACTTCGAGCTCGTGGCGCCGCTGGCAACCGGAGGCATGGCGCACTACTGGCGTGGCGAGGACCGTGTGTGGCGGGGACCGAATCGCTTCGGTAGCGGTATCGTCCGTTCGGTATCGTTGATCCAGAGCAACTTCGGCCAGAACTTCGAGGTCGTGGCCCGCCGCAACTGCAGCCTGGTCCCCTATTGGCGCAGCGACGCGGCGGCCAATCCGCCGTGGACGTGGTACGGCTCGCCCACGATCATTCCTTGATCCCGGAGCTGGCGGGCATCGCGCGGGCCGACGGCGATATCGGGCCCGCGCCGGGATCGTGTGCGCGGTCGAGTCCTGCTGCGGCCCGTCGTTGGGATGCCTCGTCGGGCGCTTTCCAGAGCGCGAAGGTGAGGTTGCGTTCGGCGGCCTCGCGGTCGCCAATGGCGGCGGCCGTTTCGCCGAGCGCCAGCAGGTCCACGAAGGAGGTGGACGAGGAGACCGGGTCGACGACACGGTCGAGCTCGCGGTAGGCGCGGCGCGGCTCGCCGAGCTTCGTCCAGCAGAGCCAGAGCTGGCGGCCGATGCGGCCTTCGGGGCCGCCGCGCTTGCGGGCGGTCTCGAAGTCGTCGACCGCTTCGCGGTAGCGGCGCAGCGCGACGTTGGCGTCGCCGGCGGTGAGCCAGCCCTCGGCGTGGAGCGGGGTCGTCGTGGTGGCGTGCTTCGCGTTGCCGAGCGCCGAAGAGGCGTCGCCGGCTGCGAGCTGCAGCCGCGCCAAGGCGACGGCGACGGCGCTGTTGGAGGTGTCGATCCCAGCCAGCTGCTCCAGCTCGGCGCGAGCCAGGTCCGGCGGTGCACCGGGCCGCGGCTCGCCCGCGACTGCCGTGCACGGATCGATGGCGCGCAGCTCGTATTGCGCCACCAGATCGCGTTGGCTCTGCCGGTGTGCGTAGAGGACGGTCGTCCAGTCGAAAGCGACGGGGCGGTAGCCCCAGCGCGGGTCGAGATGGGCCGGCGCTTCGCGGTCGTCGATGCCGATGGCGAGGAAGTCGGGGCGGTAGCGCGCCAGCACGCGGCCGAGGACGACGCGGTCGGCGGTGGCGCCGATGGCGAGGAAGGTGTCGACGTCGTCGTAGGGGAACGGGGTCTGCAGGTCGGCGAAGATGCGATAGCGCGGCGCGAGGCGCCACTCGAGCCATCCCGCGAGGTCGGGGAAGTTGAAGATGGTGCCGCCGTGCCCGGCGCGCTCGAGGAAGGTGGTCACGCCGGTAGGCAGGTTGTCGGTCGACAGCGGGTATCGGCCCGGGTAGCGCATCTTCTCAAGGGTGACGAACGGCACGAGGCCGAGCAGCACGAGCACGCCCGCGCGCGCGAACCGCGGCGCCTCGCGTTGTGTCCACGTCGGCGGTTCCCACCCCGCGAGCAACGGCAGGGCGAGGAGCGCGCTCTCACAGACGAAACGGCTGCCGCGGGAGAGCAACAGCACGGCGCCGGCGACGAGGACCACGTGTGCGAGCCGGAGCTTGCGACGCGCCGCCTGCTCGACCAGCGCGAAGACGGCGGCCAGCGCCAGCAGGTTGAACAGCGTCTGCCGGCTGGGCACGAGCCCTTCGACGGCGAACCGCGTGTACGCGGCCGCCGGCAACGGCCCCAGCTCTTCGATCATGCGCGACGCGAAATCGAGCGACGTGAACGGCAGCCGCAGCAGCGCGATGCCGTGCGGCGTGACGAGCAGCGCCGCTGCCGCCGCCGCGATCGCGTTCGCGCGCGCCCGGAAGTCAGCCGGCGCCTGTTGTCGCAGGCGCTGCCACGCCAGCTCCGCGCCGTAGGCGGCGAGCACCACAGCGAACACCGGCCACGACACACCGTGCGCATTCGCCCACAGCACGCCCACGGCTGGCAGCGCCCATAACCGCCCGCCCCGCTCGAGCGCGAGTAGCGCGACGGCCAGCAACACCAACGCCACGAGCTGCGGCCGCAGCGACGCGAAGCGCGGCAACAGCACGAGCAGCGCGATGATGCAGACCGCCACCCGCCACGCCGCCGCCGGCCGCCGGCACGGTCGCAGCACCGCGACGACCGCCCCAGCGAGCGCCACGAACAGCGCCGCCCGCAGCAGCACGAGGCCCACATACCCGCCCGCCGCGTGCGCGCTCCACGCGATCAACTGGAACAGCCACGAGTAGTCGATCCACGGCCGCTGCAGGAACGTGCCCACGGCGTGGCGCGGGATGCTGCCTCTCTCGATGATCGAGCGCCCGGCGGCGAGGTGGTACCAGAGATCGGTGTCGCCGGCGAAGATCGGCCAGCTCAATAGGAACAGAAACAGGGCGACGCCAAGCGCCGCCAGATAGGCGGCGCCAGGTAGTCGCCACGTGCGCATCGTCATGGCGCCGGTTCGCCGCCAATGGCCCAGCGGCGCTGCCGAACGATGCGCTGCAGGCGGTGGCGAGGGCGTCGTCATCGCGCTCGCGGGCGGCCCGTCGTAGGCAGGCCGTCTACCGCCGCGCCTACTTCGGCGCCGCCGGCACCTCGACCGGGTTGGCGGCCTGGATGGCGCGCAGCAGCGCGATGTTGTCGCGGTGTCCGGTCAGCCGCGCGGTGACGCGGCCGCGGATCGGGTAGCCCAGCAGGTAGAGGTCGCCGATGACGTCGAGGATCTTGTGGCGCACGAACTCGTCGGGGAAGCGCAGCGTCGTGTTCACCACGCCCTCGTCGCCCACCA
Organism: Thermoanaerobaculia bacterium; assembly: GCA_036005845.1. Taxonomy (GTDB): domain Bacteria; phylum Acidobacteriota; class Thermoanaerobaculia; order Multivoradales; family JAIOJS01; genus DASYQD01. Next base: position 25,184 of record DASYQD010000164.1, on the reverse strand, counting down.
GGATGCAGTTGTCGAGGCGGCCGCCGGTGCCCAGGCCGAGCTCGCTCATCATCTTCAGGTCCTTCATGAACCCGAAGGTGCGCGCGGGCGCGATCTCGCGCTGATACGTCTCGAAGCTCGTCAGCGTGAACTCGCCATATTGCTCGCCGATCGGCGGCGGGTAGCGCAGCAGGTAGCTCACCGCGAAGCCGTCGAACGGTTCGATGGCGAGCAGCTTGCCGGGTCCGCTCGAAATCTCGTAGCGCCGGTCGACGACGAGCTCGCGGCGCGGCTGGTCCTGGTCGACGACGCCCACCTGCTCGAGCGCCTGGCAGAATTCCAGCGCCGAGCCGTCGAGCACCGGGATCTCGCCGTGCACCTTGATGAGCAGGTTGGTGACGCCGCGCGCGTGCAGCGCCGAGAGCAGGTGCTCGACGGTCTTGATCGCTTGACCGTCGACGGCGAGCGTCGTCGCGTAGTCCGTGTCGCCAACGCTGTCGACGTGCACCGGCACGTGCGTGCGCGTCGGCAGCGTCACGATGTGGAGCCCGCTGTCGGGCGGCAGCGGCTGCAGCGCCATGCCGGTGCGCGCGCCGGAGTGGAGGCCGAGGCCGTAGAGCACGGTGCTCGCGCGCAGCGTGCGCTGGGGCTGCGTGCTGGTGCGCAGCAGCGGCGACGGCGGCGGCGGCGCGAGATCGGGCGGCGCGGCGGCCTCCTCGAGCACCGGCAGCGGCGCCGCGGCGCCGTTCCCCTTGCGCGCCAGCGCGCCGGCGACGGCGGCGACCACCTGGCTATACGAGAGCGGCTTCTCGATGAAGTCGCAGGCGCCCATCTTGAGCGCCTGCACGGCGGTGGCCGCGGTCCCATGGCCGGAGATCATGATCACCGCCGCGCGCGGATCGCGTTGCCGAAGCGCCTGCAAAGTTTCCAAGCCATCCATGTCGGCGAGCCAGATGTCGAGGAAGACCACGTCGGGCCGCGTCTCCTCGTAAAGACGCAGCGCGTCCTCGCCGCTCTCGGTGACCACCGTGCGGTAGCCCTCGTCGGCGAGGATGGCCGAGACGGTGCTCAGGATCGCCGGCTGGTCGTCGACGACGAGGACCAATTGGCCCGTATCCGGATGTTTCCCCATGCGGTGCCGGCAATTATCGACGATCGGCGGGCGAATCCCAAAGCCGGGCCGGCCTGAATGGCACGCTGGTTGCTCCATGGGTCGGGGGAGAATGAACACCGTGTACAACACCACTCGTAAATCACTCTTTCTGCTGGTCATAGCGTTGTCGGTGGCGGCCTGCGGCAGCGAGACGGCCATGGTCGAGCGGCTCGCGCCCGCGAGCGCGCCGCCGATCAAGGCACCGATCGCTTCGGCGCCGGCCGTCGCACAAGCGCCGCCCCCTCCGCCTTCACCGAGCTCGCTGACTCTCGCCGGCGACTTCACCGTCCAGGACCCCGCTCCCGACGTGGTCGTGGAACCGCTGGCCGGCTCCGCCGACCGCGATCCGCGGCTCCGGCTCGAGCTGCGCCATCGCGTCGGCGGCAGCTCGCAACCGGATGCGGTGGTGACCTTCCTCAACGTGCCGGCGAAGCCGGGCACCTACGTGCTGCACGCGCCGGAGGAGCCGCTGGTGCCGGTGCGCGTCTACGCCTTCGTCACCACGCGCGGCGAAGCGCTGGGCAGCATGAAGGACTTCAACACCGCCGTGGCCGGGACGCTGACGCTGCGCCGTGAAGCGGCCGGGCTCGTCGGCAGCTTCAAGGTCGCGGCGCAGGAGCCGCCACCACCGCCGCCGCCCGAGCCGCTGCCAGGCGAAGCGGCGACCGTCGTGGTGAGCACCATCCCGCCGGCGCCGCCGGGGCGCGTCGAGGCGACCGGCACGCTGCTCGCGGTGCTGCCGCAAGATCGCGCCGTCGAGCCGCCGGGTGCCGTGACGCCGGCGACGGAGCACAGCGCGCCGGCGACCGGATCGCGGCGCGGCAACGAGCGCGACGAATCGAGCCGCGACGCGAAGGGCCGGCTGGCGTTCGTACCGCCCGTCGAGCTCGAGCGCATCGGCGGCTGAGCTTCGCTGCCGGGCCGCGCCAGCCGCGGCTCCGGCAGCACGTCGGGCCACCAGCCGTCGGGGCGGATCTCGATCGGGCAGCTCTCGAAGATGCGCAGGTCGTGCAGCATCGGGTGATCGCCGCGCAGCGGCAGCACGATGGAGCCCTCGCCGCCGCAGCGATGACGGCGACCGCCGAAGGCGAGCAGCAAGGCGATGACGACCGCGCAGGCCGGCCACGCGACGCTGGCGATCCTCATCGCCCGTCGACGGCGTCGCGCCAGCGCGCCGCCCCACAAGGCGAGCGGCAGCAGCGCGGCGTGGAACAGCGGCACGCCCTGCCACCACATGACGGTCGTCGGCGCCGCCGCATAGGTGAGCAGCGCCGCGGCGAAGCAGACGCGGGCGTAGCCGGCCACCCACGCGCGGCGGCCCGGCCGCACGCCGAGCAGCTCGGCGAGCCCGCGCCGTCGAAGACGGCGCCACAGCCAGAAGTTCGCCAGCACCGCGACGATCACGGTGATGCCGCCGAACCAGGTCACCATGCCGTGGGCGAAGAGGCCCATCGGCCGCGCCATCGCGTCGCCCAGCTCCGGCGCGAAGTCGAATCGCGCCTCGGGCGCCGGCAAACCGAGCGAGCCGTAGCGCAGCCCATACAACACGCCGCGCACGAGCGGGAACAGCAGCACCAGCCCGCGAAAGGGAAAGCCTTCCGAGACCGGCAGCAGCGCCGGCTCGCGCCGCACTGCCAACACCCACGGCACGAGCGCCGCGGCGGACACCAGCACGCCGGCGGCGACGCCGCTCCACCGCAGCCGCGTGTGGCCGGTGATCCACAGCAGCACCGTCGCCGCGCCCAGCAGCGTCACCGAAGGATGGATCTGGAACCCGATCCCCACCGCCAACGCCACCGCGAATGACGGCCACCACGATGCCACCTCGCGCTGGCGCCACGCGCTCCACGCGTGGATGGCGCCGAGGAGCAGCAGGTAGCCCGGGTTCCACAGGAAGCCGGAGAGCAACAAGCGCCACGGGCTCAGCCAGTAGACCACCGCGAAGAGCCGCCGCTCGCGGCGCGCGAGCGCCTCGCGCAGCCAACGGTCGAGCAACACGAAGGCGAGCACCTGAGTCAGCACGATGCCGAGCACGGCGGCACGGTGATGCCGCCACAGCGCCAGCGGCGCCGCCACCAAAAGCGCGGTGACGCCTCCTGGCACGGCGCCGCCGCTGCTGCTCGGGTTGCCGTAGGGCAGCCACTCGCCGCGCGCCAGCAGCAGCCAGCCGCGCGCGAGGAGATTGAGCTGATCGCCGCCGACCTGGCTGCGCAGCGCCAGCAGCAGCGACAAAGCGAGCCCGAGCGCGAACACCGCCGCCACCACCGGGTCGGCGCGGCGCCGGTAAAGGTCTACGGCCCCATCCGTCATCGCGGCGCAGGATAGCAACGGCGATAATGGCGCCGCGATGAGCTTTCAGCCGCGCCGCCGCATCGCTTCGAGGACCGCGCCGTGATCCGTCTCCTCACCGCCGGCAAGCACGGCCTGGAGGAGACCCACGCCTCGAAGCTGAAGACCGTGCTCGCCGCCGGCAGCTTCGTCTGGATCGACGTCACCGGTCCCGACGACGGCGAGGCGGCGATGATGCGCGACCTCCTCCACTTCCACCCGCTCGCCATCGAGGACACCCGCAACCAGCACCAGCGCCCCAAGGTCGAGGAGTACCCGCAGCACCTCTTCCTCATCTTGAACCCCGGCGAGCTGTGCGACTGCGAGGTGCAGTTCCGCGAGCTCGACGTCTTCGTCGCCAAGAACCTGGTCGTCACGGTGCACCCCAAGGAGGAGCCGGCGCTGGACGAGGCGCAGCGCCGCGTCAGCCGCCTCTTCCCCGACACCGCGAACGCCGCGCACGTGCTCTACGCGCTGCTCGACACCGTCGTCGACGGCTACTTCCCCATGCTCGACGAGCTCGGCGACGAGATCGACACGCTCGAGGATCTGGTGCTGGAGAAGCCGAGCCACGAGACGCTCGAGCGCCTCTTCCGCCTCAAGCGCCAGCTCGTGCTCATCCGCAAAGTCGTGGCCCCGCAACGCGACGCGATGACGCTGATCAACCGCCGCGACCTGCCCTACCTCGAGACCGAGCAGCTCTCCTACTACCTGCGCGACGTGCAGGACCACCTGCTGCGCATCACCGACATGGCCGACACCTTCCGCGACCTGCTGTCGAGCGGCATCGACCTCTACATGTCGGCGACGTCGAACCGCCTCAACCGCGTCGTCAACCGGCTCACCGTCGTCACCATCGTCATCGGCGTGCTGGCGGTGATCACCGGCTTCTACGGCATGAACTTCGAACACAACTGGCCGCCGTTCGCCGCGCCCTGGGGCGTGCCGGTCGCCATCGCGATGATGATCGCGGCGGTGGTCATCGCCGTCGCCGTCGTGCGGCGGGTATCGAAGGTCTAAGGTCGAAGGTCTAGGGCGCGTCGAGCTCGGCGATGCGGCGCGCGTGCCGCCCGCCTTCGAACGGCGTCTGCAGCCAAGCATCGACGATCTCGACCACCAGCTCCCAGCCCAGCAACCGCTCGCCGAGGGAGATGACGTTGGCGTCGTTGTGCCGGCGCGCCAGCTCGGCGCTCTCGCGGCTCCAGCAGAGCGCGCAGCGCACGCCGCGTACGCGGTTGGCGGCCATCGCCTCGCCGTTGCCCGAGCCGCCGAGCACGATGCCGCGCTCGCACTCCCCCGCCGCCACCGCCTCGGCGGCGGGGCGGATGAAGAGCGGGTAGTCGACGGATTCCTCGGAGTGGGTGCCGAAGTCGACCGCCTCGTGCCCGCGCTCGGCCAACAACCCTTTCAGCCGTTCCTTGTAACGAAACCCGGCGTGGTCGGAGGCCAGGGCGATGCGCATCAGGCGTATGCTAGTGCGAGAACCAACCGGAGGACCTGGCCATGACCCAACGGTCGAGAGCGTTGGCGGTAGCGCTGGTCGCGGTGATGGTGGCGGCAACGGCTCGTGCGGCAGTTCTGACCGTGGGCCCCGGAGGTTCCCACCACACCATTCAGGCGGCGATCGACGTCGCCCTCGCGAATGGCGAGGACGACGAGATCCGCGTGCAGGCGGGCACCTACCGCGAGAATCTGACGCTGGCGATGGCCAGTGGATCGCTGCTCATCAGCGGCGGCTGGAACTCCAAGTTCGATTGCGGGTGCGGCGAGACCCGCGTCGACGCCGACAGGCGCGGCCGGGCCTTGGCGCTCCAGGTGAGCGGCGGCTCGCTGGCCGTGCGGAAGATGGGCTTCATCCAGGGCGTCGATACCGGCTCCGTCGGCAAGCCCGGCTTCGGCGGCGGCATCAAAGCGGCGATCTCGGGTGGCACGGTCACCATCGCTGACTGCGCCGTGCGCGACAACGCCGCCGGCGCGCCGGGCAGGGACGCCATGGGCGGCGGCATCGGCGTCGAGCTGACCGGCTCCGGGCGGCTCCGGCTCACCGGCAACGAGATCGCCGACAATCGCGTCTCCGACGGGCTCACTTACGGCGCCGGCATGTACCTGGTTTCCCGCGCCACCTCCGACGGGGCGTCGTTCGAGATCGACGGCAACCACATCATGGACAACCGCGGCATCTCGCGGTCGGACCTCGACCCCGCATGCGGCAGCGATCCGCAACATTGCGCCGGCTGGCTGGGCGCTTCCTGGGGTGGCGGAATCCTCGTCGAGCTCCCCGACGACGGGGGCCACACGGTCGGCGAGGTCAACGACAACCTCGTCGAGGACAACCGGCTCGAGATGGACCGCGACCCCGTGGGCAACGTCCGCGCCACCGCGATCGACGTGCGCTCCACCGGTCTCGGCAACCAGACGACGCTGCTGCGGAACCACTTCCTCGACAACAGCGGTTCCGGAAGCTCCTTCGTCCAGGTGATGCTGGCGGCGCTGCACGGCTCGCTGATCCGCTTCGGCGACTCCGTCGTGGCGGACAGCAACGTCGGCGGCATGTACGCCGGCAACGTGGGCGAAGGGACCGTCCTGCTCACCAACCTGACCATCGCGGACAACCGCGGCTGGGTGGGATTGGCGGTAAATCCCTGGCGCAATAGCTTCCCGCCGCGGTTCGGGCCGAGCCTGTTCTCGCTCGCCAACTCGATCATCCTCAGCCCCAACGGCGTGCCGCTGTTGAACCTCGTGGACGAGGAAGGCACCTCCTTCGTGATGACCTCGACGACCGTCGGCAAGCGGCTCGACGTCAAGTTCCGCAACAAGGCAGGCCGCGACTATCGGCTCACGCGGCGCTCGATCGCCGTGGACAAGGGCAAGCCGAACCCGCCGGGCGGGCTCGGTCCGTCGGACGTCGTGGGCGGACCGCGAAAGCGCGGCCGGTCGGTCGACCAGGGCGCCTACGAGTCCTACTGAGCCTTCGGTGCGTCGCTACCCGGCGGTGGTCTCGCCGCCGAGTAGCGTCAGCACCTCGCCGGTGACGAAGCTCGAGTCGGCCGGCGAGGCGAAGTAGACGTAGGCCGGCGCGATCTCCTCGGGCTGCGCCGGGCGCTTCATCGGCGTGTCGGCGCCGAACTTCGCCACTTCCTCGGGCGACTTGTTGTCGGAAGGGTTGAGCGGCGTCCACACCGGCCCTGGCGCGATGCAGTTGACGCGGATCCCGCGATCGACGAGGTTCTGCGCCAGCGACTTGGTGAAGGCGTGGATGGCGCCCTTGGTCGCCGCGTAGTCGAGCAGGTGCGAGCTCCCTTCCAAGCCGGTGATCGACCCGGTGTTGAGGATCACCGAGCCCTTGCCGAGGTGCGGCAGCGCCGCCTTGGTCATGCGGAAGTAGCCGTAGATGTTGGTCTTGAAGGTGTGGTCCCACTGCTCCTCGCTGATCTCCTCGAGCTTCTCCTGGCTCTGCTGGAAGGCGACGTTGTTGACCAGGATGTCGAGGCGGCCCAGCGACTCGACGGTCTCGCCGACGACGCGCTCGCAGAACTCGGGGTCGGTCAAGTCGCCGGCGAGCGCCACCGCTTCCGAGCCCTCGTCCTCGATCGCCGAGCGCGTCTCGTCGGCGTCCTCCTGCTCTTCGGGCAGGTAGGTGAAGGCGACGTCGGCGCCTTCCTTGGCGAAGAGCACTGCCACGGCGCGGCCGATGCCGGAGTCGCCGCCGGTGATGAGCGCCACCTTGCCCTCGAGCTTGCCGGCTGCCTTGTATTCAGGAGCCTCGTACTTCGGGCGCGGCTCGAGGGCGGCTTCGATGCCCGGCTTCTCCTGGTGCTGCTCGGGGAACGGCGACTTCGGCTTGCGGTCTTCGCCTTTGCCGTTGCTCTTCCGGCGCTTGCTCGGGCGGGGATGACTCGGTTGGCGTTGCGTCTCTGGCATGGCTGCTCCTCCCGCCGCCGGAAGGTGCAAGGCGATTGCCAGAACGATCAGACCAGCGGCAGCTCGGGCTCGGCCTGCTGCCCCACCACTTCGAGCGCAGTGACGTTCTGGAAGCCGCGCGGCAGCCGGCCGCCGCGCTGCGCGCGGGCGCCCTGGAAGTGCTCGAGGTCGCTCTTCTTGATCTGGTAGAAGCGCTTGCCCGAGTGCACGCGCAGCGTGGCGCCGGGCGCCAGCACCACCGGCGCCACCAGCCGCTCCTGGCCCTGCCGCTTGGCGGGGATGTTGAGCAGCTTGACGCCCTTGCCGCGCGGCATCTGCGGCAGCTCGGCGAGTGGGAAGAGCAACAGGTTGCCGGAGTCGGTGGCGACGGCGAGCAGCTCGTCGCCGTTCACCTTGCCGACGCGGAAGGGCGGCAATGGCCGGGCGCCCTTCGACAGCGTCATCGCCACCTTGCCGGCCGTGTGCCGCGTCTGCAGCTCCCCGAACGGCGCCAGGAAGCCGTAGCCGGCGTCGCTCGCCAGCAGCACGAGATCGTCTTCGGCCGCCAGCACGACGCCGACGAACGAGGCGCCGGGCGGCGGGTTGACCGTGCTGGTGAGCGGCTCGCCCTGCCCGCGCGCCGAGGGCAGATTGTGGCTGGGCAGCGCGTAGGCGCGTCCCGTCGAGTCGAGGAACACCGCCGGCTGGTTGCTGCGCCCGCGCGCGGCATGCAGGAAGGCGTCGCCGGCGCGGTACTGCAGCTCGCGCGGCTCGAGCTCGTGGCCCTTGGCGGCGCGCACCCAACCCTTCTCCGAGATCGCCACGGTGATCGGCTCCGACGGGACGAGCTGCTCCTCGGCGAGCGCCTTGGCCGCCTCGCGCTGCACGATCGGCGAGCGGCGCGCATCGCCGTGCTGCTCGGCGTCGGCCTCGAGCTCCTCGCGCACCTTCCTCGCCAGGCGCTTCTTCGACTTGAGGATGCTCTCGAGCTCGTCGCGCTCGCGCATCAGCTCGTCCTGCTCGCCGCGAATCTTCATCTCCTCGAGGCGTGAGAGGTGGCGCAGCTTGAGCTCGAGGATCGCCTCCGCCTGCGCATCGGTGAGCGCGAAACGCGCCATGAGCACCGGCTTCGGCTCCTCCTCGCGGCGGATGATGGCGATCACCTCGTCGATGTTGAGGAAGGCGACGAGGAAGCCTTCGAGGACGTGGAGGCGCGCCAGCACCCGGTCGTAGCGGTGTTGGAGGCGGCGGCGCACCGTCTCGGTGCGGAACTCCAGCCACTCGACGAGCATGGTGCGCAGCGTGTAGAGCCGCGGCCGGCCGTCGAGGCCGATGGCGTTCATGTTGACGCGGTAGGTGCGCTCGAGGTCGGTGGTGGCGAAGAGGTGCGCCATCACCGACTCGACGTCGACGCGCGAGCTGCGCAGCGAGATGACGAGGCGCGTCGGGTTCTCGTGGTCGGACTCGTCGCGCAGGTCGTCCACCCAGGGCAGCTTCTTGGCCTGCATCTGCGCCGCGATCTGCTGCTGCACCTTCGAGCCGGAGACCTGGTACGGCAGCGCGGTGATCACCACCTCCTGGTCTTCGCGCTCCCAGGCGGCGCGCATGCGGATCGAGCCCATGCCGGTGTCGTGCACCTGGCGCAGCTCTTCCGGCGGGCTGATGATCTCGGCCTCGGTCGCGAAGTCCGGCCCCGGGATCAGCTTCGCGAGCTGCTTGCTCGTGATGTCGGGATCCTCCAGCAGCGCCACCGCGGCCGCCACCACCTCGCGCAGGTTGTGGGGCGGGATGTCCGTGGCGAGGCCGACGGCGATGCCCGAGGCGCCGTTGAGCAGCACGTGCGGCAGCCGCGACGGCAACACCTCGGGCTCCTCCAGCGTGCCGTCGAAGTTGGGCACCCAGTCGACGGTGCCGTGCGGCAGCTCCGAGAGTAGTGTCTGCGCGAAGGCCGTCAGCCGCGCCTCGGTATAGCGCATGGCGGCGAACGAGCGCGGGTCGTCCTGCGAGCCCCAGTTCCCCTGCCCGTCGACGAGCGGGTAGCGGAACGAGAACGGCTGCGCCATCAACACCATCGCCTCGTAGCAGGCGGAGTCGCCGTGCGGGTGGAACTTGCCCAGCACGTCGCCCACCGTGCGCGCCGACTTCTTGTACTTGGCGGTGGCCGAGAGCCCGAGCTCCGACATCGCGTACACAATGCGCCGCTGCACCGGCTTGAGCCCGTCCGCCAGCGCCGGCAGCGCGCGGTCGAGCACGACGTACATCGAGTAGTCGAGGTACGCCTTCTCGGTGAAGTCGGCGAGAGCGAGGCGCTCGACGTCGGGGACTTGCGGCGGGGGCGGCGGCGCGGCGCCGTTGGCGCCCGACCGCTTCGAAGCTCTCGGCATGCGGCGCGGATGGTAGCAAAGGGGTCTCCCGGACGCTCCCGCACGCTCGGGCTTCTGTAGACTGACTTCGCTCGCTCTCGCGTCATGCTGCGCCGACTGCTGCGCCAACCCGCCACCGTGTTCCCGGCGATCGCGCTGGTGGCGCTCGCCGTCGGCGTGAGCACCGGCCTGTTCGCCTACCTGGGCGCCGTGCTCTGGCCGCGCGTGGACGGGCCGCGCGGCGCCCGTATGGTCGCCGTCTACCTCGGCACCGACCAGGACCCGCGCCTGCCCTCTTCGTACCGCGATTTCGAGCTGCTGCATGGACGTCAGGAGCGGCGCGCCGGGCTGCGCGAGCTCGCCGCCTATACGCCCATCGGCGTCGCGGTGGGCGGCTCGGAGCCGCCGCGCTTCGCCTGGGCGTTCGCGGTGAGCGGCGACTACTTCGCTACCTTCGGCGCACGGCCGCTGCTCGGGCGGCTGCTGCAGCCGGCGGACGATCGCCCTGGCGCGCCGGCGGTCGTCGTCCTCCACCCGGCCTTCTGGCGCGCCCAGCTCGGCGGCGACCGTGACGTCATCGGCAAGCCGCTGCCGATCAATGGCAGGCAGGCGACGATCGTCGGCATCGCGCCGGAAGGGTTCATCGGCCACGGCCGCGGCGGCGCGCTCTACGTGCCGTTGCAGCGCGTCGACGAGGTCACCGGTACGGCGCGGCTCACCGACCCCATGAGCCACTTCCTGCAGCTCGTCGGACGTGTCGATGGCGACGTCACGCTGCCGCGGCTGCAGGCGGCGCTCGCTCCCGCTGCCCGCGCCGCCGACGCGGAGGGTCCCATCGACGGCGGCGACCCGACGACGGGCCCGTCGAGCGGCGCGCGGCGGGTGTTCGTGGCGCGCGCCGACCGCTACGACTCGGTCGGCCCCGATCCGCAGCTCGACGCCGCGCGCGCCCTGCTCGGCGGCGCGCTGCTGTTCCTGCTCCTCGCCGCCGCCAGCGTCACCAACCTCCAGCTGGCGCGCACGGCGGCACGGCAGCGCGACCGCGACGTGCGGGCCGCGCTCGGCGAGCCGCGGGCGAACGCCGTCGGGCGGCTCATCGCCGAGGTGTGCACGGTCTGCTCGCTGGGCGCGCTGGCCAGCATCCCCATCGCCCTGGCGCTCGCCGCGCGCCTCGACGCCTGGGCGGTCAGCGATCCGGGCGGGCTCGGCTCGTGGTGGGAGTCGACGCGCCTGGTGCGCATCGACCTCCGCTCGCTCGGGTTCGCGCTCGCCGGCGCGGCCGCTTGCGCCGTGCTCGCCAGCCTGGCTTCGCTCCCCGCCGTGCTGCGGCCGCTGCGCACGCTGGCGGCGGCACGGGGCACGGCCGGCGACTCGCGCGGCGGCGGCGTGCGGCGCGCGCTGGTCGTGCTGCAGCTCGCGCTGTCGCTCGTGCTCTGCATCGGCGGCGGCACCCTGGCGCGCACGCTGCGCAACGCGGCGCAGCGCGATCCCGGCTTCCCGGTCAACGACCTGCACATCGCGACGCTGTATGCGCCGCGCAACCTCGGCGGCGCCAACGATGCCGGACAGCTCTACGCGCGCATCCGCGAGGAGATGCTGCGCCTGCCGGGCACCGAAGCGGCGAGCCTGTCGCAGATGCCGCCGCTCGCCGGCTGGTTCCGCACCACCATGGTGAGCCGGCCCGAGCGGCCCGAACAGGCGCACCAGGGCGGTTACGACCTCGTCTTCCCCGGCTACTTCAGCACCCTGGGCGTGCCGCTGCGCGCCGGCCGCGCCCTCGACGAGCGCGACCGCGCCGACGGCCAGCCGGCGGTGGTGATCGCCGAGACGCTGGCGCGCCAGCTCTTCGGCGACGCCGCGCAGGCGGTGGGGCGCGAGATCGACGTCTCGGGCGCGCCCAGCGAACCCTGGAACGTGGTAGGCGTGGCCGCCGACGTGAACGGCGGACCGGCAGGTTCACCGACACCGCCGGCGGTCTACTTCCCCTACGCGCAACGCGGCCACAGCCGCATGAGCCTGCTGCTGCACTCACGGCTGCCGCCGGAGACCGTGGCGGCGCAGGTGCGCGGCGCGGTGGCGCGCGTGGCGCCGCTCGTTGCCAGCGTCGACTTCAGCACCGGCGAGCAGGCGCTCGACCGGCTGCTCACCGCCGAGCGCATGCACGCCGAGCTCGCTTCGCTCTTCGCGGCGCTCGGCCTCGCCGTCGCCGCCATCGGCCTCTTCGGGCTGCTGAGCCACGCGGTGACGAGCGGCCGCCGCGAGCTCGCCGTGCGCATGGCCGTCGGCGCCGAGCGGCGCGACGTGCTGCTGCTGGTACTCGGCACCGCCACGCGACTGCTCCTCATCGGCGCCGGACTCGGATTGGCGCTCTGGGTTCCCGCGGCACGCCTCATCCGCGGCCTGCTCTACGGCGTGCAGCCTCTCGACCCCGCCAGCATGCTCATCGCGCCGGCCCTGCTCGCGCTCGCCGCCCTCGCCGCCGCCCTGCTGCCGGCGTTGCGCGCCGCGCGCACCGAGCCGGCGCGGGCGCTACGGCAGGACTGACGGCACTCCGGATGGTTGGGGCAGATCACGCGGAGCCCACTCCGCGTACGGCCGATCAGTGTGTTGATAGAGTTGACATGATGACCATCAGGTGACAGTCTGTCGCATGGCCCGTTCCAATGCTGCCAAGCTCCTGACGGTGAGCGATGCCAGCCAGGCCCTCGGGGTGTCCGAGTCGACCATTTGGCGGTTGATTCGACGCGGCGCTCTCACCAGCGTGCGTCGCGGCGGGCGTCGGTTGATCCCGCGCGACGCGCTGGCGCGCGGCGCGTCCCCGCGTCCGGCCGAGAATACGCCCCAGTTCGACGAGACTCACCCGATCTTTCGCCTCGTCGGGGCCGGGCGCGGCGGCGGTCAATCCCCAGGGGCCCGCGACAAGCACGCCATCCTCGACCGATGAGACGGACGGTGTTATGGGACTCGAGCGCCGTGCTTGCGTTGCTCGATGCCGACGACGCGGATCACCGGCCCGCAACCGCCATCGCACGGCGGCTGGCCAAGGAGCAACGGCCAAGCTACGTCACGAACTACGTCGAAGTCGAGACCCACGCCCTGTTGCTGCGCAAGCTCGGGCGGCACTTGGCGGGCGAATGGCTCTTCACCGGGGCACTGCCGGTTCTCCACGCGCTTCCCCACGAGGAGCAGCGCGCCAAGGAGCTGTTGGCGCGGTACACCGATAAGGACTGGAGCCTCTGTGACGCCATATCGTTCGCGGTGATCGAAGCTCGCCGCATCGGCGCCGCTTTCACCTTCGACCGTCACTTCCTGCAGTATGGTCGCTTCGAAGTGCTCGGCCGTCTCCGCCTGAACGACCGACAGCGGCGAGGGCAATCACGTGAACGATGACTCGGCGCAGCGGCAGTTCCTTCGTCACTGCCTGGCGACGCTCGCCTATCGCGGCGGCAAGGCGATTCGCGATGCACCGCCCGGGTTCGCCAAGTTCCGCGCCGCGCCGGAGTCGCGGTCGGCGGGCGAGATCCTCGCGCACGTGGGCGACCTCTTCGACTGGGCGTGCGCGCTCGTCGAAGGGCGGCACTTCTGGTCGGACTCGGCGGCGCGCGCGTGGCCGGCGGAGTGCGAGCGCTTCTTCGCCGGGCTCTTGCGCTTCGACGAGTTGCTCGCCGGCGACGAGCCGCTCGACTCGACCGTCGAGCGGCTGTTCCAAGGCCCCGTCGCCGATGCGCTGACCCACGTCGGCCAGCTCGCCATGCTCCGCCGCCTTGCCGGCAGCCCGGTTCGCGGCGAGAACTACTTCAAGGCGGACATCGTCGCCGGACGGGTGGGGCCGCTGCAGGCGGCGCCGGTCAAAGAGTTCGGTTAGAGGCCGCGCCGGAGCGCCAACGATCGGGGTGACGAGCGGGGTGGGCGCCCCAGCGCGGCGATGGCATTGTGACATAATGCAGCCAGCTCGGCGAGAGAGATCTGTCACAGGGCCCATACTCGGGGTACCGCATGCTCGGACGCGGTGCCGCCCTACGCGTGCGCGTCGAGCAGCTCGACTTCGAAGAGCAGCGTCGCGCTCGGCGGGATGACGCCGCCGGCCCCGTGCGCGCCGTAGCCGAGCGCCGGCGGTACGACGAGGCGTCGCTTGCCGCCGATCTTCATCCCTTCGACGCCGGCGTCCCAGCCCTTGATCACCTGCCCGGCGCCGAGCCGGAAGCCGAACGGCACGCCGCCGTGCTGGTCGGTGCTGTCGACCTTGCGGCCCTTGTGGGCAGGCTCGCGCGGGTCGAACAGCCACAGTGTGTAAAGCACTTCGAGTTGTTGCCCGCGCTGCGCCGCGGCGCCGCTGCCCTCCACCAGATCTTCGATCTGCAAGGCCGCGCTCGGGTCGCCGGTTTCCTTCACCTGAATGTCGCTCACGAAAGCACCTCCGCCTGGTTTCCCTTCTCCTCCAACCAGGCCCGCCGGTCGGCGGCGCGCCCTTTCGCGAGGAGCATGTCGATGATCTCGTCGGCGCGATTCCCGTTCTCCAGCTCGAGGCGGACGAGGCGCCGGGTCTCGCGCGCCATCACCGTCTCGCGCAGCTGCAACGGGTTCATCTCGCCGAGGCCTTTGAACCGCTGGATGTTCACCTTGCCCTTGAGCTTCTCGGCCGCGATGCGGTCGAGGACGCCCTTCTTCTCGCCCTCGTCGAGCGCGTAGAAGACCTGTTTGCCGACGTCGATGCGATAGAGCGGCGGCATCGCCACGTGCACGCGGCCGGCTTCGACGAGCGGCCGGAAGTGTTTGACGAACAGCGCGCAGAGCAGCGTCGCGATGTGGGCGCCGTCGGAGTCGGCGTCGGCGAGGATGCAGACCTTGCCGTAGCGCAGCCCCGAGAGGTCGCCCGACGCCGGGTCGACGCCGAGCGCCACCGCGATGTCGTGCACCTCTTTGCTGCCGAGCACCTCGTCGGGTGCCACCTCCCAGGCGTTGAGGATCTTGCCGCGCAACGGCAGGATCGCCTGCGTTTCCTTGCTCCGCGCCTGTTTCGCCGAGCCGCCGGCGGAGTCGCCTTCGACCAGGAACAGCTCGGTCTCTTCGAGGTTCTCGTGCGTGCAGTCGGCGAGCTTGCCGGGCAGCGCCGGACCGGCCGCCACCTTCTTGCGCTGCACCTTCTTCGCCAGCCGCTGCCGCCGCATGGCGCTGTCGATGGCGATCTGCGCGATGCGCTCGGCGAGCTCGGTGTGCTGGTTGAGCCAGAGCGAGAAGGCGTCCTTGGCGACGCCGGAGACGAAAGCGGCCGCTTCGCGCGAGGTGAGGCGCTCCTTCGTCTGTCCCGAGAACTGCGGGTCCTTGGTGCGCAGCGACAACACGTAGGTGCAGCGCTCCCAGACGTCGTCGGGCGCGAGCTTGACGCCGCGCGGCAGCAGGTCGCGAAACTCGGCGAGCTCGCGCACTGCTTCAGTCAAGCCAGCGCGCAAGCCAGCAACGTGCGTCCCTCCCTGCGCGGTGGGGATCAAGTTGACGTAGCTCTCCTGCACCGGGTCGGCGCCCTCTTCGAGCAGCCACGCCACCGCCCAGTCCACCTCCTGCTCGGGCCCTTGGAAGTGGCCGACGAACGGCGCTTCCGGCACCAGCGGCTCGCCGTCGAGCTCGTCGAGCAGGTAGTCGGCGAGCCCCTCCTCGTAGCACCAGTCCTGGTCGTCCGTCTTGTCTTCCTCGCTGCGAAACGAGACCTGCAGGCCCGGACAGAGGACAGCCTTGGCGCGCAGCACGTGCTTCAACCGCGGCACCGAGAACTTCGGGGTGTCGAAGAACTTCGGATCGGGCCAGAAGCGCACCGTGGTGCCGGTCTGCCGCATGCCGACGGTGCCCACGGCCTTGAGCTTCGACGTCGCATCGCCGTCGGCGAAGCTCATCTTCCACACCTTGCCGTCGCGCTTCACCTCGACCTCGAAACGGCTAGACAGGGCGTTGACGACCGAGATGCCGACGCCGTGCAGGCCGCCCGAGAAGCGATAGGACTTGTCCGAGAACTTGGCGCCCGAGTGCAAGCGCGTGAGGATCAGCTCGACGCCCGACACCTTGTGCTCGCGGTGCACGTCGACCGGCATGCCGCGCCCGTCGTCGGCCACCGACAGCGAGCCGTCGGCGTGCAGCGTGACGACGAGCGACCGCGCGTAGCCGGCGATCGCCTCGTCGACGGCGTTGTCGATCGCCTCCTGCGCCAGGTGGTTGGGCCGCTCGGTGGCGGTGTACATCCCCGGCCGGCGGCGGACGGGCTCGAGGCCGGTGAGGACCTCGATGGCTGATGCGTCGTAGGTCGCCATGTGGCACGCGCGGGCGCGCCGGATGATAGCCCAGCGCCGCGGCATCTTTCGGCTGCGCTCGGAAGAGGCTAGAATAGCCAGATGCGAACGGCCACGATATCCGAAACGAAGAACGGCTTGAGCGCGATGTTGGACCGTGTGCGGCATGGCGAGACGATCCTGGTCACCGACCGCGGACGCCCCGTGGCGCGGCTGGAGCCGATCGCCGGCGCCGAGGGCGCCGGTCCGGACGAGGGCCGGCTGGCGCGGCTCGAGCGGGGCGGGATCCTGCGCCGGGCGCAGCGGCCACGCCTCGACGAGATCCTCCGCACTCCTCCGCCGGCGGCGGAGCGCGGCGGTGACGTGCTCGCGGCGCTTCTCGACGAGCGCCGCAGCGGCCGATGAGGTTCTGGGACAGCTCGGCGCTGGTGCCGCTGATCGTCAGGCAGACAGCCTCGGGCCGAATGCGCTCGCTCTATCGGTCGGATGCCACCGTGATCGCCTGGTGGGGTACGAGCATCGAGTGCGAGTCGGCGGTGTCGCGGCTCGAGCGGGACGGGCTTCTGCGGCATCGGTCGGCGATCGCCGCGCGAGCTCGGCTCGACCGCTTCGCCGCAACTTGGCATGAGGTCGAGCCCTCGGACCTGCTGCGCGAGGCCGCGCGCCGGCTCCTCCGCCTTCACGATCTGCGTGCCGCCGACTCGGCGCAGCTCGCCGCGGCGCTGGCCGCTTGTGAGGGACGGCCGGGGACGCTTCCCTTCGTTTGTCTCGACGAGCGGCTTGCCACGGCCGCCGAGCGCGAAGGGTTTGCTGTCGTTCGAGCGGCCATGCGCCGGCGGGCTGGAGAGGGCGTGACGGGCTCGGTCACGGAGCGCCGCCGTCCTCCTCGCCGCCAACGGCGACGGTGAGGGGTCTCGGTTCGCCGTAGCGGGCCCTACGTTGCGGTGACGGCCGCGCATAGTATCGGGCGCGATGCTCGCCGACCTGATCCGCCCCGACGTCGCCGAGCTGATCCGCAACCGGAACTTCAACGAGTTGCGCGAGTTCTTGCTCGAGCTGCCGGTGCCCGACCTCGCCGAGCTGCTCGCCGACAGCTCGCCCGAAGAGCGCCCCGTGCTCTTCCGCCTGCTGCCGCGCGAGCTGGCGGCGGAAGCATTCGAGTATTTGCCCTTCGAGGCGCAGGAGGAATTGCTCAAGGGCCTCGGCGACGAGCAGGTGGCGCGCGTCCTCGACGACATGCGCCCCGACGACCGCACGGCGTTCCTCGAGGAGCTGCCGGGGCAGGTCACGGCGCGGCTGCTCAACCTGCTCTCGCCGTCGGAGCGCGCCGTCGCCCGCTCGCTGCTCGGCTACCCCGAGGATTCGATCGGCCGTCTGATGACGCCCGACTACGTGGCGGTGCGCCAGGATTGGACGATGGATCAGGTCCTGGCCCACGTGCGCCGCCACGGCAGCGACTCGGAGACGCTCAACGTGCTCTACGTGGTCGACGAGGGCGGGAAGCTCCACGACGACGTGCGCATCCGCGAGGTGCTGCTCGCCGAGGCCGACAAGCGCGTCACCGACCTGATGGACGGCGAGATGGTGGCGCTTACGGCTACCGACGACCAGGAAACAGCCGTCGCCGCCTTCCGGCGCTACGACCGCACGGCGCTGCCGGTGGTCGATTCGGCCGGCGTGCTGGTGGGCATCGTCACCGTCGACGACGTCCTCGACGTTGCCGAGGAAGAGGCCACCGAGGACATCCAGAAGCTCGGCGGCAGCGAGGCGCTCGAGGACCCGTACCTAGCCGTCGGGTTATTGACGCTGGTGCGCAAGCGGGCGTCGTGGCTGGTCATCCTGTTCCTCGGCGAGATGTTGACGGCGACGGCGATGGCGTTCTTCGAAGCGGAGATTGCGCGCGCCGTGGTGCTGGCGCTCTTCGTGCCGCTGATCATCAGCAGCGGCGGCAACTCTGGCTCGCAGGCGGCGACGCTCATCATCCGCGCGCTGGCCCTCGGCGAGGTGTCGCTCCTCGACTGGTGGGCCATCGCACGCCGCGAGGTGATGGCGGGCGCAGCGCTCGGCGCCATCCTCGGCGCCATCGGCTTCTTGCGCATCGCCGTGTGGTCCGCGTTCTCCAACGTCTATGGACCGCACTGGCTGATGATCGCGCTGACCGTCGCGGCGACGCTGCTCGGAGTGGTGCTGTGGGGGACGCTGGTCGGATCGATGTTCCCGCTGCTGCTGAAAAAGCTGGGCGCCGATCCGGCAACGTCCTCGGCGCCCTTCGTGGCAACGCTCGTCGACGTCACCGGCCTGGTCATCTACTTCAGCGTTGCTTCGTTCCTGTTGCGCGGCAAACTGCTCTAGATGCACCGCGGCGGCCGCCACTTCGGCTTGTCATTACCGTGGTAAGATCGCGCCATGGCGATCGCACAGTCGAAGATCACTGCGCAGGGCCAGATCTCGGTGCCCGCCGAAGTCCGCAAACGGCTGGGCGTCGGTCCGGGCTCGGTGCTCGAGTGGGAAGAGGACGGCGAGCGCATCGTCGTTCGCCGCGCCGGCCGTTATACCTCCGAGGACCTACACCGCGCCCTGTTCGACAAGCCGCCGGAACGGCGGACTCTCGCCGAGATGGATGAGGGTATCCGCCAAGCCGTGAAGCGGCGCGATGCGCGCCGTTGACACCAACGTCCTCGTTCGCCTCGCGACGCGCGACGACGCCCGTCAGGCAGCGGCGGCGGCGGAGTTCATCGCCGGTGGGGCGTGGGTGTCCCAGGTCGTTCTCGCGGAAACGATCTGGGTGCTGGTGAGCACCTACGGACTCTCGTCCGAAGAGATCGCCATCGCGGTCGAGATCTTCCTGAATCACAGCGACCTGGCGATCCAAGAGGCCGAAACCGTTGCCGCCGCGCTCATTCGCTTTCGACAGCGACCGAGGGTGGGATTTCCTGACTGCCTCATTCTCGAGGTGGCGCGCAAGGCCGGACACTTGCCGCTGGGCACCTTCGACCGCGACTTGGCGCAGCTGGACGGCTCTCAGAAGCTCTGAGAGTTCCGCTCTTCGCCGGCGATCCACACGCGCGCTGCTCGTAGGTCTGCATCGAGCTCGACCAGGTCGGCATTGGCACCGGCGGCAATACGGCCTTTGTCGACGAGGCCGAGGGCGCGCGCGGGGACTTCGCTCGCCAGCGGCAGGACGTGGGCGAGTGGGAGGCCAGCATCGCGCACCATCGTGCGCACGGCACTGTCCATGGTGAGCAGGCTGCCGGCGAGCGAGCCGTTGGCGAGACGGGCGCAGCCGGCGCGCACCTCGACGTCGAGCGCCGCGAGGGTGTAGCGGCCGTCGGGCATGCCGGCGGCGCGCATGGCGTCGGTGATCAGCGCCACGCGTTGCGGGGCGAGACGCGCGCAGGCGGCGAGGAGGAGCGGGTGGACGTGGTGGCCGTCGGCGATGAGCTCCAGCATCGCGTCGGGGGAAGCGAGTGCCGCGCCGACGATGCCGGGCTTGCGGTGGTGCAGCGGCGGCATGGCGTTCCAGAGGTGCGTGAAGCGGCGGGCACCGGCAGCCAAGGCGCGCTGCGTCAGCTCCTCGTCGGCTTCGGTGTGGCCGAGCGAAAACGTGACGCGGCGGGCGAGCTCCGCGATCAGCTCGAGCACGCCGGCGACCTCGGGCGCCACGGTCATCGTCACCGGCAAGTCGCCAGCCGCCGCGAGCCATTCCGCCACTTCGCCGCGATCGACCGCGCGTAGCGCCGCGGGATCCTGGGCGCCGGCCTCGGCGGGGTTCAGGTACGGACCCTCGAGGTGGATGCCGGCCACGCGTGCCTCGCCGGGCCGCGGCTCGCGCGACACGGCCACTGCGGCGCTCACGGCCGCCGTGATCTCGGCTCGCGGCGCTGACAGCGTCGTCGCGGCCAAGGCGACGGTCCCATGGCGTGCGTGAAAGGCGCAGACGCGCCGCACCGCTTCGACGGTGCCGTCCATGAAGTCGGCGCCGGCGCCGCCGTGGACGTGCAGGTCGACGAAGCCGGGAACGAGCAGGCCCGTGATGCGCTGCGCATCCGCCGGCGCCGACTCCCCCACTCGCACTGCCGCGATGCGCGCGCCGTCGATCTCGACAGTGACGCCGTCGCGCACGTCGCCGTCGACGAAGGCGCGGCCGTGAAGCCTCACAGATTGACCTTGCCCAGCACCGTCGGCCGCCCGCCAGTGGCGCCGGGCAGGTTGGTGTCGAGACCGACCAGCGCATCGTTGGCGATGACGGCGATGGCGATGGCTTCCTTGGCGCGGCTGTCGAGGCCGCGCTCTTCGTGGGTCACCACCGGCACGCCGGGCAGCCGCTCGCGCAGCATGGCGAGGAGCGTCGGGTTGCGGGCGCCGCCGCCGCCGACGATCACCTCGTCGACCGGTCCGCGCGGCATCACGAAATCGCGGTAGGCGCGGGCGATGCTCTCGGCGGTGAGCGCGGTGACCGTGGCGACGAGATCCGCGCCTGCCACCGTCGCGGCGGCGCCATCCGACAGCACGCGGCGCACGAAGGGCAGGCCGAAGAGCTCGCGGCCGGTCGTCTTCGGCGGCGGCAGCGCGAAGTATGGATCGGCGAGCCACTGCGCCAGCAGCTGCTCGTGGACGCGGCCCTTCGCCGCCAGCTCGCCGTCGCGATCGAAGCGCAGGCGGCCGCCGCTCACCGCCTCGGCGACGCCGTCGATCACCATGTTGCCGGGGCCGGTGTCGAAGGCGATGACCTCGTGGCGGTCGCCGCCGGGCGGCAGGTAGGTGACGTTGCCGATGCCGCCGATGTTCTGCACGCATCTCCCCAAGCGGTGGTGGCCGAGCAGCACCCAGTCGGCGTAGGAGACGAGCGGCGCACCCTGGCCGCCGGCGGCGATGTCGCGCACGCGCAGGTCCCCGATGGTGAGGATGCCGGTGCGCTCGGCGATCACCGCGCTCTGGCCGATGGCGAGCGTCGCGCGTGTGATGAGCACCTCGCCCGACCATTCGGTCGACAGCTCCGCCGCTACCGGATCGGGCGCGTGCCACACCGTCTGCCCGGCGGTGCCCAGCACGTCGACGTCTTCGGGCGCGTAGCGGTGCTCGTTCAACAGCGCGAGCGCCGCCGCCGCGAAGAGCTCGCCGAGCAGGAAGTCGAGGGAGCAGACCTCGTCGATGCGCGCCGTCGCCGGGTCGAAGAGACGGAAGACGCGCTCGCGCAGGCTGGGCGGAAACGGGTAGGTGGAGAACGCCAGCAGGCGCACCTGTTCTCGCGGCCCGTGAGCGCGCCGCGGCTCGCCGCCATTGCCGGTGATCTCGACGAGCGCGGCGTCGATGCCGTCGACCGAGGTGCCCGACATCAGGCCGAGCACGATGCGCTGTGGCTTGGCGGCGACGCGGACGAGGCGGTCGAAGCGGTTCACCGCGCGGCCTCGCCGCCGGCGAGCGCGCGCCGCAGGTTGCCGCCGGCCGCGGCGAGCGCGGCACGCGCCTCCTCTACCGAGCGACCGCGCGCCACCACCACGGCGACCTTCACGTCGCCATCGGCCGCCGCCAGCGCCGTCGCCGCCTGCTCCGCCGAGACCTCGGCGGCGAGCTCCACCATCCGCGCCGCCCGCGCCCGCAGCTTGGCGTTGGTGGCCGGCATCTCCACCATCAGGTTCGAGTGCACGCGGCCGAGGCGCACCATCACCGCCGTCGACAGCGCGTTGAGCACCAGCTTCTGCGCCGTCCCCGCCTTCATGCGTGTCGAGCCCATCACCACCTCGGCGCCGGTGCGCGGCGCGATCGCGTGCTCCGCCGCCGCGGCGAGCGGCGAGCCCGGCCGCGCCGTCACCGCCACCGTCACCGCTCCCAGCTCGCGCGCTTCCTCCACCGCCGCGACGGTGAACGGCGTCGTGCCCGAGGCGGCGATGCCCACCAACGCATCGCCGGCGCGTACCCGCTCGAGCACCTCGCAACGCCCCGCCTCCTCGTCGTCCTCGGCGCCTTCGACTGCGTGCAGCAGCGCCCGCTCGCCGCCGGCGACGATCACCTGCACGAGCGCCGGCGGCGTGCCGTAGGTGGGCGGCAGCTCCGCCGCGTCGAGCGCAGCGATGCGCGCGCTGGTGCCGGCGCCGACGTAGAACAGCCGGCCGCCGGCGGCGAGCCGCGCGGCCACGGCGTCGACCGCCGCGGCCAGAGCGGCGCTCTCCGCCGCCACTGCGCCGGCGACACGCGCGTCCTCGCCGTGGATGCGCCGCAGCAGCTCGGCAGTAGACAGCAGGTCGAGGTCGAGCGTTGCCGCGAGCCGACCGGCGGGGTCGCCGGCCGGGTCGCCCGCGACCTCGCGGCTCGCTTCCGCCCCGCCGCTCATCCCGGGCATTGTATCGGCCACGCCGCGTCTGCCGTGCTAGCCTGATTTCGCGCTCGCAACGGCCCGACGCGCGCGCGCCCGCACCATGGCGTTCTTCCGGCGGTCGCCCGACAAGCCCGCCCGCAAAGAGCTGCGGGTGGGGACGCTCAATCCGGTCAAGGCGCTCGATCCGCGCGACGCGCAGGACACGGTGAGCGTCTTCTTCCTCAGCCAGATCTTCGAGGCGCCCTACCTGCAGCCGCCGGACGCCGACACGCCGCCGCGGCCGCTGCTCTTCGACGGCCCGCTGCGGCGCGAGGAATCGACGCTCGAACGCCCGATCTTCTCGGGTCGGGTGCGCGCCAGCGTCAAGTTCTCCGACGGCACGCCGCTCACCGCCGAGCACGTCGCGGCCTCGCTCAACCGGGCCGAGGGGTTCGTCACCCACGCGAAAGCGCGCGCCGCCGGCGACCGCGTGCTGTTCGATCTCGAGCGGCCGCACCCGCGCTTCGCGCTCCTGCTCTCCAACCACTTCTGCAGCGTCGTGCTCGAGCGCGGCAGCGAACGTCTGGGCACCGGCGCCTACGTGCTGGCGCCCGACTCCGCTCCCGAGGCGATGCGCTTGGTGCGCAACCCGAATTACCGCGGCGTGCCGGCGATCGACGAGGTGGTCTTCGCCTACTACCCGCCCGGCGCCGGCGACAGCCACGATGCGCTCATCGCCGCGCTCGAGTCGGGGCAGGTCCACTACTCCGACGCGCTGTCGCGCGACGACGTCGGCAAGCTGCAGAAGGTGCGCAAGCACTTCCAGCCCGGCATCTCGACCTGCTCGCTCTACTTCAACACCGACCGCCCCTACCTGCGCGACCCGCGCGTGCGGCGCGCGCTCGCCACCGCCGTCGACCGCGGCGAGCTGGCGCGCCTCTCGTACGAGAACTCCCTCGCCTTCACCGCCACCAGCCTGCTGCCACCGCTCATGGGCAGCTTTCGCGACGGCATCCGCACCAGCCCCGAGGCGGCGCGCGAGCTGTTGCGCGACCTCGCGGCGGGCGGCGCGCTGCCGCTGCCGCCGAAGCTGCAGATGGTGGTGCCGTGGGGGCCGCGCGCCTACCTGCCGCACCCGACGCAGGTGGCCGACGCCATCGCCGCGCAGCTCGCCAAGGTCGGCGTCGGCGTGTCGCGCGTCGCCAGCCGCGACAGCGTCGAGTTCTACCGCGTGGTCAGCGAGGGCGCGCACGACCTGGCGCTCATCGGCTGGATCGCCGACAGCGCCGACCCGGCGGAGTTCCTCGAGGTGCAGCTCCACACGCGCTCGGTGCCGCAGACGGGCAAGTCGCCGGCGGTGCGCGGCAACATGGCGCGCTGGAGCGATGCCGAGACCGACGCGCTGCTCGACCGCTATCGCCTCGACGGCCGCGAGGAGAGCAAGCGCGCGATCTTGGAGCGCGTGGCGCAGCAGGTGCCGCTGCTGCCCCTGATGTACGGCCCGAGCATCGCCGTCTGCGCCTGGGAGCTGGCCGGCTTCACGCCCACCGCCATCGGCTTCCCGCGCTTCGCCGACATGGACCTGGAAGCGGCGAAGTGACGACGGCTCAGACGCGCAGCGTCAGCTTCACCATGTCGTGCGGGTTGCCGTCGGGGTCGGTGCCGTAGCCGGGGAAGAGGTGCTTCTCGAAGCCGAGATCCTCGAGCGTGCGCACGGCGTCGGCCTCGACGTCCGAGAACAGCATGCAGGTCAAGTAGCGCAGGCCGTTCTCGCGCGCCATGGTGATGAAGTAGTTGACCAGGATGACGCCGAGGCCCTGGCCGCGGAACTCCGGGTCGAGCAGCCACTTGACGCGGCCGACGAAGCGCAGCGGTCCGCCCTTGCGCCGATGGAGGGTGGCGTCGGCCACCACGCGATCGCCGGCCAGCGCGATGAGCGGCAGCGCCTTGTAGTAGTCGACGTTCTGGCCCCAGGCCTCCACCACCGAGCGGTCGTCGATGTGGTCCCAGGCGAGCCGGCGCACGTCCGGCGGCAGACGTTGAAAGAACTGCCAGAGGGCGTCGGTGTCGCGGCCGGTGAAGGGCCGGATGAGGACGCGGCTGCCGTTGCGCAGGACCGCCTCCTGCGGAAAGCGATAGTGCATGGAAATCTCCTCCGGGCGGGGCACGGCGGCCCCACCATGATCGGGCACGAAGGGTGGGACGGCGGTCGGACGGCGCGAGGATACCAAGAGCCGCGCGCGGCTGGGCCGCGAGGCGGCGATCCAGCGTCGTTCACCATCGGCGGAGCCCGGGGTCGAGCGGCTTGAGCGAGCCGTACCTCCAGGGGCTGCGCGTCCTCGACCTGTCGCGCGTGCTGGCGGGACCGATCGCGGCGCAGGTGCTCGGCGACCTCGGCGCCGAGGTGCTCAAGGTCGAGCCGCCCGGCGGCGACGACACCCGCGCCTGGGGGCCGTGGTTCCAGGGCGGGCTGAGCGCCTACTTCCAGAGCTGCAACCGCAACAAGGCCTCGCTGGTGCTCGATTTGAAGAGCGCCGACGGCGCGGCGCGGCTTCGTCAACTGCTCGCCGCCGCCGACGTGCTCGTGCACAACTTCCTGCCGGCGAGCGCGCGGCGGCTCGGCCTCGAGGACGAGAGGCTCGCCGCCGACCATCCGCGACTGGTGGCGCTGGGCATCACCGGTTACTCGGGCGTGCGCCGCGGCGAGCCGGGCTACGACTTGGCGCTGCAAGCCGAAGCTGGCTGGATCGGCATGACCGGGCCGCCTGGTCCTCCTGAACAAGGGTACAAAGTCGGCGTCGCCGTCGTCGACCTGCTCACCGGATTGATGGCGGCCAACGGCGTACAGGCGGCGCTGCTGCGCCGTGCGCGCACCGGGCGAGGCGCGG
>DASYQD010000163.1:0-7692 GCA_036005845.1 Thermoanaerobaculia bacterium | reverse complement strand
CGCCGGCCCACTCCGGGCCCCTCTCTCCCCGGCGAGGGGAGAGAGGGGTTGGGGAGTGAGGGGTGGCAGACTTACCAAGTCTGCTCTTGGGCGGGGGTTTTCTCGACCCCGAGCTCCCGCTTGGTCACTGTGAGTCCGGGGTCATTCATCGTCAAAAATTGAACCCGACCTGGCCGGTGATCTTGCGGCTGATGATGTCGCCGTAGACGTGCTGCTGCACGTCCTCGTCGAAGATGTTGGAGCCGATCACCTGCAGGGTCATCCGGCTGTCGAGCAGGCGCACGCCCACCGCGGCATTGACCTGGGTGAATGCCTTCGTCTCGCCGGGGAAGAGGGCCACGTCGCCCCAGAACGCCTTGTCCTGGTAGTTGACGTTGGTGTCGACGAACCAGCGGCCCGGGTCGTAGGCGAGACCGAGGTTGGCGCGGTACTTGGGCGGGATGTTCTGCTCGCTGATGTCGGAGAGGCCCTTGAATTCCGGGGTGTCCTGCCACGAGCCGTTGACGAACCAGTTCCACGCGCCCTGACGGCGCTGCAGCGACACCTCGACGCCCTTGTCGATGGTCTCGCCGATGTTGCGGTAGCTGAACGCCGAGGGCACCCGTCCGCCGAGGCCGCCGAAGCACTGCGCCGGACCGTTGGGGAAGACGAAGTTGAAGCAGGGGACGACCTGCGCCGGCAGCAGCGGGCTCGGGCTCGGCAGGTTGCCGGGCCCGTACGTGCGGGCGGTGAAGAAGTCGATCGAGTCCTCGGTACGGTTGCGATAGGCGGCGAGGGTGAACACCAGGCCGTTGCCATAGGTGCCGAGGTAGCTCACCTCGTAGGCGGTGAGGTGCTCCTCGACCAGGTTGGCGTTGCCGGTGGCGTGCGCCGGCACGGCGAAGGTGCCCACCGGCACGAGGATGGTGGCGTCGAGGTAGCTGTTGATCGCCGACGGCGTGCGGAACGCCTCGTTGTACGACAGCCGGAAGGTGTGCTCGGGAGTGGGCGAGAGGATCAGGCTGGTGCGCGGCGTGAAGATGCCTTTGGTGAGCGGGTCGACCTCGTCGTAGCGGCCGCCTACCACCCAGCGCACGCGGTTGCCGAACAGGATCTCGTCCTGCAGGTAGACGCCCCACTCGTTGCGGTCCTTGCCCCGCGGCGCGATCTCGAGGTCGAAGTTGCTGGTGCGGTAGTTGCCGCCGTAAGTGACGATGTGATGGAGGCCGAAGACGTTGCTGTTGGTGGCGTTGACGTCGTAGGTGTCGGTGGCGAACGAGAAACCGAGCGCGTTGAAGGGCGGCGTCGCGCTGCGGGTCAGCAGGTTCGTCGAGTCGGCGTCGAGCAGGTTGGCGAAGGCGCCGAGGTGGAAGTTGGAGCGCGTGTAGTCGACCTTGCCGTAAGAGAGGTGCGAGCCCTTCTTGACGTCGAACGGCCCGATGCCGGTGTGGACGATGCCGTCGGTGCGGGCGTAGCCGGCGGCGACGTCGAACGTGCTGTCGGGGCCGGTGTCCCAGGAGAGCCGCAGGTCGCCCTTGGCTTGCTGGGTGCCGCTGTTGGGGAAGGTGTTGATCGCCGGCGGCCGCTCGTACGGCGTCTTCTGCTCGTAGTAGCCGGCCGACAGCTTGTAGCCGAAATGCTCGGAGCCGCCGGCGTGGGTGAGGCTGCCGTAGCTCGTCTTCAGCTCGCCGGCGCCGAGCAGCAGCGAGGTGCCGAACATCTCCTGCGGCCGCTTGGTGATCAGGTTGACGACGCCGGTCATGGCGTTGGCGCCCCACACCGCGCTGCCGGGGCCGCGTATCGCCTCGACCTGCTTGATCTCGGCCGGGTTGACGGGCAGGAAGTCCCACATCACGAAGCCGAAGAAGTCGAGGTAGATCGAGCGCCCGTCGAGCAGCACGAGCTGCGTGGTGGCGAGGGTGTTGGTGGAGCCGCGGCCGGTCATCTGGATGTCGCGCGCGCCGGTCTGGGTGACGTTCATGCCGGGGATGTTGCGCAGCAGGTCGCCGTAGTTCTGCACCGGGATCTGCTCGATGTCCTTGGCGGTGAACACCGACATCGTCGCCGGCGCGTCGACCAGCTTCTGCTCGGTGCGCGAGGCGGTGACGACGATGACGTCTTCGATGGTGGTAGTCGGTTCCTCGGCCGGGGGCGGCGCGGTGGCGGGCGGCGAGGCCGTCCCCTGCCCGACGGCGGCGGTGGTGGGCAGCAGCAGAGCGAAGGCGAACGCGATCCACGCACGGGTCCGAGCCATGTAGCCTCCTTGTCGAAGCGACAACAGAATGGGCGGTGCCCGGGACTCTATGCCCAATCGGCCGTGCAGCGCCAGCGTGTAGAGTGCGGCCGTTCGCAGGAGGAACCATGGCCGACATTGCCGACCGCGGTTACGCCCATCCCGAGGTGCTGGTCTCCACCGATTGGGTGGCGGCACACCTCGACGACCCCAGCGTTCGGTTAGTGGAGAGCGACGAAGACCCGCTGCTCTACGCCTCGGGCCACGTGCCCGGCGCCGTGGAGGTGGACTGGACGCGCGACCTCAACGACCCGCTGCGCCGCGACTACCTCAACGACGGCCGCTTCGCCGAGCTGATGCGCCGCATCGGCGTCACGCCCGACACCACGCTCGTCTTCTATGGCGACAAGAACAACTGGTGGGCGTGCTACGCCTACTGGGTGTTCCAGCTCTTCGGCCACGGGAACGCCCGCATCATGGACGGCGGTCGCCTCAAGTGGGAGAAGGAGGGCCGGCCGACGACGCGCGAAGTGCCGAGCTACGCGGCGACCGAGTACCCGGTGCCGCACCGCGACGACACCAAGATCCGCGCCTTCCGCGACCAGGTGCTGCGCCACGTCGGCGACAAGAGCGGTCCGCTGATCGACGTGCGCAGCCCGCAGGAGTACAGCGGCGAGCGCATGCACATGCCCGAGTACCCCAACGAGGGCGCGCTGCGTGGCGGCCACATCCCCGGCGCCGCCAACGTGCCGTGGGCGCGGGCGATCAACCCCGACAACGGCACCTTCAAGACCGCCGACGAGCTGCGCGCCATCTACGAAGGCGAGGCGAAGCTGAAAGAAGGCGACGACGTCGTCGTCTACTGCCGCATCGGCGAGCGCAGCAGCCACACCTGGTTCGTGCTCACCAACCTGCTCGGCTACCGGCGCGTGCGCAACTACGACGGCAGCTGGACCGAGTGGGGAAACCTGGTCGGCGCGCCGATCGAGAAGTAGCAGGCATCGAGATCGCTTCGTCGCTGCGCTCCTCGCGATGACGTTCGCGTGTCATCGCGAGCGCAGCGAAGCGATCTCGATGCTCAAGCCTCCGCGGCCCTTTGCCGGCGCGCGAACGCTTGGCACATCTGCAGCATCCCGAGCAGGCCGAGGTTCTTGCCCATCGACAGCTCGCGGCCGAAGAGCGAGTAGACGACGTCGCCGGGAATGGCGATCACCGCCTCGAGCGGCTGGCCCGGGAGCGCGTCGGCGAGGATGGCCGCGAGCGCCTTGGCGGCGATGCCCTGCGGATTCTCCACCGCGAAGTGGAAATCGAGCGTACCGTCCGGTCGCGGCGTCGCCCAGACGTAGACCTCCGATTCGCACTGCGGCACGCGGTGCGTCTCGGGAAACGGCCGCGTCGCCACCTCCGGGGGCACTTCTCGGAAATGATCGGCCTGCGAGATCAGGTACTGGATGCGGTCGGCGCGGTCGGGAAGGAGCTCGACGAGCTCGAGGTGCTCCTGAAGCCGCGGCGGCAGCGCGATGGTCTCCACGCGCCGAGGATAGCGCGCCGGGACTCTCGGCGACCGTGCGGCGAGCTCGCGAACCGTCGCGCGCCAGGCGGCGTCAGTTGCCGGCGCAGAGCGGCGCCGTCGACGTCGAATCCACGCTCACCCAGCCGACGCAATACGCCGCGCACGCGTTGGCGTAGAGCTTTCCGTCCCGCCCGCACACGGGTACGAAGATCGTCGGGCATTCGCACGACGGCGGTTGCAGCGCAGCGGTGTCGGCGCCGCTGCCGAAGCTGCCGCCGGCGCTGTGGCGCCGCCACTCGGTGCCGTCCTCGACGTGACGAACGACGAGGTCGTACGCGACGTTGGTCAGCGCGCCGTAGAAGACCCAGAAGCGGCCGTTGACCGCGCGCCCGTCGAGCACCTTGACCACCAGCTCGGCGTTGGACGGCGCGAAGAACCAGAAGAGGCCGGTGTCGTCGGAGAGCGGCAGCGGCTGGGCGACGCCCTGCCGGGCAATGTCGTCCCATGTCGCCTCGACCTCGAAGCGGTGGCCGGCGAGACAGAGGCCGGGCCGCGGCACCACTGGCAAGGACGCCGGTGTGCACGGCGACACGCCACCAGTCTCGCCCTGCGGGCCGGGCGCGGTCGCCGTGGCCATGGGCGCGATTGCGGGCTCGAGGTCGCCGGCCACAGGCGGCGCGGCGAAGGCCAGCCGATCGAGCCCGGCGGAGGACAGCTCTCGCAGCTCCATGTCATCGCCAAGGGCGGCCGCCACGCCGGCGGCGGGCAGCGCGCTCGTGTCGGCGGCGCTGGCGAAGGTGCCGGCGGGGCTGTCGTAAGTGCGCGCGGCGCCGGTCACTGTGTCGTGCACGGTGAGGTGGAAGCCGACGTCGGTGACGCCGCCCCAGAACACCCAGTAGTGACCGTTGAACGCGCGGCCGTCGAGCACCTTGACCAGCACCTCGAGGTTGCTGGCGGCGAAGAACCAGAAGTAGCCGCTGTCGGCGGTGAGCGGCACGGCGACGCCGGTGCCGGCGAGCCCGCGGCGGGGATCGGAGTAGGCCAGCGTCGCCTCGAAGCGGCCGCCGCCGAGGCAGAGCACGCCGGAGCCGGGCGTGCCGCAGCCGACGGCGAAGCGCTGCGCCCGCAACCGGCCGGCGAAGCAGAGCGGTGGATCGCAGAGGCTGCAGCTCCCGCCATCCCAGGCGGCGACGAGCTGCCCGCCGGCGAGGAACGTCAGGCTCGGCGCGATGGCGGAGTCGAGGGCGTCGGGGCTGGCGACCGGCTCGACCGCACCAGTGGGCGCACCGTCGTCGTTCACCAGGCGAAGGTAGATCTGCAGCGTCCCCAGCGGCGGCGCCGCCGGCCCTTCCCAGGCGACGGCGAAGCCGCCCTGCGGCGATGCCGCGGCGGTCACCGCGCCGACGAACGGCTCGCCGCTGGTGAGCGTTGCGCGCACGCCCAATGCTTCGTCGGCGATGCTCACGCGCTGCGTCTGGACTGCTGCCATCGGCAGCGGGAAATCGGTGGGCGTGGTCCAGGCGAGAAGGTACGAGCCGTCCGGTGCCACCGCGCCCGACAGCGACGTGGCGACGGGGTAGCCGGGCACGGTGAAGGCATCTTCCAGCTCTCCCGCGAAGGGTGGCCGCAGGCGGCGAGAGTCGATCCGACCCTGCTGCGCTGCCGTCCCGTGGATGCCTCTTTGCCAGCTGATCCAGAAGACAGCGTAGGAACCGTCCTGAGCCGGCAGCAGCACGGGCGAGTAGTTGTAGAAGTCGTCGCCGAGTATCAGGGCGTCGCTTCCCACAGGGATCAGCGGCGACGTCGGCGTCCCGTCGGTGCCCATCTCGCGAAAGAAGGTCGCGCCAACCGCCACCGTGTACGCGACGCCGAGGCGGTCGCCGACGCCGGCCCCCAAGGCCAAGCCACTGAGCTCGCCGTCGAAATCGGGCAGCGCGGAAGGGAGGACGTCTGCCGGCGCACCGAGATGGCCGTCGGCGTCCGCGCGGCGCACGACGATTTGCCGGCGCGCCTGGTCGAACCAGGCGATCGCGAAGCCGCCGTCGGCGAGCGGCGCCACTCGCGGGAAGGCCATGCTGTACCCCGACGCCACTTGCGTCGCATACGGGAACCGCGGCACTCCCCGGGCATCGAAGCGGCGCGCCCAGACCCCCTGCTCGGTACGCCACACCGCGACCAGATCGCCGTTGGCGAGCGCCGCCAGTTGCGGGTCGGTGGCAGCACAGCTGACTTCGGGATTGAGCGCGAAGTCGGTCCCCAGCCGCGACACCGCGGCGGCGGCCGGTGCGACGCCGAGCGCCATCGCCGGCAGGACGACTGTGAGCAGCCGGGCGAAGCGCCAAATCATCGGCACCTTCCTCGATAGCAGCAATGTCATTGCACCATATCGAAGTGCGAGCGCTTTGGCAATCCCAGCTGCCGGGCATGCAGGCGCGTCGCGCTGCTAGGGATCGACGATCGTGATCCCGGTCGACCCGGTCACCGACGTGCCCTGCGCGCCGACGATGATCGTCACCGGCCCGCGGTAATCGGTCTGGCCGGCGAGGAAGGTGGCCGTCGCGGTGCCGCTGCTGCTCACCGTGGTGACGTCGCGGAAGAAGCCGATGGCCGTGCCGTCGGAGGTGAAGGCGCGGAAGGTCGCCACCGTGCCCGCGGTGACCATGCCGATGTCGCGCAGGAAGGTGCCGGTCACCGTCACGCCGCTCGACGTCGACGGCGTCACCGTGAAGGTGCCGCCGGTGGAGACGGTGATGATGTTGGGCAGCGCGCGCACGAAGTTGATCGTCGTCTGCTGCGACACGTTGTTGGCGGTCGCGGTGACGCGGGCGCTGCCGATGGTCGTCGGGCTGGCGAGGTCGGCGCTGACGCGGTAGGAGCCGTCGGCTGTGCGGGTGACGCTGGCGGCGTTCTCGGGCTGGAAGAGACCGGCCGTGGCCTGGAACTGCACCTGCGTGCCCAGCGGCAGCGAGGGCGACAGCTGCACCGTGAACGACGAGATGGTGGCGCCGTCCGCCGGTGCCGACGCCGGCGCGGTGACGAACTGGATGACCGAACCGGCATCGGCGGAAGTGAACGAGATGTTGATCTGCCGCGACAGCCCGCTGACGTTCTGCACCTGCGCCGTCACCACCGCGATGCCCACCTGCTGCGCGCTCTTGAGCTCGACCGTCGCGGTGCCGGTGACGTCGGCGGCCACCGCGATCTGGCCGCTGGCGTTGGCGGTACCGACCAGCGTCCCGGCAGTGGTCGAGAAGAGCACCGTGCGCTTGTCGGCATCGGCGTCGGGCGAGATCCTGGCGATGATCCGCAGCCGCGAGACGCCGTCGGCGGGCAGCGAGGTCTGCTGGTTGGCGGTCGTCAGCGTCAGCGCGTCGGCGGTGGCCGGCGCGGTGGGCGAGTAGTCCTTCTTGTTGTAGCAGCGCCCGGCGAAGAGGGCGGTGGCGGCCAGCGCGACGACAGAGAGCGCCCGCAACCGGCGGGCGAGCGCGTTCCCCGCCAATGGAAACCGGGAGGCGGCGGTGGTGCTCATCGCCACCATCGTAGCGTCACGTCTGCAGCTGCACCACGACCAGGCCGGGGATGACGTTGCCCTCGGAGTCGCGGATCGCCTGCGACACCTCGACGGTGAGCAGCCCGCCCATCCCGGGCCCGGTCGCCATCGTGATGCGGTCGGTGGTCACCTCCGGCGCCGTGCCGATGGTGTCCTCGCGCACCACCTGCTTGGTCAGGTTGTTGTCGTTGTCCTGGAACCAGACGTTGTGCGCCGGCGACAGCGAGTACTGCACCACGATCGCCTCGGAGGCGAGCGAGCTGCGCAGCGTCTGCGTGAACTCGACGCGCTTGGGCAGCGAGGTCGGGTTGGGTGAGGCTTCCAGGTCCTTGTCGACGAAGATCGCCATGCTGCACCTCTATGGGCTGCTGCTTGCGCCGAGGGCGGTTTGGAAGGACTTCGAGAACAGGCTGACGA
>DASYQD010000162.1:0-5617 GCA_036005845.1 Thermoanaerobaculia bacterium | reverse complement strand
CGCGTGCGCCACACCGTCAGGTGGCCGGGGTTGCCCGCCGTCCACGAGAACTCGATGCGGTTGTTGCGCGCCGCCGAGTCGCCGGCGTTGGCGATGACGCCGCTGCCGGCGAAGGCGAGCGCGTTGGTCAGCTCGTTGAAGAAGTTGCCGACGATCGACCAGGTGGTGGCGGTGCGCACGAGGTCGAAGGCGAGGCGGGTCTTGGCGCCGCTGCCGAGCGCGTCGGTGCAGGCCATCAACTGGAACGAGTTGGCGTTGGCGGCGCTGCTCATGGTGAGTCCTTGCGGGTCGATGAAGAACGTGCCTTGCAGCGTGCGTTCGTCGGCGAGGCCGGCTTCGGGGCCGACGCGCAGGTAAGTGGACGCGGCCGGCTTCTGCAGCGTCGGGCTGAAGAGGTTGAGCTGGATGCCCACCCTGCTCGCGATCGGGCCGAGCTTCGCCGCCGCGGTGACCTGGAGGTTGTTGAAGGTCGTGGTGTAGGGCGAAGAGACGGTCTGCGACCATAGCGACGTGTTGCCGTTCTCCACGCCGTCGCCGAAGAGCGCGCCGTAGAGAACCATCTCGGTGCCGACGTCGGCGGTGCCGCCCACGTCCTCGTAAGGCGCGCCCAAGGCGACGTCGCCGTGCCCGTCGCCGTCGAAGTCGCCGGCGGCGAGCGCGGAGGCGAGGGCCTTCTGGTGCTGCAGGGCGTCGCCGGGGAAGCCATCGTAGCCGGCGGCTATGCCGCGGTGGCGGGTGGCGGTGAGGCCGGTGGACGAGCCCATCATGATGGTGGCGGCGCCATCGGCAGTGCCGCTGACGAACTCGTGCGGGTGGCCGATGACGAGGTCGTCGCGGCCGTCGTGGTCGAAGTCGGCGGCGGCGAAGGTCCAGCCGAAGAGATCGTTGGCCTCGCTCGTCCCGGCGCCGAGCACCACGTCCTGGTCGAAGAACTGGGTACGCGTGCGATCGAAGCCGCCGACCGCGCCGTAGAGCACGGTCACCTGGCCGGCATCGGGGATCGAGTTGTTGGCGCCGAGGTCCTCGGTCGGGGCGCCGACGGCGAGGTCGTCGGCGCCGTCGCCGTCGAAGTCACCGGCGGCGAGGCCTTCCCCGAAGCGGTCGTCGCTCTCGGAGGTGCCGCCGAGGAAGGACTGGCTCCAGAACACGTTGTCCGCCGGATTCAGGCCCGACGGGCTGCCGAAGACCACCTGCAGCTGGCCCTCGAAGTCGTCCTCCCCCGAGACACCGATGGCGAGGTCGTCGAAGCCGTCGGCGTTGAAGTCGCCGACGGCCAGGGCTTCGCCGAAGAAGTCGCAGGTCTCCGCGGTGCCGTTCATCCCCGCCACGTCCTGGTCGAGGTGGCTGCCGTGCGCCGGGTCGAGCCCGAGGGCGGACCCCGGGATGATGTCGACCATGCCCTTGGAGGCGTCGAAGCTCGCCGGGTCGTTGTCCTCGAAGTCCTCCTGCGGAACGCCGATGGCGAGGTCGTCGTAGCCGTCGTGGTTGAAGTCGCCGCAGGCCAGCACCTGGCCGAACGCGTCGCCTGGCTCGACGTCGCCGGCGATTCCGACGGTGCTCTGCGTGTAGAAGGCGTCGCCGCTGGTGTGGATGCCGGAGGCCGAGCCGTAGTGGATCTGCACGGCCCCGGCGTCGGTGCTGCCGGCATAGTTCTCGAAGGGAACGCCGACGGCGAGGTCGTCGAAGTCGTCGCCGTTGAAGTCGCAGGAAGCGAGGGAGTAACCGTAGTAGTCGCCGGGCTCGGCGGGGTCGCGGTCGTCGCTCTGCCGCAGCACCGTGCCGGCCGGCTTGGTGTCGAGGCCCGAGCCGACGACGCCGTAACGCACGATCACCGTGCCACTGTCGGTGACCGGGTTGGTGGTCAGGCCGTTGTCGAACGGTATGCCGCTGGCGAGGTCGTCGGCGCCGTCGCCGTTGAAGTCGCCGACGGCGAGCGCGGCGGCAAAGGCATCGCCGCCTTGCGGCGTGTAGAAGCCGAGCAGGTTCTCGTTGCCGAAGCGTTGCGAGCGCACGGTCGAGAGCCCGACGGCAGTCGTCTGCGCGCCGGCGGCGGCGGCGACGCCGAAGAGAGCGCCGGCCGCGAGCGCGGCAGTGGAGCGCCGGAGTCGGTGAAGGTCGAGGCATCGCATGGTGTTCCTCCTCAGAGGGGTTGGAAGGTCCCGGCTTCGAATCGCCGCCACTACGCGAGAGCCGGTCCCGGCGCGTATCACGCGTAACCTTCCGTGAGCCTCGCCGCGCGTACACTGGACGCCGTGCCCGGCACCGAGGTCACCGGTCTCCTCCAGGCCTGGCGGCGCGGCGACGCGTCGGCCGGCGACCTGCTGCTCGACCGCGTCTACGTCGAGCTGCGCAAGATCGCCTCGGCGCAGCTGCGCGGCGAGCGCGCCGGCCACACGCTGCAGCCCACGGCGCTCGTCCACGAGGCCTACCTGCGCCTCCTCGCCCAGCAGCGCGTCGACTGGCGCGACCGCGCGCACTTCTTCGGCCTCGCGGCGGCGATGATGCGGCGGGTGCTCGTCGACCACGCGCGCGCCCGCGCCGCGCGCAAGCGACAGGCGGGCGACGAGATCTCGATCACCCTCGTCCTGAAACGCCAGCGCGAGGTCGACCTGCTCGACCTCGACCGCGCGCTCGACGCCTTCGCCGAGCGCTACCCGCGCCAGGCGAAGGTGGTGGAGATGCGTTACTTCGCCGACCTCGAGCACGAGGAGGTGGCCGAGTGCCTCGGCGTCTCGACGATCACCATCAAGCGCGATTGGCAGTTCGCCCGCGTCTGGCTGCGGGCCCACCTGGACGGCGATGGCGGCGGCGAGGGCGAGGCGAGTGGAGCCGCGACGCGCACGACGCCGTCCGTTCTCGCTTAGATCGGGGCGGAGGCCGAGCCCCGCGGCGCCGCGGTGATACGCGGCAGGCACGGGTGCCGCGTAGCCACAGAATCGCTGCCGCGGGTCTGGCCCGCGCGTAGACTGCCCCTGGTTCCCGCGTCGTGAGCGACGAGCGACTCCCCGATCTCCTGGCGCGAGCTCTCGAGCTCGATGCTGCCGAGCGCGCCGCGCTGCTCGCCGGCGTCGCCGCCGAGGACGAGGCGCTGGCGGGCGAGCTCGAGCGGCTGCTCGCCGCCGCCGACTCCGGCACCTCGCCGCTCGACCGCCCGCCGTGGAGCGAGGGCATCGGCTCGCTGCTCGGCGGCACCGGCGCGCCGCGGCGCGAGGCGTCCGACACCCCGCAGCCCGCGCTCGCCGGTCTCGCCGTCGGCGCCTACACGCTGCGCGCGCCGATCGGGCAGGGCGGCATGGGCACCGTCTGGCTGGCGGAGCGCAGCGACGGCCGCTTCGTCGGGCAAGCGGCGGTGAAGCTGCTCAACGCCGGCCTCGTCGGCCACGAGGCCGAGGCGCGCTTCGGCCGCGAGGGGAGCATCCTGGCGCGGCTGCGCCATCCGCACATCGCGCACCTGATCGACGCCGGCGTCTCCTCGCTCGGCCAGCCCTACCTCGTGCTCGAGCGCGTCGACGGCGAGCGCATCGACGCCTGGTGCGACGGCCGCGAGCTGTCGACGGCGGCGCGCCTCCGCCTCTTCCTCGACGTGCTCGCCGCCGTCGCGCACGCGCACAGCAACCTCGTCGTTCACCGCGACATCAAGCCCTCCAACGTGCTAGTGACCAGGGACGGGCAGGTGAAGCTGCTCGACTTCGGCATCGCCAAGCTGCTCGAAGGCGACGGCGGCGCGCCGGCGACGGCGCTGACGCGCGACGGCGCGGCGCTGCTGACGCCGGAGTACGCCGCGCCCGAGCAGCTCACCGGTGGGCCGATCACCACGGCGACCGACATCCATGCGCTCGGCACGCTGCTCTACGTGCTGCTCGTCGGCCGCCACCCTGTCGGCGCGGCGACGCGCACGCCGGCCGCCCTCTTCCATGCCGTCGTAGAGGACGAGCCGCAGCGGTTGTCGACCGCGGCCGGCGACCGCCGCAACGAGACCGCGGAGACCCTGGTGCGCAACGCCGCGCACCGCGGCTCGACGCCGCAGCGCCTCCGCCGGCTGCTCAAGGGCGACCTCGAGACGATCGTCGCCAAGGCGCTCAAGAAGCGGCCCGAGGAGCGCTACGCTTCGGCCGAGGCGTTCGCCGCCGACCTGCGCCGCTATCTCGACCGCCAGCCGATCAGCGCGCGGCCCGACTCGCTGCGCTACCGCGCGCGCAAGTTCGTCGCCCGTAACCGCCTGCCGGTGGCGGCGGCGGCGGCCGCCGCGCTGGCGCTCCTCGCCGGCACCGCGGTGGCGCTCTGGGAAGCCCGCGCCGCCGCCCGCGAGCGCGACCGCGCGCTCGAGGACCTGCGCCGCGCCGAGATCACCAACGACCTCACCGGCTACCTGCTCTCGGCCGCGGCGCCCGGCGGCGGTCCGACGTCGCGCGGCGACCTCTTCACCAGCGCCGAGGAGCACATCGAGCGGCGCTTCGCCGCCGACCCCGCCCTCCACGTCTACCTGCTGATGACGCTCTCCGACCGCTACTACGGCAACGGCCAGCAGGAGGCCTGGCAGCGCACCGCCGAGCGTGCCTACCGGCTCTCGCGGCCGCTCGGCGAGCACCGCCTGCGCGCGCTGGCGAGCTGCCTGCTCTCGGGCGTGCACAGCGAGCTGCGAGACGGCGAGACGGCGCGGCGCCTCGCGGCCGAGGGCCTCGCCGAGCTGGCGGGCGAGAAGGGCGCGCTCGCCGAGGAGGCGCGCTGCCGGATCTCCGAGGCTCGGGCCGCCTTCGCGCTGAGCGACGCCGAGGGAGCCGTCCGCGCCGCCGAGCGTGCGTTGCTGCTCGAACGGCAGCGTCGCGGACCGCCGGGCCGCGAGCTCGAGGCGCTCAACGCGCTGGGCAACGTCTACCCCACCGCCGGCCGCTATCGCGACGCCGATCGCGTCTTCGCGCAGCTCATGCGGCTCTTCGCCGAGCAGGGACGCGAGCGCACGCAGAGCGCCGCCATCAGCGCCAACAACTGGGCGATCGCGGCGCAGAGCGCCGGGCAGATGCTGCACGCCGCCGAGCTTTCCGAACGGGCGGTGGCGGCGGCGCGCGCCGTCGATCCCGACAAGGGCGTGCAGCCGCACGTGCTGTCGGCGTGGGCGAGCGCGCTGTCGGCGGTCGGCCGTTTCGACCGCGCCGTCGCCGTCGTCGACGAGGCCATCGAGCGCGCCCGCAGCGCCGAGCAGGAATGGATGCTCGGCTACGCGTTGCGCGTGGCGACCGACGTGGCGGTCGACGCCGGCCGCCGCGACCTCGTCGAACGACGCTTCGCGCAGTACACCGCCGCCACGGGGAAGGAGCGCAGCGTGCGCTTCGACACCACCGAGGCACGCGTCGTCCTGGCGCGCGGCGACGCAGCCACCGCGGTTCGTCTGGCGGGTGCCGCTCTCGCCCGCATGCAGAGGGAGTCCAAGGTTGCCGAGCCGATCGAGCAGCTCCTCGTCCTCGCCTCGGCGCTCAACGCCCACGGCGACTTCGCACAGGCCCGCCGGTTCGCCGGGCAGGCCGTCCACGTGTCGACGGAGAACCTCGGCGGCTACGCTCACTCGCACTACCTCGGCCTCGCCCACCTCGAGCTCGGCCTCGCCGCGGCGGGCGGCGGC
>DASYQD010000161.1:0-8871 GCA_036005845.1 Thermoanaerobaculia bacterium | reverse complement strand
CAT
This sequence comes from Thermoanaerobaculia bacterium, assembly GCA_036005845.1. GTDB lineage: Bacteria > Acidobacteriota > Thermoanaerobaculia > Multivoradales > JAIOJS01 > DASYQD01. The sequence goes on along the minus strand of DASYQD010000161.1, from coordinate 8,868 downwards.
CGCCAACATCGCGTTCGGCGGATCCGTCGCCGCCGCGTACGCGGCCGTCAAGTTCCTGCAGGCGGAAACGGACGAGGAACGCGCTCACTACGACTGGATGGGATACATCGGCAACTTCGTCGCGATTAGTGCATTTCTGCCGCTTCCCTTCGCCGGCTACTGGCTCGCAAAGGAGATCTACGCGTTCTCGCAAACGCTCGGACTCACGATGATGGGCGGCGCCTTCTCGTGGCTGTTCATCATCCAGGCGGTGCTCATCGGCTGCCTCTTCCTGGGCGCCAACTACTACCTCTGGCTGGGCATGGGCCGCATCCAGGGCGCCGAGCGGTTCCGCCCGTTCATCAAGTACCTGCTGGCGCTGGTGACGCTCTGCTTCATGGTATGGGCGACGCCGCACTCGATCATCGCCACCGTCGACGAGGTGCAGAAGATGGGCGGTGCGAACCACCCCATGCTCGGCTTCCTCGGCGTCATGTCGGCCAAGAACACCGCGGTCAACATCCTCATCCTGACGACGTACGTGAGCTTCCTGCTCTACCGGCGCAGCGGCCGCGTGCCGGTGGTGCCGTGGGCGAAGCTCGGCAACACCATCCAGTTCCTCATCTTCGCCGCCGCCGCCTCGATCGTCATCTTCTTCGGCATCTACGGCTACTTCGTCGAAGCGGCGGTGCGCATCAAGTTCTCGGTGCCGCAGGTGCTGTCGGTGCTCTTCGCGATGATCGCGGTGACGACGATCGACGTCTTCATGATGCGCGGCGCGCGGCAGACCGAGGTGCGCTGGGGACCGATCCCCAACCACGCGCAGTACGTGCTGATCTTCCTGGCGGTGACCTTCACCTGGCTGATGGGCCTCATGGGCTATGTCCGCTCGGGCCTGCGCCAGCACTGGCACGTCTATGGCGTCATCCGCGACAACTCGCCGGACGCCTTCACGCCGACGCTCGGCTTCGCGACGCGCGTCGTGTCGGTGACGGTGCTGCTCTTCTTCGTGCTCATCGGTGGCGTCTTCTGGCTCGCCGGCCTGGCGGGCAAGAAGTCGCACCACGACGACATGCTCACGGCCTACACTCGGCCGCCCGAGCCCGACATGAGCGACGCCGCGGCCATCCTGCCGCCCGGCGGCGGCGCGCTACCGGTGCCCACGCACTCGGCTGAGGACCTGGCATGAAGGTGCCGATCGTCCTCAAGATCGCGGCCGTCGCGGTGCTCGCCACCGGCTTCTACACCTACGTCGGCCAGCTCGTGCCGCAGAAGGAAGTGCAGCCGCCGGAAGAGACCAAGATGTCGGCGACGATGACGACCGCCGACCTGGTCAACACCGGCAAGACGATCGTCGAGGGCAAGGGGAGCTGCCTCACCTGCCACACCATCGGCAAGACCAGCGGTCCCTTCCGCTTCCCCGACCTCGCCGGCGTCGGCGCCCGTGCGGCGACGCGCATCCCCGGCTTCAACGACGTCCAGTACCTTGCCGACACGCTGTATCACCCCAACGACTTCATCGTGCCCGGCTTCTCGCCCGGCATGCCGACGATCAACAAGCCGCCCATCGGTTTGACGGACGACGAGATCCGCGCCGTCATCTCCTACCTGCAATCGCTCGGCGGCACGCCGACGGTGACGATGCAGACGACGATCCCCTACGCGGGTGGAGCGGCGGCTCCGGCAGCCGAGACGGCGGCAGCGGGCGCGCCGGCTGCGGGTGCGGCGCCGGCCGGCGCGGCGCCTGCCGCTGAGGCCGCTGGCGCCGGCGCGACCGCCGCGACGACCACGGCGGCTGCGGCGTCGCCCAGCGCGCCGCGCGCCGCCGACGCCCTCGTCGCCCAGTACAACTGCGCCACCTGCCACCGCGCCGCGGCGCCGAGCCCGGCGGCGCGCTTCGCCGACCTCGCCGGCAAACGCGAGCCCGACCTGCTCGCCGGCCTCGCCGCCCATCCGTCGACGCCGTCGCACTTCGAGGCGGCGATCAGCCTCGTCGAGGCGCGCTCGCTCGCTCGCTACGTGGCGGCGCAGAAGGGCGGCGGCGCGTGATCTGGACCGTCGTCTTCATCGCGCTCGGCGCGCTCGTCGTGCTGCGCATCCTCGACGGCCGTCTCTTCCGCGTGCCGCTGCTCGCCTGGCTCGGCGCCTGGTTCATCGCCGTCGCCCTGACTCTCGCCTTCGGCTTCGCGGTCCCGATCCCGGCGTCGATGCTGAAGATCTATCTCGGCATCCTCTCCGGCGCGCTCGCCGTCTATGCCACCACCGACCGGGAGCGCCTCGCCGAAGTGTCGCGCCCGGTCGGCGCCTTCATCACCGAGCGCCGCTTCGTCATCCCGCTGATCCTCGTCGCGCTCGCCATCCCGGCCGCGGTGGCGGCGAAGATCTACCGCGACATGAGCGCGCCGCCGGTGCCGCCATTCTTCGGCCGCACCGTGCACCCGGCGCCGCCCAACCAGATCACCGTCCACGACAAGCCGTTCGACCTCACCAACCTGGTGAATCCCCACCGCGCGCTCGAGAAGAGCAACCCGGCGCTCTATCGCCAGAAGGTCGCGGCGGGCCGGCAGATCTACTACAGCAACTGCTTCTTCTGCCACGGCGACCTGATGCGGGGCGAAGGGATGTACGCCCACGCGCTGCTGCCGGTGCCCACCAACTTCCAGGACCCCGGCACCATCGCGCAGCTGCAGGAGAACTACCTCTTCTGGCGCATCTCCAAGGGCGGCCCCGGGCTGCCCGAGGAAGCGGGCCCGTGGATGTCGGCGATGCCGGCGTGGGACCAGTTCCTCCAGGAAGAGCAGATCTGGGACGTCATCCTCTTCCTCTACGACTTCACCGGCAACCGCCCGCGCGCCCGCGAGGCGGTGGAAGTGACGGCGACGCATGAGCAGCGGTAACCCCCCCGCGCGCGTAAAGCGCGCTGCCGCCGCCCACCCAACCCCCTCCCATGGGTTTGTTTCCACCCCTGTCCCCCCGACCCCCTGCCCCTCCAGGGGCAGGGGGCGCCCCCGCCCGCACCGCGCCGCCGCCATCGCCGCGGCTGCATCGTTCCTGCTGCTGTTGCCTGGAGTCGACCGCGCGCAGCAGGCGCAGGGCGAGTCGGGCCAGGGCTCCGGCCCCACGACCTCCGGTCCGGCGCAGAAGCCCGCCACCGGCGGCGCCGCCGTCTACGCCAAGTACTGCGCGCAGTGCCACAACGACAACGGCAACGGCCGCGGCATCGCCTCGCCCTTGCTGCGGCCGGCGCCGCGCGACTTCACCTCCGGCAAATACCAGATCCGCAGCACCGCCACCGGCAACCTGCCGACGGCGGACGACATCAAGCGCGTCATCGAGCGCGGCATCCCCGGCACGGCGATGCCGGCCTTCAAGGAAGTCGGCGACGTCGACGGCCAGCTCGACGCCCTCGTCGCCCACCTGCAGTCCTTCTCGCCGAAGTTCCAGAACGCCAAGCCGCCCGAGTTGATCACGATCCCGAAGGACCCCGGCTACAAGCCCGACCAGGTCGACGCCGCGCGCAAGGTCTACACCTCGATCGGCTGCGCCGGCTGTCACGGCGAAGAGGGCCGCGGCGACGGCCCGTCGGCGCCGAGTCTCAAGGACGACTGGGGCCAGCAGATCCGCCCGGCTGATCTGTCGCGCCCATGGACGTTCAACGGCGGCGCCAAGCGCGAGGACATCTTCCGCTCGATCAGCACGGGCTTGAACGGCACGCCGATGGCCGGCTTCGCGAGCGCGCTCAAGGAAGAGCAGCGCTGGCAGCTCGTCGACTTCATCACTTCGCTGGCAGGCGGCGACACCGAGAAGGTGCCCTACGCCAACATCCTCATCGCCAAGCAGGTCGACGGCCCGCTCGACGCGGCGCAAGGCGCCACGCTCTTCGACGGCGCCGAGCCGGCGCTCTTTCCGCTGCTCGGCCAGGTGATCCAGCCCGGCCGTGACTTCCAGCCTGCGACGATCGCGGTGCAGGCGCGCGCCGTCTACAACAAGGACGAGGTGGCGCTGCTCGTCACCTGGCACGACATCCAGGCCGATATCCACGGCAACAACGGCCCCGACTTCGAGCTGCCCGAGCAGGAAGAGCACCCCGGCCTGGCGCCGGCGGTCTCCGGCGCCGGGCAGGCGCCGACGACCACCGATCCATTCGCCGATGAAGACCAGGGCTCCGCAGCCGCCGCACGCAGCGCGGACCCGTTCGCCGAAGAAGAAGCGAAACCCGCGTCGACGCCCGCCGCTGCGAATGCGCCGGCGAGCAGCGACCCGTTCGCGGAGGAAGAAGGCACCAGCGGGGGAGCAGAGGGGGCGGCGGCGGCGACGGAGACCGGCGCGGGCCAGTTCTCCGACGCCGTCGCCGTGCAGTTCCCGCGCGCGCTCCCGAGCGGCGTGCGCCGCCCGTACTTCATCTTCGGCGACCCGCAAGACCCGGTCGAGCTCTGGTTCGTCGACCTCGCCAACCCCAACAAGGCCGAGCTCTGGGAAGGGAAGGGGAGCGCCGACCTCGCGCCGGGCGAGGGCGTGACGCCCGACGTGCGCGCCTCGTTCGCGAAGGGCGAGTGGTCGGTGATCCTGAAGCGCAAGCGCGACGCCGGCCGCGGCGTCTCCTTCCCCGACGACACCTTCGTCCCGCTCACCTTCTCGGTGTGGGACGGCTTCCACAACGAGCGCGGCAACCGGCGCGCGCTCTCCGCCTGGTACAACCTCTACGTGCCGCCCGCCGAACGTCCATCGCCCTGGCTGGCGATGGCGAAGGCGGCGGGCGTCGTGCTCGTCCTCGAGCTGATCGTCATCGCCCTCGTGCGCCGGCGAGCGCGCCGCCGCGCGGCGGTCGCCGTACCAACCGCCGCCGCCCGCGCCGCCTAGCCGCGAATCGGAGATCGTCATGTACAGCAACATCCTCGTCCCCGTCGACAACTCGCGCCACAGCAACCGCGCCATCGACACCGGCATCGAGCTGGGCAAGCGCTTCGGCGCCAAGCTCGTGGGCTGCCACGTCTACGCCGCGAAGATGCACGACTACCGGTTCAAGCAGATGGAGTTCACGCTGCCGGAGGAGTACCTCGTCGAGCAGGAGCTCCATCGCCAGCGCAAGATCCACGACAGCCTCATCACCATGGGGCTCGAGCTGATCTCCGACTGCTACCTGGAGTCGATGAAGGCGCAGTGCGAGGGCGAGGGCGTCGCCTTCGAAGGCAAGATGATGGACGGCAAGCACAACACCGAGCTGGTGCGCGACATCCGCGAGAGCGGCTACGACCTGGTAGTGCTCGGCGTCCTCGGCATCGGCCGCACCCGCGACAGCCAGGTCGGCTCGGTCTGCGCCCGCGTGGCGCAGGAGAGCAGCCGCGACGTCTGGGTGGTCAAGCACCTCCCTGAGGCAGGCGAGCCCGAGCGCGACACCGTGTTGGTGGGCGTAGATGGGAGCCCGAAGTCGTTCGGTGCGTTGGCGACGGCGATCGAGCTCTGCCAGCGCTTCGACAAGAAGCTCGAGGTGATCGCGGTCTACGACCCCTACCTGCACTACGCCGTGTTCAAGGGCGTCGTCGAGGTGCTCACCGAGAAGGCCTCGAAGGTCTTCCGCTTCGAAGAGCAGAACCAGCTCCACGAGGAGATCATCGACACCGGTCTGGCGGCGATCTACCAGTCGCACCTCAACGTCGCCGAGCAGATGGCGCGCGAGGTGGGCGTCGAGTGCAGCAAGACGCTCCTCGACGGCAAGTGCTTCCAAAAGGTCCTCGACCACGCGCGGAAGAGCAAGCCGTGGGTGCTGGTGGTCGGCCGCCTCGGCGTGCACAGCCCCGCCGACGCCACGGGCCTCGGCAGCAACACCGAGAACCTGCTGCGCCTGGCGCCCTGCGACGTGCTGCTGACGACGGCCGAGGTGACGCCCGAGCTCGACGTGCGCGCCGAGGAAAGCATCCACTGGACGCCCGAGGCGCTCTCGCGCATGGAGCGCGTGCCGCCGGCGGTGCTCGGCATCGCCCGCACGGCGATCCTGCGGCTGGCGCTCGAGCAAGGGCACAGCGTGGTGTCGTCGGATCTGGTGACGGAAGCGATGGAACGGTTCATGCCGAAGCGCGCCGCCGAGCGCAACATGAAGCTCGCCGAAGCGCTGGTGCTCGACCGCGCCGAGCGCGGCGAGACGGTGATGGTCTGCCAGGCCTGCGGCATCGCCGCACGTACCGCGCAAGCCGTCAAGTGCCAGGTCTGCGGCGGCGAGGTCTTCGAGGCGCTCGACCCACAGGCGATCGCGCGCATCATCATGGAAGAGGGCGGCGCCGAAGAGGAGACCACCTACGACGGCCGCAAGGTGCGCTGGACGCAGGAAGCGAAGGAGGCGCTGCGCGCCATCGACGATCGCTACCAGCGCCGGCGCGCCAAGGCCCGCATCGAGAAAGCCGCGCACGGCGGGCGGACGGACCTGGTGACGCTCGAGCTGGCGAAGCGGTTCATCGAAGAGGAGACGGGGATCCTCTTCGCGGCGCCGGCGAAGGCGAACGGCGCGGTGGTGAACGGCGCGGCGGCGAACGGGAATGCCGCAAACGGCAACGGCCACGCCAGTGGCGCCGCCGCCAACGGTCACGAAAGCGACCTGCACGCGACGAACGGCCAAGCCGCGAACGCCCACGGTGCGAGCGAGAACGCAACGAACGGCCACGTCGTCGAGGCTGACGCGCCGCGGCTCGTCGCGCGCGACGGCAAGGGCGTGCCGCTCGTCTCGACGCGCGAGTGGACGACGCCCGCCATCGAACGCATCGTGCGCGTACCCGCCGGCTACATGCGCGACCGCACCCAGGAGCGCGTCGAGGCTCTAGCAGCGGCCGCTGGCGCGACGACCATCGACCTGCCGATGGTCGAGCAGGGCATCGAGCTCGGCGTGCGAGCGATGGAAGAGATGATCGTGCAGCAGGCCGCGGTGCCTGCCGCCGCGGCGGTGGGGGAGACGGCGCCGCAGGCGGCGGCATCGGCGTGCCCCTTCGCCCGCGTCGCCGCCGCGCAGCCCGAAGCGCTGCGCAGCCTCTTCCCGCTCGACGAGGTCAGCGTCGTCAGCGAGCTCGAGCGCCAGCGCCGCGAGCTCGGCACGCAGGGCTGATCGAGCCCCTTCAGGCAGCCTCTCGCCGAATCGCTGCGAGCCGATCCGCTCCAGCGGTGAATTTCCCGTTCCAAGTCCGTCTATAGTGGAGTCGGATTTCCAGTAGACCGCCTTGGACAGGATCAGCCGAGTGGGCTCAGCAGGAGCCGTCTTCGCCGGGTGTCCACCGCGTGGCGGACACCCAAGGGCACGGAGTGTGCCGTCCGCGCGCAGTCCGGAGAGGAGCTGCAAGGAATTCCGGCTCCATTCCGTTCGATCTCTCGATGGATGGAGCCCACGACCAGCGGCCTCCGGGCCTGGCCAGCGGCGGTCCTTCCGCGCCCGGCCTCTCCGAGCCCATCGGACCGGCGCCGCCTCGCCTGCTGGACCTCGTCACTCGTCGGATCCGCGAGCGGCGACTCTCCCTGCGGACGGAAGAGGCCTACCGCATGTGGGCTCGCCGGTACGTTCTCTTCCACGGCAAGCGGCATCCCTCCGAGCTCGGCCTCGGCGAGCTCAACGCGTTCCTCTCGCACCTGGCCGTGGAGGAACGGGTCAGCCCGTCGACTCAGAACCAGGCACTGTCGGCGCTACTGTTCCTCTACCGCGACGTTCTACAGCTTCCACTTGCGCAGCCGCGCGACTACCTGCGCGCTCTGCGCCCGCGCCGCCTTCCCGTCGTGCTCTCACGAACCGAAGTCCGTCAGCTCCTCGCTCAGCTGGAAGGCACCGACCGGCTGCTCTGCACGCTTCTGTACGGCGCCGGGCTGCGACTGATCGAAGGTCTTCGCCTGCGAATCCACGACGTCGATTTCGAGCGACGCGAGATCACGGTTCGAGCGGGCAAGGGCGACAAAGACCGCCGTACCATCCTGCCAACCAGCTCGATCGACGGACTGCGGCAGCATCTGGAGACTGTGCGCGGAGTGTGGCAGGGCGATCGCCAAGCGCATCTCGCTGGCGTCTGGATGCCCGCGGCCCTCGATCGCAAGTTTCCCGGCGCCGGCAGCGAATGGCACTGGCAATGGATCTTCCCCACCGCGCGCCCGCAACGCGACCCGCGCAGCGGCGTCATGCGCCGCCACCACCTCCCCGACCGAGTCCTCCAGCGCGCCGTGAGGCAGGCCGCGGGCAAGGCGGGAATCGCCAAGGCGGCTACGTGCCACACCCTGCGACATTCCTTCGCCACCCATCTCCTCGAGGCCGGCTATGACATCCGTACCGTCCAGGAGCTACTCGGCCACCGCGACGTGCGCACCACCATGATCTACACACACGTGCTCAATCGCGGCGGTTTGTGCGTGCAGAGCCCGGCGGACTTCGGCTGAGGACACTGCCGGAACGCGGTCCTTGCTGGTCACAAGGGGTCGCGGGAGAATCGCGTCAGATTCCTGTCCGATTTCGATCAGCGACCGATGCGCCAAGAAGACAGCGATCTCGAGTCGGCTCAGCCACTTGTCCTGCGCGACCGATACCAAGCTGCCGCGCGTTACGCGCCAATTTCTGTCGCGTAAAACGCGCGGGGAGCCTGAATCCATGTCGCGATTCGTCAGCGCGCCGAACTAGAGCCAAGCGAGCTAAGATCATGCCCGTCCGCCACTTGGAGCCGATTGATGCGATGCAGGCGCTGCACGTTATGGGTAGCTGGATCGGAGTGATTAGCGACCCTTAATCAATGGGTTGGGCGACACCTGACGGCGGTGGTGGTGATGAGCTCCATCGCGAAGATTTCGGAGAGGGAAGCGGTTGGAGCGCGAGCCGGATAAGTCGTGGATTGTCCGCAACGATCTCGTCGTTCGCCCGGAACGAGAACTTTGATG
>DASYQD010000160.1:0-17704 GCA_036005845.1 Thermoanaerobaculia bacterium | reverse complement strand
ATGAGGACGATTCGCATCGCCGGGCAGCGTCGGAACGCTCCCGAAGCGCCTCGGCAAGGTACCTAGACCTAGGCAAATCCGGCGCATTTTCTCGACGGAGAATCACGGATTGCCCGTCAACCTCGATTTTTCAGCAAGCTCCTAACCCTTCCATGAGAAGGCCATTGATAGTCAAGGCGGCCGCCTTGGCGGCCGACCGTGTTCGACGAGTCCGGAGCCACGCTTCCATCCGCACTCTCGAGGGGCTGCGCTGAGCCCGGTGCATGCTGGGTTCCGTCCGGCCGGGGCGCTGCGATCTCGTTATCGGCCTCGAAGGCCAAGGGGTTAGCCGCAGTCGCCCCGGACCGGCTTGGACTCGTCGTTATCGGAAACATGTGGGGGTCAGGTCAGGTTCTCGATTTCTCTTTTCAGGGCCGGGCTTGCGCCGCCGCCGGACCTGTGGGAGGAGTGGAAGCGGGGCGGGCGGGCGGTGGGCTTCCGCACCTTCCACAGGTCGTCCTCGACTCCGAAGCCACCACCGACTCGGCGCCTGCGCGAGCAGCGGCACGAGCGTCGTCGCGCAGCGGCTCGTAAGGTTGTTGGGTGAGCCACAGGCGATGCATGAGGACGGCGAGCTTGCAAGCTACGGCGACGGCGGCGCGTTTCTTGGCTGCTTTGCCGCCGCGGTTGGCGAGCGCGAGGCCGTGGCGTCGCAAGTCGCAGTCGGGACCGAACGGTTCGAGGATGTAGTGGGCGGACTGCACGAGGAGCTGGCGCAGGAAGGGATCGCCTTCCTTGGTGATGTGCATCTGGGGATCGCGGTCGCCCGACTGCCGAGTGCCGGGAGTGAGCCCGAGATAGGCGCCCACTCGCCGGCTGTCTCGGAAGCGGGCGGGGTCCTCGAGAGTCAGGACGTAGGCAAGGGAAGTGAGTGGACCGATGCCGGCGATCTGTCGCAGCGCGGCGGTTTCGGCATGGCGCTCGCCGAGCGCCTCGAGCTGGCGGTCGTAGCGGCGAAGCTGGTCGTTGAGCTCGGCGATGACGGTGAGGGGTGCCCACTTCGAGAGCGACGCGCATCGGGGCTTGCCCGCAAAGTACCGGGCGAGGCTCTGGCGTGTCGTCGGCAGGCGCCATTCCTTGCGCACCTCGCCGCTTTCGGGATCGAGCGTGCAGGCGCTGCTGAAGCGGTCGCCGAGGTCGAGTCCGACGATCGTCATCGTTATCGTCGCGGTGCTACCCCTGTCCATGGCCAGTCTCCCTTTCTGAGCCTCGAGCTCGTGAAACCCTTGCACCTTAGAGTGCGCGGGGAGGCTGGCCTTCTCATCCCATCTCGTTGCAGCGGACTCAAGTACCGCTAGAGGCGGCATTCGGACCGTTGGTTGTGACTCCGCCTACCAGGAGCAATGCTTTGAGGACCACGGTTCTCTGCATGGCGGTGGCAGCGGTAGCTGTAGTGGGTCTCAGCTGCAAAACGAGGACAAGCCACGGGGGCCCTGAGCCCGGCAGAGCGTCCACAACCCAGCGAGTCGAAACACCGTTTCGTATCATCGCAACAGATTCGGGCTTCATCGCACCATCCAACATCCTGGCCGGACTACGCCACATCATCTTCGAGAATCGTGGCACTCAGATTCACGAGGCGATGCTGGTCAAGCTCCCGCAGGGGATGACTCCTGCTGACTACGTGGCTGCAGTCAAGACCGGAGATCTATTCCCTAGAGGGGCGCTCGATTACTCCGGCCCTGGCCTCACGTCACCCGGTGAGAGCACCGAGCTGTGGGTGCCAGTAGACCCTGGCCGTTACATCCTGATCTGCTGGAACAACGGACACGCCAAATCCGCGCCGGTCCACCCATTTACGGTTCAAGACCTCCGAGCAGACGACGCGGCCCCCAAAGAAGACCTAGTGATTAGGCTTGTTGACTATCGTTTTGAGCTCGGGGGCAGTCTCAAGAGTGGTGTGCGCACGATCCGGGTCGAGACACCCGGTCCATCGATGCATGAGGCCGACTTGTTCCGCCTTCTTGCTGGTAGGACCGCAGAGGACGTCAGGCTTTGGCGAAAGAGCAATAGCGGTGCCGCCCCAGCGCAGGCCTTGGGCGGCATACTCGACAGTCACGACATCGCACGCGTAGTCTGGCTGCGCAGGCTCTTTTCGCCCGGCCGGTATGCCCTTCACTGCGCAATGTCGATGACTCCCTCAGCGTCCACAACTCCGACAGAACTCACACACGCAGACCTCGGGATGGTTCGCGAGCTTGACGTCAATCCCTCGAAGCACAACTAGCAATCTCTGTCGGCTAGGATCCAAGAGATCACACTTTCAAGTAGCCGTTAGTTGTCCCCAGCAGCGTTCGCTGCCCACCCAAAGCGCTCAAAATGGAGGCTCTACAAAGCATGAGGACCCCACTACTCGGCTCGGCATTTGTCGCTGTTCTGCTGACCGGTTGCGTTTCATTTGCGGGAAACAAGAGCGATCAGGTCTCCACCCTCAAGCAGCTGGATCAGGAGCGAATTCAAGCGCAGATCGGCGCTGATGCGGCGGCTCTCGATCGCCTGTACGCTGAAGATTTCATCGGCATCGGGCCAAGCGGTACGGTCAGAACAAAGGCGCAGGTGATTGCCGACTTCACTTCCGGGAGTTTGAGATTTCAGTCGATCACTACCGACGACGTGCAGTGGCGCGTCTATGGAGACACGGCCGTCGAGACTGGCCGCTCAACTATGGTCGGGCAAGACAAGGCCAAAGCCGTTCCCCGCGACAATCGCTTCACCAGAGTATGGGTAAAGCGACACGGCCGCTGGCAACTGGTGGCGAACCATTACTCGTTGCTGGTGACGCAGCAATGATATGGAGGCTCAGCCATAGTGGGCCGCTAGAACCAGCGCACGGACCCGTCGTCGTTGCGGCGGACAAACCAGGCGTTCGCCCGGGCGGTGCCGCTGAACTGATAGACCGTTAGGAAGGTGCTGAAAAACCGGTTTGCTGGCAGAATGGTTTGCACACCTGCCAGGAGATCTCATATGCGCGGCGATGATCCAAGCCAGGGCGCGGCCTTCAGCTACGTGACTCCCGAGCAGCGGGTCCCTGCCGATCATCCGTTGCGGGCCATACGCGAGATGACCAACGAGGTGCTGCGACTGCTTTCGGGTCGGTTCGAGGAGCTCTACTCGCGGGTGGGCCGTCCTTCGATCCCGCCGGAGCGCCTCCTGCGCGCCCTCCTGCTGCAGTTGCTCTACAGCATCCGCAGCGAGCGCATGCTGATGGAGCAGTTGGACTACAACCTGCTCTTTCGCTGGTTTGTCGGCTTGTCGATGGACGATCCGATTTGGGCGCCCACGGTGTTTTCCAAGAACCGCGATCGTTTGCTGGAGGGAGACATCGCCCGAGAGTTCTTCCACGAGGTGGTCGAGATCGCTCGGCGCCGGCGGCTGCTCTCGGACGAGCACTTCACCGTCGACGGCACGCTGATCGAGGCTTGGGCGAGCCACAAGAGTTTCCGGTCCAAGGACGGCGAACCTCCGCAAGGCGCGGGCGGTCGCGACTTTCGGGGGCAGCGACGATCCAACGAGACCCACGCCTCGAGCACGGACCCCGAGGCGCGGTTGTATAGGAGGACGCATCACGGGGAGGCGAAGCTCGCCTACCTCGGCCACATCTTGATGGAGAACCGCAACGGTCTGGCCGTGGGCGGTTGCGTCACACAGGCCGATGGGTATGCCGAGCGCGAGGCGGCGCTCGAGCTCGTGCAAACGCTTCCCGCGAGTGGCCGCATCACCCTCGGTGCCGACAAGGCTTACGACACCGAAGCCTTCGTCGCTGCCTTGCGGGCCAATCGCGTGACTCCGCACGTGGCTCAGAACAACACCTCGAAACGGAGTGCGATCGACAGCCGCACGACTCGTCATCCAGGCTACGGAATGAGCCGCGCCCGGCGCTGTCTCGTGGAGCGGATCCCGGCATGGCTCAAGAACGTGGCGCTGCTGCGGAAGACGAAGTACCGAGGAAGGGAACGTATCGATTGGATCTTCGTCTTCGCTCTCGGTGCTTACAACCTGGTCAGAATGCGAGGATTGGCAATCGCATGAGAATTGAGCTGCCCGATGGGCTCGCCGGAGCTCCCCGGTGATCGCCCACCGCCCCGCTTGACGTTGAAAACCGAGCGCGCTTCGGCGCGAAATGCGGCCGAACCACGCTCGAACGTCGATTTTTCAGCAAGTTCTTAGACGGCACGAAGCAGCGCTCGACGAGGTACTTCAATGGCCACTGACTCACAGCAGACGAGCATCAGAAACGAAGCTCTCGGCGTCGCGTGCATTCTTGCAGCGCTCATCTCCGGGACCGGAGCTGGCCTGTGGGTGCTCGCCGAGCCGGGTCTCGGCGATCCATCTCGGTTCGCCACGGTGCCGACGGTCCAGCGGTGGGCATACGCGAGTCTTTCGCTGGTCAAGTCGATCGGCTTCTTCGCGGGCCTGTTTGGCTTCGCCAGAGTGGCGACCAGATTCGGCGCGGCGATCAAGACGTTTCTCGCGCTCGCGGCACTTGGCGCAGCTTGGTTCGCAGGAGTCTGGCTCTACTGCGCCGCGACTGGACAGATCACCCGGGTCTACGTTCTTGGCGGCCTCTGGTACCAATGGATCGCTCCGATCGCCGTCGGCATCGCGGCATTCGGCGCGGGGCGGGTATCGCGTTTCCAGTCTGCGTGGACCGTGGCGGTCGGACTCATCAATGCCGTCATCTTTGGGCCGCTCGGACCGGCAGTCGCTCAGATCGTTCAGGGCGTCGTCTGGCTTCCAATCGGCTGGTTCGTTTTGAACCCCTCGCTGCGGCGGGCGCCGCCCAGCTCATAAGCCGGGCCATCTGCCCGGTCTGGCAAGCAGCGTCCTCTGGGCGTTCGTCGCCTGGTGGCTCGTTGCGCTCAGCCGTGGGCCCAAGGTCCGCATCTCCGCGGAGGGAATCGATCTTCCTCTCCTCAGGATTGACAAGCGCCGCAGAGGCGAAGAGAGTGCGCACCCAACGTTGGGGAGTGGAGGTAGACATGAAGCGACGCCTTGCCTTCGCCATCGTGCTCGGGACGTTCCTCGCAGCCTGCAGCGCCAACGATCAGCGTCCGGCGTCTGCGGGCGTCCAGGGAAAGCCCGCGACGCAGGGCTTTCGAACCCCTGGCGCTCCGGCCGAGCCGGAGAGCTACGAGCAGGGTAAGGCCAAGGCCGCTCTCGAGGCCAAGGCGGGAGACACCTACGTCCATGCGCACCTCGACATGGGGTGGCTCGATCACTGCCTGACGAATGGCCAATTGACCGATTGGGCCACGACTTACGCGGGTGCCTGCTACGGCAGCTTCAAAGGCGGATCGGAGCCCTTCACCGGCGGCAGAGCCGCGTGGAGCTCGTGGACCAAGACCGACAACAACACCCGAATCCTCATCGGCATGGCCACCATGCGCAACACCGACGACCCCTCGCTCAGCAACGTCGGCATCAGTTGCTACATCAAGGACCGCAGCAGCGGCGACTGCTATACGAACAACGGCAGCCATCTGCAGCTCACCGCCGTCAGCGGCGACTACATCCTTCTGCGCGGGATGTGCCGCGATGGGGACCCGATGTGCAAGCCAACCCGCTCGCCGACCCTCGAGGGGAGCCGCCCGGAGGATGCCAAACCGCGGAATCCGTAGGTCGGGTGCGGGCGTCGCGTGCGCCGGATTGCGGGGGGCAACGTGAACGCCGTCGAGATCCAGGAAGCTCTGCAAACGTTCCTGCGGGATGCGTACCCCGCGATCGACATCCGCGTCGAGCCGTGGCCGGAAGATCGCTCTCGCTGGGCTGTCTACTTCCGCGACGAGAAGTTCGCCGTTCTCTATCCGCAGCAGCGATTTCATTATCTGTCTCACCTGATACCGGCAGAGTTCCGGGAGCGCGAGCTGACGAACAGCGTATGGTTCGAGCTCGCCCCCGGCGAAACGCCGGCGGACCTGGTGTACCCGGACGAAGAGCTGGTTCGCGACATCACCGAGCCGGTGATGAACATCCTGCGCAAGAGCGGCTTCTTTGGCGCCCTCGACGAGGCGTTCACGCGCGCCGAGCAGCCCGCCACCTGTTCGGGTGATTTCCGCGTCGCGAAGTCCATCCTGCCGTCGAAGGGTTTCAGCGACGATGAACACTTCGACATCTTCCACGTTCTCATGGCCCAAGGCGGCTACTGCGACTGCGAGATCCTCTACAATGTCGCGCCGCACAGCGAGCTCGCGCGACGCTATTGGCGGAATCGCCCGCAGGGGCCGCACTCCTGACGCATCGACGGGCAATTGCAAGGAGAAGGTGTGGCAGCGATCAACTGGCTCTTCCCACCGAAAAAGATCCACGACCTGCCGAGCTGGCGCTTCGTGCTCCACTTCATCGCACCCGAGGTCTTGACGGAAGAGGTCTTGGCCGGCGCGCGCACCGCCCTCTCGCAGCTGCAGTTCAAGGCTCTATCGATCGCGGTTCCTACCGACTCTCTCCAGTTTGACGCCAAGAACCATGCCCTCGACGTCCCTGTCGAGGTGGCCGACGCGCGGCGAAAGCAGCCGGGCAGCCTCGAGGACTACGAATCCGATTTCTGGAAAATCTTCGGCACGCTGTTGGGCCTGGGCTTCGGCGACGTCTACTACCAGGCGGTCGATTGGCGGGAGTAGAGCTTTGCGCCTCTTGAGTGTGCAGATCGCACCAAGGATCGCGCTCCTCACTGCGGTCGCAACAGTCATCTGCCTGCCAGTGAAGGCGGATCTCGGGAGCACCTCGATCTTCCAAGAAGAGAATCTGCTCTCGATGGCGAAGCCGAGGCGGCTGAAGGAGGCTCGACTGTCGCGGTCGATTCCTGGATTCTCGGCTCTTGGCCGGCGCTTCGAGGTGGAACGGGCGATTCAAGGCTCTCCCAACCTCATGGACGAGGCCATCTTGGCCATCGTCACCACCAAGACAGGCAAGGTGCTGGATTCGGCTTGGTGGTTGGATCCGCTCGACCACGGTAGGCCCCAATACTCTTGGCCTGACTTCATGGCGGTGTTCGATCGGGTCGACCAGTTGCTGGGCAAACACCCGTGGCTGCTGGAGTGGCGTCGTGCGGGGACCGGCCGCAGTCTCGAGGTCCACGCGCTCGGCAAGCAAACGGCCGACGAAGATCGACGAGCCGCCGTGCTGCCGCTCTGGCGCGAGGCCGCCCTCGGAGCCGATCCCGCTTACATGGTCCTCGCTCGGTATCCCGACGGCTCATGGAGCCAGCTCAGCTTCAATGATCAGGCCGATTCGATTCTCGTCGCCTACTCCACCGCCAAATCTCCGGCGCATCCTCTCCACTGGCTCGATTCGCTCGACATCCACTTCTCTCCGGTGTGCAGGAACGGAGAGGCCACTGCCCGATACGCAGTCATTCGATCTGACGGCAGCCACCAGGTCTACTCGTACCAGCGGTGCCCGTCGTGAGCGACCGCGAGCTCAGCGCCGTCTTCCGCGAGCTCGTCGGGCGGGAGCCGATCTTCCACCGGCCCGAGCTCGGCACCACCCGCGCCGACTTCGAGGCGATGACGGCGCCGTCGTTCTGGGAGGTCGGCGCGTCAGGCCGCTGCTACGAGCGCGAGGTCGTGCTGGACGAGCTGGAACGGCGGTTCGCCGGCGGCACCCCTCCCGACGAGGATCTACGTACCAGCGACTTTCGGATCCAGCAGCTCGCCGCCGACACGTTCCTCCTCACCTACCTACTGGCCCAGGGAACGCGGCTGAGCCGGCGGGCGACGATCTGGCGGCACGACGGCAGCCAGTGGACCATCGTGTACCACCAGGGCACGCTGGTCAGTGGCGCTTGAAGAACTGCACGGCCCGCTCGTGCTTCTCGGCGGCGGCGCGGGTGCGGAAGGTGCCGAGGTTGCGGCGCTTGCCGGTCTTGGCGTCCTTCTTTCGCGAGTAGAGCCGGTATTCTCCGCTCATGAGCTTGCGAATCATGGCGTTGCCTCCCGCACCCCTTGCCTGCTAGCGGCATGCCGACCCTCCAATCCGGCGTCGTCACTTCGCCCGCCGACGCGATGCTCGGTCGAGCGATCGCGCAGACGCTGCGCGCTCCTGCCGCCGATCGCGCTCGGCTGTTCGCGCGGCTGGTCGGCGAGATCGAACAGTTCATGGCAGCGCACCCGGCGGAGCGTTCTTGGACCTGCCGCGTGTACGCGGGCACGGACGGCTCGACGATCTTCCGCGGCGGCGTCGGTCACTCGCTCGTCGTCGATCCGCAGGGGCGGCTCTGGCGCGCGCGCAGCTACGAGGACTTCGACACCACCTACAGCTTCGGCGACGGCACGTGCGAGATCGCCACGCTGACGCCGCTTTACGGGCAGATGCGCGAGCATCGAGCCCGCGACCCGCACTGCCCGTAAGCCGGTGGGAGTCCTCAGCCGAGCCCTGATGCTGGTGGCGCCGCGGCGCAGCGTGCGCGCCGCGTTCACGCGGCACTTCGAGAGCCGCGGCTGGGGCGAGCCCGAGACCGCCTCGGGCCGCGGCTCGTCTCTGCTCAACACGGCGGCCATTCGCGACGAGCTTCCGGCACTGTTTGCCGAGCTGCGGATCCGCAGCGTCACCGATGCGGGCTGCGGCGACTTCCACTGGTTTCGCGAGCTCGACGTCGAGCTGGACAGCTACGTCGGCATCGAGGTCGTCGACGCGCTCGTGCGGCAGAACCGGGAGCGTTACGGGCGCGCCGATCGCCGCTTCGTGTCGCTCGACGTCATCCGCGACCCGCTGCCGCGCGCCGATCTCATCCTCAGCCGCGACTGTCTCGTCCACCTGAAGACGCGGCAGGTGTTGGCGGCGTTGCGCAACTTCCGGCGCAGCGGCTCGCGCTACCTCCTGGCCACCACGTTCACCGGGCCGCACGCGAACGAAGACGCGCCGCTCGGCGGCTGGCGGCCGCTGAACCTCGAGCGGCCGCCGTTCGCCCTCGGCCCGCCGCTGCGGCTGATCAGCGAAGCGGCGTCGGTCGAGGACCCGCGCTTTGCCGACAAGGCACTCGGGCTGTGGCCGCTCGGTTCGCGGTGACGCCGCTTGGCCGCTTGCGAAGGCCGGCGGCCGAAGCCGGCTGCGCGCTAGCGCTCCTGGCGCACGGAGGTCGATCGCATGAGCTCGCCGGCTGATCGGCGTTGGTGGCGTGTGGCGTTGCTGGTCGCACTGGTGTACGCGGCCGTCGGCATCTCCGTTCCCGCGCTCGCCGCGCAGCCCGGCACGATGCGAGCCGCATGGCGTGTAGCGGCTGGCTCGCCTGCGCCGGCGCCTTCGCTCTCCACATCGCGTACGAGCACGCGAAGCTGCGCAGCCTGCCTATTCGCGCGGCGTTGCACGTTGCGGCCGCTGTTGCGGCGGGTGCGTTCGTGCTCGCGATCTGGGTAACCTCCCATACGTTCGCACCGCTGGCCCTGCTGTTGTTCCCGCTGATCACCGCGGTGCCGGCTTTTCTCGTCGCGTTCACCGTGCTCGTCCTGCTGTCGCGAGCGCGTCGGCGCGCCGGCGCGGAGCAGGGCGGCGAGTAGACTGCTGCGAAGCCCCAGGAGGTCCGAAGAGATGAAGCTGACGAAGTCGTTGTTGCTTGCCGCGGCAGCTACCGCCCTCTTACTGCTCAGCCCGCAGCGCGCTCCCGCGCAGGACCCGGCGGTGGTGAACGCGAAGACGATTCGCGTCAAGCTCGAGAACAACCGAGTGCGCGTGCTCGAGGCGGCGCTGCCGCCTGGCGCTAAGGAGCAGATGCACTCGCATCCGGCCTATGTGATCTACGTCATCGCCGGCGGCAAGGTGCGCAACCACGCCGCCGACGGCACGGTCAGCGAGGTGGAGCTCGCCACCGGCGAGACGATCTACCGCGACCCGGTGACGCACTGGGCCGAGAACATCGGCACCACTACGATCCGGATCGTGCTCGTCGAGCTGAAGGGCCCGGCGTGAGCGAGACTGTGGTCGCGGCCGCGCCTGCTGTCACGACGACGCGCCTCGAGCGCGAGCTGGCCGACCACCGCGAGGCGCTGCTCGCGTTCATCACCGCCGCCGAGCACCTCGCCGCCGAGGCCTGGAACGCCGCGCGTCCCGGCGACAAATGGTCGCCCGCCCAGATCGCCGAGCACCTGCGGCTGACTTACGCCGTCGCTCGCGCCGAGATCGCTGGACAGGGGGGCATGCGCGTGCGTACGAAGTGGTGGCAGCGGCGGTTGTTCCGCTTCCTCTACCTGCCGGCGATCTTGAGCAAGGGCCGCTTTCCCAAGGGTGCTCCGGCGGTGCGCAAGATCCGGCCGGGCGACGGTCCGTTCGAGCGCGCGGCGCTGCTCGCCGCGCTGCGCAGCGAGGGCGAGGCGTTCTTCGCAGCGGTGCGCGAGAGCGGCGCCGGGAAGGCGAAGATCACGCATCCCTTCCTCGGCCCGCTCGGTGCCGAGGACGGCGTGCGTTTCCTCACCCAACACATTCGCCATCACCAGGCGCAAGTCGGAGCCTGAACCGATGCACAACGTTCGACTGCTCGCCGCGCTCGCTCCCCTGGTGCTCCTGGCGGGCTCGTCGCCGCCCGCCGACGAGGGGCCGCGCGAGGTGGTGGTCACCAACTTCCCCGAGACGCAGAAGATCAGCGGCGCGGTGACCGTCGAGCGGCCAGTGCCGATGACGCGGCTCGTCACCGTCAAGGCGCTGGTGACTCCCGGCGGCCCGGCGAACGTCGCCGACCTCACCGAGGGCAGCGCCGTGGACGCCAGCGGCTTCGCCTCCGCCACGCTGTCGCTGGCGGTCGAGGTGCAGGGCTCGCTGGCCGGCCCCGGCAAGGTCGGCGCCATGCTGGTGCCCGACCAGAGCGACGTGCTGGCGGCGCTGCGCAGCTACGGCATCGTGCAGTTCCCGCTCACCGTCGAGGCGCCGGTGGCGCCGTCGCCGGCTGGCATCCACCAGTCGAGCTCGGAGACCAAGCGGCTGGGCTTCCCGAAGTACCGCGTGTTCTTCTACAACACCAGCCCGCGCACCTCCGAAGCGACGCTGTACGTGTACCTGGCCAACTCGTAGCAGCACGGCGGCCGGCGCGTGATGGGCGTCCGGTGCGGCGGGGTTGAGTACACTCCGCCGCGATGATCGAAGGCCACGAAGCTCTCGAGCGGCTGCGCGAAGGCAACCGGCGCTTCGCCTCCGGCGCGGTGGCGAGCTACAGCTACGAGAACTTCGCGCGCCGCGCCGAGCTGGCCGACCGCCAGGAGCCGTTCGCCATCATCCTCGGCTGTTCGGACTCGCGAGTGCCGGCCGAGATCGTCTTCGACCAGGGGCTCGGCGACCTCTTCGTCATCCGCGTCGCCGGCAACGTGGTGGCGCCCTCACAGATCGGTAGCGTCGAGTTCGCCGCCGAGCGCTTCGGCACGCCGCTCGTCGTCGTGCTCGGCCACTCGCGCTGCGGCGCCATCCTCGCCACGCTCGAGCAGCTGCGGCAGCCGTCGCAGGACCAGTCGCGCAACCTGCGCTCGATCGTGCGGCGCGTGCGGCCGTCGGTCGAGCCGCTGCTCCAGACGCCGCTGCGCGACGACCACGACGCGCTGGTCGAGCAGGCGGTACGCGCCAACGTGCGCGTCGCCGCCGCCCAGCTGCGGCACGGCTCGGAGCTGCTCGAGCAGCTCGAGGGCCAGGGCAAGCTGATGATCGTCGGCGCCGAGTACTCGCTGGAGACCGGGCTCGTCGATTTCTTCGACGGAGCATCCGGATGAGCATCGGGATGAGCGTCCCCACGCGAACGCTGATGCGCCTCCACCGCTACGCCGGCCTGATCGTGGCGCCGATGGTGCTCTTCTTCGCCGTTAGCGGGACGTGGCAGGAGTTCCGGCTGCAGCAGGACCGCAAGGACGGCTCGTACAAGGCGCCGCCGGCGTTGGCCGCGGCCTCGGACTTCCACAAGGCCGAAGACCTGCCGCGCGGCGCGGCGGCGTCGCTGCTGTTCAAGCTCACCATGTCGGCGGTCGCCGGAGCGTTGGCGCTGAGCACTCTGCTCGGCATCGTCGTGGCGCTGCGGGTGACGCGGCCGCGGTGGCTGGCGCTCGCGCTGCTGCTCTTCGGCGCCGTGGTGCCGCCGCTGCTCTACGTGCTCGCCAGGTAGCTGGCATCTCGAACGTGGCTCAGGACGTCTTCCGCGATCGCGTTGCGCTGGTGACCGGCGCCTCGGCGGGGATCGGCCTGGCCGTCTGCCGGCAGCTCGTCGCTGCCGGCGCGCGGGTGGCGATGGTGGCGCGCACGCGGGCGAAGCTCGAGGCGGCGGCGGCCGAGCTCGGCGGCGGCGACAAGGCGATCGCGTTGCCGCTCGACGTCGGCGACCTGGCGGCGCTGGAACGGCTGCCGGAGCAGGTCGCGGCGCGCTGCGGCCGGCTCGACTGCGTGGTCAACAACGCCGGGCTGCACTACCGTGGGCCGGTGGCGAAGCGGACGCCGGCCGAGCTGGCGGCGATGGTGAACGTCAACCTCGCGGCGCCGGTCGTGCTCACCCGCGCCGCGCTGCCGCTGCTGCCGAAGGGCGGCGCCGTCGTCAACGTGGCGAGCCTCGCCGGCTTCGTGCCGCTGCGCGACGCCGCCGTCTACAGCGCGACGAAGGCGGGGCTGCGCGCGTTCGGCCGCGCCGTCGGCGAGGAGTGGCGCGAGCGCGGCATCGCCGTCTGCACGGTGAGCCCGGGACCGGTCGACACCGACTTCTTCCTCGACGAGCTCGACGGCGTGACGCCGATCACCTTCTCGCAGCCGATGTCGACACGGGAGCGTGTCGCCGCGGCGGTGCTGGAGTGCCTGCAGAGCGGGCGGCGCGAGATTCCCATTCCAGGGTTCAGCGCCAAGCTGGCGACGCTCGGCTACCTCTCGCCCGCGATGCTGCGGGTGCTGCGGCCGTGGATGGAGCGGGTCGGCGCGAAGAAGAAAGCGGCCTATGCGGCACGGAAGCGCGGCAGTGGCTCCGGCTCGACACCGCGCACCGAGCGATGAGCGCGCCGACCTGGACGATACGCATGGCTCGCGCGAGCGACGCCGCCGCGCTCGCGGCGCTCGCGGAGCGCACCTTCCGCGACGCCTTCGGCGCCGTCAACGCCGCGGAGGACGTCGACCTCCACTGCGCGCGCTCGTTCTCGCCGGCGCGGCAGGCGGCGGAGATCGCCGATCCGCAGCTCGCAACGGTGGTCGTCGAGCACGACGGCAACCTCGTCGGCTACTCGCAGCTCCGCCGCCGCGCGTCGCCCGCGGTCGGCGAGACCGCCGCCGTCGAGGTGCAGCGCTTCTACGTGCTGCAGGCGTGGCACGGCACCGGCTTGGCGCGGGAGCTGATGCGCGACAGCATCGCGCGCGCCGAGACGATGGGCGCCCGCGCGATCTGGCTGGGCGTCTGGGAGCACAACCCTCGCGCCATCCGCTTCTACGAGAAGCACGGCTTCACCGCCGTCGGCGAGCAGCCGTTCGTCCTCGGCAGGGATCCGCAGCGCGACCTGGTCATGGTGCGGCCGCTGCAAGCCGCCGCCGAGCCCCAGGCGCCGATTCGATAGAATGGCGCCGCGGAGGTTGGCGGCGAGCCATGCGGGTTCGTTGGGCGATTCCGCAGAAAGGCTCCATTCGTGAGCGCCAAGGTCTTCGTCGGCAACCTCGAGTTCAGCACCACCAAAGAACAGCTCGAGGAGCTCTTCGCGCAGGCAGGCTCCATCGTCGACGTGTTCCTGCCGTCGGACCGCGCCACCGGGCGGCCGCGCGGCTTCGCCTTCGTCGAGTTCTCCTCCGACACCGAGGCCGAGGACGCCATCAAGCGCTTCGACGGTTACGAGCTCGGCGGCCGCAGCCTGCGCGTCAACGCCGCCGAGGCGCGGCAGCCCTCCTTCGGCGGCCGCGGCGGCTTCCAGGGCGGCGGTGGTGGCGGCGGCTTCGGCGGCGGCGGTGGTGGCGGCTTCGGGCCCAACGCGCCGCCCAAGGGCTTCGGAGGCGGCAAGTCGAAGGGCAGCCGCCGCAACGTGCGGGCGAAGAAGCGCTCGCTGTAGCGCCGTACCCGGCCTCGACCCTGCTGAGGTGGTGACGCAGCGAGCATGAGCGGCGGCCCGCGGTCGATCTGCGTCTTCTGCGCCTCGAGCCGCGGGCGCGACGAGCGCTACCTCGCGGCGGCGCACGCGTTCGGCCGGCTGCTGGCGAGCCGCGGCCAGCGGCTGGTCTACGGCGGCGGGCGCGTCGGGCTGATGGGCGCCGTCGCCGACGGGGCGCTCGCCGGCGGCGGCGAGGTGGTCGGCGTCATCCCCGAGATGATGGTCGGCCGCGAGCTGGCTCACGAGGGCATCTCCGACCTGCGCGTCGTCGGCTCGATGCACGAACGCAAGGCGACGATGGCCGACCTCGCCGACGCCTTCGTGGCGCTGCCGGGCGGCATCGGCACGCTCGAGGAGCTGTTCGAGATCTGGACCTGGGGCCAGCTCGGGCTGCACCGCAAGCCGTGCGGCGTCCTCGACGTCGGCGGCTACTACTCGGGGCTGCTCGGCTTCCTCGCCCACGCGCACGAGTCGGGCTTCATCGGCGCCGACACGATGAAGCTCCTCGTCGTCGACAGCGACCCTGAACGGCTGCTCGACGAGCTGGCGAGCCGACACCTGCCGGCCGTGCCACGGCAGCTCGACCGTGCGAGCACCTGACTCTGCAGGAGAGCGAGACGATGCACGCGCGCGCCGCCGACCTCGTCGAGACTCTCGGTCTGCAACCGCACCCGGAGGGCGGCTGGTTCCGCGAGGTCTATCGCTCGACCGACGCGGTCACCCGCGACGGCGCGGCGCGCGACGCGCTCACCTCGATCTACTACCTGCTCGCCGCCGGGCAGCTCAGCCGCTGGCACGTGGTCGAGCTCGACGAGGTGTGGCACTTCCACGAAGGCGAGCCGCTGGAGCTGCTCACCTGCGACCCGCGCCAAGGAAAGGTCGAAGCGCGCGTCGAGGTGCTCAAGCTGGGGCCGGTGGCGAGCGACGGCGCTCGCCCGCAACACGTCGTCGCACGCGGCGTCTGGCAGGCGGCGCGCCCCACCGGCGCCTACGCGCTCGTCGGCTGCACCGTGGCGCCCGGCTTCGACTTCGCCGACTTCCAGTTCCTCGCCGACCTGCCGGAGGCGGACGAGATCTTCGCCGGCCCGCTCGCCGGCTACGAGTCATTGCGCTGATCGGCAGCAGCGACCGGCGCCGCATCGAGATCGCTTCGCTGCGCTCGCGATGACAGCAATGTCATCGCGAGGAGCGAAGCGACGAAGCGATCTCGACCTAGAACAGGCCGCTACCGCTGCTCGACGGTGAGCAGCCGGTCGACGCCGGCCACGGTCACCGGCTGCTTGCTGCCGTCGGGCCAGGTCACCGTCAACGAGTCGACATGGTCCGTCTTGCCCAGGCCGAAGGTCACCGGCAGTTCCGACTGCGACAGGTAGGAGCGGCTCGCCGTCACCTGCCGGCGCTGCGTCACTCCGCCCGCCTGCAGCTCGAGCCAGGCGCCGATCGCGTCGCGCCCTCCCGCCTTCCCCGCCTTGCCTTGCAGCCGCACGCGCAGCCAGTGGTTGCCCAGCCGCTGATCGTTGCGCAGCAGTAGCGGCGGCCCCCCCACCTGCATCAGCAGCACGTCGAGATCGCCGTCGCCGTCGACGTCGGCGAAGGCGGAGCCGCGCCCGACGATGGGGCGCGCCAGGTCGCCCGTGGTCGCCGGGTCGACGAGGGTGAAGGTGCGCTCGGCCTGCGGGCCGGCGTTCCAGAAGAGCTGCGCCGTCTGCCGGTAGGTCTGCGACGGGTCGACGCGGTCGATCGACTCCTCGAGGTGGCCGTTGGCCTGCAGCAGGTCGAGCCGGCCGTCGAGGTCGTAGTCGAGGAACAGGGTGCCGAACTTGAGCGCCCGCCGCGACGGCGCGCCGATGCCCTCGGTGATCGCCTCGTCGACGAACAGCGTCGGGTCGCCCTGCGAGACGTAGAGCGAGGTCATCTCGTTGGCGAAGTTGCCCACCGCGAAGCCGAGCTCGCCGTCGTTGCGGAAGACGGCGGCGTCGAGGCCCATGGCACCGGTGGCGTTGCCGTCGCGGTCGTAGGCGAGGCCCCAGGCCTCCCCCACTTCCTCGAAGGTGCCGTCGCCCTTGTTGTGGAAGAGGAACTTGCGCACCGTGTCGTTGGCGACCAGCAGGTCCTGGAGACCGTCGCCGTCGACGTCGATCGGCATGACGGCGAGCCCCTTGCCGGCGGGCGACTTGGTGGCCGGGTTGTCGGCGCGGATGCCGGCCGGCGCCGAGACGTCGGTGAAGGTGCCGTTGCCGTCGTTGCGGTAGAGGTAGTCGTAGGTGCCCTCGTAGTTGAGCGGCGGTCCGTAGGCGCGGCCGATGCCGGTGAGCTGGTAGCCGACCTTGCGGTCGATCTCCGGCGACCACTGCACGTAGTTGCAGACGAAGAGGTCGAGGTCGCCGTCCTTGTCCATGTCGAAGAAGGCGGCGCCGGTCGACCACGAGTCGGGGGCGCCCGCCACCTTCGCGGTGTTCGTCACGTCGACGAGCCGGCCCTCGACGTTGTGCAGCAGGTGGTTGCTCCCCACGGCCGTGACGAAGGCATCGGTCCAGCCGTCGCCGTCGTAGTCGCCGACGGCGACGCCCATGCCGTAGAAGTCGAGGTGCGGCGCCGCGGCGGCGGTGACGTCGGCGAAGCGGCCGTGACCGTCGTTGCGGTAGAGCGTGATGGTCGGCGCGTGCGGCTTCTTGGGATCGCCCGGCCAGGTGGTGCCGTCGACGAGCAGCAGGTCGGGGTCGCCGTCGCGGTCGAGGTCGAAGAAGGCGCCGCCGCCGCCCATCGTCTCGGGCAGCAGCTTGGCGCCGGTGGCGCCGTTGAAGTGGACGAAGTTGATGCCGGCCTCGCGGGTGACGTCGGTGAAGCGCACGGCCGGCGGCACGCCGGCGGCGTGGACCTCGACCGGCGGCGCGGCGGCGATGGCGGCGGTCGGCTTCTCCGCCGCCGGACGGCGCAGCCACCAGACGACGAGGGCGATCACCACCGCCAGCGCGATAAACGCGATCGCCGACCAGCGGAAGGCCTGGCCGATGACGCGGTCGTCTTCGGGCACGAGCTCGTCGTCGGTGGGCGCCGACGCGGGCACGGTCTCCGCCGCTGCGCCGCTGGGCGACCGAGCGGCTGCGCTGTCCGCGACGGGCTCGTCGTCGCCGTCGTTGGTGGGCGTCTGCAGCGGTTCCGTCATGCGCTCCTCAAGGGCCTCCGCCCGCCGCTGGCGCCGGCACGGCCAACGCTGCCGGCCGCGGCGGCGGCGCCGGGATCGGCGGCCCGGCGAGCATGGTACCGCCTTCGCGCACGACGTAGCGCTCAGCCGGCACCGGCGCACTCGCCGGGGCGCCGAGCTCGGGAGCGCCCGGGCGCCGCAGGTCGTAGATGACGATCGTCTCGGCGGCGTGGTCGGCGGCGGGGTCGCGCTCGCGCGCGATCGCGATGGCGTGGTCGCGGGCGTTGTCGTCGGGCTTGTACTTCTGGTGCAGCGCCAGGTGCTCGCGCCCCTTGGCTTTGTCGCCGAGCTGCAGGTACAGGAGGCCGAGGTTGTAGTGCGCCGTCACGTTCTCGGGGTCGATGGTGAGCACGCGTTCGAAGGTGGCGACGGCGCGGTGCAGGTACTCGTCGCGCGCCGCCTTGCGCTGCGCGCCGCGCTCGAGCTTGGCGCGATCGAAAAGCGTCGTGCC
>DASYQD010000159.1:0-1569 GCA_036005845.1 Thermoanaerobaculia bacterium | reverse complement strand
GCCGGCTGGCTGGACGGTGCGCCTCCGCCGCCGGGCGAGCTGCGCTTCGTGCAGGCCAGCCTGCGCGACGGCTTCGTGGCCGCCGGCCTCAAGCTCGCGGTGCTGCCCGAGCACCGGGAGCTGGCCGAGATCGCCGCCCTCGAGGACGCCGAGGACCGCCCGGACGTCGCGCAGCTCCTGCCGGTCGACCGCTTCCACGCCTTCCTCGACCTCGCCCCGCGCGACGCCGAAGTCATCATCGCCGCCGAGGAGGAGGTCGAGCCGGCGCTGGCCGACCACTGGCAGGACGTCTGCGCCGCCTTCCACGACGCCGACGCCCACCACCTCTACGTCAAGCCGGAGGCGATCAGGCGGGAGCTCGACGAGCGGGCGCGGATCCGGCTGTCGTCGATCTCCGGCGACCAGCCGCTCGAGTTCCGCGCGCAGGCGGCCGACGTCGCCGCGCGCTCCCTGCGCGACGCCGAGCCCGAGCTCGAGAAGCTCCTGCGCTCGGGGTACCGCACGGTGGTCGGGTGGCCGCGCCGCGGCGACGGCGAGCGGGCCGCCTACAACCTCGCGCGGCTGCGCGCCGGCTGGCTGGACGGTGCGCCGCCGCCGCCGGGCGAGCTGCGCTTCGTGCAGGCCAGCCTGCGCGACGGCTTCGTGGCCGCCGGCCTCAAGCTCGCGGTGCTGCCCGAGCACCGGCTGTTCCGCCGCCGCCGCGCGGAGCGAGCTCCGTCCGCCGGGCGCCCGCGGCGCGGCGTCTTCCGCTCCTTCGCCGACCTGCGCACGGGCGACATCGTCGTCCACGAGGACCACGGCGTCGCGCGCTTCGCGGGCTTCGAGACCAAGACCGTGGCCGGCGTCGTCCGCGACTACCTGCAGCTCGAGTTCGCCGGGACCGACCGCGTCTTCATGCCGGTCGACCAGCTGGCCAAGATCAGCCGCTACGTCGGCGCCGGCGGTTCGCACCCTCCGCTCTCCAAGCTCGGCGGCAAGTCGTGGGAGACGCTCAAGGCGCGCGCCCGCCGCGCCGCCCAGGAGCTCGCGGGCGAGCTGCTCAACCTCTACGCCGAGCGCAAGCGCCGCCAGGGCCACGGCTTCCCCGAGGACTCCGAGTGGCTGCGCGAGTTCGAGGCGGGGTTCCCTTGGCAGGAAACGGCAGACCAGCGCGAGGCCATCGAGCACGTCAAGACGGACATGGAGCGCCTGCAGCCGATGGACCGCCTGATCTGCGGCGACGTGGGCTACGGCAAGACCGAGGTCGCGCTGCGCGCGGCGTTCAAGGCGGCCGACGACGGCAAGCAGGTCCTCGTCCTGGCCCCCACGACGATCCTCGCCCAGCAGCACTACGGCACGTTCGCCGAGCGCCTGAAGGACTACCCCTTCACGGTCGACCACGTCAGCCGCTTCCGCTCGCCCAAGGAGCAGAAGGAGGCGGTCGCCGCGTTCAACCGCGGCGAGGTCGACATCCTCATCGGCACCCACCGCCTGCTCGGCCGCGACCTGCGCCCCAAGGACCTCGGGCTGCTCGTGGTGGACGAGGAGCAGCGCTTCGGCGTGCGCCAGAAGGAGCTGCTGCGCCAGCTC
>DASYQD010000158.1:0-6307 GCA_036005845.1 Thermoanaerobaculia bacterium | reverse complement strand
CTTCGAGCCGCTGGTGCAGCCAGCCGCGGGCGAGCGCCCATTCGCGCACCACCGTGCGGCGTGAGAGGTCCATCGCCGCCGCGGTGTCCTCGAGCGACAGGCCGCCGAAGAAGCGCAGCTCGACGATGCGGGCGACGCGGGGGTCGACGGCACCGAGCTCGTCGAGCGCTTGGTCCAGCGCCAGCAGGTCGAGGTCGCGGCCGGCGCCGGCGGCGATCTCCTCGTCGAGGGTGACGCGCATCTCGTGGCCGCCGCGCTTGGCGGCGGAGCGCCGGCGAGCGTGGTCGACGAGGATGCGCCGCATCTGCGTGGCGGCGGCGGCGAAGAACGCGGCTCGGTCCTCCAGCCGCACGTGGCGCTGGCCGACCAGCCGCACGTAGGCCTCGTGCACGACGGCGGTGGCGCTCAGCGTGTGATCGGGCCGCTCCGAGCGTAGCTGCCGCGCGGCGATGCGGCGAAGGTCCTGGTAGACGATCGGCAGCAGGCGCTCGAGCGCCGTCGCATCACCGTCGCTCCACGCCGCCAGCAGCTCGGTGAGTTGCTCCTCGGCCACGGCGCCCGCAGCCTAGCGCAGGCCGCTCGGCTAACGGACGATCTTCAACAGCTCGATGTCGAAGACGAGCATGCCTTGCGGGTAGCCGGGCTGGCCGTCGTAGGCCAGCTTCGAGGGGATCCAGAAGCGGCGCTTCTCGCCCTCGACCATGAGCTGGAGGCCTTCGGTCCAACCGGGGACGACGTTGGTGAGCGGGAAGGCCACCGGGTTGCCGCGTACCACCGAGGAGTCGAACATCTTGCCGTCGGTGGTCCAGCCGCTGTAGTGGACCTGCACCGTGCTGGTGGCCTTCGGGTGCACGGTGCCGGTACCAGGCTTGAGCACCTTGCTGGCGAGGCCGCTGGCGGTTTTCTCGGCGTCGGCGGGCACGGCCGCGACGTCGGGCGGCGCCGTCGGCGGCTCGGTGATGCCGAGCAGCTCGATGTCGAAGACCAGCATGCCCTTGGGCGCGTCGGGGCGCGAGCTGTTGTCGTAGGCGAGCGCGCCGGGGATCCAGAGACGGCGCTTCTCGCCCTCCACCATGAGCTGGATGCCCTCCGAGAAGCCGGCGATGACGCGGTTGAGCGGGAACATCACCGGCTTGCCGCCCGGCACCGAGGAGTCGAACATCTTGCCGTCGGGCGTCCAGCCGGTGTAGTGGACCTTGACCTGCGCGGCCGCGCTCGGATGCTCCTTGCCGGTGCCGGGAGTGATCACCTTGGAGGCGAGGCCGCTGGCGGTGCGCTGGGCGTCGGCCGGCGGGGCGGCGACGTCGGGCGGCGCGGGGATCGCGGTTGGTACGGCCGGGCCCCCGGTCGCGGGTGGCGTGGATGCGGCCGGCTTGGCGGCGGCGGCGGAAGCCTGCGCGGCGCAGCAGGAGAAAAGCAGAGCAAAGGCCGGGAGGGCGATGGAGGTTCTCGTCATGGTGAGAGAGGGTAGCCCGCGAGTTGGGAGTGAGCAAGGAGCAGAGGCCGCGACTCGCTCTCGTAGAATCCGCCCTTGCTCGCGTCCGACGTTCCTGCGCCGCCGGCCGGCGTGCGCACCCGCGCGGCGCTCGCGCTGGAGCTCGCGCTCGTCTTCGCCGTCGCGCTCGCGACTCTCCTCGCCGCCTCGCGGACGTTCGGGCTCACCTGGGACGAGGCGACCTACTTTCGCTACGCGGACTCGATCCGCGTGTGGTGGCGCGCGGGCGCGCCGACGGACGCGGCCTCGCTCGCGCGCTACTGGGCGTACGACGTCTACAGCAACCCGCATCCGCCGTTCCTGCGCATCCTCGCCGCACTCGGATCGTCGGTGGTTGAGCGATGGCTGCCGTTCCCCACCGATTACCGGTTCGCCCACTTTGCGTGGATCGGCGGCTGTCTCGCCGGCGTATATGGACTGCTGCGACGGCGCTGGTCAGCGCTCGCGAGCGCAACCGCCGTGGTCTTCGCAGCGCTGCAGCCGCGCGTCTTCGGGCATCTGCTGATCGCCTCGTCGGACTCCCCGGTGGCGCTCGCGTGGCTGCTGCTGGCTCTGCTCGCGTGGCGCTTGGCGGACGGCGAGCCTGCAGCCACCGGAGACGGGCGGCGCCGCGCACACCGCGCGGCGCTGTGGTGGGCGTTCTTCCTCGTCGCCGGCTGTGCGGCGGCGAGCAAGTTCACCGGCTTCCTCGCTCTGTTGCCGATCGGCGCTTTCTTCGTCTGGCGGCGGCGCTGGCGCGACGCGGCGCTGGTGGCCGCAGCGGCCGCGTGGGCGCTGCTGTTCGTGGTGATCGTCTCACCGCACGTGTGGCACCATCCGCTGGCCGGGTTGCTCTCCTATCTTCGCTATCCGCTGCAGCGCCAGGCGACGCCCTTCTCGACGCCGTACTTCGGCAAGCTCTACCGCAACGACCTGCCCTGGCACTACTTCCTGGTGATGTCGGCGATCACCATGCCGCCTCTCGTGTTGGTGCTGATGCCCGTTGCGGCGCTCGCGCGCGGCGAGCTGCGCAAGCTGCTGGCGCCGGTTGCGTTCGCGCTGGGGTTCTGGTTGCTGCTCGTCCACCTGCCGAACACCCCGCGCCACGACGAGGTGCGGCAGTTCGTCAGCGTCTACCCGCTGCTCGGTATCGTGGCGTGGGCAGGGCTGTTGGCGGGGATCGAACGGCTGCGTCGCGCCTCGCCGAGGTGGGTGAGCCCGCGCCTCGCGCCGATCGCGTGCGGCGTTGCGATGGTGCTGCTCGCCGCCACGGTCGTGCGGGCCCACCCCTTCGAGCTGAGCAGCTACAACGGCTTCATCGGCGGCGTGCGCGGTGCCGAGCGCGCCGGCATGGAGATGTCGCTCTACTTCGAGGCCGTCGATCGCGGCGTGCTGCGCGCGCTCGAGCGCTATCCGCGGCCGGGGGAGACGCTGTTCATGTCGCCCTTCTGGCCGCCGCTGTTCGAGACCTACGTGCAGCACGACGCGCTCCACTCGCCGCTGGTGCTGCTGCCGCAGTATCCCCGCGAGCATCCCGACTGGCTGCTGTTGGTGCGGCGGCGTTATCTCTACAACGACAGCCTCTTCCTGGCGCTGCCGGCGGCGTATGAGGTGCGCTACGACGGCGTGCCGCTGGTGAAGCTGGTGCGCACGGCCGACGTGCCGTCGCGTCCCGCGAGCAGTCCGCCACCATCGCCATGAGCGACGCCCACACCGGCGACACGCTGCCCGCGGAGCACTTCGCGAGCCTCGCCCGCCTCGAGGACCGCTACTGGTGGCACCAGACGCGCTACCGCGCGGCGCTCGCGGCGCTGCAGCGCGCCGGTGCCCAGTCGGACTGGTCGCTGGGCGACGTCGGCTGCGGCACCGGCGGCTTCCTGCGCTTCCTGCGCGCCCGCGGCTTCACGCGCCTGGCAGGCTTCGACATGAGCCCGGTGGCGCTCGCCGCCGCCGTGGAGAGCGGGGCCGACGTCCACACTGTCGACCTCGAGTCGCCGTTCACGCTGGCGGGAGCGCCGTTCGACGCGCTCGTCGCGCTCGACGTGATGGAGCACCTCGCCGACGACACGGCGTTCCTGCGCACCGCCGCAGCGGACCTGCGGCCGGGCGGGCTGCTCTTCCTCAGTGTGCCGGCGTTCGCGCACCTCGCCTCGCGCTGGGACGAGCGGCTGCGCCACCACCGGCGGTACACGCGGCGAAGCCTCATCGCGGTCGCGCGCGCCGCAGGGTTGGCGCCGCTGCACTCGTCGTATCTCTTCGCCGTCGTCTATCCCGCCGCGCTGCTGCGGCATTGGACCGGATGGCACGACGGCCGCGAGAGCTGCGAGTTCCCGCCGGTCTCGCCGCTCACCGGGCGATTACTGAGCTGGCTCGGCCGTGCCGAGGCGGCGCTGCCTCCGGCGCTGCGCGCGCCGCTCGGCACCTCGGTGACGCTGCTGGCCCGCAAGCCCTGCGGCGGCTAGGGCTCGCGCGCGCCGTCGTCGCCCACGACCTCCTCGACGACGTAGAGCGGCCGCCGCTTCACCTCGTCGTAGATACGGCCGAGGTACTCGCCGAGGATGCCGTTGCTCATCAGCATGGCGCCGCCGAAGAAGAAGACGGCGACGGCGACGGTGGTGAAGCCGGAGACGACGTTGACGTCGAGCAGCCGCAGCACCAGCAGCACGAAGGCGTAAAGCGAGCTGAGCACGAAGATGCCGGCGCCGAACGCGAACGACAGGCGCAGCGGCTTGTAGCTGAAGGAGAAGATGGCGTCCGACGCGTAGCGGAAGAGGCGCAGCAACGTCTGCTTCGGCGCGCCGCCGCCGCGTGGCCCGCGGTCGTAGGCGACGGTGGTGGTGGGGAAGCCGACCCAGGCGCGCAGGCCGGGCAGGAAGCGATTCGCCTCGCGCAGGCCGGCGATCTGCTGCCAGGCGCGACGGCCGAGCAGGCAATAGATGCCCGCCTGCACCGGGACCGGGAAGTCGGCCAGCAGCTCGAACAGGCGGTAGAAGCCGGCGAAGAGGAGCCGCCGCAGGGGATTCAGGTGGCGCGAGCGCCGCCGCGCCAGCACCACCTCGTAACCCTCCTGCCAGCGCGCCAGCAGCTCGGGGATCAGCTCCGGCGGGTCTTCGAGGTCGCCGTCGAGCAGCACGACGACCTCGCCGCGCGCGTGGTCGAGGCCGGCGGCGACGGCCGGCTGATGGCCGAAGTTGCGAGCGAGCCGCACCAGCGTGATGCGTGAATCGGCAGTAGCGAGCGCGCGCAGCTTCTTGCGCGTCGGCTCATCGCCGCCGTCGTCGACCAGCACGACCTGCGAGCGACAGGGCAGGCCGCCGAGCACGGCACCGAGCCGCTTCACCAGCTCGTCGAGCACGACGTCGTCTTCGTTGAAGACGGGAATGACGAGGGAGAGCGTCAGCGCGCCGTCGAGCGTTCGCGGAGTCAAGCCCTCGGCCACGCGCGCACGCTACAACGGATCTGCGGAGCGGCCCACGCTCCGCATCACGATCAAGCCAGCGCCAGCTGCTCGGCGGGCTGCACGTCGTCCATCGCCACGCCGACCACCTTCGACACACCGCGCTCCTGCATGGTGACGCCATAGAGCGTCGAGGCCGCCTGCATGGTGAGCTTGTTGTGGGTGATGACGAGGAACTGCGTGTCCCGGCTCATCGACTTCACCACCTCGACGAAGCGCACGGTGTTGGGGTCGTCGAGCGGCGCGTCGACCTCGTCGAGGATGCAGAACGGCGACGCCTTGGTGTGGAAGAGCGACACCAGGAGCGCGATGGCGGTGAGCGCCTTCTCGCCGCCGGAGAGCAGCATGAGGTTCTGCAGCCGCTTGCCGGGCGGGCGGGCGACGATCTCGATGCCGCTCTCCAGCAGGTCCTCGTCGTCGAGCAGGCGCATCTCCGCCTCGCCGCCGCCGAAGAGCGACTGGAAGACCTCGCCGAAGCGCTGGTTGACCTCGGCGAAGGTGGCGCGGAAACGCTCGTTGGAGGTGGCATTGATCTCGCGGATCGTCTGCTTGAGGCTCGCCACCGAGTCGGCGACGTCCTCGCGCTGGGTGAAGAGGAACGCGTGGCGCTCCTCCTGCTCGGTGTGCTCCTGCGCGGCGAGCAGGTTGACCGGCCCGATGCGCTCGAGCGCGGCGCGTTTGTCGGCGAGCTCAGTTTCGAGCTGCTCGAGCGAGGCGAGCACATCGAGGAGCTCGGCGGGCAGCTCGCCCTTCTGGAAGTCCAGCTCCGGCGGCGCGACGTGGAGCTGCTGGTCGAACGCCTCGCGCAGGTGGCGCGACTCGTTGGCGAGGCCGGCCAGCTCGACACGGCGCGCCTCCGCCTCGTCACGCACGCGCTCGTGCTCGGCGCGCAGCACCTGCGCCTCGTCGTCGTGCGTGCGCAGCGCTTCGCGCTGCTCGTCGAGGCGCGCTTGGGCGGCGAGCACCTCTTCCTGCGAGCCGGCGCGGGCGGCGAGCGACGCGGCCAGCTCGAGCTCGCCGGCTTCGATGGCGGCGAGCAGCTCCTCGCGGCGGCGCTGGAGCTGCGCTTCTTCGTCGGCCCAGCGCTGGAGCTGCTCCTCGGTCTGCTGGGCTTCGCGCTCCAGCCGCGCGGCGTCGATCTCGTGAGCGCGGCGGCGCTCTTCGAGCAGATTGAGGTGGCCGAGGCGCTGGGCGCCGGCGGCGCGCAGCTCCTCGCGCTCGCTGCGGGCGCCGGCGAGATCGGCCTGGACGGCGTCGAAGCGGGCCTCGAGCTGATGATGCTCCTCTTCGCGGGCGCCCATGCGGCCCCGCGCCTCGGCGATGCGCTCGCCGAGCGCGGCGGCTTCGGCGGCGAGCCGCTCGCCTTCGGCGGCGAG
>DASYQD010000157.1:0-14435 GCA_036005845.1 Thermoanaerobaculia bacterium | reverse complement strand
AGCATCAGCAACACCAGCGCGCTCCACGCCAGCGGCTGGAAGCTCTCTTCGTGGCGCACCATCTTGCGCACCTCGAGCTTGGTGCGCTCGAGGCGGTCGATCGAGGTGAAGATGTCGCGCAGCGCCTGCGGGTCGGAGGCGCGGAAGAAGCGGCCGCCGGTGCGCTTGGCGATGCGCTGCAGCAGATCGACGTCGACGCGCACGTTCCACGGCACGCGGCGGATCTCCACCTCGCCGGTGCTGCGGTCGCGCACCGGCACCGGGATGATCACCGGGCCATTCTCGGTACCGACGGCCACGGTGTAGACCTTGATGCCGAGGCCGGCGCAGATGGCGGCGGCGGAGTCGGGGTCGATCTGCCCGGCGTTGTTGTCGCCGTCGGTGACCAGCACGGCGAGCCGCGACTTCGCCGGGCTCTCCTTGAGCCGCGCCGCGGCGCTGGCGAGCGCCAGGCCGATGGCGGTGCCGTCGGGCAGGTTGTGGAGTTGCAGATCGCCGATGAGCGACTGCAGCATCTCGCGGTCGGTGGTGGGCGGCGCCTTGGTGAGCGCGGCGCCGGCGAAGGCGACGAGGCCGATGCGGTCGCCGACGCGGCCGCCGACGAAGTCGCTCATCACCTTCTTCGCCACCTCGAGACGGTTCTTGGGTGCGAAGTCCTCGGCGCCCATGCTGCCCGAGACGTCGAGCACGAGCTCGATGTCGACGCCCTCCGTGCTCGTCTCCTCCCACGCGTAGCCGAGCTGCGGCCGCGCCAGCGCGAAGATGAGCAGCGCCGCCGCGACGAGACGCGAATAGAAGGGGAAGTGGAGGCGCCAGGCGCCGCCGGCCGCGATCGGGAGGTGGCTGAAGGTGAGCGCGCCGGGCGAGCCGCTGCGGTGGTGGCGCCAGGCGAGGAGCGGCAGGACGAGGAGGAGGAGCAGCCAGAGCGGATCGGCGAGCGTCGGCACGCCCTTCACGCGGCGGTCTCCGCGGCGGGAGCGGCCGGCTCGGGAACCAGCTCGCGTGTCACGTCGTTGCCGAGATCGCGCGCCGCGGCGAGGCGCTCGTTCGCCTCCTGGCGGCTCGTCGCCCGCTTGGCGAACTTCACCTCGTCGCAGCGGCGCAGCAGCTCGAGCAGGCGCCGGCGCGTGTTGGCTTCGAGGCGGCTGCGGCGCAGCTCGCGGTCGATTTCGGTCGTGGTGCGCTCGGCGGCGGGGAAGGCGAGCAGCGCGGCGAGGAGTTGGCGCAACGCCATCGAGATCCCGGTGTGCAGCTGTTCGAGCGACGGCTCGGCCGCGAGTGCCGCGAGGTCGCGGCGGAACCGCGCGAGCGGCGTCAGCGGCGCCGTCGCGGGCACGGCGGCGACGATGCCGCGGCGGCGCCAGAGAAGCAGCCCGACGGCGGCGAGGCAGGCGAGCGCCAGCCCGCCGCTCGTCCACCAGAACACGTGGCCGAGCGGCACCGGCTGCGGCGGCGTCGGCGGCTGCGGCGTCGGCTCTCCTTCCGCCGGCAGCACCGAGCGCACGGTGAATTGGAGCGGCGGCGTGTCGAGCCGCAGCGGCGGCGGCGGCGACGGATCCTCCTGATGCAGCGGCGCCGCGAAGACTGCGATCGGCGGCAAGGTCACGGTGCCCGGCTTGAAGGCGGTGACGAGCAAATCGAGGCGATAGCGCGCCGGTGCGCCGGGCAACGCCTGCGGCCGCTGTGCGGCGAGGATCTCCGCTTCGCCCCACTGCCGCAGCCGTGGGTCGAGCGCGGGCGGGCCCCAGCGCTCGCCGCTGAGCAGCGTCACCTCGAGCTCGACGCGCACGCGATCGCCGACGGTGATCTGCGACGGCGACAGCCGCGCGCGAATCGCCGGCGCGGCAGCGCTCTGCGCGCTCGGCGCCGTCGCCGCCGAGGCTGTCGCCGTCAACAATGCCGCGCTGAGAATCCACAGCGGCGAGCCGAGCGCGAGCCGCGCCGCCCTCATCGCCGCAGCCTCCGCCTCCGCTGCTCGAAGAACCGCACCAGCGCCGACAGGTACGGCCGCCCGGTGCCGATCTCCAGGTGATCGACGCCGAGCTGGCCGGCGAGCGACAGCAGCTCCTGCCGCTGCCGCAGCCGGTGATGCTGGAAGACCTTGGCGGCGCGCTTGCCGTCGACGACGCCGAGCTGCCCCGTCTCCGCGTCGCGCAGGACCACCGGCCCGGTGGGCGGCAGGTGCTGGTCGCGCGGATCGGAGACCTCGAGCAGGATGACGTCGTGCCGTGCCGCCGCCGCCTTCAACGAGCGGTCGAGCGGCGCGTCGACGAAGTCCGAGACGATGAACAGCACCGAGCGCTGGCGCAGCGCCGGCAGCACCAACTGCAGCGCGCGCTCGAGGTCGGTGCGCCCGGAAGCCGGGTGGTGGAGGATCTCGCGCACCAGCCGCAGCACCTGGTTGCGGCGCCGCTGCGGGTGGAGCAGCAGCTCGAGCTTGTCGGTGACGAGCGCCGCGCCGACGCGGTCGTGGTTGCGCAGCGCCGCGAAGGCGAGGAGCGCCGAGAGCTCCGCCGCCAGATCGCGCTTCAAGATCGCGCGCGAGCCGAAGCCGAGGCTGCCGGACACGTCGACGACGATGAACACCGTGAGGTCGCGCTCTTCGACGTACTGCTTGACGAACGGCGAGCCCATCCGCGCGGTGACGTTCCAGTCGATCGTGCGCACGTCGTCGCCCGGCTGATACGGCCGCACCTCGGCGAACTCGACGCCGCGCCCCTTGAACACCGAGTGGTAGTCGCCGCCGACGCCCTGGTCGACGAGGCGCCGCGTGGTGATCTCGATGCGCTTGACCTTGCGCAGCAGGTCCGCGGAGCTTGGCGCGCTGGCAGGGATCGGCGGCGGAGGCGAGGCGCGGCGGAAGAGGGCAAGGGCCATGCGATCGCGCCCGCGCCGCTAAGGAACTTCGATCTGTTCGAAGACCCTCGCCACCAACTGGTCGGAGCTCACCTCTTCCGCTTCGGCCTCGTAGGTCGGCACGATGCGGTGGCGCAGCACGTCGGGGCCGACCTCCTTGACGTCCTCGGGCGTCACGTAGGCGCGGCCGCGCAAGAGCGCCATCGCCTTGGCGGCGCGGGCGAGGAAGAGGGTGGCGCGCGGCGAGGCGCCGAAGGCGATCAGCTCGCTCAAGCCGCGCAGCCCCGCCTTCTGCGGATCGCGCGTGGCGGCGACGACGTCGAGCACGTACTCGCGGATCTTGGGGTCGAGGTAGACGGCGTCGGCGGCGCGCTGGAGCTGCACGATGCGGTCGGGGTCGAGGACCGGCCGCACGTCGGCGGGAGCCTCGACGAGGTGGCGGTCGAAGATGGCGCGCTCTTCCTCGCGGTTCGGATAGCCGATGACGAGCTTCATCAGGAAGCGGTCGACCTGCGCCTCGGCGAGCGGGTAAGTCCCTTCCTGTTCGATCGGGTTCTGCGTCGCCAGCACCATGAACGGCTCGGTGAGGCGGAACGTCGTATCGCCGAGCGTGACCTGCCGCTCCTCCATCGACTCGAGCAGCGCCGACTGCACCTTCGCCGGCGCGCGGTTGATCTCGTCGGCGAGCAGGAGCTGGGTGAAGATCGGCCCCTTGCGCGGCACGAACTCGCCCGAGCGCTGGTCGTAGATCAGCGTGCCGATCAAGTCGGCGGGCAGCAGGTCGGGCGTGAACTGGATGCGCTGGAAGCGGATCGACAGCGTACGCGCCAGCGTCTTGACGGCGAGCGTCTTGGCGAGACCGGGGACGCCCTCGATGAGCAGGTGGCCGCGGCAGAGCAGGCCGACGAGCATGCGATCGACCAGGTACTGCTGGCCGACGAGGACCTTGCGCAGCTCGGCCTCGATCTGATGCAGCGCCAGCGCCTCGTGCTCGAGGTCGCGGGCTGCGAGGGGCGGTCCGGTAAGAGTCTGCTCCATGCTCTCCAGTGGTTCGCCGCGCGGATGGCGCGGGTTCGCGCGGAGCGATAGCAAGTGAAGTGCCACTGTGCTCTACCCTTACGTGCGCAGGCGCGGGGCCGCGAAACCGGCGTTCGTGGCCGACGAGCGGGGCGGCTGCCGCCAATTTGGCAGTCCGTTCCGGGGTTCGCGGTAGCGTGCGGCCGTGGGGATCGAGACACGAGATCGACCGCGGCTCAAGAAGGCGCTCGGGCAGCACCATCTCGTGCGGCCGGAGCTCTGCCGGCCGCTGGTGGAGTTCTTGGCGCCGCGCGACGAGCGCGTCGTCGAGATCGGGCCGGGCGGCGGCGTGCTGACGCGCGCGCTGCTCGATGCCGGCGCGCGGGTGTGGGCGGTGGAGCTCGACGTCGAGTGGGCGTGGGAGCTACGGCGGGCGCTCGGCCGCGATGTCGCCGCGCCGTTGGTTGGTGACGCATCGCCACAGCGCCCGGCGCTGCAGCCGCTGGTGATGGACGCGCTCGAGCTGCCGTGGGAGCGGCTCCCGGCGCCGACGCTGGTCGCCGGCAACCTCCCGTACAACGTGGCGACGGCGATCCTCACGTCGGTGCTACCGCACTGGTCGCGACTGCCGCGCGCGGCGTTCCTGCTCCAGAAGGAAGTGGCGGAGCGGCTCACCGCCAGGCCGGGCACCCGCGACTACGGCTCGCTGACGGTGCTCGTGCAGAGCTATGCGGAGGCGACGATCCTCGGCCGCGTGCGCCCCGGCTCCTTCCGCCCGCCGCCGAAGGTGGAGAGCGCCTTCGTCGGCCTGCGCCTCCACGCGCCGCCGCTACCCGAGAGTCAGATGAGCGCGTTCCTCGCTCGCGTGCGCGAGGCATTCGGCCAGAAGCGCAAGACCCTGCGCAACGCGCTCGG
Organism: Thermoanaerobaculia bacterium; assembly: GCA_036005845.1. Classification (GTDB taxonomy): domain Bacteria; phylum Acidobacteriota; class Thermoanaerobaculia; order Multivoradales; family JAIOJS01; genus DASYQD01. The sequence continues at coordinate 9,647 of DASYQD010000157.1, read as the reverse complement.
CCGCGTCGTCGGCAGCACGCGCGTCGAGGCGGCGCTGCGTGCGCTCGAGCTGCCGCCGACGACGCGCGCCGAAGAGCTGTCGCTCGACCGCTGGCTCGCGCTCTGGCCGCTCGTCCGCTGACGGATTCGCCAGCCGCCGCTGGTCCCGAGCCTCTTGCGGCGCGTTTCACGCGAAGAATGTTAAGATTCCACGCTGAGTTAGCACTGTTCTGCTCATGCAAGAGTTGAGGTTGGGGGCTGGCAGGGCCCCGGGAGGGAAGGCATTCCGGATGAACGCGGTCGAGGCTGAGCGGCTTCCCAGGCGGCCGCGGGCCAAGCTGCCGCCGGCCAAGGGCAGCGAGCTGTTGGGCCTCGTCCTCGCCACCGCGGCGCTGCTGCTGCTGGCGAGCCTGGCCAGCTACCACCCCGCCGACCCGAGCTTCCTGCACGAGCTGCCGCCGTCGCGGGCGCACGTCGACAACTTCGCCGGCGTCTTCGGCGCCGAGCTGGCGGCGCTGCTGCTCAGCCTTCTCGGCAGCACGGCGCTGCTGCTGCCGCTCGGCCTCGGCGCCGCCGCGTGGACGTTGCTGCGCCGCCGCGAGCGCGAGCGCGTCGCCGGCCGCGGCACCGGCTTCGCCCTGCTGCTGCTGACGCTGCCCGTGCTGCTGCAGCTCGTGCTCGGCCAGCGGCTGTATCGCGGCGAGGCGATGGACGCCGGCGGCGTGCTCGGGCGGTTCCTCGCCGACAGCCTGGTGGCGCGCTTCAACTTCCCCGGCTCGCTGCTGCTCGTCGGCGCACTGGCCGTCATCGGCGTGTCGCTGTTGGCGCAGTCGACGCTCGTCGAGGTGATGGGCGGCTGGGGCGCGCGCCTCGCGCTGCGCTGGGAGCGGCTGGTGCTCTGGTGGAGCCGGCGCCGCCAGCGCAACGAGAAGGAGAAGCTGCGCAAGCGCGTCGTCTCCAAGCACCTCAAGCGGCGTGAGGACGAAGCAGCGGCCGTGGTGATGACGCCCGCGCCCGAGCCCACCGGCGTGGGCGAGCTCGACCTGCCGCTGCGGGTGAGCGGACGCGTTGTCGACGGCAAGGGCGACAGGAAGGAGCGCGAGCGCGGCTTCGGCGTGCGCCGCGTGCGGCTCGCGGGACTTACAGAAGAGCTCGACCTCGACGACGCGGTGCTCGACGCGACCGATGACGGGGCGACGGAGCGCGCCGGCATCGCCGCCGCCGAGGCAGCTGCGCCCGCGGCCGCGCCGGCGCGGCGCAAGAAGGAGCAACCGCTGCTCTTCCAGCCGCCGTCGGAGACGCAGCTGCCGCCGCTCAACCTGCTCAACCTGCAGCCGGTGCCGCACACGATCCCCGAGGACGACCTCATCCGTCTCGGCGAGGCGATCCGCCAGAGCTGCGAGCACTTCGGCGTCGAGGGCACGCTCGAAGGGATCAACCCGGGCCCGGTGATCACCGTGTTCGAGTTCCGCCCCGCGCCGGGCGTGAAGATGAGCCAGATCGTCAACCTGCAGGACGATCTCGCGCTGGCGCTGCAGGCCGAATCGGTGCGCATCGACCGCATCCCGGGGCGCTCGACGCTCGGCATCGAGGTGCCCAACAAGGACCGCTCGCTGATCCGCCTCGGCACACTCCTCGCGCACGAGAAGTTCCGCAGCGCCCCGTCGGTGCTCACCATGGCGCTGGGCACGACGCTGCAGGGCGAGCCCTACTTCGCCGATCTGGCGACGATGCCGCACCTGCTGGTGGCGGGCGCCACCGGCGCCGGCAAGAGCGTCGGCCTGCAGGCGATGATCACCTCGATCCTCTACAAGGCGTCGCGCGACGACGTGCAGTTCATCTTCATCGATCCCAAGCGCGTCGAGCTGGGCGTCTACGCCGACATCCCGCACCTGAAGACCGACGTCGTCGTCGAGCCGAAGAAGGCGGCCAACGCGCTGCGCTGGGCGGTGGCCGAGATGGAGCGGCGCTATCGCCTCCTCGCCGAAGTGCACGTGCGCTCGCTCGACTACTACAACCGCGCCATCCGCGACCCCGAGGTGCAGCGGCGGCTGGCGCTCGAAGAGGACAGCGAGGTCACCAAGGACGACCTCAAGCCGCTGCCCTACTACGTCATCGTCATCGACGAGCTGGCCGACCTGATGATGGTCGCCGCCAACGAGGTCGAGACCTCGATCGCGCGGCTGGCGCAGATGGCGCGCGCCGTGGGCATCCACTTGATCGTGGCGACGCAGCGGCCGTCGGTGGACGTGCTCACCGGCACCATCAAGGCGAACTTCCCCTGCCGCATCTCGTTCGCGACGACCAGCCGCCACGACTCGCGCACCATCCTCGACACCGTCGGCTCGGAGCGGCTGCTGGGCAAGGGCGACATGCTGATCATGCCGCCCGGGACCTCGCGGCTGCTGCGCGTGCACGGCGCCTACATCAGCGAGCAGGAGACGGCGGCGCTGGTGCGCTGGCTCAAGAAGACCGGCAAGCCGAACCTCGATCCGGAGGTGGTGGAGTTCCACGGCGGCGGCAACGGCGCCGGCGGTGGCGGCGGCGAAGGCGCCGACGGCGACGACGACGAGCTCTTCGACGAGGCGTCGCGGCTGGTGGTGAGTGAAGGCAAGGCCTCCGCGAGCTTCCTGCAGCGCCGCATGCGCATCGGCTTCTCGCGCGCCGCGCGGCTCATCGACCTCATGGAGCAGGACGGCCTCCTCGGCCCGGCGCAGGGCAGCAAGCCGCGCGAGGTGCTGGTCAAGGGCGACTACTTCGCCGAGGTCGACGCGACCAAGGACTGAAGCGGCTGAGCTCGCAGCCGGCTGTTACCATCCGGCGGTGCTGCACCGCGTCGAACGACTGGCCTTCTTCGGCACTCCGGACTTCGCGTTACCCACGTTGCAAGCGTTGGTGTCGGCCGGACGCGTGCCGCTCGTCGTGGTGACGCAGCCGGACCGTCCGGCGGGGCGCGGCCAGCGGGTGCAGGCGCCGGTGGTGGCGCGGTGGGCGCGCGAGCAGGGGATCGATGTGTGGCAGCCGGCGCGCGTCAGGGATGTGGAGGCGATCGAGCGGGTGCGCGCTTTGGAGCTCGACCTCGCCGTCGTGGCGGCGTTCGGGCAGATCTTTCCGCGCGAGTTGCTGGTGGCGCCGCGGCTCGGCTGCGTCAACGTGCACGCTTCGCTGCTGCCGCGGCACCGCGGCGCGGCGCCGGTGCAGGCGGCGCTGCTCGCCGGCGACGACGAGACCGGCGTGAGCATCATGCGCATGGAGGAGGGGCTCGACACCGGGCCGGTGCTGCTGCAAGGACACACGCGGATTGCAGGTCACGAGACCGCGGGCGAGCTGCTGCCGCGTCTCGCCCATCTCGGCGCCGCGCTGATGCTCGAAGCGTTGGCGGGCCTCGAAGCCGGCACGCTCGTCGAGACGCCGCAGCCGAGCGAAGGCGCCACCTACGCGCCGCGCCTCACCAAGCAGCAGGGGCGCGTGGATTGGTCGCAGCCGGCGGCGGCAGTGGCGCGGCAGCTGCGCGCCCTGACGCCGTGGCCGGGCGCCAGCGCGGAGCTGGCGCAGGCGCCGATCAAGCTGCTCGGCGGCAAGCCGCTCGACGAGTCGAGCGGCGAGCCCGCCGGCAGTCTCCTCGGCATGCGCAACGGCGCGCTCGCGGTCGCCTGCGGGCAGGGAACAGTCTTCGGCGTCGAGCGCTTGCAGCGGCCGGGCCGCCGTCCGCTCGCCGCCGCCGAGCTGCTGCGCGGAGAACGGCTGGGTGCCGATGCGCGGTTCTCGTGAACGCCCCGCCGATCGTACGCGCCGGCTGACGCCGCGGCGCAGTCCCGAGGACAACGTGCGCGCGGCGGCGGCGTGGGTGCTCGAGCGCACGCTCGCCGCGTCGTCGCCCGTCGACGTCTTCCTGCACGGCGCGCTGGAGCGCTTCGACGAGCGCGACCAGGCGCTGCTGCGCGAGCTGGTGCTCGGTAGCCTGCGCTGGCTGCGGCGGCTCGACGACGTGCTGGCGCGCGCCAGCAACCGCCAGCTTGCCGACATCGACCCCGCGCTGCACGCGACGCTGCGCATCGGCGCCTACCAACTGCTGTTCCTCGAGCGCGTGCCGCCGTACGCCGCCGTCGACGAGGCGGTGGAGCAGGCGCAGGGGCGCACGCACCGCGGCGGCGCCAGCTTCGTCAACGCCGTGCTGCGCCGCGTCGCGCGCGACCGCCGGCTCGAGGCGTGGCCGGTGGACGAGCCCGATCCGGTGCGGCGCCTCGCCATCGAGGCGAGCCATCCCGATTTCCTGGTGCGCCGCTGGCTCGATCGCTTCGGTCAGTCGCGCACGCGGCGGCTGCTCGCCGCCAACAACCAGCCGAAGGCGATGCAGCTCCTCGCCTTCCGCGACCGCGGCGGCCGCGAGCTGCTCGCCGAGCGTCTCATCGACGAAGGTCTGGAGGTGGAGCCGACGCGGCTGTCGCCGCTCGGCCTCACCGTGCGGCAGGGGAATCCGTTGACGACCGCGGCGTTTCGCGCCGGCGACTGCTACGTGCAGGACGAGGCGAGCCAGGCCGCGGCGCTGCTGCCGCCGCCGCGCGCCGGCGAGCGGGTGCTCGATGCCGCGGCGGCGCCGGGCGGCAAGACGTTCGCGCTGCTCGCGGCGGAGCCCGGCGTGCGGCCGACGATCGCCGACGCGGGGCTCGGGCGCCTCAAGCCGCTGCGGCAGAACCTGAAGCGGCTGCGGCGCCCGCTCCACGTCGTCGCCGCCGACGCCGGCCGTTCGCCGTTCACCGCCGCCTTCGACCGCGTCGTGCTCGACCTGCCGTGCTCGGGCACCGGCACCCTGCGCAAGAACCCCGAGCTCAAGTGGCGGCTGTCGGAGTCGGAGATCGGCCGCCTCGCGGCGCAGGGCGAACGGCTGCTGGCACAGAGCGCGTTGCTGCTCGCGCCCGGCGGCCTGCTGGTGGCGATCACCTGCTCGCTCGAGGCGGAGGAGAACGAGCAGGTGGCGGAGCGTTTCCTCGCCGCGCACCCGGCGATGCGGCCGCGCCCGCTCGACGACGGCCTCGAGCCCGCGCTCGCCGCCGGCGTCGAAGCGCCCGGGCGCTGGCGCGTGCTGCCATCGGGCGATCACGACGGCTTCACGGTACAGGTCTTCGCGCGTGACGGCGTTTGACTGCCTTGGAGGCGTCGCCTATCGTTTCGCGCAGACATTCCGGCCTTGGACCGAATCAGGAGGCGTGATGGCGGGCAAACAGCAGATCGTCGATTTCATTGCCGACAACGTCGAAGGGATCTCGAAGAAGCAGGCCAACGAGGCCTTCGAGTCTTTCGTGGAAGTGCTCTGCATGCACCTCGAGCGCGGCGAGCGCGTGCAGGTGCCCGGCCTCGGCAGCTTCGCGCCCAGCGAGCGTGCGGCGCGTGCCGGCCGCAACCCCAAGACCGGCGAGCCGATCCAGATCCCGGCGAGCAGGAACGTCCGCTTCAAGGCCGGCAAGGACCTCAAGAGCACGGTCAACGGCTAGAGGACGGCGCTCGCGCCGTCCCGCACGATCTCAGAGGACGGCGCTCGCGGCGTCCCGCACGCTCTCAGCGCACGTTGCGGTAGAGCCGCGCCAGCCGCGCCGGCGAGACGCCGCAGGCGAACAGCGTCCAGATCAGCCAGTTGGTCAGCACGGTGCGGAGCGGGCCGCGCTTTTCGAAGCGCCGCGCCGACGTGCTCGCCGCGAGCGGCAGGATGGCGATGCGGCCGGCGCGCTTGAGCCGCCGCGCGAAGTCGAGGTCCTCGAGAATCGGCCACTCGCGGTAGCCGCCGAGCTGATCGAAGGCGGCGCGCGTCGCGAACTGCGCCTGGTCGCCGAGCGCCACGCGGGTGAGCCGCGAGCGGAGGTTGGCGAAGGTGGCGACGAAGCGGAAGAGCGGACGCGCGGGCTCGAAGTGGAGGCGGAAACCGCCGCCGCAGCAGCCGCGCGCAACGGCGGCGCGCACCGCGTCGGCGGCTCCCGGCGGCAGCGTGGTGTCGGCGTGCAGGAAGAGCAGCAGCTCGGCCGTGGTGGCGGCGGCGCCGCGGTTGAGCTGCGCGCCGCGGCCGGCAGGACCGGTGACGACGCGCGCGCCGAGCCTCGCCGCAATCTCGCGCGTGCCGTCGATGCTGCCGCCGTCGGAGATGATGAGCTCGTCCGCGTGCGCCAGCGTGCGCGCAAGGTTCTCGCGCATCGCGCGCTCCTCGTCCAGCGTCGGCACCACGATGGCGAGCCGCGGCGTAGACACGGCGGGCGATGCTAGCAACGACGCTGGTACCATCGCCGGCGCAAGCGATGGCCGACCGCAACCCCTTCTCGCATCTCGACGAGGCCGGTACCGCCCACATGGTGGACGTGTCGGAGAAGCCGGTGACGCGGCGCGTCGCCGAGGCATCGTGCCGCGTCCGGCTCTCCGCCGACACCGTGGCGCGCTTGAGCGACCTGCCGAAAGGCGACGCCATCGCCGTGGCTCGGCTCGCCGGCATCCAGGGCGCCAAGGCGGCCTCGACTTTGGTGCCGCTCGCGCATCCACTGCCGATCGACCAGGTCGAGGTGGAGATCGCGCGCGACACGCTGGGCGTGGCGATCAAGAGCCGCGTCGTCGTCACCGCGCGCACCGGCGCCGAGATGGAGGCGCTGGCGGCGTGTGCGGCGGCGGCGCTGGCGCTCTACGACATGGTGAAAGCGGTGGAGCGCGGCGCCGTCATCACCGACTTGCGGCTCGAAAGCAAGAGCGGCGGCCGCAGCGGCGACTGGAAGCACGGCAACGGCGGCGGCGCACCGCAGGCGCCCTTCGGGGCGGCGCGCCCGTGATCCGCACCGGTCTCGATCGCCTGCTCGCCGAGACCGAGCGGCTGCGCGGCCGCCGTTACGGCCTGCTGGCGCACCATGCCTCGGTGACCGCGGATCTGCGCCCGGCGCACGTGGCGCTGGCGCAGAGCGACGGCGGCGCGCCGGCGGTGCTCTTCGGCCCCGAGCACGGCTACTACGGCGTCGAGCAGGACATGGTGCCGAGCGAGGACCAGCGCGACCCGTGGACGGGCGTGCCGATCCGCTCGCTCTACGGCCACCACGAGCACACGCTGCGGCCGGACGCGGACGCTTTCGCGGGTCTCGACCTGCTGCTCATTGACCTGCAGGACGTCGGCAGCCGCTATTACACGTATGCCGCGACGGCGACCTGGGCGGCGGAAGTGGCGCTCGCCGCCGGCTGCGAGGTGTGGGTGCTCGATCGGCCGAACCCGCTCGGCGGCGAGGTGGTCGAAGGGAACCTGCGCCAGCCCGGCTTCGATTCGTTCGTCGGCGCCTTCGCGCACCCGGTGCGGCACGGCCTGACGCTGGGCGAGATCGTGCGGTTGGAGATCGCGCGCGAGGCCGGCGCCGCACGCGCCGCCGATCGCGATGGGCTCGAGATCTGGAAGCTCGACGGCTGGCGCCGCTCGATGCTCTGGCCCGAGACGGCGCGGCCGTGGATCGCGCCCTCGCCGAACATGCCGACCTTCGCCGCGGCCCTCGTCTATCCCGGGCTCTGCCTGCTCGAAGGCACGCGCGTGTCGGAAGGCCGCGGCACGACGCGGCCGTTCAACGTCTTCGGCGCGCCCTGGCTGCACCCGGTCGAGTTGGCGCAGCGGCTCGCCGCGCGCGACGTCGCCGGCGTGTCGTTTCTGCCGATGTACTTCCGGCCGCAGTTCCAGAAGCATGGCGGCCAGGTCTGCGGCGGCGTCGAGGTGGTGGTGGGCGACGCCGCGGCGCTGCCCGCGTACCGCGCCGGCGTCGAGGTGCTGCAGGCGCTGTTCGAGCTCTCCCATGGCGAGACGTTCTGGCGCGCCGAGCCTTACGAGTTCGTGCAGGATCGCCCGGCGATCGATCTGCTAGCGGGCAGCGACGCGCTGCGTTGCGCGCTCGAGTCGGGGGCCGGATGCCGCGAGTGGATCGCGTCGTGGGCCGCCGACGAGGCGACGTTCCGCGCGCGTCGCGAAGGCTGCCTGCTGTACGACTGAGGGCCGCGACCGTGCGCCGGATCCACCTGCTGCGAGTCGCCGAGGAGGCGCGCGTGTTCGAGCCGCTGCTGCGCGCCGCGGCCGAGGCGGGCCTGCGCATCGGCTGGTTGGAGCTGCAGGCGCCCCCGCAGCCGCCGGAGGTGCTGCGTGTGGCGCTCGCCGCCGGCGGCGAGCGCGCGGTGGCGGTGGGGGAGGGCTGGACCGTGACGGCGCGGCCGCGCAAGGGTCCCGCCCGCATGCGCGAGCTGATGCGGCAGCAGTTCCTCGGCTGCGCGCTGGTGTTGGTCCACGGCGACGTCGACGCGCCATCGCTGGCGCCGGCGAGCGAGGGCACGTGGCGCGTCGACATCCCTGGCGGCAGAGAGCGGCGCCTCACCGTCGACCAGCTCGTCGCCGCGCTGCGGGAGCCGCGCCCGTTCGCGCCCGCCGAACCGGTGACCTGAGATGACGGGCGACGCCATGGAGCCGTTCGTTGCCGGCAGCGCCGCAACCGCGAGCCCCTCTCCGACTCACCCGGCCAATCCGCTGCGTAGGGACGAAGACGAGCCCATCCGCTTCTTCCTCGCCGGCCCGACTTACGTCTTGCGCGCCGTCCTCGAAGCGCAGCTCCGGCCGCCCGTCGCGCATCGCAACGCCGAGTTCCGCACCGCGTACGAGCGCGTCACGACGGCGCTGCAGCCGATCTTCCGCACCACGCGTTCGGTGATCGCGGCCACCGGCAGCGCCACGCTGTTGATGGAGGCCGCCGTTGTCTCCACGGTCAGCAAGCGCGTGCTGCACCTCGTCAACGGCGCCTTCGCGCAGCGCTTCCACATCATCTCGCGCGCGCACGGTCTCGAGTCCGATCAGATCGTCGTGCCGATGAGCCAGGCAGTCGATCCCGATCTGCTCCGCCAGGCACTGCGCCGCGGCCGCTACGACGCCATCACGCTGGTGCACAGCGAGACCTCGACGGGAGTCCTCAATCCTCTTGCCGAGCTGGCGCGCGTTGCCCGCGAAGAGAGCGACGCTCTGATCGTCGTCGACGCCGTCTCCTCGCTCGCCGGCGCGCCGATCGAGACCGATGCGTGGGGCCTCGACGTCGTGCTCACCGCCTCGCAGAAGGCGCTGGCGCTGCCGCCCGGTCTCGCCTTCGCGACGATCTCCGAGCGAGCCGAGCGCCGCATGGCCGACGTGGCGCAACGCGGCTTCTACACCGACCTCGCCCGCTATCTCGACAAACACCGCGAAGGCGGCACGATCACCACGCCCGCGGTCACTCTGTTCTGGGCGGCGGAGGCGCAGGTTGGTGGCACCCTTGCGGAAGGTATCGAGGCGCGCTGGGCGCGACATGCCGCACTCCAGCAGCGCACGATCCGTTGGGCCACCGATCGCGGCCTGCAGCTCCCGGCAGACGCCGCCCATCGGTCGCCGACGGTCAGCGCGATCGCCGCTCCACCTGGCCGCTCTGCTTCCGATCTCGTCAAGGCGCTCGCCGCCCGCGGCTTCACCGTCTCCAGCGGCTACGGCGACTGGAAGCCCACGACCTTCCGCATCGGCCACATGGGCGAGGTGCAGCTCGCCGATTTGGAGGGTCTACTGACGGCGCTGGACGAAGTGCTCCAATAGCGCCGCTTGCCGCCACGCGGCATCCCGATCTTGCCGCTCTGCGGCAAACGTGGGATATCCTCCCGCGCTC
>DASYQD010000156.1:0-6744 GCA_036005845.1 Thermoanaerobaculia bacterium | reverse complement strand
CGCCGCCGGCGCGGCGTTGACGCCAAGAGCTCTGGCCCGCCGCCGGCGACCCGCCGGGACCGGCACCCGCTGCGCCGCCGTTCTCACCGCCGCGCCGCGAGAACCCACTGCTGCCTGCCGCGCCGGCGCCGCCCTGGAACCCGCCGCGACTCGCACCGCTGGGCGCTCCCGCTGCAGCGGCACCGCCGCCGCTCGGGCCGCCGGCGCCGCGCGCGCCTTGTCCCTGCGTCTGCCCGCCCTGCTGCTGCTGCCCGCGCCGCCCGAACGGGTTGCCGCGCGTGACGCCGGGGATGAAGAGCCCGCCGCGGGCGCCGTTCTCCTGCGCCAGCACGTCGGGCGGCGTGAAGCGCAGCGCCGCGTTGGGAACCAGCAGCGCGCCGTGCTTCTCCTCGGTGATGATGTTGGCCGTCGCCGTCATCCCGGGCCGCAGCGCCAAGTCCTGGTTGGAGACCGACAGCACCGCCGTGTAGGTGACCACGTTCTGGTCGGTCACCGCGACGTTGCGCAGCGACTCGACGCGCGAGACGAAGGTGCGGCCGGGATAGGCGTCGACGGTGAAGTTGGCGGTGTCGCCTTCGTGCACCTTGCCGACGTCGGCCTCGTCGACCTTCACCTCGAGCTTCATCTGCGTGAGGTCGCGGGCCAACGTGAAGAGCACCGGCGCCTGCAGCGACGCCGCCACCGTCTGGCCGGGCTCGACGGTGCGTGACAGCACGATGCCGTCGATGGGCGAGGCGATCGTCGCCTTGCGCAGCGCCGAGCTGACGTCGGCGAGGCTGGCGCGCGCCACCGTCACCTGCGCCGACGCCGAGCCGACGTCGGCATCCGCGCGGCGTGCCGTTGCCTGCGCGGTGTCGAGGTCGTCCTTCGACAACAGGCCCGCCTTCGACAGCTCCTGCGCGCGCTGCAGCTTGCGGCGCGACTCGTCGGCGGTGGCCCGCGCGCGCACCAGCGAGGCGGCAGCCGCGTTCACCTGCGCGGCGGCCTCCTGCGCCCGCGCCCGCGCCTGCTCGGGGTTGAGCACGGCGAGCGTCTGTCCCGCGCGCACGCGGTCGTTGAAATCGACGAGCACTTCGGCGACGCGGCCGGAGACCTCCGAGCTCACCTCGACGGTGTCGAGCGCCGACAGCGTGCCGGTGGCGGTGACGGTGACCGCGAGATCGCCGCGCTCGACCGGCGCGGTGACGTACTTCGGCGCCCGCTCGGCGCGCCCGCGCGCCCGCCACCAGGCGAGGCCGCCGAGCAGCGCCAGGGCGACGAGCACCCACACGCCGCGGCGAATCCACGTGCGCCGGGTGCGGCTGCCGCTCGTCTCGCCGAGGCCTAGCTGCGCCTCCACTTCCGGGTCGATCCTGCGATTCGGCTGCGTCATGACTGCTGTCTCCCTCCGCCTCTCTACGCAATCGGCAACCCGCCGCGGATCGCACTCTATTCCGAGCCGGCCGGCTGGCAAGTGTAAGGAAATGTAAGGCCTAGCCGGTGCCGCGTGCTGCCGCGGCGGGGGCCGCGGCGACCGCGTCGAGCACCGCGGCGGCGAGCTTCTTGTAGTCGCCGCCGAAGTGGTGCGCACCTTGAGTAGGCAGCAGCTGTGCCAGCCCGGCCGGCAGATCGCGGCAGAGCGAGTCGCTCTCCTTCTCGCCGTAGACGCAGAGCAGCGGCGTGCCGGCGAGGCGCGACACCTCGGGCAGCGTCGGCTTGCCGTCGTCGCCGCCCGCGTGCAGCCACTCGGCGACGTGGAACTCGAAGGTCGCCTCGCGCGACGGCCCGAGCAGCGTGACCAGCGCCACCTTGCCCTTCAAGTCGGCCGGCAGCCGCGTGAAGAGGAACGGCAGCACGTCGGCGCCGAACGAGTAGCCCATGAGCACGGCCCGGTCCTCGTGCCACGCGCTCATGTAGTGGCGGAGGATGCGGGCCAGGTCGGCCGCCGCCGTCTCCGGCGTGCGCGGGTGCCAGTAGTACTGGAGCGAGTTCCAGCCGACGACGGGCACGCCCGCGGCGGCGAGCGCGCCGCCGACGTCGCGGTCGATGCCGGCCCAGCCGCCGTCGCCGGAGAGCAGCACCGCGAGCTCCGGCTTGCGATCGTGCGCCGCCGGCAGCTCGACGAGCGGCAGGTCCTCGACGCCCTCGCGCGTCGCCGGCTTGGCTGCGCTGGCGCTCGCCACCACCTTCTGCCCGAAGACGTCGTCGAGCGCGCGGTCGAACGCCGACTGCCACTTCGCCGGCCGCGAGAAGCCGTGGCCCACCTCGGGCAGCATCAGCACCTCGCCGCCATTCAGCTGGTGCACCCAGCGCTCGGTCGCCGGTGGGTTGCACACCTTGTCGCTGGTGCCCTGCAGCGCCACGAACTTGCCTTCGATGTGCGGCGCGGGCGTAAAGATGTAGGTGGTCTTCACCGCCCGCGTCTTCGCCGGCGGCATCTCCCAGGTGAGGCCGTTGCCCTTGCACAACACCTTCGGCAGGTCGAGGTCGGGGCAGAAGCCGAGCGCCACGGCGCCGCGGAAGGTGTTGGCCGGCGCCTCGGCGAGGATGGCGTAGACGAGGGTGGCGCCCGACGAGTAGCCGACGAGCACCGGCAGCTCGTAGGCCGGCATGGCGAGCTTCTTCTGCACCGCCTGCGACAGCGACTCGAAGTCGGCGGCCGGGTAGGCGCAGTTGCCCTTCTCCTCGGCGAGCGACTTCTCGTAGCGGCGGATGTCGATGCCGACTACGAGGGCGCCCCGAGATGCCATCGTGCGCGCCATGTCGACGACGCCCTTGTTCCAGCCGCCATCCCCGGAGACGAAGAGGGCGACGCGCGACGGGTGCGCCGAGCGCTGGTAGAGGTACACGGTGCCGAAGCGGGCGACGTCGAGCGTGCTCTCGTCGGCGCGCGCAGTCGATGCGGCGAGGGCGAGGGCAATAGCGGCGAGCAGCGTGAAGCGGTGAAGCTTGTTCATCGAGCGACGACTCCCTTCAAGCCTCCGGCGATCAGTGCGGAGAGGTGGGCGAGGATGCGGGGCAGCGCCACGCCGCCGGGCGAGGCGAGGTAGCGCGGCTCCCAGACGGGATCGAACTTCTCCTTGAACTGGCGCACGCCCTGGAAGTTGTAGAGCGACTCGCCGTGGCGGAAGAGCAGCGCGCCGAGGCGCGTCCACAGCGGCGCCAGCGCCCGGCTCTCGAGGCCCGAGAGCGGCGCCATGCCGAGGTTGCACCAGCGGTAGCCCTGGTCGCGGCCCCACAGCAGCAGCTCGGCCAAGAGGTAATCCATGACTCCGACCGGCGCGTCGGGGCGGTGGCGCATCAAGTCGAACGACAGCTCCTCGCGCTCGGCGCCCGGCCAGAGGTTGGCGAAGGCGACGATGCGGCCGCGACGGCGCACGAGCGCGGCCGGGCAGCGGCGCAGATACTCGTCGTCGAAGCAGCCGAGCGAGAACGCCTTCTCACGGGTGGGCCGGTGCTCGAGCCAGCCGTCGGAGACCTCGGCGAGCTCGGCGAGCAGCGGCGGCACCTCCGCGGCCGGCACCACCTCGAACGTGCAGCCGTCGCGCTCGACGCGGTGGATGGCGTTGCGCATCTTCTTGCGCTCCTGGCCGTCGAGGTGGAAGCGCGGCAACTCGACGCGCGCCTCCTCGCCGATCTTGAGCAGCGTCAGGCCGAGGTCGAGATACAGCGGCAGGCGGTGCTTCGACACCTGGTAGAAGACCGTCCAGCCGCCGTGGCGGTCGACCATCTCGCGGAAGCGCCACACCAGCTCGGCGTGCTCCTCCTCGGGCCCCACCGGGTCGCCGAGCGCGATCCAGCTGCGGCCGGCGGTGCCGAACATGAGGAAGGCGTTCCCTCGCGCGCCGAGCAGCAGCTCCTTGTCGCCGACGAGCGCCAGGTGCGCGAAGGTGGCGGGCGAGCGCGCCACGATCGCCTGCACGCGCGCCATGTCGCCGAGCGCGGCGCGGCGCTCCGGCGGCGCCGGTCGCAGCAGCCGCGCGAGCGCGAAGGCGAGCGCGGCCACCGCCGCACCGACGGTGGCGCGCAGCGCGCGCGGCGCGTCGGCGCTGCGCTCGAACTGCCACCAGAGCTCGCCCGAGTACTCGACGTGGCGGAAGGAGAAGTGGCCGAGGGCGACGGCGCTGGCGAGCACGAGCGCGATCGCCACCCACCAGCCGGACGAGAGCCGCGGCACCGCGAGGTCGGCTTGGCGATAGAAGTGCCGCCGGCAGGGGAGCAGCGCGGCGAGCATCAGCAGCAGCAGCAGCGCTTCCTCGTAGTCGACGCCTTTGGCGAGCGACGCCGCGGCGCCCATCGCCAGCATGCCGCAGGTGAGCAGCCACGCCGCGTCGAGCCGCCGCTGCAGCCCGCGCGCGAGCAGCAGCAGCGCCACGCCGACGAGGCTGCCGAGGAAGTGCGACAGCTCGATGATCGGCAGCGGCAGCAGCTCGCGCAGCCAGCGGATGCGCTCGAGCTCGGCTGGCGTGGCGCCGGAGAAGAGCAGCACCGCGCCGGCGACGAAGGTGGTGATCGCGAAGAGGTGCGGCACCAGCGGCGCCACCCACGAGTCGACCCAGGCGCCGAGCGACGTCGCCGCGCGCTGCACCGCCACGCGGTGCCGCACCACCTCGTTGCCGCCGAGCAGCAGCGCCGCGACGCAGAGCGGCAGCAGGTAATAGATCGCGCGGTAGAGCAGCAGGCCGCCGAGCAGCGCCGCGCGCGGCGCGCCGGCGGGCGCCAGCAGCAGCAGCATCGCCGCCTCGAAGACGCCGAGGCCGGCGGGCACTTGGCTGGCGAGGCCAATCGTCTGCGCCAGCATGAAGATCGCCGCGAATCCGACGACGCCGACGCCATGCAGCGGCGGCAGCAGCAGATAGAGCGTCAGCGCCGCGAGCAGCCAGTCGAGAGTCGAGAACGCCGCCGCCGCGCCGGCGAGCCGCGGCGACGGCAGCCGCAGCTCCCAGCCGCGCAGCGCCAGCGGCTTCTTGCGCCGCGCGCACCAGGCGAGGAAGGCGACGACGGCGGCGAGCAGCAACCCGCCGAGCGGCCGTGCCGCGAGGTGGGGCAGCCCGGCAACCACGAGTGGCGGCGCCAGCACGAAGGCGAGCCCGGCGAGCGTCGCCCAGCCCAGCCACTGCGCCACCTCGCAGAAGCCGACGACGGCGGTCGCCTCGTAGGTCGACAGTCCCCACGCCGAGTAGAGCCGGTAGCGCACCGTGCCGCCGGAGAGCAGCGAGTGGCCGGCGCTGTGGCTCAGCGCCTGGCCGAGGAAGGAGGCGAAGGCGGTGCGGTGGTAGGCGAGCGGCCGGCGCAGGTAGCGGAGCGCCAGCGAGTCCTGCGCGGTTAGCAGCGCGTAGCTCGCCGCGGTGGCGAACAGTGCCAGGACGACGCGCCAGCGCGGCAGGGCGGCGAGCGCGGCGGCGACGTCACGGTAGTGGTAGGCGAGGAGCTCGCGGTGGAGGACCCACAGCGCGGCGAGGAAGCAGGCGAGACCGAGCAGCGCGAGGAAGAGCGCGCGGCGCCGCGGGCGCTGCGCCGCCGCGGGGGCCGCGGGCGGCAGCGGGGGAATCGGCGGCTCCCTCGCGCCGGTTGGCATGGATGTGAGCTCGAGTGGTCTCACCCGCGCGGCGGTCCTCCTGGCCCTCGCCTGCGTCGCCGCGGGTCGCGCGAGTGCGGCTTCTGTGCCACCGGTGACTGCGACTGCCACTGCACTCGCGGCCGCGGCCCTGGCGCAACCGGCGAGTTGCGCGCGGCCCGTCGTGCGACCTACGCATGCCGGCGGCGGCTGGCATCGCGTGCAGTACAACCTCGAGGACGTCTACTGCGGCGGTACGACGCGGAACCGGATGTTCAGCTCGATCCTGGCGCCTGGTGCGCGCCTGGTGACGGAGAACCATTACGCCGGGGCGCTGTTCACCGCGCTCTACGTGCAGGGCGATGCGGGACCGGCGAAGGAGTGGCTGCAGGAGCAGCTTGACGGTGACTTCCAGGGCAGCGAGCAGAGCGGTGGGTATACGAATTACTACCGCGCGGACGTGTTGGCGGGGCTGCGGTGGGGAGCGGAGCACGGCGATGGTGACTTGGCGGAGCGTGCGGCGGCGTGGCTGCGGCGGTCGTATGCGTTGGACGTGTTGCACACGGTGCCGGGGAGTTACGAGGTGACGGTCCCGTGTTCGCGGAACAAGCTGTACAACAGGGATGGGCGGGAGGTGTCGTTGCGGTTGTTGGCGGGCGACGCGGATCCGCTGGAGGTGTTGGGCGCGCGGCGGTGGCAGTACCCGGCTTACGACGACGTGCGGTGGCTGGCGGATGCGTTGTTGAGCGGGCGGATGAAGGTGGATCCACTTGCGGCGGCTTGGGCGCAGCGGCGAGATCGCGCGGCACTCGACCATGTGCTCGCGGAGTTGCGGGACGTGAAGCTGCGGTCGCCGTTGCGGTGGGTGTTGTTGGATAGTGGTGGGTGGTACAGCTTCGCGCCGAATGGGATGGAGGCGCCTTATCGGCCCATCGACGCGGTGGCGGCGACGGCGGATGGCGAGGTCAGCGAGCTTGCGAGAGGGCGGGGTAGCGAGAGGGTGCCGGTGCGCGAGGATGGCGGGCGTTTGGTCTTCGCGGCATCGAGCGTCGCGGGCGCCATGCGACTGCCGCCGGGGCGTGTCGTGCTCAGCGTCGACATCGGGCGCGGTGGCGCTCCCGTCGCTCGCTGATCTGGAAGGGAGAGGATCGCGGTCGGCGTGCGGTCGCTGGTTTCCGGCCGGCGTTCGCTGCCGGGTGCGGAGGGGG
>DASYQD010000155.1:0-10058 GCA_036005845.1 Thermoanaerobaculia bacterium | reverse complement strand
GACACCGGGACCAGCCCCTGGGTGCCCGTAATTCGCGATAACCTGAATAGCGGAATCAAGTACACCTACGTGTGTCTCCAACATGGCGGAGTTCAAGGCGCAATCAATGATCTCCGAGGCGTATTCCGTGACTTTGAAAGTCTATGCCAGATCGTGATACTCGACCAAATCGAATTCGAGCGCTATCCGTATCGGCACATCGTGATATACGACCCCTGCAACCAAGGAGGGGAGATGGACTGTTATGCTGAAATCAACGCACCCGAAAGAGGATTCTGGTTGAAATTGAAGAGAGAAGAGCGCAATTCGGTAATTAGTCGAGCAACAAGTCACCTGCCGCTAGCCAAGCCGATTGCCGCTCTCTAACCAGACTACGATGCACCAGTTCAACTATCACGTCTTCCCCATTTCGGATCGGCTTCCACGCTGCTGGGATACCGATATTCTAGAATTTGCGCTAACCCACTATCGGCGAAAGGTGCTCGTTCCGACCTCGGTAACTTCTCGAGAGTCTACCCCTGACCTGCACCTCCCAGTGCAGACCGTGGGCGGCTTGGCTATCAGGCGTTCTTTGCCGTGGCTCTATGATCTCTATAGAGGACTATTTCTCGAATTGGCCTGCAGTTGTTTCGGCGAATCAGTCATGATTGCCAAGGACGACCGCTATGCTATCAACTTAAATATTCAACAGGGCATTAAGATGCGATACGAATGCCATGTTGATTCGAATCCTGTCGAAGGTCTACTGTATGTCACGAGCCATCTTCCAGGAGATGGGGGGGAACTCGTCGTATCCAATGTGAGTGCTGCGGTGGGGCCCGCCGAGATTGATCAAAACTGCACCAGGATTCTGCCCACAAGGGGCGATTTGATTTTTTTCGATGCACGTCAACATCCACACTATGTAACTGCGCTAACCTCGCCCGGAGCCTGTCGAGTAGCGGTGGCTATGAACTACTACACGCCATCTTGTACTGAAGAGGATCGGCCCACGGATCTTAACAAACATCTCGGCATCGAATGAACTGCCATGGCAGTCACTTATGGTGTCTTCGCTGGCGACCAAGGGCAGTCTGGTGCATCGCGAGCGATACGACGCTGCTGCGACGACGTACGCGCACTACAGCGCCTTGTCGAATCGGTGTCAGAGGTCGCAGGTGATCGCGCCGGGGCTGCACATGCTGCGCACCACGTCTGACCGTGCTCAGTGGCCCCGTCAAGCGCCGCAGCTTCTCGAGCTCCGCGGTTAGCTGACGGCGCCAATGTCTACCACTGTAGGAGCGCCGCGCGGACCGGCGAGCCATCACCAGCCCGAATCCTCAGCGGTAGTGCCACCAAGAAATAGCCATCGCCCGGCTTCACCTGACTGAGGTCGAGTCCCTCAAGTATCGTGACTCCGGCGGCTATCAACAGCCGATGAACTGGCATCGTCTCATCGTCCATTCGGTCCACACTGAGCTGGTCGATTCCCACGAGCCGCGGCCGCAAAGCGCCGAGCGCCTTGGCGCAGTCCTCGCTGATCATAGGATCGCCCGCGATACTGGCGTCGCGGGGCTCGGTCTTGAACAGCACGCACTTGTCCCGAATCCCAAGGTCCTCGACGTCTTCGCGGTGGACCACACCTCGGCGTACGTTGACTACCAGCGCTTCGCCCGCAAACCTAGATAGGTTCATCTGATCGACACTAGAGAAGCCGGCTACCACATGGGATGGTCCGTCAACATGCGTGCCGCAGTGTGTCGACAGCTCCAATCGGCTCGTGGCGCAGCCGTCTTTCTCATGAGAGAGCACTGGATGGATCCTTGGCCGAGGGTCTCCTGGGAAGACCTTCATGCCCTCATGAATCTCGCGGGATATGTCGATGATTAGGATGTCCTGTCCTTCCCGGCGTTGGAAAAGCTGACCGATGTGCCACTGTACCGTGATTTCGACACAGACACTTTCATGAGGCTACCAGCAGCAACCGCGACCCTCATCACTCTTTTGATCCCCGGTGCTGCACTCGCAGTGACACCGGCCGCGCTGATGCTGCGCGATCGCGGCCTGGCGCAGCTCGAGAACGAGCAGCCGGGGCCCGCGGAGGCGACGTTCCGCGAGCTCGCGAAGGCCGCCGTCAACGATCCGCTGCCGCACGCCGATCTCGCCCTGGCCTTGCTGCGCCAGCAGAAAGGCGGCGAGGCGCAGGCCGCCAGCGCGCGCGCGTTGGCGTTGGCGCCGGGGCGCGCCGATCTCCTCGCCTTGCAGGGCGACGTGCTGCAGTGGAGCGGCAAGGCGGAGGCGGCGCTGCCGATCTACCGCACGGCGCTCGCCAAGGCGCCGCGCGACGTCGAGCTGGCGTGGGCGCTCTATCGGCTCGCGGGAAGCCAGGAGGGCGATGCCGCCGCGGCGGGCGCGCGCGAAGCGCTAGCGCGGCTCGTCGAGCTGCGGCCCGACAACGCCGTCGTACAGCTGCAGGCCGGGCAGCGGGCGATCGCGCGCGGCGACCGTACGGCGGCGACCGCGGCGTTCCTGCGCGTCGGCGAGTTGCTGTGGCAGGTGAGCCCGCAGGCGCGCACCGCCTTCGATGCCGTCGTCGCCGCGCTGAAGGAGGGCGACGTCGCCAAGGCGCGCGTGCCGGCGCTGCGGCTGGAGAACGTGCTCAAGCCGACGCCGCTCTACCAGCAGGGGCTCACCGAGCTGACGACCAACGTACAAGGGCGGCCGGTCGTGCGCTTCCGCGACGAGCCGCCGCCGACGTCGTTCGGCGCGCCGGCGCCCCTGAGCTGGGTCGTGCACTCGATCGCTCCGCGGCGCACGCCCGAAGTCCCGGCGGCAATTGCCATCGCCGACTTCGACGGCGACGAGCGCCCCGACTTCGCCACCGTCGAGAACGCCGAGCTGGTGCTCCGCTTCGGCGCCCAACGGTCGAGCTCGGCCTGGAAGGCGACGGTGATCGGCCCCGCGTCGCCGCGCACCGAGCGGCTGCTCGCCGTCGACCTCGACAACGACGGCGCCTGGGACCTTGTGGGCGCCGGCGGCGACGGTCTCGCCGCCTGGCGCGGCAACGGCAAGGGCGGCTTCACCACCGCGACGTCGAGCTTCGGGCTCGACAAGGTGCCGGGCACGGCGGTGGCGGCGCTCGACTACGACAGCGAAGGCGACCTCGACCTCGCCGCGGCCGGCGAGCACGGCGTCGAGCTGCTGCGCAACGCGCTCTCGGGGCCGCTGGTCGCGGTGGGCAAGCAGGCGCTGCGCGGTGCGCCGGCGGGCGCCGACGACGTCGTCGCGAGCGATCTCGACCGCGACGGCGACCTCGACTTGCTGTTCGCCGGCAAGGGCGGTTTGATCGTCCTCGACAACCGGCGCCAGGGGACGTTCGCCGCCATCAAGCCGGCCGGGCTCGACAAGACCGGCGCCGCGAACCTGGTCACCACTGCGGACTTCGACAACGACGGCCGTCTCGACGTCGTCCTTGCCGGCGGCGCGAAGCTTCGGCTGTTCCTCAACCGCGGCGGGCGCTTCGAGGCCGGGCCGCAGCTCGACGTCGCCGGTGCGATCGCCCTCGGGCTGGTCGCCGCCGACGTGGACAATGACGGCCGGCTCGACCTGGTGGCGGCGAGCTCGAGCGGCGTGCACGTCTTCCTTCAGCAACCCGGCGCCGTCCGCTTCGTCGAGCTGTCCCCGCCGAGCCCGCGGCCGACCGGCGCGCTCGGCGTTGCCGACCTCGACGGCGACGGCGACCTGGACATCGTCGCCCTCGGCGTCACCGGCGCCAAGGAGGGCGGCTACTGCTGGATCGAGAACCGCGGCGGCAACAAGAACCACTGGCTCGCGGTACGGCTGCGTGGGGTCGACCAGGGCAACGGCAAGAACAATCTCTTCGGCCTCGGCGCGATGGTCGAGGTGCGCGACGGCGCCGCCTACCAATTGCGCGAGGTGCACTCGGATGGGCAGGCGGGCGTCACCCACATCGGCCTCGGCAGCCGCCGCAAGGCGCCGCTGCTGCGTGTCGTGTGGACCAACGGCGTGCCGCAGGACCGCCTCGACGTCGCGGGCGACCAGCGCATCGTCGAGGAGCAGGTGCTCAAGGGGAGCTGTCCGTTCCTCTACGCATGGAACGGCAGCGAGGTCGCGTTCGTCACCGACCTGCTGTGGAACGCGCCCATCGGGCTGCCGCTCGCGCCGGGCGTCTACGCAGGCGCCGACCCCTCTGAGCTGGTGAAGGTCGAGGGCGCCGCGCCGCGCGAGGGCGTCTACGACCTTCGCCTCACCGAAGAGCTCTGGGAGGCGGCGTACTTCGACCACGTGCGGCTGTGGGTCGTCGATGCACCCGACGGTGTCGAGGTGGCGAGCAACCTGCGCGTCGTCCCCGGCGAGTCGCAGCCGGAAAAGGTGCTCGGCAGCCGCGCCGTGCGGCCCGTCGCCGCGGCGAGGGACGGCCGCGGCGAGGATGCCACCGCCGCCGTGCGCGCACGCGACGAGGTCTACGCCGACGGCTACGAGAAGAGCGTCTACCAGGGCGTCGCCGCGAAGCCGTGGTCGTTCACCTTCGACCTCGGCGAGGCGCCGGCCGCGCCGGTGCGTCTCCTGCTCGACGGCTGGATCTTCCCCGCCGACGCCAGCCTCAACCTGGCGGTGGCGCAGCGCAGCGATCTCGCGCCGACGCCGCCGCGCCTCGAGGTCGAGACCGCCGCCGGCTGGCAGCCGCTGATGCCGGCGATGGGCTTCCCCGCCGGCAAGACGAAGACGATGGTCGTCGACACGCCACGGTTGCCCGCGGGCGCGCATCGGCTGCGCATCGTCAGCGGCCAGTGGCTCCACTGGGACCGCATCGCCTGGACGACGACGCCGGCCGACGACGAGCCGCAGGTCGTGGCGCAGCTCCTCCCCATGACCGCCGAGCTTCACCGCCGCGGCTTCTCGCACCTCGCCCGCCGCGCGCCCAACGCGCCGCACGCTTACGACTACGCGCGCGTCAGCCAGGACTCGCCCTGGCTTCCCTTCCCCGGCCGCTACACGCGGTACGGCGACGTGCGCGAGCTGCTCGCCGCGCCCGATGACCGCCTCGCCATCCTCGCCGCCGGCGACGAGGTGGCGCTCACCTTCGACGCCCGCGCGCTGCCGCCGCCGCGGCCCGGCTTCAGGCGCACCGTCTTCCTCGAGAGCCACGGCTGGGACAAGGACGCGGACCGCAACACCGGCGACGGCGCGCAGATGGAGCCGCTCCCCTTCCGCGCCATGCGCGCCTACCCCTACGCGCCGGGCGAGCGCTACCCCGACGACGCCTTCCATCGCGAGTACGTCGAGCGCTGGCTGACCCGCGACGTGCCGCCCGCCGGCGCGCCCGCCGAAGCCGAGCGATCCACAGCACAGAGCGGCGTTTCGCGCCGGCAGTAGAATCCCGCCACATCGATCCGCCGCGAGGAGCGCGCGCCATGGCCAAAAAGATTCGTGGTTCGGGTCTCCGCCACACGCTGCCCTACGTGGTGCGCTTCGCCGGCCTCTGGCTGATAGTCACCATCGCCGCCATCGTCGTGGCGTCGCTGTCGAGCTACTGGCTGTTCGCCGAGCGCGCCGGCGACGCGGGCGCGGCACAGCTACGAACCGTGATCATCATCCAGGCAGCGCTCTCCGTCCTGGCGGTGATCGCGCTGGCGGTGTTCACCACCCACCGCCTCGCCGGCCCGTGGATCGCCGTGCGGCGCGCCCTCGACAGGGTGCGCGACGGCGACCTCGACAGCGGCCTGCGCCTGCGCGCCACCGACCCGCGCATCAAGGAGGTCGAGCTCGCCTTCGCGCAGATGCTCGATGGCCTGCGGCAGCGTCAGCGCCCCGTGGCGCCGCTCATCGCCGAGCCGATACAGGGCGCGCCGCTGCGCGGCCACGAGGTCTGAGCCCACGGCGCACACGCCCGTGCGCGCGTGGGGCTCAGTCCCGAGGGGCGCAGCGACGAAGGGGACTCGATGCCGCGGCGATCACCGCCCTCGCCGCTTCACTCGCCGCGCTTCTTCGTCCCTTCGCGCAACGCCGCGAACCCGGCATCGAGCTGCTCGCGCGGCAGCTGGGTGAAGTAGTTGAACTCGCCGCCGTTCATCCACTCGCCGCCGTCGATGGTGACCACCTCGCCATTGACGTAGCCGCTGCCCGGGCTGAGCAGGAACGCCGCCAGGTCGGCGAGCTCGCGCGGCTCGCCGAACCGCCCGAGCGGCACCTTGCGCAGCCCGATCTCGCGCACGCCAGGCGGGATCAGCCGTGAGAAGGCCCCTTCGGTGGGGATCGGCCCGGGTGCGATGGCGTTGCAGCGGATGCGGTGCGCGCCCCACTCGACGGCGAGGCTGCGCGTCATCGCCAGCACGCCTGCCTTGGCGCAGGCGCTCGGCACCACGAACGCGGAGCCCGTCCACGCGTAGGTGGTGACGATCGACAGCACGTTGCCGCCCTCGCCCTGCGCGATCATCTGCCGCCCCGCCGCCAGCGTGGCGTGGAAGCTGCCGGCGAGCACGATGTCGACGACGGTGCGGAAGGCGTTGGGCGACAGCGACTCGGTGCGGGCGAGGAAGTTGCCGGCGGCGTTGTTGACCAGCGAGGTGATGCGGCCGAAGCGCGCCACAGTTGCGGAGACCCAGGCCTCGACCTCCTCGAACTTGCGCACGTCGCAGGCGCTGCCCATGACCTCGGCGCCGGTCGCGGCGGCGATCTCGCGCGCCGCCGTCTCCGCCACCTCGCCGCGGCGGCCACAGATCGCCACCGCGGCGCCGAGCTCGGCGCAGCGCTGCGCCATCGCCTTGCCGAGGCCGGTGCCGCCACCGGTGATGAGCACCACTTCGCCGCGCAACAGATCGCTCTGGAACATCTCGAAGACCTCGCGGCGAGTCTGCCACAAGGCCGCTCCCTCCGCGCCCCGTTCGTTCGCGCCGGCCGGTCGAGATGGCAGACGGCTTGATACGCTCGACGCGATGTGGCGGACGCTTCGCTCCGCTCTGTTTGCTGCGCGGCGATGACGCAGCTGGGGACGCCGGTCGAGTGGGTGGACACGCCGGAGGCGCTCGCGGCGGCGGCCGCGCGCTGGCGGCAGGCGCCCGTCCTCGGCATCGACAGCGAATTCGTCCGCGAGCGCACGTTCTTCCCGCGCCTCGGCCTGCTGCAGGTCGCCGACGGCGCCCACAGCACGCTCCTCGACCCGGTGGCCCTCGCCGACCTCGAGCCGCTGCGCGCCGTGCTCGCCGATCCCTCGATCGTCAAGGTAGCGCATTCGCCCAGCGAGGACATGGAGGTGCTCTTCCACCGCTTCGGCGAGTTCCCGGCGCCGCTCTTCGACACCCAGGGCGCGGCGGCGCTCGTCGGCTACGAGTCGGCGATGAGCTATCAGCGCCTGGTGCGCGAGCTGCTCGGCATCGAGCTGGCGAAGGGCGAGACGCGCACCGACTGGCTGCGCCGGCCGCTCTCGGCGGCGCAGGTCGAGTACGCGGCGCAGGACGTCGAGCTGCTGCTGCCGCTCTACCGCCAGCTGCGGCCGAAGCTCGAGGAGCGCGGGCGCCTCGCCTGGCTGCTCGAGGAGGCGCAGCGCCTGCGCGAGCCCGCCCGCTTCCTGCCGCCGCCCGAAGACGCGTACCTGCGGCTCGGCGGTTTGGGCAGTCTCGACCGGCGCCAGCTCGCGGCGCTGCGCGCGCTGGCGGCCTGGCGCGAGCGCCAAGCCCGCGAGCGCGACCTGCCGCGCAACTTCGTGCTCAAGGAGGCAGCGATGGTGACGATGGCGCGCCGCCAGCCGCAGGCCCTCGCCGACCTCGCCGGCACTCCCGAGCTGCCGCCGAAACAGATCGAGCGCTACGGCGAGACCCTGCTGCGCTTGATCCGCGAAGCGCGTCATCTTCCCGCCGAAGAGATGCCGGCGCCGCGGCCGAAGGGAGCGCGCGACGAGCGCGGCCGCGAGCTGCTCGACCGGCTCGTCGAAGTCGTGCGCCAGCGCGCCGAGACGATCGGCGTCACGCCGACGCTGCTCGCCAGCCGCCGCGACCTCAAGCACCTCTTGACCTGCCCCGCCGCCGCTCTGCCGCCCCCCGCCCTCGCCGGTTGGCGCTGGGAGCAGATCGGCAACGACCTCGCACCCCTGCTGGAAGAGGCGCGCAGCAAGGGCGTCATGCCGTAGCATCGCGCGCATGCTCGACCCGCAGCGCATCCCCGAGATCCAGCAAGCCATCGCCGAAGCCGGGGCCGACGCCTGGCTGTTCGTCTGCTTCCAGAACAACGACCCGGTGAGCCTCGAGCTCCTCGGTCTCGCCGGCCGCCACTTCGTCAGCCGGCGCTGTTACTACCTCATTCCGCGCGTCGGGCTTCCGAGCAAGCTCCACCACCGCCTCGAGCCGGCGATGCTTTCGCACTTGCCGGGCGAGCAGCGCTACTACCTCACCTGGGGCGAGCACGCCGTCGCGCTCTCGCACCTCGTAAGCGGCATCAAGCGGCTCGTCGCCCAGTACAGCCCGGACAACCAGATCCCGAACGTGTCGCGGCTCGACGCCGGCACCGCGGAATTCCTGCGCGGGCGGGGAGTCGAGCTCGTCTCCTCGGCCGACCTGGTCCAGCGTTTCGCCGCCACCTGGAGCCCTGCGCAGCTCGCCGGCCACCGCCGCGCCTGCACGCATCTGCACGAGATCGTGCGCTCCGCCTTCGACCGCGTGTTCGACAAGCTGCGCGCCGGCGGCGAGGACGACGAGCTCGCGGTGCAGCAGTTCATCCTCGAGCGTTTCGAGGCCGCCGGCTTGTGGGCCGAGGACGCGCCGATCGTCGGCGTCAACGCCCACAGCGCGGACCCGCATTACCGGCCGGGGCCGGGGACGAGCTCATCGATCAAGCGCGGCGACTTCCTGCTGATCGATCTGTTCGCCAAGGAGAAAGCCGAGGGGAGCGTCTACGCCGACATCACGTGGTGCGGGGTGTGCGCGCCGGCGCCGACAGAGCGCCAGCAGGAGATCTTCCGCACCGTCGCCGCCGGCCGCGACGCCGCGGTCGAGTTGGTGACGTCGCGGTACCCGCACACGACGGTGCGCGGGTACGAGGTCGACGACGCGGCGCGCGGGCCGATCGTGGCGGCGGGTTACGGCGAGAAGTTCATCCACCGCACCGGCCACTCGATCGGCATGTCGGACCACGGGCAGGGCGCCAACATGGACAACCTCGAGACTCACGACACGCGGCCGTTGTTGCCGATGACGGGGTTCTCGATCGAGCCGGGGATTTACTTCGAAGGGGACTTCGGCGTACGGCTCGAGATCAACGTTGCCTTGACGCCCGAGAAGGCCGAGGTCACGGGCGCCGAGCCGCAGCGGGAATTGTTGCGGCTCTGACTCGACTTGTGTCGTGAGCTGCGCACGCCGTTGACCACCCGGCCGGCGGGCGCGGAGCGGATCCGGAGGCCGCCGCTGCGGCACCGGCCGGCCTACAGTGCTTGATGAGAGCAGGAGGGCCGGCCTCCACCTGCACGCGCCGCTTCTGTTGTGGACCCGCACCAGCCGAATAAGCGCGTTCCGGAGGTGCCGCTGCGGCGGCCTCCGGATCCGCTGAGCGCCCGCCTACATGGGTGGATGTCGGGCGTCCTGTTGGCGAGCTCGCGTGCTGCCGTGGTGAATTAGGCGCTCCACCTCGCGCTCGCTTGCTGAGGCGAGACTCGTATCCTCGTGCCGCTCGGGTGCCGGGATGCGCGCCGCCGACTTTCCCGTCGCAACTCGCGCTCCACCCCTGGTCGACGGAGGCAGACTCGTTGGGTGAGCGTCGCTACTCTGCGGCAGGTTGTTGGACGGGCTGGAGCGTTGAAAGAGAGGAGTTCCAGAGTGGCTTCTCCTTTTGTCGTGCCAAGGCGGGGCGGGCCGGTGGGAGTGGCGGCGGCCCTTGAGCGCGGCCTGGGAACCCAACTTACTCGGCGGCGAGGTCCGCGGCGGTGAACGCGTCGGCGATTGTCTGAGGCCGCTTGGAGGCGGGGCACGAAACCGCGAGCTCGCGTACTCCGGTCTGACCGCCCGCGGCCTCAGACCGGCTCGCGTCTTCGCGAGACGTTCGCCGACGCCCGCCGCGGACCTCGCCGCCGA
>DASYQD010000154.1:0-36283 GCA_036005845.1 Thermoanaerobaculia bacterium | reverse complement strand
ACGGCAGAGGCCCAGTGCTAGCACGGGCGATCCGGCGTCGCCCGGGAGGGTGCATCGCATGAAATACCGCCCGTTCGGCAAGCTCGGCTGGCCGGTGAGCGACGTCGGCTACGGCATGTGGGGGATGGGCGGCTGGACCGGGTCCGACGACGCCGAGTCGTTGGCCTCGCTCGATCGCGCCGTCGAGCTGGGCTGCAACTTCTTCGACAGCGCGCTGGTCTACGGCGACGGGCACAGCGATGGGCTGCTCGGCGAGCTGGTGCGGCGCCACCCGGACAAACGGCTCTACACGGCGACCAAGGTGCCGCCGAAGGACCGCCGCTGGCCGAGCGGGCGCGACTCCCGGCTCGAGGACACCTTCCCGCCCGACCACATCGAGCAGAGCGTGCACGCGAGCCTCGAGCACTCGGGGCTCGAGCGCTTCGACCTCGTGCAGTTCCACGTCTGGGAGGACGCGTGGCGCGACGACGAGCGCTGGCAGCGCGCCTTCGACGACCTGAAGAGCCAGGGCCTCGTCGGCGCGATGGGCATCAGCCTCAACCGCTGGGAGCCGTGGAACGGCGTGCGCGCGGTCAAGAGCGGCGTCGTCGACGCCGTGCAGGTCATCCATAACATCTTCGATCAGGCGCCCGAGGACGAGCTCTTCCCGGCGTGCCAGGAGATGGGGGTGGCCGTCATCGCGCGAGTGCCGTTCGACGAAGGGTCGCTCGCCGGCACGCTGACGAAGGACTCGAAGTGGCCCGAAGGCGACTGGCGCAACGCCTACTTCGGGCCGGAGAACCTGGCGGCGACCGTCGACCGCGTCGAGAAGCTGAAGCCGCTGGTGCCGGCAGGCAGCACGCTGCCGGAGCTGGCCTTGCGATTCATCCTCTCGCATCGGGCGGTGACGACGGTGATCCCGGGAATGCGCAAGCTCCGCCACGTCGAGTCCAACATCGCTGCGAGCGATGCCGGCCCACTCGACGAAACGCTGATCGCCCGCCTGCGCGAGCACCGCTGGGACCGCAAGCCCACGCCGTGGTCGTGGTGAGCGCCGCGACGGCGGCGGCGTCTACCGCGACGACCGGCCGGGCCTGCGTCTCGCCGTCGCTCGCTTCCGTGCTCGCCGAAGAGCTCGGCGAGCTGCCAGGCGCCGAGCCTTGGCGAGGCGAAGTGCTGCGCCGCGCTGCCGTGTTTCAGTGCGCCCTTCGTTCGGGACGAGTCGACGCGAGCATCGAAGCCGCCGCGGCTTTGATCGGCCTCGGTGAGGGCTCCACTCCCGCCGGCGACGACTACCTAGTCGGCGTGCTGCACGCCCTGAGCTTCGCGAGCAGCAGCTACCAACTGCCCGCGGCCGTCACTCGCGACGGCAACGCAACGATCGCCGAAGCGGTGGCCGGCCTTGGAGCAGACCGCACCACGGCCCTCTCGGCGGCTTGGCTCGCCGTTGCCGCCCACGGTGAAGCGAGCCCGGTCTGGAGCGCGCTCCTCGAAGCCCTCGCCTCGAGCAACGAGGCGGCCTTACGCGTCGCCGCTCGCGCCGTCCGCGGCACCGGGCACACCTCCGGCGCCTTCTCGCTGCGTGGATTTCTCGACACGCTCGCCAGCTGAGAGCCGGGATAGCCGTTTGTCGTTCGCGACCACGTGCTGACCGCTGGCGGCGAGCGCCTTTCGGCTCGGCCGCATCCTCGATACTCTCGCGGCATGGTCGTACGTTGCACTCGTTCGCTGCGCATCGCGCTTTGCTGCTGCCTCGTCGCCGGCGCACTCGGCACCATCGCCGATGCCGCCACCGTCGATCCCTCGCTCTTCGGCGGCCTTCACTGGCGGCTGATCGGCCCCTTCCGCGGCGGCCGCGTGCTGGCGGTCACCAGCGTGCCCGGCGAGCCGGACCATTTCTACTTCGGCAGCGTCAACGGCGGCGTCTGGGAGACGATCGACGCCGGGCGGACGTGGAAGCCGATCTTCGATTCGCAGCCGATCGGCAGCATCGGCGCCATCGCGGTGGCGCCGTCGAACCCGCGCGTGATCTACGTCGGCAGCGGCGAGGCGGACATGCGTTCCGACATCGCGCAGGGCGACGGTGTCTACAAGTCGACCGACGGCGGCAAGACGTGGACGCACGTCGGGCTGCGCGACAGCCAGCAGGTGGGGCGCATCCTCGTCGACCCGGCGAACCCCGATCTCGTCTACGTCGCGGCGCTCGGCCATCCTTATGGCCCCAATGCCGAGCGCGGCGTGTTCCGCTCGCGCGACGGCGGCGCGCATTGGGAGAAGGTGCTGGGCAAGGACGACGACACCGGCGCCATCGACCTTGCCTTCGAGCCCGGCAACCCGCGCACGATCTACGCCGCGCTCTGGCAGACGCGGCGGCCGCCATGGAACGTGTACGCGCCGTCGAACGGCCCGGGCAGTGGGCTCTGGAAGTCGAGCGATGGTGGCGACCACTGGAGCGAGCTCACCGGCAACGGCCTGCCGAAGCCGCCGGGGCGCATCGGCATCGCCGTGGCCCCGAGCGCGCCGCAGCGCGTCTACCTTTTCGCCGACGCCGGCGACAGGAACGGTGCCGGCGGCATCTATCGCTCCGACGACGGCGGCGCCCACTTCACGCAGACGAGCGGCGACACGCGCGTCTGGCAGCGCGGCTGGTACTTCGCCGGCATCACCGTCGAGCCCAAGGACGCCGACGTGGTGTGGGTGGCGAACACCAACCTCTACCGCTCGCGCGACGGCGGCAAGACCTTCGCGCCGGTCGAGGGCGACGCCACCGGCGACGACTTCCACCAGCTGTGGATCGACCCGCAGCGACCCGAGCGCCGCATCCTCGGCGTCGACCAGGGCGCGATCGTCTCGGTCGACGGCGGCGCGAGCTGGAGCTCGTGGCACAACCAGCCGACGGCGCAGATGTACCACGTCAGCGTCGACGACCGCTTCCCCTACTGGGTCTACGGCTCGCAGCAGGACTCCGGCGCCGCCGGGCTGCCCAGCCGAACCACCGGTTACGACGGCATCACCATGCAGCAGTTCTCGGAGGTCACCGTCGGCGGCGAGTCGGACATGATCGCGCCCGACCCCAAGGACCCGCAGATCGTCTACGGCGGCCGCGTCGACAAGCTCGACCTGCGCACGCAACAGACGCGCTCGATCGATCCGACGCTGGCCTTCCCCGGCGAGCAGTACCGCAGCGTGTGGACGCTGCCGCTCACCTTCTCGAGGCGCGAGCCTTGGGTCCTCTACTTCGCCAACCAAAAGCTCTTCCGTACCGCCAGCGGCGGCGAGCAGTGGGACATCATCAGCCCCGACCTCACGCGCGAGGACCCCGGCGTGCCGCCGAACCTCGACGCGTCGGCGGCGGCGAACCATCTCGGCATCGGGCCGCGGCGCGGCGTCATCTACGCCATCGCGCCCTCGCCGCTCGTCGACCACGACGTCTGGGTGGGCACCGACGACGGCAAGATCTGGCGCACGCGAGACGAGGGCGCGCACTGGAGCGACGTGACGCCGGCGGGGCTTGCGGCATGGTCCAAGGTGGGCAACATCGAACCGTCGCCCTTCGATGCGGAGAGCGCCTACGCCGCGATCGACCGCCATCGGCTCGACGACTTCGCGCCTTACGTCTACCGCACCCGCGACGGCGGCAAGAGCTGGCAGCTCGCCGCGACCGGCATCCCCGACGGCAACTTCGTCAACACGGTACGCGCCGACCCGGTGCGTCGCGGGCTGCTTTACGCCGCGACGGAGAAGGGGGTCTACGTCTCCTTCGACGACGGCGACGGCTGGCAGCCGCTGCAGCTCAACTTGCCCGTCACCTCGGTGCGCGACCTGGTCGTCAAGGACGCTGACTTGGTCGTCGCCACCCATGGGCGCGGCTTCTGGATCCTCGACGACATGACGCCGCTGCGGCATTTCTACAACGCGGCAACGGCAGGGGACGCGACAGTGCGGCTCTTCGCGCCGAGCCCGGCCGTGCGGCTGCGGCCGGCGGGCTTCACCGGCACGCCGTTGCCGAAGGACGAACCGAAGGCGGAGAACCCGCCGTTCGGCGCTATCATCGACTACCTGCTGCCCGCGGCGGCAAAGGAACCGGTGACGCTCGAGATCTACGACGCCGCCGGCGATCTCGTGCGGCGCTACAGCAGCGCCGACAAGATGCCCACCGCGGACCCGGCGAAGCTGCGCCAGGCGCCGCAGTGGTTCGAGCCGCCGAGCTCGCTCTCTGCGGCGCAGGGGATGCACCGCTTCGTCTGGCCGCTCCACCACGCGGCGCCGACGGAGCTGTCTGAAGGCGACACGTGGGAGGACGGCCCGTGGGCGTTGCCCGGCGCGTACAAGCTGGTGCTCACGGTGGATGGTCAGCGTTTGGTGCAGCCGCTCGAGGTGCGGCCGGACCCCCGTATCGGTTTGAATGCGGACGCGTACGCGAGGCAGCTGGCCATCACGCTGCGGATCGACGGTGAGAGGGCGCTGCTCGCCAAGGCCGCCGGCGAAGCGAACCGCGCGCTCAAGGCGCTCGGCGAGCGGATCCCGACCGCGCCGCCGAAGCTGCGCGGCGAGCTCGCGGCGCTCCGCGACCGCATCGCCGACGTGGCCGGCGTGACCGTGATGAGCAATCCCGCGAACGCCTGGCCGTACCCGCCGCGACGCCGGGACAGCCTGCGCTTCGTGCGCAATGCCCTCGACGGCCTCTACCAGGCGGTGCAGGGCGCCGATGCGGACCCGAGCGCCGACGTCATGGCCGGCCTGAACGAGCTGAGCCCCATATCGAGCGCCGCGCTCGAGGCGTGGGACGCGCTCAAGTCACGCGAGCTGGCCGAGGCGAACAGGAGGTTGCGGCGCGCCGAGCTGAAGCCGATCGAGGTGGCGCCGGCGCAGTGACGGTAGTCTCGCCGCGAGACGGACGATCTGTGACGTGAGCCGTCGGCGCTGCCGGTGATCCCGATCATCGATCGTCCGGCACGCCCCTCGATTACACTTTCGCCATGAGACGACCTCACGTCACGCTCGTCCCGGCTCTGCTCGTCCTGCTCGCGCTTCCCGCGGCGCTCCGCGGCGAAGGCTTCTCGATCGGCGCCCGCGCCGGCACTACCGGCATCGGCCCCGAGCTCGCGTTCGGACTCGGCCCGCACCTCGACGTGCGCATACCCGTCGGCATCGGCTCGTACGACGACGTCTACGACAAGACGGGCGTCCGCTACGACGCCAAGCTCGAGCTGCGCAACGCGCTGCTGCTCGCCGATTTCCATCCCGGTGGCGGCGGCTTCCGCATCAGCGCCGGCGGCGGCTGGGACGACAACCGGCTGAAGGTCTCGGCGCCGGTCCGCGAGCTCGTGCGCCGCTACCATCCCGAGCTCGTCCAATTCGTCCCCGCGAGCGCCGGCAGCATCCACGGCGAGGCGACGGGCGACTCGTTCGCGCCCTACATCGGCCTGGGCTGGGGAAGTGCCACGCGAGGAGGCCGCTGGGGCCTGAGCTTCGACCTCGGCGTCCTCTACCAAGGCTCACCGCAGGTCGACCTGACCACCGACCTCAACCTCGGCGTGACCCTCCCCGCCAGCGTGCGCACCATCCTCGACGCCGCCACCGCCGACGAAGAGCAGCGTCTCGAGCGCGAGCTCGAGGACTACAAGTACTACCCCGTCGTCGCGCTCGCCATCGTCTTCCGGCCTTGAATTGACACCCTCTCCCGCATCGGCTCGAATACGCCGACGAGTCGAGGAGGTGGGATGGCGCAGCCGGCGATCGGTCAATCCGCTGGGCTCGGTCAGTCCCGAGGGCTCGCGCGGCGAGCGTTCGAGACCAAGCGGCGGGATGCGTGGTGGGTGCCGCAGCTCATCACGCTGATCGTCTTCTCCGGCTTCGTCGCCTACTCGACCTGGGCGGCGTTCCAGGGCGCGCACTACCGCAGCGGGCCCTATCTGTCACCCATGTACTCGCCCGAGATCTTCGGCGACGCACAGAACAGCTGGTTCGGTGGCAAGCCGAATTGGTGGCCGGGCTGGATCCCGTGGTCGGCTGCCTTCTTCATTCTCTGGGCGCCGGGCGGCTTTCGGATCACCTGCTACTACTACCGCGGCGCCTACTACAAGGCGTTTTGGGGCGACCCGCCTGGGTGCACCGTGGGGGAGCCGCGCAAGACCTACCGCGGCGAGGCGCGCTTCCCGCTCGTCATCCAGAACATCCACCGCTACTTCCTGTACCTGGCGCTGATCTTTCTCGTCTTTCTGGCGCACGACGTGTGGAAGGCGCTCTGGTTCACCGATCCAGCGACCGGCCAGACCTCGTTCGGCATCGGCGTCGGCACGCTGGTGCTGGCGCTCAACACCGTGCTGCTCGCCGGCTACACCTTCGGCTGTCACTCGCTGCGCCACCTCGTCGGCGGCAGGCTCGACGAGCCGTCGAAATCGCCGGCGCGCTTCGCCGCCTACCGCTGCGTCGGCTGCTTTAACCGCCGCCACATGGTGTGGGCGTGGACGAGCCTCTTCGCCGTCGCCTTCGCCGACGTCTACGTGCGGCTGTGCGCGATGGGGATCTGGCACGACGTGAGGCTGCTGTAGTGGCCGAAGCAGTCCGCCACGAGTACGACGTGCTCGTCATCGGCGCGGGCGGCGCCGGCCTGCGCGCTGCGATCGCCGCGTCCGCGGCAGGCGTGCGCGTCGGCGTCGTCTCGAAGTCGCTGCTCGGCAAGGCGCACACGGTGATGGCGGAAGGCGGCGTCGCCGCCGCGCTCGCCAACGTCGACGACCGCGACGGTTGGCGCGTCCATTTCGCCGACACCATGCGCGGCGGCCAGTACGTCAACCACCCGCGCATGGCGGAGCTGCACGCCCAGGAGGCGCCCGACCGCGTGCGCGAGCTCGAGGCGTGGGGCGCCCTTTTCGACCGCACGCCCGACGGCCGCATCCTGCAGCGCAACTTCGGCGGCCACCGCTACCCGCGCCTCGCCCACGTCGGCGACCGCACCGGCCTGGAGATGATCCGCACGCTGCAGGACCACGGCATCCACCAGGGCATCGGCTTCCACATGGAGCACACGGTCACCACGCTGCTGAAGCACGGCGACCGCATCAGCGGCGCCTTCGGCTACGACCGCGAGCGCGGCCGCTGCGTGGTGTTCGCGGCGCCGGCGGTGGTGCTCGCCACCGGCGGCATCGGCCGCGCCTTCTCGATCACCAGCAACAGCTGGGAGTACACCGGCGACGGCCACGCCCTCGCTTACGAGGCGGGCGCCGACCTCCAGGACATGGAGTTCGTGCAGTTCCACCCCACCGGCATGGTGTGGCCGCCGAGCGTGCGCGGCATCCTGGTCACCGAGGGCGTGCGCGGCGAGGGCGGCGTGCTGCGCAACAGCGAAGGCCGCCGCTTCATGTTCGACGACATCCCCGCCAACTACGTGGCGCAGACGGCCGACAACGAGGAAGAGGGGTGGCGCTACTGCCAGGGCGACAAGGAGGCCCGGCGCCCGCCCGAGCTGCTCACCCGCGACCACGTGGCGCGCTGCATCGTGCGCGAGGTGCGCGAAGGACGCGGCAGCCCGCACGGCGGCGTCTTCCTCGACATCTCCTGGATCAAGGAGAAGATCCCCAAGGCGGCCGAGCACATCAAGAAGAAGCTGCCCAGCATGTACCACCAGTTCCACCAGCTGGCGGGGATCGACATCACCAAGGAGCCGATGGAGGTGGGACCGACGACGCACTACATGATGGGCGGCGTGCGCGTCGATGCGGAGACGCAGATGTCGACGGTGGCGGGACTCTTCGCGGCCGGCGAGTGCGGTGCGGGGCTGCATGGCGCCAACCGGCTCGGCGGCAACTCGCTCTCCGACCTGCTGGTGTTCGGCAAGCGGGCGGGCGACTACGCGGCGCAGTTCGCGCGCGAGAACGGCGCGACGCAAGTCGACGATGCGCAGGTGGCGGACGCGAACCGGCGGGCGCTGCTTCCGCTCGACGGCGAGCGGCCGGCGGCCGGCGCGGATCCGAACGGCGACGGGCCGTACGCCATCCAGCACGAGCTGCAGGTGATGATGCAGGACCTCGTCGGCATCGTGCGCAAGGGTCCCGAGATGGAGCGCGCGCTCGAAGCTCTCGGCGGCTTTCGGCAGCGCGCCGAGCGCGTCCGCGTCGCCGGCAACCGGGAATACAACCCGGGCTGGCACACGGCGCTCGACCTGCCCAACCTGCTCACCGTGTCCGAGGCGATCACGCGCGCCGCCATCGAGCGCACCGAGAGCCGCGGCGCGCAGTTCCGCGACGACTTCCCCGACAAGGACGCGGCGTTCGGCAAGGTGAACATCATCGTGCGCAAGGGCCGCGATGGCGCGATGCAAGTCGAGCGCGTGCCGGTGGCGCCGATGACCGCGGAACAGCAAGCGATCGTCGAAGAGATGAAGTAGGGCAGGAGTAAACGATGGCGCAGGCGACCTTCAGCATCTGGCGCGGCGATCGGGAGGGCGGCGGCTTCGTCGACTACCGCACCGAGGTCAGCGAAGGCATGGTGGTGCTCGACGCCGTGCACCAGATCCAGGCCGAGTCGGCCAACGACCTCGCTGTGCGCTGGAACTGCAAGGCCGGCAAGTGCGGCTCCTGCTCGGCCGAGGTCAACGGCGCGCCGAAGCTGATGTGCATGACGCGGCTCTCCGACCTGCCGCTCGACGCGCCGGTGACCGTCGAGCCGATGCGCTGCTTCCCGCCCATCCGCGACCTCGTCACCGACGTGTCGTGGAACTTCGCGGCGAAGAAGACCATCAAGCGCTTCTCGCCGCGCGCTCCCGACGCGCCCGACGGCACCTGGCGGATGGCGCAGGAGGACGTCGACCGCGTACAGGAGTTCAGGAAGTGCATCGAGTGCTTCCTCTGCCAGGACGTCTGCCACGTGCTGCGCGACCACCAGCTCCACGACAAGTTCATCGGCCCGCGGCTGCTGGTCTACGCGGCGGCGCTCGAGATGCACCCGCTCGACGGCGCGAGCCGTGTTCAAGATCTATGGAACGAGCACGGCATCGGCTACTGCAACATCACCAAGTGCTGCACCAAGGTCTGCCCGGAGAGCATCACCATCACCGACAACGCCATCATCCCGCTCAAAGAGCGGGTGGTCGACGAGGTGCACGACCCGCTGACGCGCATCTTCCGGCGCAAGAAGCCCGCCGTCGCGGGGAGCTGAGCGGCGCGAGGAGGCCCACCATGTTCGAGCTCAAGCGGTTGTCGCCCGCCGCCGTCCCCGCCGCCCTCGAGAAGGCCCACCGCTACCGCCTGCTCAATGAGCCCACCGACGCCGAGAGCATCTGCCGCGACGTCCTCGCCGTCGACGCCGAGAACCAGGAAGCGCTGGTGGCGCTCGTGCTGGCGCTCTCCGACCAGCTCGAGGAGCGCATGGCTGCCGCCTACGACCAGGCGCGCGTCGCACTGTCGCAGCTGAAGGACGACTACAAGCGCCACTACTACGCCGGCATCCTCTGCGAGCGCCGCGCGAAGGCCCAGCAGCGTCGCGGGGCGCCGCGCGCCGGCCACACCGTCCACGACTGGTTCCGCCAGGCCATGGACCACTACGAGGGCGCTGCCGCCGTCCGTCCCGCCGCCAACGACGACGCCCTGCTGCGCTGGAACGCCTGTGCGCGCGTCTTGAACGCCCATCCCGACCTGGCGCCGGAAGCCGAAGAAGCGTTCCGCCCCTGGCTCGAGTAGGGCGCCGGCCGCGGCTGCGCGCATAATGAAGCGGCAGTGAGGCCGGCCTCGAGCGATGCGACGAGCGGACCGGTGGCAGGCCGGAGCGCCCGTGGCCTACCGCAGGCGCGCTACCTCTGGTTCGCCGTCGCGGCAACGCTGTTCATCGCCAGCTCCTGGGCGGCGCTGACGCAGGCGCCCTTCCCCGACGCCTATGCCGAGCGCCCGCTCTTCACCGCGCGCTGGTGGCTCCATCCGCGCGAGGACAATGCGCCACGGCGGCTGCCGGTGATGACGGGGCACGTCAATGACATGGAGCTTGTCGGCGACGACCTGTGGATTGCCGGCACCGGCGGGATGGTCCTGAGAGGCCGTGACGGTGGCACGCGATGGGAACAGGCCGACGTGAGGTCGGCGTTGGAGGCGGCGGTGGCGCCGTCGCTGTCGACGCCGGGTCCGTCGCCCGTGCCGACGCCGAGGCCGGCGCCCGCGTCTGCGGCAATGACGATCCCAGCTTCGGAGAGGTCTGTCCCCGTCCCGCCCTTCGGTCTGTTCGCGGCGCCGGCTTACGCGGCGGCTGCGAGTCAACCGCCTCAGGCGCAGGGACCTCCACCGGCCGCCGGGGCGGCGCGGTCGGCGGAACCCAGAGCCTCGGTTTACTCAACGGCCACGCCGCCGAGCACTAGCGACAAGAACTCGGCCCCGCCCCCGGCGGCCGGAGACCTGCTGATGTTCGAGGCGGGCGCGCGGGTTCCCGCGGCGCTACAGCTCGCCCTCGCCGATCCGCTGCACGGTTGCGTCGTCTTCGATGGACCTATAGTGCTGGTCACGGCCAACGGCGGCGTTTCATGGACGCGAGCGCGGGGTATCAAAGAGCCCATTGAGCTGAAGATGGCGACCTCGCAACACGGCTGGGCGGCCGAGCGCGGGGGATACGGCCTCACTGACGACGGCGGCCTGACCTGGTCGTTCGACGACTGGCCGGAACTCGCCTCCGGCAGCACCATGCACCGCCCGTTCTTTGGCGATCGGGCGGTCCAATTGCACACGCTCGATTTCGTCGACGAGCGAACCGGCTGGTTGGTGGACGACGAGGGTCTGAAGCGCACCACCGACGGGGGGATGAGCTGGCGGACCGTCAACCAGCGCAACGACTTTCAGGTCGATTTCGTTGATCCTCGGCGCGGCTTCGCCTACGGCGATCCGGTGACGACCGCAGGAGGCACTCTGTCGCGCACCGACGACGGCGGCGCGAGCTGGCGCGCGCTGCCCTTGCCTGCTAGAACCGGTCCACTCACTGCGCTCGCGGTCGTCGACCAGCGGCGAGTTGTTGCTATGTCGCAGACCGGCTTGATCGCCACCGATGACGGCGGCGATTCCTGGACAAGCGTCGCGGGTTGGGGCGCGAGGCCCGCCTTCGGCCGGCCGCACCGGATGGTCGCCGACGATCGCGAGATCTGGCTCAGCGACTTCGATGGCCGCCGCGATGACCTTGAACGCTGCCGCGACGGGAGCTGCCGGAGCGTGCTCGGACAAGGGCTCGACTTCGTTGCCCTCGGCGAGGATGGCCGCGCCCTCGCCGTCAACACGGCAGGTCGCTTCTGGACGTCCGACGATGGCGGCCGGAGTTGGGGGACGGCACGCCGCCTCGCGCTGCCCGAGCTGACAGCTTGGATCGGTGGCTATCGCCAGCGACTGGATCTCGCGGGCGCCGGCGGTGAGCGAAGGTGGAGTCTCGAGAGGTCGCAACTCGACGCGCTGGCGCTGGATCGCGCCGGGAACACCTGGATCGCAGCGATCGACATGGAAGGAATTTCCTGGGCCGCGGCGTGGGTCGCCCATTTCGACGTCGACGGCTGGGCCGTCCACCAGCTACCGACTCAAGCCGAGGGGCTCTCGGGCGTCGATGCGCGCCACGCCTGGGCACTCTTCCCATTCGGCCACCTTGCCACGACCGAGGATGGCGGCGCCACGTGGCGGCCCGTCGCCATCCCCTGGGGCCCCGGCTGGGGTCCTCCGCGCGCGCTCGCGTTCGTAACTCCGCAGGTGGGCTGGGTGGTGGGCGAGAGCGGGTTCGTGGCCGTCACCAAGGACGGCGGCCAGGAGTGGACGCAGCAGCAGAGCGGGACGATCGCGCCGCTGCGCAGCGTGTTCTTCCTGGACGAATCGCAGGGTTGGGCAGGCGGTGAAGAGGGCACGCTGCTCGTAACCGACGACGGCGGCGAGCGCTGGCGGCCGCTGGAGGTGCGAGCGCCGGGCGCCTTCCGGGAGCCCATCCTGTCGATCCAGTTCACCAACTCGCGCGAAGGGTGGCTCGCCGGCGCCGGCGGCAGCCTGCTGCGTACCACGGACGGGGGCCGCACCTGGACCGACCAGCTGCCGTATCGCCGCCGGCTGCCGCCCTGGTACTTCGGTGTCCTCGCCATCGTCGGCGCGCTGCTGGTGCCGGCGCTGCGGGCACCGCGGCAGCAACAGGGGCCGAAGGCGTCCGTCGGCGAGGTGCTGGCCACCGACCGCCCGCTGGTCGAAGGGGAGCCGGACGTCCTCGGCATGCGCGAGGTGGCGCTCGGCATCTCCCGCTTCCTGCGCAACGAGAACACCCTGCCGCCGCTCACCGTCGCCATCACCGGCGAGTGGGGGACGGGCAAGAGCTCGCTGATGAACCTGCTGCGCGCGGACCTGGCGCGCTTCGGCTTCCGTCCCGTGGTCTTCAACGCCTGGCACCACCAGAAGGAGGAGCACCTCCTCGCCTCGCTCCTCGAGTGCATCCGCTCCCAGGCGGTACCGAAAGGGCTGACGCTGGCGAATACCTCCTTTCGGTGGCGGCTGCTCGCCCGCCGCGGGCTACGCTACCCGCTGCTGCTTGGGGCACTGCTCCTCGCCTTCGCGCTGTCCGTAGGTTATGCGCTCACCCACGACCATCCCAGGGATGACGTCGCGCAGTTGCTGGGTCGCGCCGAGGAGCTCGCCATCCGTTGGGGGCTTCGGGAGGACGAAACGGCGATCCATCAGCAAGCCGTCAAGCCACCCGAGGAGGTGGAGGCGGCCCATACGAGCCTGCTCGTCACCGTCCTCACCGGCCTCGGGCTGCTGTTGAGCCTGCTGCGCGGCTTGCAGGCGTTCGGTATCCGTCCCGGCGCGCTGCTCGCGCGCACCGCGCAGGCGGCGACTCCGCGCGCGTTGAGCGAATCGGTGGGGTTGCGACACCAGTTCGCGGGCGAGTTCGCCGACGTCACCTACGCGCTCCACCCGCGCACGCTCACCATCTTCATCGACGACCTCGACCGTTGTCGGCCGCAGAACGTGCTCGACCTCCTCGAGTCGGTGAGCTTCCTGGTTTCTTCCGGCGATTGCTACGTCGTGCTGGGAATGGCCAAGGAGTGGGTGGTGGGCTGCGTCGGTCTTGCATTCAAGGAAGTGGCGGCTGAGCTCCCACCGGCAGTCGATGCTGCCGACACCGGCAGTTTTGGCGAAGCGACGCCGAGCGCCGACGTGGGCGCCAAGCGCCGAGCCGACTTCGCACGCGCGTATCTCGAGAAGCTGGTGAACATCGAAGTGCCGGTGCCGCGGGCAACCGCCGAGCAATCGCGGGCCCTGCTCACGTCATTGCCTCGCCCCGATGCCGCTTCAGCGCTGGCGATGGGCAGCGGTCTTCGCGGCTTGTCGGTGTTGGTTGCCGCCGTGGTGTTGCTGATGGGCGGTTTGATCGTCGGCGGTCGGCTGGCGCCGGAGCGGGCGCGCCCGGATGCCGTCCCTGCCGGGGCAGCCGCGACAGCGCCGGGTGACGAGCGCGCGGCGGCAGGCGGTCCCTCCGCCAAACCGAACCCGCCGCGAGTGGCGGGCGTTTCGCGGCCGGAAGGTGGCTCGTTCCTGCCTGGGGCGAGCAGCAGGCGCTCGTTTCCGTGGTTGTTCGTGCTCGGCGCCGCTATCGCAGCGCTGGGCGGTTGGCGCCTCGCCCAACGACCCGAGATCGTCGTCCGCGACTCTGCGGAGTTCACAGAGGCGCTCGGCGAGCTCTATCCCGCTCTGGCCAGGAAGCTCAGCACGCCGCGCCGCGTCAAGCGCTTCATGAACCGGCTGCGCTATTACGCTATGCGCCAGCGTGCCCTCGAGCCGCCGCCAACCATTTGGGATCGCCTCCGACATCGCTGGCGAGGCGGACAAGGGACGAGTCGAGGTGCCGGATTCGCCGGCGAGGCTCTAGCCGAGATGGAGCTGGTGCTGCTCGCAACGCTGCACGAAACGGCTCCAGCTCTACTCAACAGGGGGCCGGACGGCTTTTCGCCCGAGCTTCGAGTGGCCGAGCTCGTCGATCGTGGCTTTCCAAAGGAGATCGCCAACCGACTGGCGTGGCAATGGCCCGGCCCGAAGAGCATTGCCAGCTTCCAGCGCCTGACCGAGAGCGTCAGCGTGCGGTGACACCGCGAGCCGGCTTTCTTGTGGCCAAGCGCCGGCGGCTTACCCGCGCTCGTCAGGTTCGGGCTCGTGCACGCGAAGTCCTCCCACAAGAGTGAGGAGGAGTCCACGATGCCACTCAAGAAGTACGGCGTCCTCATTGCCCGTGCCACCGACCGGCGCTGAGTCCCAGCTCGCCGTGGCGTTGGGCGAGATGACGAAGCGGTAGGCCAGCTCGAGCACGGTCTCGGTCGGTGCCGGTGGCGCGATCTATGGCGCAGCGGCGATCTGCGCCGGCGTCGGCTCGGGCGGGATCGCCGCAATCGGGCTGACGCTGGCTGCAGCGCCGACCAGTGGACTAACCCTCGCTGAACGGCAGCCGCGCGGCCGGCACGTGGAACGCGAGGCGGCTGGCGCGCGCCATGCGCCTTCACCGGCTGGTTGGGGTCGATCGGCTCGAGCAATAGCGGCGGCTCGGGCGGCGGGCGCGGCGTCGTTCCGGGCGGCGGCGTCCGGGTCCTCCTTGCTGGCCTCGAAGTACGCCGTCTCGGCGATCGACTGTGGCGGGAAGCCGAAGATCAGGAAGGCCGCCCGCGAGCGGTCCGCGCGGCTACCGGCTCGTCGGGCCGTGCCCCTCGAGCTGCGTCCTGATTAGAATGCCGCAACCGAAATCTTGGTAAAGGGTGAGCTGCGGTGCGTGCGCAGCACCGTCGTCGACAAGGAGGGCCATCCGATGAGGCGTACGGCTGCCTTGATGTGCGTGGGTCCGGCGATCGGTGTGTCGTTCGTGCTCGTGGCGATGGCGGCGGTGCCCGCTAGTGCCGCCGACCACAACGATCCCAACGCCGTCAACTCGATCTTCTCGGACATCCCGGCGAGCGCGGCGGACCTCTACGACCTCTTCGGCTTCCCGAGCGACGACCGAGCGGGCGGCGAGAAGGTAGTGCTGGCGCTCACCTTCGCCTCGGTGCCGCAAGCGGGAGTGCTCGACCCCGACCTGCTCTACCGGGTGCGCGTCACCGCGGCGCCGCGCCTCGCCCCGGAGCTGAAGCAGGAGCACAGCTTCGCCGCCTTCCAGCGCTGGCTCGCGGCGGTAGAGAAGCGCTACGTGCGGCTCGAGGCGCCCGAGGTGCGCGTGCGCCCCGACGGCGCCGGCAAGGTGAAGGTCGACTTCATCGGCTTCGCGTCCGGCCGCTTCGGCGGCACCGTCGATCTCAACCGCGTAGTGGAGATGGCGTCGCCCGACGGCCAGAAGATCAAGCTCTTCGTCGGCGGCCGCGACGATGCGTTCTTCAACGACCTGCCAGGCTTCTTCCGCTCGATCAACTACGCGCCGCAGTTCTACCACGTGCCGCTCACCGCTCCGGTCGGCCTGCGCGAGCTGCCGATCCCGAAGACGCTGCTCGAGCTCGAAGGCAACACGCTGTTCAACTACGACCCCGCCAACCCGCAGCACGGCTCGGGTGTGAAGACCGACCTGCCGCCCGGCCCCTACGAGTGGAAGGGCAACGCCTACAAGAGGGACTCGAACGGCAATTACCGCTTCGTCTACAGCGGCAAGGACGCGCAGGCGGGGCGGAACGTCAACGCCATCGTGCTCGAGGTCCCGCTCGCCTTCCTCACCAAGAAGCCGCAGACGGACCGCATCGTCAACGCCTGGGGCGAGAGCTGGGTGACCAAGGCCTCGGGCAAGGCGCCGGCAATCCCCGAGGGCGGTGCCGCTCGGCGGCCGTGGTGGACACTGCTGCTGCCTGGGCTGCTCATCCTGCTCGGCATCGCGCTCGTGCTGCGCAACGCGCCGCGCACGCGCTGGCGGCGGATCGGCTTCGCCAGCCTCGCGCTCGGCGTCGTCGCCGCGGCCGGCTTCATGGTGGTCTTCCGCTCCTCGACGATGACGGGCATCGACGGCGAGCTCGCCCGGTACAAGCTGGTCGACACCGATGGCCTGCCCTTCGCCGACGCCGCGCTCAGCGAGAGGAAGGACGCCAACCAGCTCGGCGCCAACAACATCCGCCTCGGTCTCGGCTTCGTGAAGCGCTTCGGCCACCTCGGCTGGGGCTTCGCGCCGTCGATCAGCGCGCTCGGGCTGCAGACCTGCTTCGACCACGACAACGCGCCGGTGCCGGTCTACAAGACCTACAAGCTCGCCACCGAGGCGTTCCCGCGCGTCAAGAAGTGTTTCTTCCAGCCGCTCAACATGCCCGACGACTCGTGGAACCCGAAGCACCTCGACATCCCGCTGCGGCGGCCCTTCGAGGTCTTCATCCCCAACGTCTGCGCGATCGACATGGACACCACCGGCACCTGGCCCTTCGGCCGCCGGCTCGAAGACCAGGTGGCGACGCGCTTCCTGTCGGTGTTCCTCGACATGACGGCGAAGCGGAACGGCAAGCCCTACAACCTGGAGACGCTCGCCGATCAATCGCTGTGGGATGCGGCGCCGATCGAGCCGAAGACGCCGCCCAACCCGCTGCACAACGACAAGCCCTTCCTGGCGAGCTTCCCCTACCTTGCGGATCCCTGGCCCGGGACCGTAGGCGCGGGACCGGCGCCGGGCACTAGCCCGTACGCGTACCCAGGAGCTGGAACAGCCGCAACAGCAGCGCCGTACCCAGCCCCCACACCGCGTTGACGAGCAGCGCGCCGACGATGATCCGCGCGTTGCCGCCGGCGGCGACCCCCTTGCCCTTGAGCGGCAGGACGACGAAGAGCGCCACGATGCTCGGCAGCAGCGCGCCGGCGATCAACCAGGCCAGCCAGTAGCTCGACGTGTCCGCCCAGCGCGCGAGGAGCGGCAGCAACACCACCGCCCAAACGCCGCCCCAGAACGCCGTCGACACGAACTGCGGCAGCCCAAACGGCGGCACCTTCGTCATCAAGTAGGCAACCCGCGGCGAGGCGCCGCTGGCGTGCAGCAGCGCCAGCAGTCCCTGATGGAACACCAGTGTCGACACGACGCCGGCGACAAAGGCGAGCAGGTAGATCACGGGGTCGAGATCGTATCGCGGTCCTCGCGCGCTCAGCCGCCGGCCTTCGGCTTCGCCGCTCGTTTCGCCGCCGGCGAGGCGGTCGCCGTCGCGGCGCAGAAGGTCACCAGGTAGTTGACCTCGGTGCCGGCGCTGTCGGAGCACTGGAAGCTGCTCGCTACGTCGTCATACTGGAAGCTGTAGCTGTCGGGACAGGCCTGGCGGAAGACTTGGGTGTAGGTGGTGGTGCCGCCGCCGTTGGCATTCTGCGCCGCCGTCAGCCAGGCCGAGTTGTAGGCGCCGCAGCAGCCGCTCTCGAGCGTCGTCGTCGGCGCGATGGGCAGGCAGAGCGAGCTGCCGTTGACCGTCTGGCAGGAATACTGCGCCCCCTGGCTGACGCTGGCGTTGCAGGCGCCGTTGACGCAGGCGGCCAGGTTGTTCGCGCTGTTGACCGGCCAGCAGACGTTGTTGTTGCAGGTCTGCCCGGCGTAGGGACAGTCGTTGTCGGCGAAGCAGACGACCGCCGCGTTGTTGCAGCTCACGGCGGCGAGCGCACCGGCGCAGCCGTAGTACTGGTTGTAGGTGGTCGGATTGGAGGTGGTGACTGCGGTGTTGCACTGCAGGGACGCCGGCGGGGTGAGCAGCGTCTGGTTGGCGTAGAGCCCGAAGCCTCCCTGGCCGGCGGGACCGCAGAGGTCCGACGGGTCGATGCAGGTGACCGTGGCACCGGTCCCGGAACAGAGGTTGTTGCTGCCGCAGGTTTGCCCCGACGGGCAGTCGGAGGTGACCAGACAGCTCTGCGAGCCGGTGACCTGCAGTGCCGCGGGACAACTCTGGTCGAGGTCGCTCGTGCAGCCGACCGGGAAGCCGGTGAAGGCGGCGCCGCCGAAGGTGCACGACGCCGCGCCGCCGCTGGCGTTGCAGGCGCTCGCCTGGACCGGCAGGTTGTAGCCGTTGACCAGGCTCAAGTCCCAGAAGTCGATCGAGTTGCTGTCGAACACGGACTCGAAGAGCGTCGCACCCAGCGCCGAGTTGCTGACACCCGCCGCCGGGTTGGTGCACTGCAGAGCGGCGCTCGCCCCGGTGCCGCACTGCCCGGTCTGACACTGCAGGGCACCGGCGGTCAGCGTGCACCCCGTGCGGCCCCAGAACCGGCCGCCCCATCCCTGCGGCACGCAGACCGTCGCCGTCTGCCCGACGCAGACGCCCGAGCTGCAGGTGCCGCCGACGGCGGCACAGTCCGCGTTGCTGCCGCAGGTGCATTGGTTGTCGGCATTGCACGTCTGGTTCGACGCGCATTGACTGTTGGAGGAACAGGCGGCGGCCAGCTCCCACTGCGGCGAGCCCGACGGGCCGTTCTGCGGCGACAGGCCGCTGTACCAGCAGGTGCCGCCGGCGCAGGAGCCGAAGGCGGCACCGTTGGGCGCGTCGCAGATCGTCCCGGCGCCCGGACAACCCGGCCCGCCCGCCTTGCACGCACACGCCCCGGTGGTGGTGTTGCAGAGGTTGGTGCAGTTGCCGCTATTGCAG
This sequence comes from Thermoanaerobaculia bacterium, assembly GCA_036005845.1. GTDB lineage: Bacteria > Acidobacteriota > Thermoanaerobaculia > Multivoradales > JAIOJS01 > DASYQD01. The sequence goes on along the minus strand of DASYQD010000154.1, from coordinate 17,754 downwards.
GTGGAACCGGAAGGGCAGTCGCTGTTCGAGCCGCACGTGATCGCCGGGCAGTCCGCCGACGAGGCGCACTGCGGCACGTTGCAGGAGACGAGGCCCGGCGGCGAGGAAGGGCAGCCGCTGGTTTGCGTGCAGTTGATCTGCGAGCAGAAGCCGCCGGCACAGACGGCGTTGGTGTTGTCGACCGTGCCGTCGGGCAGCGTGACCCAGCACTGGCTGTTCTGGGTGCAGGCGACGCCGCCCAGCACGGCGCCACCGAAGGTGCCGGCCGAGTTGGCGATCCACACCGGGAAGTTGCAGCTGTTCTGGAAGGTGACGGTGTGCTGCGTGGAGCTGCACTGAGCGGAGCCGCCGCACGAGGCGGCTTGCGCGGACACGCGAGCGGCAGCGAGCGCGGCGAGAAAACCGACGACGAGCGCGCGGTAACGCATGACCTTTTCTCCCGAAGATACGATTCGCCCGATGGCGAGTCGAAAAACATTTAAGACGGAACTACTGCAATGTAACACCGCGAGCCGATGCCGGCAAGCGTCGCTTTCCAGCGCGAGCGGCGACGTTTCACTTGGCGCTGTCTTCGTCGCGCGTGAGGAGCTGGAGATCCGCGAGATCCTTGTCGCGGGCCGTTGCACGCTTGTTGTGGAGCAGAGCGTCCCTACCGAGGAATGGCACCGTGAAGTCGGCGACGTGGATCTCAACTCGACCGGCCCACGCGTCGTCGAAGCTCACTCCCGTGAGGCTCGTCAGAAGGTCGATGCGTCGCGGTGGAAGCCCGATCTGGTAGACGGCACCGGGAGACGAAAAGTCGCGCTCGCCGACGCCATGAGCCTCCAGCGGTGCGCCGAACGCCCGCAAGGCAGCGACCAACCGCCGCGCGTTCTCGGTCGTAGGCCGCACCACCAGATCGAGATCTCCGGTCGCTCGCGGGACGCCATGAACCGCCATCGCGTGAGCGCCGACCACCACGAATTCGACGCCACTTTGCAAGAGCGCGCGCAGAAGATCGACGAAGTCGTCGTTGAATCCGGGTGCCGGGCTCATCGCGCCGGTCGGATCAACCGTCCAGGGATCTCGCGACGCGAGTAGGTGGGCAGCTCACGTCCTGCAAGCTCCCATGCTTGCAACGCGAGCTCCCACATCATTCCGAGGCGCTGCTCGGGCGTGGTGGTCGCGCTCAGGTCGTCGCTCGGCTCGGCGCCGAGTCGATAGCGGCGCACGGGCCAGGACTGGCGCGCCGCGGCGCGTTGCCGGCGAGCTTCTTCCACAGTGCTCACGATGACGGATTCTATCGCCGCCGGTAGCTACTCGCTCTCGCCATCGAGGGCGGAAGCGACCAGCTTGTCGAGCGGCAACGCGGCGCCTTCGCGGACGAAGCGGGCGTAGTCCTCGGTGCCGAGCATGGCCGCGGCGGCGGCGCGCTCGGCTGCCCAGTCGCGCTCTTCGACGGGCGGCAGCGGCGTGCCCAGCGCTTCGCGGAGCGCCGCGGCGCCGGCATCGAGGCGCACCGCGCGGGCGGCATCGCCGCGCGCGCGGGCAACGGCAGCCAGCGCTTCGACGACGCTCGCCATCCGCCAGCGGTCGCCGAGGTCGCGGTGCAGCTCGAGGCTGCGCTTGAGCAGCGCCGCCGCCGGCTCGGTGCGATGCTCGCGCAGCGCCACCAGGCCGAGCAGGTTGAGGCCCCACGCCGAGCCTTCCTTGTACGCGGCGTCTCCCGCCAGGCCCAGCGCCTCGCGCGCTTTGGCGCGCGCCACCGGCAGGTCGCCGCCGTAGTAGGCGGCCGCCGCCTGGTTGAGCAGCGACCAGGCCATCCCTTCGCGGTCCTGCAATGCCTGGAAGCGCGCGAAGGTGTCGGCGCCGTGGCTGGCGGCGCCCGCGAGGTCGTCGCGCAGCCAGGACGAGAAGGCGAGGTAGTTGAGCGAGCGCGCCACGCCGCCTTCGTCGCCGAGCCGCTCCCACAACCTGAGGCTTTCCGCGTGCAAGTCCATCGCGCCGTCGTAGTAGCCCTGCTCGCGCGCGATGCTGCCCTGCATCTGCAGCGCCGCCGCAAGCACGCGCGCCTCGCCGAGCCGCCGCGCCAGCTCGTTGCACTGGTCCAGCAGCCGCTCGGCCGCCGGATAGTCGCACTCCAGGAAGCGCAGCTTCGCCGCGCCGAGCAGCGTGCGCGCGCGCGCCGGCGTCTCCAGGTCGTCCGCCCGCGCCAGCGCCGCGTCCACCCAGCGCCGCCCTTCGCGGTACTCGCCGTGCAGGTACCAGAACCACCAGAGCGACCCGGTGAGACGCAGCGCCGGCTCCGGGTCGTCCTGCTCGAGCGCCCACTGCAGCGCGGCGCGCAGGTCGTCCGCCGCCGCGGCGAGCTCGGCGAGCGGCACCGCCTGCGTCGCAGGCGTCAGCTCCGGCACGCCGCGCTCGGCGAGGTCGCGGAAGAACGTCGCGTGGCGGCGGCGCAGCTCGGCGCTCTCGCCGTCGCCGAGCTGGCCGGCGGCATAGGCGCGCACCGTCTCCAGCATGGCGAAGCGCGGCTCGCCGTCGCCGTTGCCGCGGCGCACCAGCAGGCTCTTGTCGAGCAGCGACGCCAGCAGGTCGAGCGTCTCCACCTCGTCGACGCTTTCGCCAGGGTCGAAGCAGACCGTCATCACCGCAGGCGCGCCGAAGGTGCCGCGAAAGACGCCGAGCCGCCGGAAGAGCCGCCGCTCCGTCTCGCCTAGCAGGTCGTAGCCCCAGTCGAGCGTCGCGCGCAGCGTGCGGTGGCGGTCGGGCAGGTCGGCGGGCCCGCCGGCGAGCAGCCGGAAGCGGTCGTCGAGGCGGCGCAGCATCGCCTGCGGCGGCAGCAGCCGCGCCCGCGCCGCGGCGAGCTCGATGGCGAGCGGCAGGCCGTCGAGGCGCCGGCACAGCTCCGCCACGGCGCGCGCGTTGCCGGCGTCGAGCTCGAAGTTGGGAGCCAGGGCTCGAGCACGGCTGGTGAAAAGCGCCACCGACGGGTAGGTGGCGAGCTCCCCGATCGGCGGCAGGTTGTCGGGGTCGGGCAGCTCGAGCGGCGGTACCGGCAGGTCGTGCTCGCCGCGCAGGCGCAACACCTCGCGGCTGGTGGCGAGCAGCTTGAGGCCGCCGGCGACCTGGAGCAGCCGCGCCAGCGCCGGGCCGGCGGCGACGAGCTGCTCGAGGTTGTCGAGCACGAGCAGCAGCCGCCGCGGGCGCAGCCACTCGCCGAGCGTCTCGAGCGACGGTCGGTCGCCGAGCTCCTTCACCCCTAATACGTCGGCGATCGCACCGGGCACCGCGTCCGGATCGCTGACCGCCGCGAGCGACACCAGCCACACGCCGTCGGGCAGCTCGTCGAGCAGCGCCGTCGCCGCCTCGATGGCGAGCCGCGTCTTGCCGACGCCGCCGGGGCCGGTCAGCACGAGGAGGCGCACCTCCGGCCGCCGCAGCATCTCGACCGCCGCCACCAGCTCCTCCTCGCGGCCGTGAAACGAAGTCGCGGCGAGTGGCAGGTTGTGACGCTGCAGCGTCACCGTGGGCTCGTGCTGCAGCGCCTCGGCGATCTCGATCCACGGCCCGGTGGGCTCCTTGACCTCCGACTCGATCGAGATGCGCAGCCGCTCGAGGTCGGCGAGCATGTCCTCGACGCGCGCGTAGCGCTGGCCGAGGTCGCGGTTGATGGCGCGCGACAGCAGCGCGTCGAGCGCGCGCGGCGCCCGCCCCGGCGCCGCCTCCGACGCCGGCACCAGCGGCGCGGTGAGGATGGCGGCGATCACCGCGCCCGAGGCCTTGCCGGCGAACGGCAGTCGGCCGGTGACCATCTCGTAGATCAACACGCCGAGGCTCCAGACGTCGCTCCTGCCGTCGACGTCGCGGCCGCGGAGCTGCTCGGGCGACATGTAGCCGACGGTGCCGACCAGCGTGTGCTCCTTGGTGGCGCTGCGGTCGTCCGAGCCGCGCGCCGGCGAATCGTCGAGCACCTTGGCGATGCCGAAGTCGAGCACCTTGACGTAGCCGTCGCGCCGCAGCATGACGTTCTCGGGCTTGATGTCGCGGTGCACGATGCCGCGCCCGTGCGCGGCGGCGAGCGCGGAAGCCACCTGCGCGCCGATGCGCAGCACTTCGGCGATGGGCAGCTCCCCTTCAGCCATCCGTTGCCGCAGGTTGATGCCCTCGACCAGCTCGGTGGCGAGAAACGGCACGCCGTCCGCGTCGCCGACGTCGTAAACGGTGACGACGTGCGGATGGTTGAGCGCCAGCACCGCCTGCGCCTCGCGCCGGAAGCGCGACAGCAGCGAGGGATCGGCGGCGATGTTCGCCGGCAGCAGCTTCAGCGCCACCGGCCGCTTCAGCTTGACGTCGCGGGCGACGTAGACCTTGCCCATGCCGCCGGCGGCGAGGGGGCCCTGCACCTCGTAGCGGCCGATGAGGGTGCCGGCGGCGATGTCCATTGGGGTGACGAGACGCGGCGTGAGCGGCCGCGATCCTAGCAGCGCGAATGTGTGCGGAGGCCGCGGCGGCGAGAGCTGGCCTCAGTCGCCGCGGGCCGCCAGGAGCAGCGCGTCGCGGCGGGCGGGGAGCGCCTGCGCGACGAGCATCAGCAGCGGCCAGGCGATACCGAGCGCGACGGCGGCGAGGAGCGCCTCGGCGAGCAGCACGCCAGCGGCTTTGCCGACGAGGAAGCCGACAGCGCCGAGGCCCTGCACGAAGCCGAAGGCGATGCCGACGGCGAACATGCCGCCCACGGCGGCGGCACCGTGCGGCTTGCCCTTCCTGCCCAGCTTGCTCAAGTCGGCGGCTTTCGGGAAGAGCAGCGAGAGCGCGAGCGCCGCCGGCGCGAAGATCAGGTAAGCCGCGGCGGCACCGAAGAGCGTTGCCGGCCACAGCAATGGTGGTGTGCTCGGATGGAGGAGCATCGCGGTCAGCAGCGCCGGTAGGAACGCCAGCAGCACGAGCGCGGCGCCGCCGAGGGCGCGGCCGGCGATGAGGGTGCGTTCGGAGAGCGGGCTCAGCACCTGCAGCGAGAAGCCGGCGCCGTCGTTGCCGAACTGGTTCAGCAGCACGTTCTGGTAGCCCAGCATCGACAGCGGCCCGAGGGCGAGGACTGCGGTGGCGCCAAGCAGCGGTGCCACGCCGGCGAACGCGCTGGCGCCGCGGAAGCTGTTCGTCAGCGACAACGCGCCGACGATGAGCACCGGCGAGACGACGGCGAGGCGCCCCTGCACGGTGCGCAGCGAGGTCGCCACCTGCGCGCGGGCGACGGCCACGGCGGGATGGCCGGCGGGGCTCGCCGGCGCGGCAAGACGCGGCAGCGCGAGCCCGCGGCGCCGCCGCGAGCCCACCGCCGGTGACTCGACGAGACGACGCCAGGCGACGGCCGAGAACGAGCAGAGGAGGACGACCTCGACGGCGAGCGCCGCAAGGGGAATCGCGGCGCGCGACGGCCTGCCCTCGGCGGCGAGCGACAGCGCCCGCGCGTAGAGCTCCGACGGCACCGGCGTCAGCAGGGTCGGCACGGCGCGGAGGAAGCCGGGGAACCAGCGCCACGGGTTCGGCTGCGGCGCCGCCCCGTCATTTGCGCGTCCATTGCGAGCGAAAGGCGGTGGCGTTTCCGAGGTCGGGTTTCCCGGCGAAGCCGGCTGCGCCTGCGTGGGCACGGCTCGCGGCGTCCTCGCATCGCCGTCCTCGACTCTCATGATCAACCCCGGCAGCCAGCCCAGCGTCATCATCGTCACCAGCGTCACGAAGACGATGACCTCGGCGCGCCGCCGATTTCGCAGCAGGAGCTGCACGAGCAGCGACAGCAGCGTCGTCAGCGCGCCGAGCGCCACGAAGAGCAGCAGGCCGCCGAGCGCCGCGATCGCCATGGCGCCGAAGCGCGGCGCCATGGTGAGGGCGACGACCGCGAGCGGCGGCAGGACGAGGAGCAGCCACGGGTCGCCGAGGCCGGCGAGCAGCTCCATCGCCTGCAGGTCGCGCCGCGCGATCGGCAACAGAAGAAGGCGCGTCCAGTCGCTGGTGGCGCTGCGGCCGCCGGCGAGCACGGCAAAGATGAGCAGGACGACGGTGAGAACGCCGATCACGATGCGGATGGCGACGAGACCTGGCCCGGTGCCGTCGCCGAGCGCGATCGAGCGCCCCGCGATCCAGGCGCCGATCGACAGGCCGACCGCCCAGACCAGCGCGACCACGCTCAGCGTGATGGTGAGCACGAGCGACAGCCACGCCGAGATGACGCCGCCGCCGCTGCGCCGCTTGCCGGCCAGCGCGTTGACGAGCGCCCGCCAGCGGAGCCAGCTCCACGCCAGCAGCAGGCGCACGAGGCTCACCCTGACTGCCTCACGGAGCTCGCCGCGCCAGCTCTCACGCGCCCAGCCACGCGAGCGCGTGCTCTTCGGCGTGCGCGGAGGCGCCGACGATGCCGAGGAAGAGGTCCTCGAGCGAGCCTGTCCCGCTGCTGTCGCCCGCGCGCTGCGTGCGCAGCTCGCCGATCGACCCCTGCGCCACGAGCTTCCCCTTGTGCAGGATCCCGACGTGATCGGCGAGCCGCTCGACGATCTCGAGCACGTGCGAGGTGAGGAACACCGTGCCGCCGCGGCCAGTGAACTCGTGCAGGAAGCGCTTGATGAGGCGCGAGGAGACGGCGTCGATCCCCTCGAACGGCTCGTCGAGGAAGAGCAGCCGGGGCGAAGGCAGCAGCGACATCGCCAGCGAGAGCTTCTTCTTCATGCCGTGTGAGTAGTCGGCAGCGAGAACGGCGGCGGCGTCGGTGAGCTCGAGCAGCTCGAGCAGCTCGGCGGCGCGCTTCTCGAACGTAGCGCGCTCGAGCCCGTGCACGCGCGCCACGAAGGCGAGGTTCTCGGCGCCGGTCAGGCGGTCGAAGAGCGCCAGGTCCTCGGGCACAACGCCCACCTTGCGCTTCACCGCCACCGCGTCGCGCTCGGGATCGAAACCGAGGATGCGCACCGTGCCGGCGCTCGGGCGCAGGAGCCCGGTGAGGCACTTGATCGTTGTGGACTTGCCGGCGCCGTTGGGGCCGAGGAAACCGTAGAAGCTCCCTTCCGGCACGGCGAGGTCGATGCCGTCGACGGCGACGAAGTCGCCGAAGCTGCGCCGCAACCCCTGCGTCGCCAGGGCGAGGCCGTCGGAGCTCGAAGCCATGTGGCTCGACTTTATCGCTGCGGCGTGCGCCCTTGCCGCACGTAGCATCGAGATCGCTTCGCTTCGCTCGCGATGACGTTGAGTCGTCCTCGCGAGAACGACAGCGACGTCATCGCGAGGAGCGAAGCGACGAAGCGATCTCGATGCCCGCGCCGCCGATCCCCTAGAATGCGCCCCGTTGCCCACCGAGAGCGCGAACACGTCGGCCAGTGCGGCCACGGCGCCGCCAGGCGCCAGCTCCGCCGACGCGCCGCTGGCCCGCCGCCTCGGGCCCATCGACGCCACGCTCGTGGTGATGGGCGGCATCGTCGGCTCCGGCATCTTCATGAACCCGGCGCTCGTCGCCCGCGAGGTCCACACGCCGGCGCTGATCCTCGGCGCGTGGCTCTTGGGCGGCGTCATCGCCGTGCTCGGCGCCTTCGTGTGGGCGGAGCTGGCGTCGCGGCGGCCGCAGGTGGGCGGGCAGTACGCGTACCTGCGCGAGGCGTACCACCCGGTGCTCGGCTTCGTCTACGGCTGGGGATTCCTGCTCGTCACCTTGAGCGGCGGCATGGCGGCGGTGGCGGTGACGTTCGCGCGGTACGCGCGCGAGCTCGGCATCGGCCTTCGCGGCGCCAGCGACGCCTGGCTCGCCACCGCGGCGCTCATCCTCCTCACCGTCATCAACTGCTTCGGCGTGCGCGCCGGCGCGGCGTCGCAGAACCTCTTCATGGTCCTCAAGGTGGTGGCCATCGCCGGCCTCGTCGTCGGCGGTGCGGTCTTCGCGCCCGCACATGCCAGCGGCCCGGTGCCGGTGCTCGACCGGCCGATGTCGTTCGGCCTCTTGACCGCCTTCGGCGCCGCGATGGGACCGGTGCTCTTCGCCTACGGCGGTTGGCAAACCGCGTCGTTCCTCGCCGGCGAGGTACGCGATCCACGGAAGAACCTGCCGCGCGGTCTGCTGTTCGGCGTCGGCGGCGTCATCGTGCTCTACCTCGCGGTGTCGTGGGTCTGCCTGCGCGTGCTCGGACCGGCGGGGCTGGCGGCGACGAGCACGCCCGCCTCCGACGTCATGCGGGCGGCCTTCGGTCCGTTGGGCGGCAAGATCATCGCCGCCGGCATCGCCATCTCGACGCTCGGCTTCCTGTCGCAGAGCATGCTGACCGCGCCGCGCCTGTACTACGCGATGGCGGCCGACGGCGCGTTCTTCCGCAGCGTCGCCTACGTCGACCCGCGTTCGCGCGTGCCGGTGGTGGCGATCGCGCTCCAGGGGCTCGTCGCCATCGCCGTGGCGTGGAGCGGCAACTACGAGCAGATCCTCAGCTATGCCGTCACCTCCGACTGGCTGCTCTTCGCGCTCAGCGCCAGCTGCCTGCTGGTGCTGCGCCGCATCGACCGCCGTCGCGGCGAGGGCGAGGCGGTGTTCGAGAGCCCCGGGCATCCGGCGACGACCATCGCGTTCGTGGTCGTGGCGCTGGCGGTGGTGGCCAACCTGATCTATCGCCACCCGGTCAACAGCCTCATCGGCATCGTCATCATGCTCGCCGGCATTCCCGCGTGGTGGCTGTGGACGCGCGCCAACCGCGGGCGCGAGGCGAGCGCGGTCGGGCTCGCCGCACCAGCGCCGCCGCGCCGCTGAGCTCGCCGCCGGTTCGCTCGCCGCGAGATCACCGACTCGGCGCCGGCGAGGGCGCTCGCCGAGCGCGAGTCAGCCGGCGCGCTGTGCGATGGCATCGACCCGTTGCGCGAGGCCGGGTGCGCCAAGGCCTTCCGCTACCGCGGCGAACTCCGCTCGCGGGCCGCGCCAGCGCATGGCGTCGACGTCGGCCGACACCGGCGCCTCGCGGCGCAGCGTGGCGAGCACCTTGAACAGCGCCGCCTCGTAGCGATGCGACTCGAGCGACGCCGAGAGCGCCATCGCGCTGCGGATGCCGGCCGGCCAGGAGCGCACGTTGGGCGGCACGTCCTCGATGCGGCCGAAAGTGGTGAGCACCGCGGCCGCCGACTTGGCGCCGAAGCCGGCGATGCCCGGGTAGCCGTCAGCGCTGTCGCCGACGAGCGCCAGCCAATCGGGGATCGATGCCGGTGGGACGCCGAACTTGGCGCGCACGCCCTCGTCGTCGCGGATCGTGCCCGAGCGGCGGTCGACCTGCACGACGCGGCGGTCCTCGACGCACTGCGCTAGGTCCTTGTCGGGCGTCCAGATGCGCACCGAGGCGACGCGCGGATCGGCGGCGGCGAGCGCGGCGGCGGCGGCCAGCGCGTCGTCGGCCTCGTACTTCACCATCGCCCACGTCTCGACGCCCATCGCGACGAGCGCCTCCTCGAGCGGATGGAACTGATCCCACAGCGCCGCGTCGATGCCGTCGCCGGTCTTGTAGTCCGGCCAGAGGTCGTTGCGGAACGATTCGATGACGTGGTCGGTGGCGACGCCGAGGTGCGTGGCGCCGCCCTCGAGCATCTGCACCACCGTGCCGAGCACGCCGCGCACGGCGGCGCGGTCGCCGGGCCGCGGCGCCGGCGCGTCCTTGCCGCGCGGTGCGTAGAAGTGGCGGAAGAGCTCGTAGGTGCCGTCGACGAGGTCGACGTGCAGCGGCTCGGCGGCGGCTGCGCTCACCGCGGCACGGTCTCGGCGACAGGCTCGGCGAGGAACGACTCGAGCGCTGCCGTGAATGCTTCGGGCGCGGCGCGCGCGGTGACGTGGCCAGTGCCGTGGAAGGTGCGCACTTCGGCGCTCGGATACATGGCGCGCAGGTGGGCGCGGTCGCGCGGGCGGATGGCCGGATCGTCGTCGGACTCCACGATGAGGATGCGCCCGTCGTGGCTCGCGAGATCGCCCGACGCTACCGGGAAGGCGGTGCAGCTCTCGAGCATGCAGAGGTTCTGGCGGTGGAGCTGCTCGATCGTCGCCCGCGAGCCCATCGCCGCGACGAGATCGGCTTCGAGCCGCGGGTACTCCTCGGGTGACGCCTGTTGGATCGGCCGGATCAGGCGCCGCACGCGCTTGGCGCCGAGCCTCTGCATGATGGCGACCGGCATGACGCGCCAGAGCGCCAGTCCGATGCGGAAGCGCTTGGCGTCCGCCGTGCGCAGCGCGAAGGTGTGGACGAGGATCAGGTTCCGCACGAGTCGCGGGTGGCGCCGCACCAGGCACTGCGCCACCCAGCCGCCGTAAGACGACCCCAGCAAGTCGGCGCGCGCGATGCCGGCCCCGGCGAGCTGTGCCGCGATCGCGTCGACGAGCGCAGCCATCGTCGTGGCGGTGGAGTAGCGCACCGTATGGACGTGCCGCGAGGCGCCGAAGCGCGCCACCAACGCCGCCGAGACGTCGAGCAACGCGCCGGGCAGGATCACTAGCGGCGGTGTCGCTTCGGTCACATTGGCAACGGGCACCGAGCGATCATGGCACGGTGCCGCCCCTGCATTGCCGATCAACCGTCGCCGGCTAACTGGACCTTGTCCTCGCTCGGCTCGCCCGTCCGGAAGTGGCAGGATCCCGGTCGCGCTCACGGCCCTGGCGAAATCCGGCGGTATTCGCCCGGTCTCGACGCGTCTATGATGGGTGCCAATACTCGCCCCGCATCCCTTCGGAAAGAGGGTCTAATGAGATTTGAGGAAAGGCTCATCCATGTATTGGGAATCGCCGGAACGAGCACGGCTCTTGCCGGCACATTGCTTCGGGCGTTCGCCAAGACCGACCAGTCGCTCTATTGGTCGGTGGTGGGAGCATCTCTCGTAGTTCTGTGGCTCACTTTCTATGTGCACGCACTCCGAACGCGCCGCCATGAGGTACTCGTCGAGGCGGCGTTACATGGCCACCTAGCGCCAAGGCGGCACGAGAACCTTGAGGACGTCCTTATGACCAGCGTCCTCAGAGCGGGCGCCTTCGGAGGCTCCGAGATTGACACGGTCTTCTGGGCCGCCTACGGCAAGCTACTCCTCTCCGACACGAAACGCTCCATACTTGACAAGGTCCGCGAGCTAGTTGACGCCCTCCGGAGTAGCACGGTAACGATTGAGGGTGACAAGGTTCACCTCATGATGAACGTGCTCCTCCGAACGGTACTAGAGCAAGGTGACCTCTACCGAGCAACAGCCGATCTCAGCGAGCTGGCCAATCGCGATGCGCGAATGCTCATTCTGGGAATACCGCAGTATTACCCTGCGCAAGTCATACGCATCATCCTCGTTGAGGATCTGACTGCGCTGTCAAAGCAACCAGAGGTCGTTCGAGAAGACCTACGGCAGCAAGTAGCCGCCGGAGTACGACTATCATACCTGGAGGTTGGCCAACGACGCACAGAGTCTATTCCCAACATCGGGATCTATGGGTCAGCTGCCGTCGGAGAATACGACAGCAAGAGCCACCGCAATATAGTCCGATTTGATCGCGACTACGCTGCGGCCAAAATCGCAGAGTTCGCGGGCTATCTTGCGCGGGCTCGCCCGGTAACCCAGGCCATTCTTGGTGAACCCACCTAGCCATAATCAAGGCGGGCCACAATCGCAACGTGCCGCCGAACCCGTCGTATATGGAATCCTACCCGCGATCAAAGGCTCGGTGAGCGTCCGAAGACGACGCAAGGTGTGGACTACAGTCGTATATGCGGCCTCATCGTGGAGTCTCCTAAGACCTCCGGGCCGGGATGGAATCCGCCTACGGGGAGCCAATCATTGCAACGGCCTCGATAGGGCCAGAAGGGTTAGCGGCTTTTCCCGTGTCGGTCTCACCTGTTGCGCCATTCGTCTGGTAGCTCGTTGCAGCCCTTGGTGGGTTCTGGTTCTTAATCTTTTACCTTAGGTGATTTTGGTTCCGGGTCTGATGTCAGGCGGCGCGCTGCAGCGGGCGGCTCTCGAAGTCCCGGTCGTGGCGCCAAACTGCCCAGGCGAGGCGAGCGAGTCGGTTGGCAAGGGCGACGGCGGCTCGGTTGCGTCCGCGCTGGCGCTCGACGGCGAGCGCCCAGCGTCGGAGGTGGTCGACCTCCTTGGCGCGGTGAGCGGCGGCGAGCACCGAGCGGCCGCCGTGGATGAGCAGCGTGCGCAGGTAGCGATCTCCCTGTTTGCTGATGCCGCCCAGTCGTCGCCTGGTGCCGCTCGAGGATTCCCTTGGGGTCAGGCCGAGCCAGCTGGCGAAGTGGCGGGCAGAGGGGAAACGTGAGACGTCGCCGACGGCGGCGATCAAAGCGGTGGCCGTGAGCAAGCCGATGCCTGGGATGATCACCACGTCGCAGGGCTGCGGCTCGGAGAAGAAGCGCACCACCTGCGCGCGGGAGAGACGGTGGCGACTCTGCACTCGCCAGTCGCCGTCGGCGACGGAGAGCTGGAAGACGGACTTTGCGAGATCCACGGCGATCGTCGTACGATTCATGCGGACTCCTCTTGCGGTTTGGCACTCTGATGCCGTCCAGCGACCACTGGCACTACGATGCCGACAATGTCGCAGGAGGAGTCCATCTCATCCTTGCAGCTGCTGAACTCACGAACCGTTAGAGAGGCGACCCTCCCAGAATTGTGCGCAGACCAGGAGACGTGTTTCTCACAATGATCTCGATCGTTATCCCCACCCTCAACGAAGAACGGTATCTACCGACACTCCTTAGGTCCCTCTCAGTACAGGAACTAACTGAGGCTCTTGAGATCATCGTTGCAGACAATCACTCCACCGACCGCACGCGGGAGGTCGCTCTTGCGCATAGCGGACTCTTTCCACTCGGAATCCGCATCGTCTCAGGCGGCCGCCCAGCTGCGGGCCGCAACCATGGCGCGCGAGCCTCCACAGGGGACCCCGTCTTTTTTCTCGACGCGGACATTGAGCTACGCGACAGAAACCTCCTGACTCAATGCACCGCCCTGTTCCGTCGACGCCATCTTGCCGCGGCCTCGGTGAGGCTTGAGCCGGCCAGCGAACTCTGGCGCGACCACGTCATGGTGGGCTTTTACAACGCACTACTCTGGTCTACGCACCGTATTGCGCCATTGGGCGCCATGTTCATAGCGGCGTCGCGTTATGCTTTTGAAGCCTCTGGCGGGTTTCCTGAAGATGTTGCGATCTGCGAAGACCATGATTTTGTCGGGCGATGTGCGGCGGTTGGGCCATACGGGGTCCTTCCGGGAAGAGCCAGCTTTAACGTGCGTCGCTTCCGCTACGAGGGCCGTCTGAAGCTCTGCCTAAAATATATTCATGCAACTTACCTTCGTGTCGCGTTCGGCCCAGTCAAGCAGTTCGACTATGACTTTGCGTGCTTCGATCCGGAGATTACGCAATCACGCGTGCATCTGCCATCGACATGCAGCTTCGAATCAGAGCGGGCTATTGACCAATAGCCGTAACGCCAGGCGACTCGCTTGCGCACGCCAATGGACACTATCGGTACTCCGCCACCAACTGCAGACCCGGGCAAGCTGACGGCTCAGGAAGCCAAGAGAGTCGATGCCTGGATAAGCCAATATGCCCTGTGCAAGGCCGAGATCGCCGCTCAGATTGGCTACTACAAGATGCACGTGCGCAACTTTCAGCTCCTTCTCGGGGCGATTGTCGGAGCGGCAGCGTTCGTCGCCGCACACCCAGACGCTCAACCGACTTCCCAGAACAGACTGCTGTGGGCCCTCGGCGTTGTCGGCATCCCTATCGTTGCCACCTATCTGGCGCTCGATGTCATTGGCCCATTCTACATAGTCAACCTTACGGCGGAGCGCATGGTGACTATCGAATGGAGCCTCAACACGCTCCTTGGGCCGCGGGTTTACGTCACGGAGCGGTATTGCTCCCCTGTGTTCTATCGCGGCCCGTATCCCCTGCCGGGGCTGACAAATCCAGATGCCTTTCTCTGGGCATTCGGCGCCCTGCTTTACATAACGCTCTCCGCCGCCCCGCTTATATGGCTGTGCGGCCGCCTCGGGGCTTTGGCGGACGTGGCCGGCATGTTTACGGTGTTTATAATTGGCTTGCTCGTGATTGCGTCTTGCCTCCTAATCATGGTGCACTGCACCTTCAATGTGTTCACGGCGCGGACCGCGGTTAGACCCTTTATGAGCGCTATCGCAGATTCCACCACTTCGGAGTCAGACCCCCTGCGGTCCCTTCTTGGCGTGAGCAGGCGGGGACATGGGTAAACAAAGTAGACTGGGGAACGGGTAACGCCGGCCAGGGTGGCCACACCGGGGACCAAAGCCGGATTGCTCCGTGCGACCCCAGGCTTCTCGTACCGTGTTCACCTGCGGACCGAGCGGCTCTTCCACGGCTCATTCACGGCCTCTTCCTGGGAGACTCTTGAACGGGAGTCTTCGACCAGGTCCTGGATCGGTGCACGAGCTCGCTGGGCGGTGCCGGCGGGAGTTCGGCTAGCCTTACGCCGGCGCGAAGCCGCGGCGACGTAGCAGCCGCGCGATGCGGCGGGTCGACAGCGCTTCGGGCGGGCCGCCCCAGCGGTTGATCGTCGACTCGCGGTCCGCGCCGGCGTCGAGGAGCAGCTCGATGATGGCGGCGTACTCGTCGTCGGCGTGGCGGCAGTTGGCGGAGCCGTGGGCGGCCCAGCCGAGGGGCGAGCTGCCGAACTGCTTGTCGCGGACGTTGACCGGGGCGTCGAGCGACAGCAGCAGCTTCACCAGGCCGACGTCGCCCTGCCACGCCGCCCAGTGGAGCGGTGTGCCGCCCCACTGGCTTTCCGAGCGCAGGTCGAAGCCGAGCGCGTGCATGAGGCGCAGCACGGCTTCACTCTTGGCGTTGGCGCCGGTATGGAGGAGGCCGTGCAGGTCGGCCTCGGCCAAGCGGGCGACGAGGCTGGGATCGGCCGCCGCGAGCGCGCGGGCCTTGGGCTCGTCGGCCGTCAGGCAGGCGCCGAGGAATTCGTCGGCCGGTGTCAGGCGCGTGACGTCGGCGCCGCGCTCGCGCAGGAGCTGCGCCACGGCCACGTTGCCGGCGCGCGTCGCCAGCACGAACGGCGTGCGGTCGTCGGTGCTCTGCGGATCGACGGACGCGCCGTGGGCGAGCAGCATCTCGGCCACTGCGGCGGTCTGCGTGTTCCTGGCGACTTGGTGAAGCGGCGTCTCCTCGCGCTCGGCGCTGGTGACGTTGGGGTCGGCGCCGTGCTCGAGTAGCCAGCGCATGCCGGCGTATGCCTTCGCCGCAGCGGGATTCCCCTCCCTGTAGCCGGCGAGGAAGTACAGCGGCGTGTTACCCCAGTGCGCGTGGCGCCCCCCGACGTCGGCGCCGTGCGCGGCGAGCAGCTCCAGGCACTCGCGGTGGTCGAGCTCCGCGGAGTGGTAGATCGACTCGCCGTCGTTGGGATCGGCGCCGCGCTCGAGCAGCAGCTTCACCAGCGGCCGGTTGTCGGCGACGCAGGCGAAGTAGAGCGCCGGGATCGGGCTCTTCGGATCTCCGTCGTAGAGCATGTGCTCGTTCGGCGAGGCACCGCGGTCGAGCAGCAGCTCGGCGCAGCGCACGATCCCTTGCGCGCGCGCCGCCGACGCGGTGTGCAGCGGCGACGCGCAGGCGTAGAGCAGGGGAGTGAAGCCCTCGCCGGCGAGGTGCGGCGCGCTGCGCCGCGCGGGATCCTCGTCGAGCAGCGCTGCGACCGCATCGGCGTCTCCGGCGCAGCAGGCGACGAAGGGGTTGGAGCCGGCCATCTCCGGGCAACCGTGAAGCAGGCGGGCGGCTAGCTTGACGCGCTGTTCGCGGATAGCGCACAGAAAGACTTCAAGCCTGCGGGGATCGGGAAGGTCGGCAGGCCGCTCGTGAGGGGTCGGAGCGGAGGGAGTAGTTGCATCGGACGACATGACGTCCTCCTTTGGCCGGCGCGTGAAGGTGCCGACTTTGGACTGGCAGTAGTAGCGCACTCAGCCTCACGGTGCCGGTGTTAGACCGACGACCTCGGTCGGGGGGGAGTGTCCGCCGACAGAGAAGACCTTCAATAGCACGGCCTTTCCCACGTCGTCGCCATTGTCGTCCAACAGGATTCTCCCACTGGCACCTTGAAACTCGCGTCGATGGTCGAGGAAAGCGCGCACCTCTTCGCCCGTACGCGCGCCGCTACGCAACCCTTCTAGAACCATAGTCGCTGCGTCATAAGCGTGCGCGGCAAACCAATCTGGTTTTGCTCTGAAGCGTTCTCGGAACTCTGCACGGAATTGCCTCTGTGTCGGAGTCGGGTCACCTTCATCGAAGCCCTTTAGGCGGGCCACCATCAGCCCCTCGGCGCCAGATTCAGCTTCGGGCAGAAAGGGGCCGGCGGCCAGGAACTGACTTTCGATTCCCAGCCCGCGTGCTTGGTGCACGACCTCGATCACCTGCCTCGAGTCCTGTGCCGTCAGGAAGATAACATCGGGATGTTTGGCTCTGATCGGCAGGAGAATCGGTCGGAGGTCATCGGTTCCGGACCCGAAGCTCTCTGAACTCACGACGCTCCTCCCAGCTGCTGAAAAGGATTCACGGAAGACCCGGGCTTGGTCGTCACCACGGCGATCCAGCACGAAAACGATTGCTGCCGTGTGAAAGCCCTGGGTGATTGCCCATCCTGCGCTGGCTGCGACTTCGCGACTGTCTAGCGGTCCGAGCCGAAAGATGTAGCGGCCTGCCGCTGAGATTGTCGCGGCAGATGCCGACGGCGTGACGAGAACCACTCGATGGGCCTCCGCGATCGGCGCCATCGCCAAGGTAGGTCCGCTGAGCAGGTCACCGATGATGATTTGCACATGGTGCTCGCGGATCATGCCGAGCATCGCCGAGGCGGCTCGTGACGAATCGCCCTGTGAGTCTTGGAACGAGGCTCGAACTTTCGAGCCAGCAATACCTCCGGTCCGGTTCGCCTCGTCAAGGGCGAGCTCGACTCCTCGCCGAGCCTGCTCGCCGAGAAGTGCTTGTTCCCCGGTGAGCGGCAGCACCACTCCAAGCTGAAGCGAAGAGCGATCCGCGCGGCAGCAGAGTGCCAGTACGAGGATGGAGAGTAGCCATTTCCACGATCCCATTAGAGCCTTGCTCGGCGCGAGTAGGACCGACAAATCTGGTGCAAACGATCCGCTGTCAGACCGGGATCAAAGAGTTGCTGTAGTAGCATCGACTGGCTCGCGATAGGCGACCCGAAGCGATCGAATACTCGCGGCGAGAGCTCCCAACCCGTCTCCTTGGCGCCCTTGTGGATGTTGCATGACGGGTGTCGCAGCATTAAGTTGATAATGGTAGACGTGCCACCATTGTTGCGAGTGCGCAGGTGATCGACATGGATCTCATCCCAGGAAATGGTGTTCTGGCAATCTGGACAGATGCCGCGCTGGAGGAGCCAAAGCAGCCGCTTCAAATGTGAGGTCCAGTGTGGCAGTTTCGTGCTGAGGAGGCCGGCGGTGTAGCAGAGGACCATCGAGCCGTCTCGTTCATCGAGCGAGCGAAAGAATTGGATGCGATCATCGGTCTCGACTTTGGAATTGGTGACGCGCACGCGTGGGCGCTGGGCATGAAGCTCGGGCGCATCCACCAGCGGGCCCTTGAATGCCAGCCCTGCTTCGAGTTTGTTTCGCTCTGCTGGATTCACCTGGCTTTCCGGAACCAAATGAAGAACGATCCCATCCAACAACATGAGGTGAACTGCAGCTCGCAGGGCACTGCGGACGACCTCGCTCGGAGCAGCGACGGCGGCAGGAAGGATCGAC
>DASYQD010000153.1:0-37399 GCA_036005845.1 Thermoanaerobaculia bacterium | reverse complement strand
CCACGTCCACGTATACCGCAGGCGTCAAGTAGTGACCGTGCGCGAAGGCCTGGCCGGCCGGGACCTCACCGCCGCAGAGGCGCCGCGCACCGGCTTCGTCGGCGCTCTCGATGTAGCGCTGGACGCGGCGCCGCTGGTCGGCCGAGATGAGCGGTCCCATCTCGGCGTGCGGGTCGGCGGGGTCGCCGAGGCGGATGGCGCGCGCCTTGTCGACGAAGCGGGCGACGAAGTCGGCGAAGACCGGCCGCTCGACGAGCACGCGGCTGCGCGCGCAGCAGTCCTGGCCGGCGTTGTCGTAGACGGCCCACAGCGACGAGGCGACGCACGCCTCGAGGTCGGCGTCGGCGAAGACGAGGCTCGCCGACTTGCCGCCGAGCTCGAGCGAGACGCGCTTGATGCCGTCCGCCGCGGCCCGCATCACCTCGCGGCCCACCGCGGTCGAGCCGGTGAACGACACCTTGCGCACGAGCGGGTGCCGCACCAGCGCGCGGCCGGCGACGGTCCCCTTCCCCGGCAGCACGTTGAGCACGCCGGGCGGCAGACCGCAGGCGAGCGCCAGCTCGCCCAGCGCGAGCGCCGTCAGCGGCGTCAGCTCGGCGGGCTTGAGCACGACGGTGTTCGCCATCGCCAGCGCCGGTGCCACCTTCCAGCTGGTGATGAGGAGCGGGAAGTTCCACGGTGTGATCAGCGCGCAGACGCCGAGCGGCTCGCGGAAGGTGAAGGCGTGCCCCTTCGCCGCCACCGGCAGCGTCTGCCCTGCCACCTTGTCGACGGCGCCGGCGTAGTACTCGAAGCAGTTGGCGGCGGCCTGCACCTCGCCCCGCGCGGCGGCGATCGGCTTGCCGGCGTTGCGCGACTCGAGGTGCGCGATGTGCTCGCCCTTCTCGCGCAGGCCGTCGGCGATGCGGCGCAGGAGCTGGCCGCGCTCGCGGCTGCTCATCCGTCGCCAGGGGCCGCGCGGATCGAACGCCGCATGGGCGGCGCGCACGGCACGGTCGACGTCCTGCTCGCCCGCTTCGGCCACCCGCGCCAGTACCTCGCCGTTGGCTGGATCGTGCAGCTCCGCGGCGGCGCCGTCCGCCGCCGGCGTCCGCGCCCCCTCGATCAGCAGTGCTTCCAGAGCGGCCTCGCTGGCGATCATCGGCGCCTCCGCGGCTACTCCGGCGTCACGTAGGCGGCGGTGATGCCGCCGTCGACGAGGAAGGTGGCGCCGGTCATATACGACGACTCGTCGGAGGCGAGGAAGAGCGCCGCCTTTGCCATCTCGGCGGCGAGACCGAAACGGCCCATCGGCACGTGGACGAGACGGCGCTGCTTCTTCGCTTCGGTGTCGAGGAAGTCCATCAACAGCTTGGTCTGCAGCGGGCCCGGACAGAGCGCGTTGACGCGGATGTTCTCGCGCGCGTGGACGACGGCGAGCTCGCGGGTCATCGCCAGCACGGCGCCCTTGCTGGCGGTGTAGGCCACTTGCGGCGTCGCCGCCCCGAGCACGGCGACGAACGATGCGGTGTTGACGATCGCGCCGCCGCCGGCGCGGCGCAGCGCCGGCACGCCGTGCTTGCAGCCGAGGAAGACGCCCTTGGCGTTGATCGCCATGGTGAGGTCCCACACCTCTTCGTCGGTGGTGACGGCGTCGTCGTCTTTACCGTGCATGATGCCGGCGTTGTTGAACAGCACGTCGAGGCGGCCGAAGCCCTCCTCGGCGGCACCCACCATCGCCGCGCAGTCGCCGTCCTTCGACACGTCGGCGTGCACGTAGAGCGCCTTGCCGCCGTCGCGGCGGATGAGGTCGACGGTCTCCTCCCCGGCGGCATCGGTGACGTCGACCACCACCACCGCGGCACCCTCGCGCGCGAAGAGCAGCGCCGACTCGCGGCCGATGCCGCTGCCGGCGCCCGTGATCAGCGCGACCTTGCCGGCGAGGCGAGCGGCGCTTTCCACGTTCATGGCTTGGCGCGGCGACGCTCGCGCGCCGCCGCGACGAGCCCGTCGAAGATCCGCTGCTGCTCGGCGTCCTCGGCCGCCGACATCTCGGGGTGCCACTGCACGGCGATGAGCCACGGGTGCTCGGGCAGCTCGAGCGCTTCGATGGTGCCATCGTCGGCACGCGCCGCGACGCGCAGCGGAGATGCCACGCGATCGGGTGCCTGATGGTGCCAAGTGACGGGCGAGGAACGCATCGTGCCCATCGTCGCTGCAAGCCGCGAGCCGCCCTCCACGGCGACCGGATGGCGCAGCCGCTCCACGCTGCCCGCCTCCGGCCGGTGCGCGATCGACTCGCCCACCACGTCCGGCAGGTGCTCGTGCAACGAACCGCCGAGGGCGACGTTCATCACCTGGCAGCCGCGGCAGATCGAGAGCGCCGGCACGCGCCGCTCCACGACCGCCCGCGCCAGCGCCAACTCGAACGCGTCGCGCTCGGCGTCGATGCGCTCCACCTTCGGATGCTTTACGTCACCGCCATAGCGTTCGGGATCGACGTCGCCGCCGCCCGAGAGCACGAAGCCATCCAACCGCTCGACCAGCTCCTCGACCGCCGCCTCACCCGGCGGCAGCAACACCGACACGCCGCCCGCCCGGCGCACGGCGTCGACGTATTCGACCGGCAGCGCGAAGCGGCCGTCCTTGCCGCGGCCGTAGGTGGTGATACCGATCAGTGGTGGTTGCATTACGGACCACCTGTGGGGCTCGAGCTCGTCTTACTGCCACCAGCCGATTGCCCGCTTGGTGCATGATGGTGCTTCGTGGTGTAAGCTGAAGCCATGCCGCAGTCTTCGCGAAGCGTCCGCCAGAGCGTGAGCCTTCCGCCAACAGTAGCCCGCCGCGTCCAAGCTCTGGCCAAGCGCCAGCGAACCAGCGCCAATCGCGTCATCGTCGACCTCATCGAGAGCGGCTTGGCGGCCCAAGAGCAGGAGAAGGCGCTGTTCTTCGAGCTGGCCGACCGGTTGAGCCAAAGCCCGAGTCGCGCCGAGCAGCAGCGTCTCAAGGAGCAGCTGGCACGCATGACCTTCGGTGACCCGTAGTGCCGAAGATCCAGTGGACGAACCTCCCGCCCGCGCTCCGCGACCACCTCTTCGAACGACTCTGCGAGCGGCAGATCACCGCCGAGGACCTGTATCGACTGAAGCTGTGGAGGGAGGCAGAGCCCGACGCTCCCGACGGCGAGTGGTTCAAGGACTTCGGCTCGTTCAAGATCTGCGGCGAAGGGCGGTATCCGAAGACCTTTCTCCTGCGCGGCCAGGCAGCCAGAGGCAAGAGGCTCTGAGATCCCCCGCGCAGCCCGGCGCCATGCCTCACGCGCGCTCAAAGTAGCGCTCCCGTTCCCAGGTGGTCACCACACGGTCGAGCTTTTCCTGCTCGACGCGGAAGAAGTGGGCGTAGTGGGCGATGACGTCGTCGCCGAACGCACGGCGCAGCATCTCGCTCTTCTCCATCTCCACCACCGCTTCCCGCAGGCTCGCCGGCACCTTCGGCACGTTGCCGGCCTCGTAGGCGTCGCCGGTGAACTGCCGCGGCGGCTCGATCTGGTTGGCGATGCCGTCGAGGCCCGCGGCGATGCTCGCCGCGAATGCCAGGTAGGGATTCGCGTCGGCGCCCGGGATGCGGCATTCGATGCGCAGCGACGGGCCTTCGCCGAGCAGCCGGAAGCCGGCGGTGCGGTTGTCGACGCTCCACGCCAGGTTGGTGGGAGCCCACGACTGGAAGACGTAGCGCTTGTACGACGTCGGGTAGGGCGCGTAGAAGGGCGCCAGCGCTCGCGCGTGCGCGATCCAGCCGCCGAGGAACCAGCGCAATTCATCGCTCGCCTGCAGCGGGCCGAGCGCCGTCTCGCCCGGGAAGCGCGCGCGCTCGCCGCTCTCGTCCCACAGCGACAGGTGGAGGTGATTGCTCGACCCCGCGAGGTCGCTCTTCCACTTCGCCATGAAGGTCACCGCCACGCCCGTCTGCAGCGCGATCTCCTTCGCGGCCTGCTTGTAGATGCAGTGGCCGTCGGCCATCTCGAGGGCCTCGGCATAGCGGATGTTCAGCTCGTGCTGGCCGGGACCCCACTCGCCCTTGCTCGACTCGACCGGGATGCCGCTGGCGTCGAGGTGGCGGCGCAGCGCGCCGTTGAACGCCTCCTCCTTGGTGCCCTGCAGCATGTGGTAGTCCTCGAGATACCAGCCGAAGGGCTCGAGCTTGTCGAAGCCCTTGGCGCGCGCCGAGTCGTAGGTCTCCTTGAAGATGTAGTACTCGAGCTCCGATGCGGCCATCACGCGGTAGCCGGCTTCAGCCGCACGCGCGAGCTGCCGCTTCAAAATCGACCGCGGCGCGATCGCAACCGGCTCCATCCGGTGATCGGCCGAACCCGGCATCTCGAGGTCGCAGATCACCTGCGCCGAGCGATCGAGCCACGACAGCCGCCGCAGCGTCGCGAGGTCGGGCACGCAGTGGAAGTCGCCGTAGCCGCGGGCCCAGTTGGCGAACTCGTAGCCCGGCACGACGTCCATCTCCATGTCGACGGTGAGCAGGTAGTTGCAGGCGTGCATCCCCGCCTTGGCGACGCTGTCGAGGAAGAACGCCGCCGGCACGCGCTTGCCCATGAAGCGGCCGTAGAGGTCGGGGAAGACGACGAGCACGGTGTCGACCTCGCTGCGCGAGGCGAGGCCGTCGAGCTCCTCGAGCGTGATCGCACCGCCCTTCAGCTTCGCCGCGGCCCCGGCTGCGTCTGCCATCATCTCCACCCGCTCCTTCTGGCGTCGCCGAGGCGTGCACGCGCCGTTCCAGCCGCGGCAAGCCGCCAGCCTCGATTCGATCACACCGCCGCGCATTAGACTGCCGCCGTGGCTCGCGCCGCGACGCGCGACGAGGACGTCACCGGGCTGCTGCGCGCATGGCGGCAGGGGGAGGCCGCCGCTCGTGACGAGTTGCTGGAGCGGGTCTATCCCCACCTCAAGCGGCTCGCCTCGGCGCAGCTGCGCGGCGAGCGAGCGGGGCACTCCCTCCACCCCACCGACCTCGTCCACGAGGCCTACCTCCGCCTCGTCGACCAGGTGCGCGTCGACTGGCGCGATCGCGCGCACTTCTTCGGCCTCGCGGCCACCACCATGCGCCGGGTGCTGGTCGACCGCGCGCGCCGCCGCCTGCGCAAGAAGCGGCAGGTGGACGAGGTGCGCACCGGCGCCACCTTGGTGGCGGCGCCGGCGGTGGGCGCCTCCGAGGTGGAGTTGCTCGACCTCGACAACGCGCTCGAGCGGCTGGCCGCCGAGGCGCCGCGCGTGGCGCGGGTGGTCGAGATGCGCTACTTCGCGGGCCTGGAGATCGACGAGGTGGCGGCCTGTCTCGACGTCTCCTCGGCGACGGTGCGCCGCGACTGGGACTTCGCCCGCGCCTGGATGCAGGCCGAGTTGGAGACCCGGTGAGCGGCTCGCTGCAGGACCTCTTCGCGCGGGCGCGGGAGCTGCCGGCGGACGAACGGGCGAAGCTGCTCGACGGCCTCCGCGCCGAGGACGCGCCGCTCGCCGATCGATTGGACCGCCTGCTCGCCGCCGCCGAGCGGGAGGTCTCGCCGCTCGATCGCACGCCCTGGCACGGGTGGGAGAGCGACGAGCACGACGACGAGCCGGCGGACGATCTGCCGCTGCCCGAACGCATCGGTGCCTACCGCGTGCTGCGCGAGCTCGGCCGTGGCGGCATGGGCCGCGTCTTCCTCGCCGAAGAGGAGACGCCGGACTTCCGGCGCACCGTGGCGCTCAAGGTGATCGACCGCCCGGGGCACGACGGCGACACCGTCCGGCGCTTCCGCGACGAGGTGCGCATCCTCGCCTCGCTGCAGCACTCCGGTATCGCCCGCTTCCTCGACGGCGGCCGCGCCGCCGACGGCACCTGGTTCCTCGCCCTCGAGCACGTCGAGGGCGACGACCTCATCGCCCACGTCCGGAGCCGCGGGCTCGGCGTGCGCGAGCGCGTCGAGCTCTTCGCCGCGGCGCTCGACGCCGTCCAGCACGCGCACGCCCGCGGCATCGTCCACCGCGACCTCAAGCCCTCCAACCTGCTCGTCGGCGGCGACGGCCGGCCGCGCCTGCTCGACTTCGGCATCTCGAAGCTCGTCGATCCCGAGGCACAGGACGGCGGGGAGATCACGCGCACGCAGGCGCGGGTGCTCACTCCCGCCTACGCCAGCCCCGAACAGTTCCGCGGCGAGCCGGTGACGCCGGCGTCGGACGTCTTCTCGCTGGGCGTGCTGCTCTACGAGCTGCTCGCCGACCGGCGGCCGTTCGCCGCGGCGGCGGGCTCGGCGGCGCTGGCGCAGGCGGTGCTGGAGAGCGATCCGGTGCCGCCGAGCAGCGCCTGGCGACGGCCCGCGAGCCGCGACGCGGGCGGCGTCGCCATCGAAGGTATCGCGCCTGCCGAGGCGCGCCCACGCCGCCTGGACCGCGACCTCGACGCGATCTGTCTGCGCGCATTGCGCAAGGAGCCCGCCGCCCGCTACCCCGATGCCGGCGCCTTCGCCGCGGACCTGCGTCGCTACCTCGCCGGCCGGCCGGTGGAAGCGCGCCAGGGCGGACGCCGCTATCGCGCCGCGCGGCTGCTGCAACGCCACCGCGGCAAGCTGGCGGTCGCGGCGGCGTTGCTGGTGGCCGCCGCCGCTCTCACGATATCTGCCATCGCGTACCGTCGCGCCGAGCTGGCGCGCGCCTCGGCGAAGGTCGCCGCGCAGCAGAGCGCGCGCGATCGCGTGCCGTCGGCCGCCCGCAACACCACCGATCCCGAGGCCTACCGCCTCTACCTGCGCGGCCGCTACCTCTCCAACGAGCGCACCGCCGCCGCGCTCGGCAAGGCGATCCAGTATTTCGGGGAGGCGATCGCCCGCGATCCGCGCTATGCCGTTGCCTACGCGGGCCTGGCCGACGTCCACAGCACCCTCGCCAGCGCCTACAACAAGCGCGTCGCGCCGCTTGCCGCGCGCGAGCCCGCGAAGGCAGCGGCGACGCATGCGGTGGAGACCGGCCCGAACGTCTCGGAGGCGCACGCGGCGCTCGGGCAGGTGCTCATGCAGTTCGACTGGGACTGGGCCGGCGCCGAGCGCGAGCTCGATCGCGCGGTGGCGCTCGACCCCGCCAACACCGCGGCACTGCACGCGCGCTCGCACCTCTTCCTCGCCCTCGGACGGTTCGACGACTCGGCGGCCGACAGCTCGCGCGCGCTCGACGTCGATCCCGCCTCGGTGATGCTCGGCATCCACCTCGGCGAGCACTACCACCTGTCGCGCCGGCTCGACGCCGCCGCCGAGCAGTACGGCAAGGCGCTGGAGCTCAACCCCGACCACCCCAACGCGCGCCCGCTCCTCGCGATGACACACGAGCAGCAGGGCGATTACGCGGCGGCGATCGCCGACCTCGAGCGCGCGGCACCCATCTTCGCCGGCACCAGCCGCGTGCGCGGACCGCTCGGCCGCCTCTACGCGCGCGCGGGCCGGATCCGCGAAGCGCGGGCGCTGCTCGCCGAGCTGCAGCACGAACGCGCGGCAGGCAGCTACATCGCGGCCGACGACATCGCCGCCATCTACGTCGGCCTCGGCGAGACCGACCTCGCCTTCGACTGGCTCCGCCGCGCCTGCGACGAGCGCGCCGCCGGGCTCGTCAACCTCGCCGTCGAGCCCGCCTACGACCCGCTGCGCGGCGACCTGCGCTTCGCCGCGCTGCTGCGCTGCGTCGGCCTTCCCGACCTGCGCGCCGAGCTCGCGACCTTGCGATAGCTTCAGTGGAAGATTGCCGACCAGCTCGCCAGGAAGCCGCTCTCGAACGCGTCCGCGAAGAGCTTCCGTTCGCTGTAGAGCACGACGTCGGCGCCGGCGTCGACCTGTGAGCCGAGGTCGTAGCGCGGCACACCGATGGCGAGGTCGGGACGCCCCGAGCCGTCGAAGTCGCCGGCGGCGAGCGCCGTCCCGGCGTGCTGTCCGGGCTGCGAGGCGTCGCCGGGAACGCCCTCCCAGCCCACGCCCACCAGGTAGTGGCGCGTCGAGCTGCCGATGGTGGGAACGGCGCCCATGAGGAGGGTCACCGCGCCGAGGTCGGGCCCCGCCCAGTCGTCCAGGTAGTGGCCGATAGCGAGATCGTCGCGGCCGTCGGCGTCGAAGTCGCCGACGGCGAACGCCCAGCCGAAGTAATCGCCGGCACCGTCGTGGGCGGGGTTGCCGTAGATGGTGCTCTGCGCCAAGTGGTCGGTGCGCGAGAGGTCGAAGCCGTCCGCGCCGCCGTAGGCAACGTCGATCGAGCCGGTATCCGAAGTGCCGGGGCCGAGGTCCTCGAACGGCGAGCCGATGGCGAGATCGTCGTAGCCGTCGCCGTCGAAGTCGCCGGCGCCGAGGGCCCAGCCGAGCTCGTCGTTGTTCTCCGGCATCTCGCCCAACGCGCCGGGCAACCAGAAGGCGCTGTCGGCGAAGATCAGGCCCCACGGGCTGCCCATGATGATCTCGACGGCGCCAGTCGCCGCGTTTTCCCACGGCACGCCGGTCGCCAGGTCGTCAAACCCATCGGCGTCGAAGTCGCCGACGGCGAGCGACCTGCCGAAGCTGTCCCCGTTCTCGACGGTATCGAAGATCCCCGGCGAGTCCTGCGAGATGCGGTAGCCGTAGAAGGGCTCGAGTCCCTGCGCAGTGCCGTGCGCCACGTACACCGCGCCGCCGTGGCGCTGCGAGTCGTGGCTCTCGCACGCGTTGGACGCGCCGATGGCGAGGTCGTCGTACGCATCGCCGTCGAAGTTGCCGGCGGCGAGCGCGTCGCCGAAGAAGCCGCCGTCGCTGTCGCCACCGCCAGTGCAGACGTGAGCGGCGCCGCCGGCGAGGAGCTCGTCGAGCGCCTCGTACTCGTTGGGGTTCAAGCCGAGGATCGAACCGTGGTAGATCACCACCGCGCCGCGATTCGACGCGCCCTGCAACGGCACACCGACCGCCAAGTCATCGAACCCGTCGCCGTCGAAATCCCCCGCCGCCAGCGCATGACCGAAGCGGTCGCCGCTCTGCGCCACGTCCAGGCTCTGGCGGATCAAGTCGGCGTCCTGTTGCGGCTCGAGGCGCGCACTTTGTCGCTTGCCGTAGCGGACGAGCACGGCCCCGGCGCGCACGATGGCGAAGTCGTTGGGAATGCCGGTGGCGAGGTCATCGACACCGTCGCCGTTGAAGTCGCCGACGGCCAGAGCCTCTCCGAAACGGCCGTCGGCCCTCTCCGAGTCGATCGGGTAGTCGTTGTCGAGCCACTGCGCGCCTTCGGTGGTGAGACCGAGCGTCGTGAGCTGCGCACCTAGCGGCGCCGCGAGCGCCCACAGCAGGCACCCGATGCGGACCGCTGTCCTGCTCGCTGCCCAACGACGAGCCGTGGCATGCGCGTGCTTCATGGGCGGTACGCGTCATTCGCGCCGCTCGCTGCTCATCGCCGTCGTCGGGGGCCGCGCGCGACTCGCGCCGGGGCTAGGGAGCGTCGTCGAAGGTGACGACCACCGGCCCGTGGTCGCTGCTGCCCACTTCGCGCTGCACGACCACCGAGGTGGCGCGCGCCGCGAGCGCTTCGCTCGCCGTCACGTAGTCGATGCGCCAACCGATGTTGCCCTGGCGCAGGTTGCGCCACGGGGCCCACCAGGTGAAGAGCTCGTCGTTGTCGGGGTCGAGCTTCCGGCCGACGCGGCGCGGCGCTCGGCGCCGCGCCGCGCCGCTTCAACAGCGTCGCCGGCGCAGCCGCGAGCCGCCCACTTGGCCGGTCAGGCAAAGCGCGCCGGCGAGCTGGCGGCACAGCTACGCGAGCTGCACGGCGCCGGCTGCGGCCGCGGAGCGCAAGGACTCGGCTGCGACCTCCGTAACGCGATGACGGGCCCGCCGCGGCCCAAACAATGCCGCGCCAGCGGCAAGAACGCCTGGTCAAGGTGATGCCGACCGGTCCATGGCCGCTTGGCCCCCCAGTCTCCGCCGGCCGATCTGACCTCCCAAACCTTCACATCACGGACACCTCTCCAGGAGACCCACCCTCGGTGTTCCATCAGGCTAACCCGCTTCGAAAGCTTGCCGCGCGCGGCTCACCCACCAAACACCTGCAATCCGACGCCGAGCGCAAGCAGCAACGTCGACACGAGAAGATACGGGTTCACTCGTCGTCGCGACAACAACTCTCCTATCGAATAAACCAGGAAAGCGCCGAACAGCGCTTTATCCAGCGCAAACGTCCAAACCACCAAAGCCTGCATCACAACAATCGAAAGGCCATCGACCCACGAGTAAGACCGCAAGTCTGACAGCTTTGGCAGCAGCGCAAAACCAACATACACGAGTCCACCCGCGGTCGCGACCGCTGGAGTCAATCGCAGCAACCACGCCAGTGGGAGGCAGGCGAGCATCAGGATCGCGCACATGACCGCTGTCATTCCAGTTCGGCCGCCAATATTGATTCCAACGCTGCTCTCCACGTACGCCGTAACACTACTAGTCCCCAGAACGCCACCTGCCGCACTCGCAGCACCATCGATCATTAGGGCCTCTTGAAGGCGTGGCAATTCACCATGACTTGTGATGCTTGTGCGGCTGGACAAGGCGATAAACTTCGCCACACTTCCATAGAACTCCAGCACAAATAATATAATTATCACAGCGACTACCTGTGTATCCAGGATGCCTCCAAGCTCCAATTCCCCCACCGCACTAAGAGGGCCGCCGACGCCGCCCACCACACCCCGCACAGATCCGCCCAGCCCAAGACCAAACGCTGCAATGCTCGCAGCAATAATACCAAGAAGAACGGCCGCTCGCACTCGGAACCTCTGCAAGACCGCAACTACTAGAAGCCCAACGCCGAGCACGGCGGTCTCGCGACTCCGAAGCGCGCCCAAACCGGCCAATCGAGTACCCGTATATCGGAGTACACCAGCAACCCGCAGGCCAACGAGCGCTATAAAAGTTCCAACGCTCACGCTCAAGGCCTTTTTCATCCCTCCCGGAATCGAGGCAATGATACGCTTTCGCACACCACTCACTGTTACAAGTAAAAACAATACTCCAGACCAAAAGACAGCCCCAAGCGCGCGTTGCCACGACACATGAAGGCTTCCTACGACGAAGTACGCGAGATAGGCATTCATTTCCATGCCAGGCGCCAATGCGAACGGCAGGCGAGCCCACAAGCCCGTTGCGGCGGTTGCAGCCGCCGACGTAACAACAGTTGCAAAAAAAACGGCCTCTCGATTCATGCCCGCGGCGGCAAGGATCGAGGGATTCACTACAAAGATGTATGAAAGGGCCAGGAAGGTCGAGACTCCGGCCAGTACTTCCGTTCCTAGCGTGCTACCCCTCTCCTGGACCTCAAAAAATAGACAAAGGCGGTCAAGGAGCCCGCCCGTCTTCACTGGATTGTATCCAGTGGACCGATCGTATCTCCTAGGTCACCCACGACATAGGATTTCTGAGCAGCCTCGTTGACCGCATAGTACTTCGCATCCAGCCGGCCGCTCACATGCCCCACCACGATCCTGACTCCAATTCCCGCCCCGTCGGCCAGGCTCATAACGGATCGGACTCCTTCGGGTGCGGCATGTACGGAGAACACCTCAACGCTACCGCCTTTGGTCACAACTTCCGAAATCAACGCCATGATTGTCGCCCCGCTCGCGATTGCTCCATCCACAATAGCGACCCGACTGAAACGCTCACACGCCAGTTCGGGAAGCGCCGAAAGCCCAACCAATAGTCCTCCCTCCCACCACATTCGCTTGGCATCAGGGTGAACATTTCGCCCGACGGGAAGCCACCCCAGCCTGCCCGCGAGCATCCTTCCCTCACGCTCCGGGGCAACAACCATCGAGTCCTCAAACTCCAATGGAGACGTCGGCAGCCTCCGGTAGACGGTCTCTAGGAGTTCTAGGTACCGCTGCCTATCCGCGCTAGTCAGAGACTCCTTGTTCGCGACTCGCCCCAACTCCTCGACGTCCTGCGAGATTGATTCGTTCCTCTGCGACGCGATGAGCACCCGACCTTCATGTTCCCGCTCCCGCCGCTTTCTGCCAAGACTCTGCAAACAATCACGGGTAAACACATGTATACTCTCAAAAGCGATCGCGTATTGTCGCTCGCAGCGCTTGATGGTTGACTCCATCGCAGGGGGAACCGCGCCACGATCGAATCGCAAGATTCGGCGACTGTCGGCCACTTATTGCGTCCTTTCAGGCTGTCGCGAGATTCCTATGTGCCCGCGAAGTCAACGCTCTCGATGTCAGAATCGTGCTGAGGTTGCTTGCTTCCTGGATTTGACGGCCCACGAGCTCACCCGAGTCTCTTTTTCTCTTGTGCCTCCTCTCGAAGCCTGCCGTCGCGTCTGGCTTGTGACACAGCGAGAACCGCAAGGCCCAGCGAAACAATGCTTGCAAGCGACCCAACGAGCGTTATGTAACGCTCTGAACCGAACGCGACACCCAACAGCCAGATGGGCGGCCGTATGGCCACGGCAACCCCGGCAATGGCCACGGCAAGGGGGACAGCAATCCGAAGCGCCTTCTGGGTCACATACCTTCTCCACAGAGTCTGAGCAACAAACACAGGTGTTGGCCGTGAACTATAGCGCTTAGCCTGGTCTCGGAGTCGCTGAAATTCATGGGCATCGAGCCCAACCTCCATCACAAAACGCAGGGCACCCGAAGCATCTCCAGCGAACTGACCCACGTATCTCGTGAGCACTACTCGCGGGTTGGTCGGAAAAGCTTGCGACCTTCTCTCTACGTTATGCACAACCATCGTGGCGCACGTCTTGTTCGACTCAAGCTCAGCGTCAGCGCCAGAAGCATTGTACAGTAGGAATATTAGGCGACCCTCCCAATTCGGATCTGCGGTGGTGGAATTTAAGAAGATCGCCTGCGCTGCCAACGATGACTTGCTGTGAAACGTCGCGGCCACTCTTGACGATAAATAGACAAATTCCCTGGTGACAACCACCAAATACGTATCGGGCTCAAGGCTAATCAGCTCCGGGTCAGCCGGATTTACCTCCCATGCCTTTTCGATGCGCCCTCTCCGGCGGTTGACCTTAAGACAATAGCCAATGGTGAGGTCGTAACCCACCCCGGTGACACATTCTTCCCGGAGGGGGGAAATAGCCAAGACTCGACCCTGATAGTCACGAAACGACCTCTCCGTAAAGACTGACATGCTAGTTACCCTCCTCGAATCTCTCCGCTCACGCGGAGAGTTTCTCAAAATATCGGACTGATGTTTGCGACGGTCAGAGCCTCAGGGTCGATGCGGCGGAAACTCCTCCGGAATATGCTGCGTGAACCGCGGCCCACGATTCGCATCGGATCACAAGATGCCTCAACTGTCGCCTTGGCTGGGGGGGAGTGGTGTTCCATGGACGGCCGAACAGCAATACCGGAATTCCCAGGTGACGAACTAGAAAGTTGGCCATTTTTGGGTTGTCTTCGACGGCCAACGCGAAGCGTGAGCGAGCCAGTGCCTTGAGACTAACTGAGCCAGATGGGTCTCCGACGTGCGGATTCTTTGGATACTTGCGCACGAAGAAAAGGGCATGATGTGGAACACTGTGCATCCGCAGCCACTGGCGCGTAACGTCGGCAGTCGACGGGGGGCGTCCGGTCACGACGATGATTTGGACGCCCAGTTTTCTCCATTGACGGAGGGTATCGATAGCACCTGGTATGGGCTCGACATTGACTAGCACATCGGGCTTATGCGCGAGCTGCATGAAATGGTGAAGGTCAGCTGGTCCTAAATTGAAAGAGAGACCCAGGTCGAAGGACCGCACCTCGGCGAAGTCGATGATGCGACCGTACTCATGGGCGAGTACACGTGAGAAGGCCCTCACTGTTTCGGCAAGTACATCATCGAGGTCAACGTAGATCTGCTGGAACAATGGCACTTGGAAACGAGGTATCCAGGAAAGGCCCCCGTGTTGTTCGTTAGCCATGGTCCAACCGCGTCCTACGTGGAGTGCGGAGAGCATACTCCCCTCTGACCTGAGCATGATCGAGGAGGCAGTAGTTTGCGATAGCAGCAACGCGCGCGGGTAGGCAGGTCGCGAGTTGTCCTAGCGGAAGATGAGCACACTCGCGTCTTGATGGGCTTCGGCTGCGCGCAGTAGGACTACGCTTCCAGCGGTTGAGCGCCATCTGGGATCTGCCGAAGGCGAGGCCGACGCTAGATCGTCGTTCGTCTCCGGCTGCGCCGTTGTTGGTACGGACGGTGTTCGGCCGCTTTTCCAGGTAGATCGATTTTACTGAATGGAGGTCTGCGGCGCAGCTCGCGGGCGTTTCCAATGAGCTACCGCTCGCCGGCGTGTGTGCACTCTTGGCGTCTTGGCTCACCCGGCGTCGTCGAAGGTGACGACCACCGGCCCATGGTCGCTGGTGCCGACCTCGCGCTGCACGGTCGACGAGGTCGCTCGCGCCGCCAGCGCTTCGCTCGCCGTCACGTAGTCGATGCGCCAGCCGATGTTGCGCTGGCGCAGGTTGCGCCATGGCGCCCACCAAGTGAAGAGCTCGTCGTTGTCGGGGTCGAGCCGGCGGCCGACGTCGACGAGTCCTTCGCCCAGGAAGCGTTCGAGCAGCTCGCATTCCTCGGGCCGGGTGCCGACCTGATGCGGCTTGCGCAGCTTCGCGTGCACGTCGCGCTCTTCGCGCGCCACGTTGAGATCGCCGGCGAGCAGGAGCTGGCGGCCGGCGCGGCGCAGCTCGCCTGCCCACTCCGCCATCCGCGTCATGAAGTCGAGCTTGCCCGGGAAGTCGCGGCCGCCGTTGGGCACGTAGACCGAGGCGAGCACGAGATCGCCGGCGCCGGCGGTGACGACGCGGCACTCGCGGTCGAACGGCGGATGCTCGAAGGTCGGCTCCTGCGGGAACCGTGTTCGCGACAACGCGAGCGCGACGCCGGAGTAGGCGCCCACCCCGTGCCAGAAACACCAATAGTCAGACAGCGCGCAGAGCGACTCCGGGAGCTGCTCGCGGCTCGCCTTGAGCTCCTGCAACGCGACGACGTCGGGCCGCTCGTTCTGCAGCCACTCGAGGAGCTGCGCTTCGCGTGCACGCACGCCGTTGACGTTCCAAGTCGCCACTTTCATCGCGCTCACGCGGCGAGGATACCGCGCTGCGGCGTGCGCTTGCCGCACCCCGGCGCGAGGCTGCCGACCGCTCCATTTAGGGGCTTACGGCATGCCCTCCACTATCCATGGGGGTTTCCGTGCCGTTTCGGCAGAGCAGACGGACCACCCCCTAGCGGTAGGGGGTGACGCAGAAGCCGCCCCCTCCCCCTTGCGCTGTGTCCGGAACGTCCCTATACTGCCCGGCGTGATGTTCGCCGCCCCCCTTCCGTCGACGCACGACCGTTAGGCAGGCCCGGCGATCATCCCCTTTCGAGGCGCACCCGAGCTTCTCCTCCCACCCCCCACCGTGCGCCCGTCTCTTCTCTCGTCCGCAGCATCTCCGTACCCGCGCCACACGTGCCCGCACACGTCCAGAAGGAGGATCGCGTTCCGATGAACCCGCGCGCCACCGTCGTCCACGCCCCTGCCGTGGACCGCCGACCACAGGAGGGCCAAACGGAGGCAAAGACCTCCGAGCCCCCGCCTGTCCGGACGGCGCCAGCCGTCCGCCTCCCCGTCCTCTCCGCGCTTCCCGCCGCGAACGACACCTGCGCCGCAACGTCGACCGCGCAGCACGCGCCTTCCGCGCCCGCGACCCCGTCCGCATCGCTGGTTTCCAACCGCGCACGCCTGCTGCCGTTGCACCGCCGGCTGCCGGCGATCAACCCGCAGACCGACGCCTTCCGCCAGCGCTTCTTCCCCACCGCGACGCTCGCCGAGTGGAACGATTGGCGCTGGCAGTCGCGCCACCGCATCACCAAGCTGGCGCAGCTCGAAGAGATGCTCGTCCTCTCCGCCGACGAGCGCGACGCGATCGTGCGCGGCGGCTCGATGCTGCCGCTCGGCATCACGCCGTACTACCTGTCGCTCTGCTCGCGCGACGATGCCAACGAGCCGCTGCGACGGACAGTCATCCCGGTGACGACCGAGCTGATCCGCATGCCGGGCGAGGCCGACGATCCGCTCGGCGAGGACCACGACATGGCGGTGCCCGGCCTGGTGCACCGCTACCCCGACCGCGTGCTGCTGCTGGCGCTCGACTTCTGCTCCACCTACTGCCGCTACTGCACGCGCTCGCGCGTCGTCGGCCACGGCGAGATCAGCCCCGACGAGAAGCGGCTCGAGCGCGCCTTCGAGTACATCGCCGCCAACCCGCAGATCCGTGACGTGCTCATCTCCGGCGGCGATCCGCTGGCGATGGCCGACCACAAGCTCGACTGGCTGCTGACGCGCCTGCGCGAGATCCCGCATCTCGAGTTCGTGCGCCTGGGCACCAAGATGCCGGCCGTGCTGCCGCAGCGCATCACGCCCGAGTTGGTGCGCATGCTGCGCCGCCACCATCCGTTCTGGATGAGCATCCACTTCATGCACCCTTCCGAGTGCACGCCGGAGGCCTATCGCGCCTGCGCGCGGCTCGCCGACGCCGGCATCCCGCTGGGCTCGCAGACGGTGCTCGCCAAGGGCGTCAACGACGACGTCGAGACGATGAAGCAGCTCATGCATCACCTGCTGCGCATGCGGGTGAAGCCCTACTACATCTACCAGTGCGACCAGATCTCGGGCTCGTCGCACTTCCGCACGCCGGTGCAGAAGGGGCTCGAGATCATCGCCGGCCTGCGCGGCCACACCACCGGCTACGCGGTGCCGCACTTCATCGTCGACGCCCCGGGCGGCGGCGGCAAGATCCCGCTGCAACCCGACTATCTCGTCGGCCGCGACGGCGACGACCTGGTGCTGCGCAACTTCGAGGGCAAGCTCTTCCGCTACCGCGACCCGCTGCCCGCCGACGCCGGCGGCTCGGTGTCCGACCTCGTCGCCGCGAAGGGCGCCTTCAAGCTGGCCAAGGGCCGGCGGCGCGGCAACGGCGTGACGAATGGCACGTCGAACGGCAACCGCGTGAACGGCCACAACGGCAACGGCCACACCCTCCCCTCCAACGACGATCTACCTCACGAAGAGAATTGACGAGTCACCACATGCGCATCGGCCTCACCTTCGATCTACGCGACGCCTACCTCGCCATGGGCTACGGCGAGGAGGAGACGGCCGAGCTCGACCGCGAGAGCACCATCGAGGCGATCGAGTCGGCGCTCCGTTCGCTCGGCCACGACACCGACCGCATCGGCCACGCCAAGCAGCTCGCCGCGCGCCTCGTGCGCGGCGACCGCTGGGACCTGGTGTTCAACATCGCCGAAGGCCTCCACGGCATCGGCCGCGAGGCGCAGGTGCCGGCGCTGCTCGACCTCTACGAGGTGCCCTACACCTTCTCGGACCCGCTGGTGATGTCGCTCACCTTGCACAAGGGGATGACCAAGCGCGTCGTGCGTGATGCCGGCGTGCCGACGCCCGACTTCGCCGTCGTCGAGAACGAGGCGGATGCGGCGGCGGTCGACCTGCCGCTGCCGCTCTTCGTCAAGCCCGTCGCCGAGGGCACCGGCAAGGGCGTCACCCCCCGATCGATCATCCGCGACCGCGCCGCCTTGTGGCCGGCGTGCGAGGACCTCATCGCGCGCTTCCATCAGCCGGTGCTCGTCGAGACGATGTGCACCGGCCGCGAGTTCACCACCGGCATCCTCGGCACGGGCGAAGGGGCGACGGTCGTCGCCACCATGGAGGTCATCCTCCTGCCGCAAGCCGAAGCGGAGGTCTACTCCTACACCAACAAGGAGCACTGTGAGGAGCTGGTCGAGTACCGGCTCGTCGACGGCTCCGACCCCGTCGTCGCCGAGAACGACCGCGTCGCGCTCGCCGCCTGGCGGGCCCTCGGCTGCCGCGACGGCGGCCGCGTCGACCTGCGCTGCGATGCATCTGGAGAACACGGACAGCCGCAGTTCCTCGAGGTCAACCCGCTCGCCGGTCTCCATCCCGAGCACTCCGACCTGCCCATCCTCGCTACGAAAGCCGGCATGCCGTATCGCGAGCTGCTCCGCCGCATCGTCGACTCGGCCGCCACGCGCGTGTCGGCGACGGCGCCGGAATCGGCGCGGATGCGGCTCGTCCAGGGAGGGGCAGCGCGCGGCGCCTGACCGCGGGAGGGCAACACGATGCGCGTCACCGTCCTCTACAACGAGCCGACGATCTGGGCCGCCGCCGAGGAGGCCGACGTGCTGTCGCAGGTGGAGACGGTGGCGGCGTCGCTGCAGGCCAACGGTTACGAAGTCGACCGCTTCAGCTGCGGGCTCGACCTGCAGGCGGTGGCCGACGCGCTCTGCGCCGATCCACCCGACCTCGCCTTCAACCTCGTCGAAGGGCTCGGCGGCCACGACCGCCTCTACGCCGCGGTGCCGGCGCTGCTCGACGCGCTCGGCATCCCTTACACCGGCAACTCGGCCGAGGCAATCTTCGTCACCACCAACAAGCTGCTCGCCAAGGAGAAGCTGGCGTCCGCCGGCCTACCGACGCCGGCGATGCCGGCGCGCTGGCCCGAGCCGCTCGGCGATCCGCAGCGCGGCCTCTCCGCATTCGCGCCCGGCCGCTACATCCTCAAGCCGGTGTGGGAGCACGCCTCGCTGGGCATGGTCGACGACGTCGTCGTCAGCGCCGCCTCGCGCAAGCGCCTCCTGTCCCGCCTCTCCGAGATGTGCGAGCGCACCGGCCGCGAGTTCTTCGCCGAGGCCTTCATCGCCGGCCGCGAGCTCAACATCTCGGTCTGCGACGACGGCAGCGGCAATCCCGTCGTCTTGCCGCCGGCCGAGATCGATTTCTCCGCCTATCCGCGCGGCAAGCCGCGCATCGTCGGCTGGGCGGCGAAGTGGGACGAGACCTCCTTCGAGTTCCACAACTCGCCGCGGCGCTTCGACTTCCCCGAGTCCGACGGTCCGCTGCTCGTGGAGGTGGCGCAGCTCGCGCGCGCCTGCTGGGGTCTCTTCGGCCTCTGCGGCTACGCGCGCGTCGACTTCCGCATCGACGCGGCGGGCCGGCCCTTCATCCTCGAGGTGAACACCAACCCCTGCCTCACCGGCGACGCCGGCTTCCCCGCCGCCGCCGAGCAGGCAGGGTTGCCCTTCGACGACGCCATCGGTCGCATCGTGGCGGCGGTGCCGGTGCGGCGGCGTGCTCTCGCGGCGGCGGCGCTCTGAACGCGGCGTAAGCTCGCGCTCGGAGCATGGCTGTTCCCGCGCTCACCTTTCGCGACGAGCCGCGCGCCGCCGACTTGGCGCGCGTGCGCGAGATCGTCGACGCCACCGGCTTCTTCTCGCCGCAAGAGACGGCGGTGGCGGTGGAGCTGCTCGACGACCGCCTGGCGAAGGGTCCGGCGTCCGACTATCGCTTCCTCCTCGCCGAGGAGGACGGCCGCGTGGCCGGCTACACGGCGTACGGCCGCATCCCGTTCACGCGCGCCAGCTGGGACCTCTACTGGATCGCCGTCGACCCGGCGACGCAGGGCCGCGGCGTCGGCCGCGCATTGGTCGCGGAGAGCGAGCGCCGCATGGCGCTCGCCGGTCCGTCGCGCATCTACGTCGAGACCTCGTCGCGCGAGCAATACGCGCCGACGCGCGGCTTCTACGAACGCTGCGGCTATCAAATTGCGGCGACGCTCGAGGACTTCTACGCGCCCGGCGACGGCAAGGTGATCTTCGTCAAGGAGGTGGGGGCTATACTGAGTCCCGGGGACGCAACCCGTTGACTCCATGAGCCCCATCCGGATTGGTTCGAGTTTCACGCGGCGACGACTGCTCGCCGGCTCGTTGCTCGCCTTGGCCGCGCTCGCCGCCGGCAGCCGCGGCCGTGCCGACGCCGATCACGTGCGCGTGCTGGTGCGCTTCGCGCCCGGCGTCGACGCCGCGGAGCGCGGACAGCTCGCGCGCCGTTTCGCGGGCGCCATCCGCCGCGACCTCGGGGACTACTCGATCGCCGCGCTCGAGCTGCCCGCGGCCGAGGTGGCGGCACTGCGGCGCGACCCCGGCGTCGAGCTCGTCGAGCCCGAGCCCATCTACCACGCGGCCGCGCTGGCCCTCTCCGAGCTCCAGCCGGCGCTCGACAACGGCCTCTACGGCCTGGTGCTCACCAAGGCCGTCGATGCGCAGGCCCGCCACGTGGACGGCGCCGGGGCGCGCGTCTGCATCGCCGACACCGGCATCGACGCGCACCACCCCGACCTCGCCGGCGCCTACAGTGGCGGCTTCGATCTCGTCGACAACGACGACGACCCCGACATCGGGCCCGACCCCGGCCTCGGCGGCCACGGCACGATGGTCGCCGGCATCATCGCCGCGGCCCTGAATCGCAAGGGAGTGCACGGCATCGCGCCGAGCGCGCAGATCCTCCACGCCCGCGTGCTGGGCGCTGAAGGGACGGCGCCGAGCAGCCGCGTGATGGAGGCCGTGCGCCGCCTGGTCGAGCACGAGGGCTGCCGCGTCGTCAACCTCAGCCTCGGCAGCCTCCAGCGAAGCGACGTCGAAGCGGACTTCTACAGCCAGCTCCTGTCGCGCCACGACGTGCTGGTGATTGCCGCCGCCGGCAACGAGGCCGCGGGGGTCGACTACCCCGCCGCCTATCCCGGCGTCGTCGCGGTGGGCGCCGTCGACCGCGACGCCGGCCTTGCGTCGTTCTCCAACACCGGCAGCGAGGTCGACCTCGCGGCGCCCGGCGTCGACGTGCTCACCACCGTGCCGCGCGGCTCGGGCGGCGAGTCGTACGTCTCCCTCGGCCGCGCGTCCTGGCCGGCCAGCTCGTTCCTCTACGGCGGCTACACGACCGCCAAGGGCCTGCGCGGCAAGCTCGTCGACTGCGGCACCGGCAACACGCCCGAGGAGTTCCCGCGCAGCGTGCGCGGCCAGATCGCGCTGATGCGGCGCGGCGGCGCGTACTTCTCGGTCAAGGTCGAGAACGCCATGAACGCCGGCGCACGCGGCGCGGTGATCTACAACAACGTGCTCGAAGGGCTGCACGGCTCGCTGCAGACCGCGACGGCGAGCGACGGCCGGCCGTGGATACCGGTCGTGCTGGTGAGCCTCGCCGACGGCGAGACGCTGCTCACGCAACGCAAGGCCGCCTTGCTGTTCAGCGGCCCCACCGACTGGGACGCCGGCAGCGGCACGTCGTTCGCGGCGCCCTACGTGGCGGGCGCGGCGGCGCTGGTGCTGTCGGTGGATCCGAGCTTGTCGCGCGACCAGGTGCTCGGCTTGCTCGAGACGACGGCCCGCGATCTCGGCGAGCCGGGGCTCGATCCGCAGTTCGGCTGGGGCTTGATCGACGTCGACGCGGCCACGCGCGCCGCCGCCGGCCTCTAGACCACTTCACCCCTGTCCCCCCGACCCCCTGCCCCTCCAGTGGCAGGGGGCGCCCCCACCCACCCTCGTATCAGCGGGTCCGCGTCATGGGCAGGTGGCGAAGGCGCCGGTGTCGAGGATCGGCTGGAACGGAGCGCCGCGCGGGCTGAAGTAACTCTTCGCCTGCCCGGTGACCGTGTCGGTGACGGTGAGCGTCACGCCCACATCGGTGGTGCCGGCAGCGAACACCCAATAGCGACCGTTCGGAACGCAGCCGTCGAGCAACTTCAGGTTAACCTCGGCGTTGGCGGCGTCGAAGAACCAGAGGTAGCCGCTCTCGTGCGTGAGCTGCACGACACCGGCGGTGCCTTGCGCGCTGGCGCTCTGCCACGTCGCTTCGACGCGGAAGCGATCGCGCAGGCACATCGCCGTGGCGCTCGGCACGCAGGTCGGCCGCGGCTGGTCGAGCAAGAAGTGGAAGCCGGCGCGCAAGCTGTCGTCGGGCGGCACCTGATGCGGCAGGCCGGGCACGATCTCGCTCTGTACCGGCACGCCGAGGCGGCCGAGCATCTGCTGCCAGGCCAGGTACGACAGCGGGTAGTTGGGATCGAGGGTGCCGTAGAGGAGCCGCGCCGGCGGCGGGGTCTTCGGGTCTTGCAGATGCACGATCACGCGGTAGGGCCCAGCCATCGCGAAGACGCCGTTGAAGGCGTTCGGCGTCGTGTACGCAAGCACGAGCGCGTACGCCGCGCCCGCCGAGAAGCCCGAGAGCCCGATGCGGCGGCGATCGATCGGCAGCCGCGCCGCGGTCGCCTCGATGGCCTCGTCGACGACGGCGTCGTCTGCCCCTTCGCCGAAGTCGAGGTTGACCGCCGCGCGCGGCATGACGAGGACGAAGCCGAGCTCTTCGGCGATCTGCCCGATATGGGTGGTCTGCTGCCAGGTGTTCGGACCCGAGCCGTAGCCGTGCAGGAACACGATCATCGGCGCCGGCGTGGAGAGATCGAGGCCCAGCGGCACGTAGTTGATGGTGTACGAGCCCGTGCCGGGAAGCTGGATCGTGTCCCAGCCACGCTGAACGTCGGCGCGCGACGGGGTGGCGGCGAGAACCGCGAGGACACCGAGGATGGCGAGGGAACGATGGAGGATGACGAAGGATGGTTTGAGCACGCGAGATTGTAGCAACCGGGTTACGCGGCTCATTCGTGGTGTGCGCACCTGATTTCGTGGTGTGCGACTGGTGTTGACCACCCGGCCGGCGGTTGCTGGCGGATCCCGAGGCCGCCGCTGCGGGGCACGGCTCGCTTTCGGAGTATTCGGGCGGGGGCGCTCGCCTCGCCCGGAGGGCGCGCAGGAAAGCGCTGTCACCGAGCGCCGACTCCAGCGCCCTCCGGGAGGCCCCGCCGCGGCGGCCTCGGGATCCGCCGGACGCAGCCGCCTTCATGAGTGGACGTCGAGCGACCTGTTGGCAAGCTCGAATGTGGCCGTGGTCGGCAGTGCGCTCTACCTCGCGCTCTCTTTTCGCGGCGGCGGCGAGTCTGTCGTGCCGCTAGTGTTTCAACGCGCGCCGCTGAAACAGCGTGGCTCACTCGCGGTACAGCCGTGGTCGTCAGCATCACGGCGCGTGGAATTGGGCGACCACGGCGGGACCGCGAGTGGGCCACGGCGTGTCGTCGGCGCGCCAACGACTCACTAGCGGCACGACGATGCGAGTCCTACCGCACGCAAATGAGCGCGAGGTAGATAGTCGCAGTCACCACGACAGCACCCGAGCTAGCCAGCAGGTCGCTCGACGACCACTCATGGAGGCGTTCGCGGCAGCCGGGTCCGGAGGGCGCCGCAGTGGGGCTTCCGGAGGGCGCATTCGTGGTCGTTCGAAAACAGCGATCGAGCAAGCGCCCGGAGGCAAGCGAGCCGCTCCCCCTCGCACACCTCAGAAAGGCGAGCGTGCCCCACAGCGGCGCCCTCCGGACCCGGCAGCGAACGCCGGCCGGGCGGTCGCAGGCGTTCGCAGCTCACAAGCACCGAAGCCGCGGGGTGGTCGCAAGCCTCAACAGCTCATGACCACCCTCTTCGCCGCGAACCTACGGCCGATAAGCTGGCGGCATGGCCTCGCCAACGTGGCGATAACGCTGCAGCAACTCCCGTTGCCGAGTGTCGGCAGGCACCTCGGCGCCCTTGATGAAGACGTGCTCCGCGCTCGTCAACAACTCGAAGGGGTCGCCGCTCCACACCACCACGTCGCCGTCCTTCCCCGCCTCCAGCGTGCCGTAGCGATCCGAGATTCCCCACACCTTCGCCGGACCCGCCGTCAACGCTCGCAACGCCGCATCCCACGGCATCCCATACGCCACCGCTTCACCAGCCGCATGCCGCAAGTCCCGTGAGTTGTGCGCGTCGAACGAAGCGAACACCACGTTCACTCCCGCCTTCGCCATCCGCCCCGAGTTCTCCAGCGTCGCGCCGAGACTCTCGAAGTCCGGGATGTTCGTCATCGGATCCACCACCACCGGTACCTTCGCCGCCGCGAGCTGCGGCGCCACCATCCAGCCGTCGGCGGCGCCGAGCACGATCAACTTCAGCTTGTACTCGTCGGCGAAATGCAGCGCGGCGAGGATGTCGCTGGCGCGGTTGACGAACACCGCCAGCGGCAGCTCGCCCTTCACCACCGGCGCCAGCGCCTCGAGGTCCAGCCGCGACAGCGGGTACTCACGGTGCTGCGCCGTCTCCCACGCCTTGCGGTTCTGCGCGAAGTCCTTGGCGTCCTCGAGCGCCTCACGCAGCCGCAGCATCGCGGCGCCCCGGGCGCCGCCGGAGAGCTCGGCACCCTGGCTGCCGAGCACCGCCACCATCGCCACCGGGTCGCGCTCCACCATGCCCCGCGGATCGGGCGCCGGCAGCGCGGCGAGGTCGATCAGCGCCGCCTGGCCGGCGATCAGCGACTTGCCGGCGCGCGGCATCACCACCGCGCGCGTGATCCCCTCGACCCGCGTCACCGGCACGTTGGTGGCCAGCGGGTTCAAGCCGTCGACGACGTCGAAGGCGGCGGTGATGCGGTCGTCCTCGACCTGCGCCTCGGTGGTGTCGTCGTAGGCGTCGATCTCCACCGCGCCGAGGCGCGATGAGGAGTCGAAGAGGCCCGGCGTCACCCACTTGCCGCGGCCGTCGATCACCCGCGCGCCGGCTGGCACAGCGACAGCGGCGCCGACCGCGGCGATCTTGCCGTCGCGCAGCACCACGGTGGCGTTCTCGATCGCCGCTCCCGACACCGGGTAGACCTTGGCGCCGGTGATGGCGATCGTCTCCGCGCGCGCTGTCGTCGCAACGAGCAGCGCGCACGCCGCCAGCGCGAGCGCCGGCAGCACGATTCGAACGTCGAACCTCAGTTGCACGCGACGCCCGCTCACCACGCCACCTCCTTCGCCGGCAGCCCGAGCTCGAAGTCGGTCGCGGGCTGGCGGGACTTGTCCTTGCGGTCGAAGAGCAACGCGCCGTCGATCCACACCTGCAGCGGCTGGCTGTAGATGCTGAAGGGGTCGCCCGACCACAGCACCACGTCGGCCATCTTTCCGGGCTCCAGCGATCCCGTCCACTGGTCGACGCCGATCGCCTTCGCCGGATTGATGGTGATCCAGCGCACCGCATTCTCGTAGCTGACGTCGATGCCCGCCTCGCGGCCGGCGCGCATCGCCTTGGCGGCGTCCTGGTTGAGGCGCTGGATGCCCTGCGCCGAGTCCGAGTGCACGATGGCGCAGGCACCCGCCTCGTCCATCAGCGCGATGTTCTGCGGGATGCCGTCGTAGGCCTCGATCTTGAAGCCCCACCAGTTCGACCACAGGCTGCCGCAGATCCCCTCGCGCGCCAGCACGTCGCGGATCTTGTAGGCCTCGACGCCGTGGTGGAACGAGGCGATCTTGTAGCCGAACTCCTTGGCCATATCGATCATCTGCATCATCTCGTCGGCGCGGTAGCAA
Source organism: Thermoanaerobaculia bacterium (assembly GCA_036005845.1). Classification (GTDB taxonomy): domain Bacteria; phylum Acidobacteriota; class Thermoanaerobaculia; order Multivoradales; family JAIOJS01; genus DASYQD01. The sequence continues at coordinate 12,109 of DASYQD010000153.1, read as the reverse complement.
TGGTTCTGCACGCGGATCTTGCCGTCGAGCACGCCGGCGAGGGTCTCGAGCTGGAGGTCGCGCTCGGGCCGCTTGTCGGGATCGCTGCCGTCCTTGCGCCACTTCGCCCACTTGTCGGCGTAGGCGCGGGCGCGGATCCACGCCTCCCGGTAGCCCGCCATGTTGCCCATCCGCGTCGACGGCGCGCGCCCTTTCTTGCCGTAGACGCGCTTGGGGTTCTCGCCGCACGCCATCTTGAGGCCGTAGGGCGCGCCGGGGAACTTCATCCCCTGCACGCTGACCGAGGGCACGTTCTTGAGCGTCACCGAGCGGCCGCCGAAGAGGTTCGCCGAGCCGGGCAGGATCTCCATCGTGGTGACGCCGCCCGCGAGCGCCAGCGGGAACTGCGGGTCCTGCGGCCACACCGAGTGCTCCGCCCACACCTCGGCGGTGTTGGGGTTGGTCGCCTCGTTGCCGTCGTCCAACCCATCGCCGCCGGGCGCCGCGTAGACGCCGAGGTGCGAGTGGGTGTCGATGAGGCCGGGGGTCACCCACTTGCCGGTGCCGTCGACGACGACCGCGTCGGCGGGAGCGTCGACGGTGGCGCCCACCGCGGCCACCTTGCCGTCGCGCAGCAGGATCGAGGCGCCGGTGAGGCGCGGCCCGGTGGCGGTGAGGATGGTGGCGTTCTTGATCAGCGTCGGCTGCGAGGGCAGCGGCTTGTAGGTGGACGGGAACGCCTCAGGCACTTCCGCGGCGGCCTTGTCGCCGGGCTTCGAGACGGCCGGTGCCGCGGTCTGCGGCTTCGCTGTCGTGACGGCGCAGCCGGCAAGCGGCACGACGAGCGCGGCAGCGAGAGACCAGCCGGCGAGTCTCGACGGCTGAGCGCACCACGCGTCGCAACGCGGGCACGGCTTGGGCGAAGGCGATTCGGGCAAGATGAAGACCCTCCGCTGTGAGTTGGTGGTTGGTCGCGCGACGGACGGCTCGGATGCGCGCTCCGCGGTGGCGGCCGGGGGCGCCTAGCCTAACCGAGGCGCGGGCGCGCGCGGCGCCACGCGCGGGCCGAGCGGCATTCCAAACGGCACCAGCGTCCGCGGCGCCATTCCCGGCGCGCCGCGCGGAGATAATGCGCGCGATGCGCACGCTCGCCGAGAGGCGTTGGATGCCGTGGGCCATCCTCGGCCTCGCGCTGGTGCTGCGCCTGTGGGCGCTGCCGCTGCGGCCGCCGCACTCGGACGAAGGGGTCAACGGCTGGTTCGCCGAGAAGGTGCTCAGCGAAGGCTTCTACCACTACGACGCTGAGAACTACCACGGGCCGCTGCACTACTACTTCCTGGCGCTCGCGCGCGTGCTGCTCGGCCACAACCTGTGGGCGCTGCGGATGACGACGGTGCTCTTCGGCGCCGCCGCGGTGTGGCTGGCGATCGGCTGCGCCGATGCGCTCGGCCGCCGGGTGGCGTGGACGGCGGCGCTCTTCCTCGCCGTCTCGCCGGCGCTCGTCTTGTACGCGCGCTGGGCCATCCACGAGAGCGAGTTCCTCTTCTTCACCATGCTGGCGCTGCGCGGCTGGTGCCGATGGCGCACGCGGCCGCGGCGTCTGGCGGTGTGGGAGGTCGGCATCGGCATCGCCGGCGCGCTCGCCACCAAGGAAGTGTGGGTGGTGCACGCGGCGGCGGTCTTCGCCGCCTGGTGCGCATGGCGGCTGTCGCGCCGCTGGGTCGGCGAGCCGAAGGCGGCGCCGACCTGGCCGCCGCTGCGCTGGGTGCTGCCGGTCGCGGCGACGGGGCTCATCGGGCTGGCGCTCCTCTACTCCGGCTTCGGCCGCGATCCGCAGGGCCTCGTCCGCTTCTTCGCGCCCTACGCCATCTGGTCGACGCGGGCGATGCAGGGCGCCGGGCACGAGAAGCCCTGGTTCTACTGGCTGAAGCTGTTCGCGCGCTACGAGCCGGCGGCGCTCGTCGGCCTCGTCGCCGCGCCGTGGGCGGCGCTCGCGGCGCGGCCGCCGCTGCGGCCGCTGGCGCTCTACTCGCTCGCCACCTTCGCCGCCTACAGCCTCATCCACTACAAGACGCCGTGGTGCGTGCTCGAGCTCGTCTGGCCCTGCGCCTTCGTCGCCGCCTGGGCGCTGGTGCGGCTGGCGGAGTCGACGCGGCCTTGGGTGGGCGCGGCGCTGACGGCGGCGGTCGCCGCAACGTCGCTCGGGCTCGGCGTGCGGCTCAACTACGTGCACTACGCCGACAACAAGGAGCCCTACATCTACGTGCAGACGGTGCCCGAGGCGCTCGAGCCGTGGCGCGTGCTCGAGCGCGCGGCCGCCGCCGATCCGTCGTTGCGCACGCTGCCGATCCACGTAGTGATGAACCTGTCGTGGCCGCTGCCCTGGCTGCTCGCCGACTTCCACCACGTCGGCCACTGGAACGACGGCGCGCTGCCGCCGGGCGACGCCGCGGTGCTGTTCGTCGACGAGCCGCACCGCGCCGACGTCGAGGCGCTGCTCCACCGCTCCTACCGGGTGATGCCGTTCAAGCTCAGCCCCGCGCACGCGCAGGCGTACGCCTACTTCGACGCCGAGACGTTCGCCGGCCGGCTGCCCTCGGGCACGCGCAGCTTCGTGCCGGAGACGCCGCCGGCGGCCGTGCCGTCAGCACCCGTGCCGTAGCCGACCTCGTAGACGAAGTACGGCCCGCGCTCGAAGAGCAGCGGATAGCGGCCGGCGAACCAGGCGTCGTTCACCGCGAAAGCGCGCCGCTCGCCGGGGCCGATGAAGACGTAGTCGACGCCGTATTTGCGCAGCAGCAGCGGCGCCGCGTCCTCGCCGGCGTAGATGCTGCGCACGTCGGCGAGCACCGGCGCCACGTGCAGGCCGTAGGTCCACAGCCAGCCGCGGTATCCGAGCACGATGCGACGGCCGGCGATGATCGGCACCGGATGATCGTGCTGGTCGGCGACGAGGAAGCGGGCATCCGGCGGCGTCAGCCTGCGCAGCTCGAAGCCGATCGCCACCTCGTCGGCGTCGAGCAGCGGCCAGTGCAGCGTCGCCTCGCGCAACACGGAGAGCGCGCCGCTCGTGGTGGCGAGCAGCACGACCGCCACGGCGACAACCTTGCCCACCCAGCCGCGCCGCCGCCACCAGCCCGCCAGCAGCCACGCCGTGCCGAGCGCCAGCGCCAGGTACGCGTAGAAGAGGAGCTTGAGGTTGTCGTAGGCGTGCGGCTGGAAGAGGTAGACGTTGGCGATGGCGAACAGCGCCAGGCACGGCGCCATCAGGTGCAGCCAGAAGCCGCGCGCCGGCCATCGCCGCAGCCACCACGGTGCGGTGGCGAGGAACGGCAGCAGCACGCCGAGGTTGCGGGCCCAGAAGGCGATCGGGCTCTCGCCCGGCGCCGTCATCCAGCCGAGCTGCCAGTGCGAGAACGATTCGCCGAAGGAGTGGCCGAGCTGCCAGCCGAGCTGCGGCGCCGCGAGCACGATTCCGCCGAAAAGCGCCGCCGCCCAGTGCCACGCCCGCGGCCGCCGTTGGACGAAGCGCGCCGCCGCGAGCCACGCCATGACGCCGGCGAGGACGAGGAAGGTGTGCACGTGCACGAACGGCAGCCCGCCGAGCACGAGCGCGGCACCGGCGAGCGATCCGCGTGCGTCGCATTCGTCATCACCGTCGCGGGCCCCTCGCGTGCGCTCCCACGCGCTGCGCAGCAGCAGGACCGCGAGCAGGAAGGCGCACAATCCGGCGAGCATCCCGCGCTGCGGCAGCAGCGCGTCGCAGATGATGTTCGAGAAGCGCACGTTGATGGCGGGCACGTGCGCGAAGTCGTGGCGCACGTGGCGCAGGTACTCGACGAACGGCAGGCCTTCGCCGCGCAGCTCCAGCCAGAAGACCGGCAGTCCGGCCGCGCTGCCGTCGAAGAGCACCAGCAGGCAGGCAAATACAGCGGCGAGCCGGCTGCGCGCGGCGCGCCAGCCGGCGAAGAAGAGGAGCTGCACCAGCGCCAGGCCGAGCAGCAGCGTCGGCAGCAGCAGCGCCCAGCGCATCGACATGCCGCCGCGGTGCAGCACGCCGCTCCAGAAGTCGTTGAGGAATGGATAGGTGAGGGGAGCGCCGTGGAGCAGCGGGAAGTCCCACTCGAAGCGCGGCTCCTGAGAGAACCGTGCGGTGAGACTGGCGTGCAGCGCAAGGTCGCCCCACGTGCTGCCCGCGCTCCCCCACCCGCCGTCGAGCAGCGGCAGGAAGTGCGTCGAGTCGAGGTAGACGAGCAGTGCCGAGAGCGGCGCCGTGGTGCCCAACCACCACCAGCGCAACCTGCGCGGCAGCGGTGCCGTGGGCGGCGCTCCGCGTCGACGCGCCAACCACCAACCGGCGAACGTCGCGCCCGCCAGAGCAAGCGTCGCGACCGCCACGCCCGCCGCGAAGCCACAGACGAGCACCGCCAGCCAGCTCGCCCACATCCCGGCAAACACCGAGATGACGGCCGCGCCTGCCGCCCTTTCCGGCCAGCCGATCCTCCCCGGCAGCAGGCGCGCCCACGCCGCGCCGGCAAGCAGCGACGCGACGAACAGCAGCAGCGCGATCAAACGGCGCCCGCCATTCGCACCGCCGGCGGCCGCGGCGCGCAAGCGCGGCGACAGCCGAGATCAGCGCGCTCCGCGCGCGAGGGTGGACTAAAATGGCGCCCTATGCAGATCACCCAACGGCGGGCGGGCGACGTGGTCATCCTCGACCTCAAGGGCAACCTGGTGCGCGGCGTCGGTGACGAGATGCTGCGCGACGCCGTGGACCGGCTGCTCGCCGACCGCAGCGGCAAGCTGCTCATCAACCTCTCCGACGTCACCTTCCTCGACAGCTCCGGCATCGGCGAGCTGGTGGCGAGCAAGAAGGTGGCGGACCAGCTCGGCACGATGCTCAAGCTGATGCAACTGCCCGAGCGCGTCAAGCACACCCTCAAGCTGTCGCTCATCCTGCCGCTGTTCGAGACCTATGCGAGCGAGGCAGAGGCCTTGGCCGCGTTCGCCGCCAAGGACCCGCGCCAGCAGAAAGCTGCAGGCGACGCGTAGCCGCTCGCCGGGATGGCGCCGCTCAGGCCGCCGGCCCGAACGAACGCGTGAACAGCTCCTCGATCGCCTGCCGCCCCTCGTCGCTCAGCTCGCGGGTGCCGGTGGCGGCGATGGCCTGCTCGGGGATCGTCGGCTCGTCGGGCTCCCAGCGCCCTTCGGCCCAGGTGAACCACTGGTTGCGCCCCTGGTCGAAGACCGTCACCGGTCGGTTGAAGAACTTCGCCAGCTCGACGCCCCAGCCGGTGCCGCCCTTGATCGTGCCGTCGGGCTGGATCCAGCCGACCGCAAAGACGTGGTACGCCGGCACCACCATGTGGAAGATCGACTGGATGACGCGCCTGATGCGGTCGGCGCGGTGGTACTCGCGGCCCATGTGGCGGGAGACGATCTCCATCGACACGTCGCCCTGCCGCAGCTCCTCTTCGCTGAGCACCCGCGCGTCGCGGTCGCGCTCCATGGCGTGCCCGTCGAACGACAGCGTCACCTCGCGCACGCCCCAACGCTCCGCCTGGCGGCCGAACTCGGCCTCGGTGCCGCGGTGGCCGCCGCTGTAGAGCACGACTTGCGAACGATCGACCATGTCCCCTCCTCGGCGGATGCCGTTCCGCGGCGGTTTCTACCACGTCTGGCCCCGCCGTATTACGAAGCGCACCGGCCGGCGGCCGCCGAAGGAATGCGCGCCGCCCGCGTCTCTAACTTCCAGCTGACCCACGTTATGACCGGGGCGTCGTCTGGCGCGCTCCGAGGAGAGTCGCCATGAACAGCTTCCTCCCGTCGCGCTCGCGCGCGCTCCTCGCCGCCGGTTTCGGCGCGCTCCTCCTCGCCACCGGCGCGGCGATCGCGATCGCCGCCGCCGAGCCCGCGACCTCGCCCGCCGGCGCCTTCAAGGGCTCGACCGAGGTCAACGTCGTCGAGGTCCCGGTGCAGGTCATCCGCGGCGGCCAGCCGGTGCGCGGGCTCACCGCCGCCGACTTCACGGTGTGGGCGGGCAAGCAACAGCAACAGATCGTCGGCTTCGAGACGATCGACGTCGACGCGCTGTCGACGCCGGCCGCTGGCGCCGCAGCGGCCCCGGCGGTGAACCGGCTGCCGTCGAGCGCCCGCCGCCACTTCCTCTTCCTCTTCGACTTCTCGCAGTCCTCTCCCACCTCGCTCGAACGGGCGCAGAAGGCGGCCCTGCAGCTCCTCGACCGGCTCTCGCCCGCCGACCTCGCCGGCGTCGCCACCTTCAGCCCGATCAAGGGGCCGCGCGTCATCCTCGGCTTCACCTCCGACCGCGCGCAGATCGACCTCGCGCTGCGCACCCTCGGCTCGACCGAGCTCGTCGAGACCCGCCGCGACTGGCTGGGCATCGTGCTCGGCCAGCAGAAGGCGGACGCGCACGACCTCGAGACGCAGGTGGCGGCGCGCGAGCACGGGCCCGGCCCGGGCGCCAAGGTGCTCGCCGCCTGGGAGGTGCTCGACGACGTGCGCGACCTGGCGCCGCTCGAGGAGCGCGCCAACGAGGCCGTGCAGCGCGACCGCGCCCGCACCTTCGCCCGCGGCATGAGCGACCTCGGCACGCTGCTGGAGAGCGTCGCCGGCCGCAAGCACGTGCTGCTGCTCTCTGAAGGCTTCGCCTCCGAGCTGCTCACCGGCCGCCTCGGCGCCGAGCCGAAGGTCGAAGAGCAGGACTCTGACTCGGTCGAGGGGATCACTCGCGGCGATACCGAGATCCGCTTCGGCAGCGGCCGCCTGCAGAACCAGCTCCGCGCGCTCGCCGACGCCATGAAGCGCGCCGACTGCGTCGTGCACAGCATCGACATCGCCGGCCTGCAGGCCGAGGGGCGGCAGATCAGCGGCGGCGTGAGCGAGATCCGCGACGTCGGAGTGGAGCGCGCCGGCAGCGGCCACGACTCCCTGTTCTACCTCGCCAAGGAGACCGGCGGCACCTTCTATCGCAATTACAACGACCTCGCGGAGGCGATGAGCGGCGTGTTGAAGGCGACTGCCGTCACCTACGTGCTCACCATCCAGCCGGGGCCGATCGAGTCGAAGGACGGCTACGTGCCGCTACGCGTCGAGGTGAAGGGCGCCGGGCGCGGCGAAGTGTCGGCGCGGCCCGGCTACTACGCGCTGGCGCCGCCGGGCGTGCAGCAGCAGACGCGCGAGCGGCTGCGCATCGCCGGCGAGGTGCTCGAAGGCAGGGCCGGTGGCGCGGTGCATACGGCGGCGCTGGCGGTGCCGCTGGCGGGTAAGACGAGCGGCGCCTGCGCGGTCGTCGAGGTCGACGGCGCCAGCCTGCTCGAAGGACACGTCGGCGACATGGTGTCGGCCGAGGTCACCGTCTACGCCTTCGACAAGGCAGGGTCGATCGCCGCGGTAGCGCGGCAGCTCGTCGGCCTCGACCTGCGCGTCGTCGGCGACAAGCTGCGCGCTTCCGGCTTCAAGCTCTTCGCGGGTCTGGACCTCGGCCCGGGCGAGTACGAGCTGCGGGCGCTGGTGCGCAACACGGTGAGCAACCGCTACGGCATCGCGGTGGCGCCGCTGGTGCTGCCGCCGCGCGAGGGACAGCCAACGCTTGCTGGAGTCTTCGTCGAACCGCCGGGGCGCGACTGGCTGCTGGTGCGCGACAGCGGCGCGGCGCAGCCGCTGGTGTATCCGTTCACGCTCGGCGACAAGGTCGTGGTGCCGGCCGCGGCGCCGCGACTCCATGCCGGCCAGTCCGCGACGCTGTGGGTCGAAGCGCCCTCGGGCGCGAAGGGCCTCGAAGCGGTCGTCAAGCGCGCCGACGGTGGCGTCGCCTCGACCTCGCCGCTGCAGCTCGGCGAGCGCAAGCCCGACGCCGCGGCCGAGCGCCTGCTCGCCACCTTCTCGCCAGCCGGGCTGCAGCCGGGCGGCTACACGCTCGAAGTGCGCATCGCGGGCACCGCGGGCGTCGCGAGCAGCGTGCCGTTCACTGTCGAATAGCTGCCCGGAGCTGTCTGACCGCTCGCACGGCTCCGTGGAGAATCAAGGCGTGTTGTCCGATCAAGACCTCCGGCACCACGTTTATGCCGCGACCGTCGAGCTTGGTCGACCGCCGCTGTCGAAGGAGGTCGCGGCCTCTCTTGGGGTCTCGCTCTCCGCAGTACTCGATGGCTTCCAGCGCCTTCGAGCTCGGCGTCTGCTGTACCTGGCTCGCGACAGCGGCGAGATCGTCATGGCGCCCCCGTTCTCGGCGGCGCCCACGGCGTTCCTGGTCACCACCAGCCGAAAGTCCTACTTCGCCAACTGCGTGTGGGATGCCTATGGCATTGCCGCGGCTCTTCACGAAGACGCTTCGATCCAGGCCAGTTGCGCGTGCTGCGGGCAGCCCATGGCCCTTGCGGTGGAAGGCGGCCATGCCGTCCCGGCCCAGGGCGTCGCTCACTTCGCCGTCCCTGCCGCGCATTGGTGGGACGATCTCCCTTACACCTGAAGCACGATGCTTCTCTTCCGGTCGGAAGAGCACGTCGATCACTGGTGCTCTGCGCGCGGTCTCCCTCGGCGGCCGCTCGTGACGCTCGGCCAGCTCTGGCAGCTGGCTATTGCGTGGTACTCGAATCGCTTGACGCCCGAAGCCCGCAGGCCCGTAGGCGCCGAGATCCGCGAGATCTTCGATGGTCTCGGCCTCACGGATCCCTTCTGGCATACCTGACCAATCAGTCGAGGAGATAGCTGGCGGGCTTGTCCCTACTCGCCGTAGGGCACCCAGATGTTCTTCACCTGAGTGCCGCGGCGTAGCAGCTCGCGGCCGGCGGCTTGCTCGTCGTCGAACCAGTCGCGGCGCCTGCCGTAGTTGACCCACGTCTGCTTGAGGTTGCCGGTCGACTGGCGCTCGACGGTGGCGCTGCCGTTGGCGGAGCCGAAGTACCAGAGGGCGTCGACGCCGTCGTGCGACGCCAGCACTTCGGCCAGCTCGTCGGCGATGCCGGTGACGATGTTGACGGCGCCGCCGGGCAGGTCGGAGGTGTCGAAGACCTGGTAGAGGTCGACGGCGGCCAGCGGGCAGCGCTGCGACGGCACCGCGACGACGCGGTTGCCCATCGCGATGGCGGCGCCGACGAGCGAGACGAACGCCAGCAGCGGCGCCTCGGGCGGGCAGACGACGCCCATCACGCCGAGCGGCTCGGGCATCGCCAGCGTGACGTTGCGGAACGGCGTGTGGTGCACGGCGCCGTCGTACTTGTCGGCCCACGCCGCCCAGTGGAAGAGGCGCGCCAGCGTCGCCTCCACTTCGCGGCGCCCTGGTCTTGTAACGGATTGTCGCTTGGTCGATTGGCGCCTGTTGCCGCCGGTCCACGCGTCGAGGCGGTCGATCAGCTCGGCCTCGCGCGCCGCCAGGTTCTCGGCGATGTAGAAGAGCACCTGTGCCCGGTTGTGGCCGGTGGTGTGCGTCCATCCTTCGGCCTTGCGCGCTGCCTCGACCGCGTTACGGATGTCCTTGCGGTTGCCGCGCCCGACCTCGCCGACGAGCCGCCCACCCTCGCCCACCACCGGCAGCACGTACGGCGCGTCGGGCCGCACCTGCGCGCCGCCGACGTACATCTTCGGTGTGCGGTCGATCGGCGGCAGGCCGCGCCCGATGTCGCTGCCGCCCTCCGGCTCGGGCAGCATGAAATCGTTGTCCTCGTAGGACGGCAGCTTCTTCTCGTACGCCGGCTTCAGGTACTCGAAGAGCCCTTCGCGCCCGCCCTCGCGGCCGAAGCCGCTCTCGCGGTAGCCGCCGAAGCCGGCGGCGGCGTCAAACAGATTCGTGCAGTTGACCCACACCACGCCGGCCTTGATCTTCGGCGCCACGTCGAGCGCGAGGTTGAGGCTCTCGCTCCACACGCTGGCCGCGAGGCCGAAGCGCGTGTTGTTGGCGAGCTCCACCGCCTCGACCGGCGTGCGGAAGGTCATCGCCACCAGCACCGGCCCGAAGATCTCCACCTGCGCGATGGTCGACGACGGCGACACGTCGGTGAAGAGCGTCGGCGGGTAGAACCAGCCCTCGGTCGGGCACGCCCACGACGGCTGCCAGCAGGTCGCGCCCTCGTCCTTGCCCTTCGCCACCAGCTCCTGGATCTTCTGCAGCTGTACCGGCGCGACGATGGCGCCGATGTCGACCGCCTTGTCGAGCGGGTCGCCGACGCGCAGCGTCTCCATGCGTGCGCGCAGTTTCGCGGTCATCGCATCGGCGATGCCCTCTTGCAACAGCAGCCGCGAGCCGGCGCAGCAGACCTGGCCCTGGTTGAACCAGATGGCGTCGACGACGCCTTCGACGGCGGAGTCGAGGTCGGCGTCTTCGAAGACGACGAAGGGCGACTTGCCGCCTAGCTCGAGCGACAGCTTCTTCCCGCTGCCGGCGGTGGACTCGCGGATGATGCGGCCCACCTCGGTCGAGCCGGTGAAGGCGACCTTGTCGACGTCGGGGTGGTTGACCAGCGCGGCACCGGTGCGGCCGTCGCCGGTGATGATGTTGACGACGCCCGGCGGCAGGCCGACGTCGGCGCACAGCTCGGCGAAGGCGAGCGCGGTCAGCGGCGTGAACTCGGCGGGCTTGAGCACTACCGTGTTGCCGCAGGCGAGCGCCGGCGCGATCTTCCACGCCAGCATGAGCAGCGGGAAGTTCCACGGGATCACCTGGCCGACGACGCCCACCGGCGCGTAGCCGGGCAGCTCGCTGGGCAGGAGCTGGCACCAGCCGGCATGGTGGTAGAAGTGGCGGGCGACGAGCGGCACGTCGATGTCGCGCGTCTCGCGGATCGGCTTGCCGTTGTCCATCGTCTCCAGCACGGCGAAGAAGCGGGCGCGGCGCTGCAGGCCGCGCGCGATCGCGTAGAGGTAGCGCGCCCGAGCGTGCGGCGTCAGCCCCTGCCAGCCCGGCAGCGCCTTGCGCGCCGCCTTCACCGCCGCGTCGACGTCCTCGGCGTTCGCCTGCGCGACGCGGCCGATCACTTTGCCGTTGGCCGGCGTCAGCGTCTCGAACGACTCGCCGCTCTTCGCGTCGACCCATTTGCCGCCGACGAAGAGGCCGAAGCTGCGCCCGTGGCGCTCGAGCCACTCCTCCACCGGCCCCGCGCTTTCGGGCGCAGGGCCGTAATCGAGAGTGGTCAGGATGTCGGCGACGCTAGCCATGGCGCTCCTTGGCTTCTCGTCATCGCGAGCGAAGCGAAGCGATCTCGATGTTGCGGCGTCGAGATGGCTTCGTCGCTGCGCTCCTCGCCATGACGTTGAGACGGTTCATCAGGCAACCGGGTGGCGGTTGTAAGCGGAATACCTGCCGGTCGCGAAGTGCTCGAGCTGGCGTTCCACATCCGCCAGCAGGCTGCTGGCGCCAAACCGAAACAGCGCCGGCTCCATGTGCTCGCGCCCCAGCTCCTCCTTGATCAGGATGAGCCACGCCAGCGCGTCCTTCGCCTGCGAGATGCCGCCCGCCGGCTTGAAGCCGATGCGGAACCCCGTCTTCTCCCAGTACTCGCGGATCGAGCGCACCATCACCAGCGACACCGGCAGCGTGGCGTTGACCGACTCCTTGCCGGTCGACGTCTTGATGAAGTCCGCGCCCGCCATCATGCACACCAGCGCCGCGCGGTAGACGTTGCGCAGCGTGCCCAGCTCGCCGGTGGCGAGGATGGTCTTCAAGTGCGCCTCGCCGCACGCGGCGCGAAACGCGCGCACCTCTTCGTAGAGCGCCGGCCAGTTCTGGGTGAGCACGTGCGAGCGGGTGATGACGATGTCGATCTCCTCGGCGCCGGCGCCCACCGAAGCGCCGATCTCGGCGACGCGCTGCTCGAACGGCGAGAGCCCCGCCGGGAAACCGGTCGACACCGCGGCCACCGGGATGCCCGAGCCGCGCAGCGCGTCGACGGCGGTCTTCACGAAGTGGTGGTAGACACAGACCGCCGCCACCTTCAAGTCGAGGTCGGGCACGCCCAGGTCGGCGAGCAGGTCGCGCCGCACCGGCGAGCGCGCTTTCGCGCACAGCCGCTCGACGCGCCCCGGCGTGTCGTCGCCGGAGAGCGTCGTCAAGTCCATGCAGCGCACGGCGTGGAGCAGCCACGCCGCCTGCCACGCCTTCTTCACCGTGCGCCGC
>DASYQD010000152.1:0-2594 GCA_036005845.1 Thermoanaerobaculia bacterium | reverse complement strand
TCGCCGCCGTCACCAAGAAGGCGCTGCCCGACGCCATCCGCGAGCACTTCGGCTTCGGTGCCTGGGTCGTGCCGTTCGTCGTGCTCACGCTCGTGCACCTGCTGGTGCTGGCCAGCGAGATCGGCGGCATCTGCTTCGCGCGTCATCTGGTGAGCGGGCTGCCGACGCCGGTGAGGATGCCGAGCGCGAGCTGCATCGCCTTCTTCACGACGACGGGCCCTCTACCGATTGCTTCCAGGCGTCGAAGCGGTCGCCGAGCGCTTGCAGGCGCGCGGCCGCGGCGCGGGCCGCGTGGCGATCGCCGCGGTCGAGCAGGGCTTCGAGCGCGTGCGTCGCCGTTTCCGCGTCGTCGACGAGGCGGCGCAGCGGCTCGCGGACTGCAGGTGCGGCGGGCGACTTCGCCGCCTCCTTCGCGATCTTCGCCAACTTCTTGTCGGCAGCTGTGGCGGTGTCCTGCGCGAAGTGCGTGGGAACACGGTTCTCGCTCCACGCCTCCGCCGTCATCTGCAGCGTGGCGAGCCAGGAGCCGACGGGGTCGGCGGTCTTCGCCAGCTTCTCGGTGGGCGATTGCGAGCTGCAGGCGACGAGCAGCAAGGCGAGCAACGGCGGCGCGGCCTTCAAGTGACCCCTCACGCGTTCCGCCGCGGGAGCAATCCACGCGCCACGCGGGCTTGACAGCCTCGCCTCGCCAAGCCAGGATTCGAACGGATGTTCAAATCGGCTGCGAACCTATGAGCGAGCCCGTCCGCCAACCCGATTCCGAGCCCGTCGAGCGGCGCGAGAGGAATGTCGTCGGCAAGCCCTTTCGCCGCGTCGACGGCCGCTCCAAGGTTACCGGCGCGACCCGCTTCGCCGACGATCTCGCCTTTCCGCGCATGGTCTTCCTCAAGCTCGTGCGCAGCACGGTGGCGCACGCGCGCATCGTGCGCATCGATACCGAGGCGGCCGCGGCGCTGCCTGGCGTGCTCGGGTTCCTGACCGGCGTCGACATGCCGGAGCCGTTCGGAATCCTGCCGGTGTCGCAGGACGAGCATGCGCTCTGCCCCGACCGCGTGCGCTTCGTCGGCGATCCCGTCGCGGCGGTGGCGGCGCTCACCGAGGACCAGGCGACCGCCGCCGCGCTGGCGGTGAACGTCGAGTACGAGCTTCTCCCCACCATCAGCTCGATCGAAGAGGCGCTCGCCACGCCCGAGCCGCGCCTCCACGAGTACGGCGACCACGGCAACGTCCACAAGCAGGTGTCGCTGCAGTTCGGCGACGTCGAGGCGGGTTTCGCCGAGGCCGACCTCGTGCTCGAGGACACCTTCTATTACGAGGGCAACACGCACCTGCCGATGGAGCAGCACGCCACCGTCGCGGTGCCCGAGGACGAGGGGCGCGTCACCGTCTACTCGTCGACGCAGACGCCGCACTACGCGCACCGCGCGCTCACCAAGGTGCTGGGGCTGCCGGCGTCACGCGTGCGCGTCGTCGCGACGCCCAACGGCGGCGGCTTCGGCGGCAAGAGCGACCCTTTCAACCACGAGATCGTCGCCGCGAAGATGTGCCTCAAGCTGGGGCGGCCGGTGAAGGTGACGCTGACGCGCGAGGAGGTCTTCTACTGCCACCGCGGCCGCCACCCGGTGGCGATGCGGATGAAGACCGGCTTCGCCCGCGACGGCCGCATCACCGCGCAGCATCTGCAGACCGCGCTCGACGGCGGCGCCTACGGCAGCTACGGCGTGGCGAGCACCTACTACACCGGCGCGCTGCAGACGGTGACCTACGACCTGCCGCGCTACCGCTTCGACGGCGTGCGCACGTTCACCAACAAGCCGCCGTGCGGGCCGAAGCGCGGCCACGGGACGCCGCAACCGCGTTTCGGTTTCGAGGTGCACCTCGACAAGGCGGCGCGGCGGCTCGGCATCGACGCGGCGGAGCTGCGGCTGCGCATCCTCGCCGAGCCGCACTCGACGACGGCCAACTGGCTGCGCCTGGGCACGATGGCGCTGCGGCAGTGCATCGAGGCGGTGGTCGAAGGCAGCGGCTGGAAGGAGCGGCGCGGCAAGCTGCCGCCCGGACGCGGGCTCGGCTTGGCGTGCGGCTCGTACCTCTGCGGCGCCGGGCTGCCGATCTACTGGAACCACATGCCGCAGTCGGGCGTGATGCTCAAGCTCGACCGCAGCGGCGGCGTCGCCGTCTTCTGCGGCGAGAGCGAGATCGGCCAGGGCAGCGATTCGGTGCTGGCGGCGATGGTGGCCGAGGTGCTCGGCGTCGGGCTCGACGACATCCGGTTGTGCGTCGCCGACACCGATCTGACGCCGGTCGATCTCGGCAGCTACTCGTCGCGCGTCACGTTGATGGTGGGCAACGCGGCGCTGCAGGCGGCCGAGCGCGCCCGCGAGCTGCTGGCGAAGGCGGCGGCGGCGCAGCTCGAGGTGCCCGAGGCGCGACTGGTGTTCGCGGAGGGGCGGGTGTTCGACGCCGCCGATCCCGACAAGGGGCTGTCGTTCCAGGACGCCTGCATCGCGGCGGAGGCGCGCTTCGGCACCCTCGCCACCACCGGCTCGTACATCCCGCCGCGCTCGCCGGGCAAGTACCGCGGCTCCGGCGTC
>DASYQD010000151.1:0-9124 GCA_036005845.1 Thermoanaerobaculia bacterium | reverse complement strand
CGCCCGCCTGCCCTCCTCGCCGCGCACCAGCGCGGTCGGTTCGCCGCGGCAGGCGCGCAGGAAAGCCTCGAGCTCGCGGCGCAGCGGCTCGGCGGGCTCGACCGGCAGGTCGGCGCGCACGATCTGCGGAGCGCCCTCGACGCCCTCGAGCCGGTAGCCCTTGATCTCCTGCGCCTGGTAGTCGAGCGAGAAGTAGCCGCGCGGCGAGAAGGCGCGCAGCTTGCGCACCCGCTCGGCGGAGACGCGCGAGGCGGTCAGGTTCGCCGTGCAGCCCGACTCCAGCTCCAGCCGCACGTTGGCGATGTCGATGCGCGGCGACAGCACGTTGATGCCGGTGGCGCGCACCTCGGCGACCTCGCTGGGATCGAGCGCGTGGAGGATCTGCAGGTCGTGGATCATGAGGTCGAGCACGACGTCGACGTCGAGGCTGCGCGGCGAGAAGACGCCGAGGCGCTCGACCTCGACGAAGCGCGGCGCGGCGCCGGCGCCGAGCAGCGCCTGCACCGCCGGGTTGTAGAACTCGACATGGCCGACGGCGAAGACGTTGTGGCCCCCGCCTGCCGCGGCCGCGGCGAGCAGCTCGTCGGCCTCCTCGAGGGAGCCGGCGATCGGCTTCTCCACCAGCACGTGCGTGCCGGCGGCGAGCAGCGGCGCGCCGATGCGCGCGTGCTCGCTGGTGGGCACGGCGACGACCATGGCGTCGACCTGCGCGGCGAGCGCGTCGACGTCGGGGAATGCCACCGTGCCGTGGGTGGCCGCGAGCTCCGCCGCCACCTCCGGCCGCGCGTCGTGGATGCCGACCAGCTCCGCTCCCGGCAGCGAGGCGAGGATGCGCACGTGATGGCGCCCCAGCGATCCGGTGCCGACGACGCCGATGCGCACCGGCACCCGCTCCTCGAGGAGCTGCCGCTGCGGCTGCGCCAGCGGCTCGAGCTGAGCCGGCGCCGCCGGGGCTTCGAGCGCCACGGACTCAACCACCATCAGGTTTCAACCACCACGGCTCGACGCCTTCCTGCCCGGCAGCGCGCGGATGACGCCGCGCCGCGCCGTGCTCACGAAGTCGACCAGGTACGCCACCTCGGCATCGTCGGGGAACTCGGCGCGCAGCGACGCCAGCACGTCGGCCAGCGGCTCCTTCGAGCGGGAGAGCCGCCGCACCGCGACCTCCAGCCGCTCGATCGTCTCGGCGGGAACGCCCTTGCGCTCGAGGCCGATGCGGTTGAGGCCGTAGAAGGCCGGCTTGACGCCCACGGTCTTCACGAACGGCAGCGCGTCCTGGGTGATCACCGAGTAGCCGCCGACGTAGGCGTGGCGCCCGACGCGGCAGAACTGGTGGATCGACGTGAAGGCGGAGATCGAGGCGAAGTCGTGCACCTCGACGTGGCCGGCGAGCGTGGCGTTGTTGGCGAAGATGGTGCGGTTGCCCACCTGGCAGTCGTGCGCGACGTGGGTGTAGACCATGAACAGGTTGTCGTCGCCGATGCGCGTCGTGCCGCCGCCCTTGACGGTGCCGCGCTGGATGGTGCACAGCTCGCGGAAGTGGTTGCGGTCGCCGATCTCGAGCCGCGTCTCCTCGCCCTTGTAGGTGACGTCCTGCGGGTCGAAGCCGAGGCAGGCGTGGCCGTGGATGCGGTTGTCGCGGCCGATCTTCGCCGGGCCCTGGATCTGCGCCGCGGCGCCGACCGTGGTGCCGCTGCCGATCTCGACGCCGGCGCCGATCACCGCCAACGGTCCGACGACGACGCCGTCGGCGAGTTGGGCCGAGGGGTCAACGATCGCCGAGGGATGGACGTTCGGCGCCACGGTCACCGCGCGACCATCGCGGAAGACAGCACCGCCTCGACCGCCAGCTTGTCGTCCACCAGCGCGCGGGCTTGCAGGCGGCAGAAGGTGGCGCGCAGGTTGAGGATGTCGATCTCCAGCCGCACCTGGTCGCCGGGCACCACCGGGCGGCGGAAGCGGGCGCGCTCGATGCCGGTGAAGTAGAGCAGCTTGTTCTCGCGGTCGGGCATGTCGTGCAGCAGCAGGATGCCGCCCGCCTGCGCCAGCGCCTCGAGCAGCAGCACGCCCGGCATCACCGGGTGGCCGGGGAAGTGGCCGAGGAAGTACTCCTCGTTGACGGTGACGTTCTTGATGGCGACGACGCGCTTCTTGGGCTCGAGCTCGAGCACGCGGTCGACGAGCAGGAAGGGGTAGCGGTGCGGCAGCACCTGCTGGATCCACCGGCTGTCCCACTGCACTGTGTTGCTCCCGATGTCGCTGCTCGGACGCCCCGCCTCCGTCACGTGCCCTCCTCCTCCGTCGCCGTCGCAGCCGTCGCCGCTCCTTGCTTTTCCAGCTGCGCCTTTTCGAGCCGGCGAACCCGTCGCGCGAGATCGCTCAGCCGCCCGAGCCAGCTCACCTGCCGCCGCCACTGGTTGAGCGGCACCGCGGGTACGCCCGCCAGCTTGCTCCCCGCCGGCGCCGACTGCAGCGCCGCCGACTTCGCCGCCACCTGCACGCCGTCGCCGAGCTCGAGGTGGCCGCCCACTCCCGCCTGCCCCGCCAGCACCACGCCGTCGCCCAGCCGGGTGCTTCCCGCGATCCCCGCCTGGCCGCAGAGGACGCAGCTTTTTCCGAGCCGCACATTGTGTCCGACCTGCACCAGGTTGTCGAGCTTGCTGCCGGCGCCGATGCGGGTCTCCTCCAGCGTCGCGCGGTCGATCGTGGTGTTGGCGCCGATCTCGACGTCGTCCTCGACGACGACGCGCCCCACCTGCGGCACCTTGACGAGGACGCCGCCGCGCGCGGCGTAGCCGAAACCGTCGGCGCCGAGCACCGCGCCGGCGTGCACGGTGACGCGGGCGCCGAGCTCGGTGTCGTCGTAGAGCACGGCGCGCGGATGGATCACCGAGCCCGGCCCGACGCGGCAGCGGGCGCCGACGACGACGCCGGCGTGGAGGACGGCGCTCGCTGCGATGCGGCTGGCTTCGCCGACGACGACCTGCGGGCCGATGCTGGCCGCCGGGTCGACGACCGCGCTCGCCGCGACGACCGCCGTCGGGTGCACGCCGGCCACCGCCGCGACCGCGGGATGGAAGTGTCGCAGCAGCTCGCCCAGCGCCCACGGCGCGTCGGCGCAGACGAGCTGGTCGTGCGGCAGCTCCTCCTCCTTCGCCACCAGCAGCGCACCGGCGCGGCTCCGGCGCGCCTCGTCGCGGTACTTCGCCGCGGTCAGGAACGAGAGGTCGTCAGGCCCCGCCGTCGCCAGCGGCCGCACTCCGCGCACCACGCGCGCGGAATCGCCGCGCACGCGGCCGCCCACCAGCGCCGCCAGCTCGCCAAGGCTTGTCAACCGCCGAAGTCTAGTGCCCGGGAGGCTTGGGAGTCGCAGCCGGCCGCGCCGCCGGTGCCGCCGCCGACGCGGGCGTCGCGTCGAAGCGCTGGATCACCACCGGCGTCAGGTCCACCGCCTCGCTGGCGTACACCAGGCCGCTCTGGAACTTCTTGAAGATCAGCGTGTACCCCTGTTCGGCGCCCACCTGGTTGATCACCTTGAGGATCTGCTCCTCGATGGGGTCCATGATCTCCTGCTCGAGCTTCGTCATCTCGCGCTGCGCGTTCTCGCCGTAGCGCTGGATGGCGATCGTCTTCTCCTCGATCTCGTCGTTGAGCTGCTTGAGCTTGTCCTGGCCCAGCGAGAGACGGCCGTCGTTCATCCGCTTCTGCAGGTCGGTGATCTCCTGCCGCATGCGGTTGCCCTCGGTGAGGCGCGCGTCGCGCTCCTTGTTGAGGCGCTCGAGCGCCTGCTTGCCGCGCGCCGACTCGGCGACGATGCGCTCGGGGTCGATGACGCCGATCTTGAGGTTAGACGCTGCCTGCTGGGCGGCGGCCGGCGCCGCCAGCGCGGCGAGCAGCGCGAGGATGCGGACGGGGGTTGCCTTCGAAATCATGGAGGCGCTCTCCTTGCGATTGGGGCTAGAAGCTCGTTCCGACGTCGAACTGGAAGCTCTCGAAGCGGTCTCCGGGCAAGGGTGTCAGGTTCTTGGCGTAGATGAAGCGCAGCGGCAGCCCGAAGACGGGGACGAAGAGCCGCAGCTCCGCGCCCGCCGTGCTCCGCAGGCTGTTGACGCCGAACCGCAGCCCCTCCTCGCCGAAGACGTTGCCGCCGTCGGCGAAGAAGACCAGCCGGAACGGGCCGCCGAGCAGGAGATGGTACTCCAGCGAGCCCTGCACGTAGGAGGTGCCTCCGAGCAGGTTGCCGAACTGATCCTGGACGGGCGTGTCGTGCTCGTCGCGCAGCGAGATCGAGCGCGTGGCGTGGCCGCGCAGGCTGCGGGCGCCACCCATGTAGATCCGCTCGTTGAGCGGCAGGCCGCCCTTGGTGCCGCTGTCGTGCACCCAGCCGCTCTCGAAGTTGACGGCGAAGACGGAGCGCACCGGGCGCCGCGCCACCGGCTTGAACCAGGTGAACGCCACCTCCGGCCGCCACAGCTCGACGTCGGCGCCCAGCGGGCCGCCGGCAAACTCCAGCGAGGCCGAAGCGCGCAGGCCGACCGTGGGCTCGATGCGGTTGTCGAGGCTGTCGTAGAGCCACTCCGGACGGACGTCCGACTTGGCGTACTTGAAGACCTGCGAGGTGGTGGCGCCGGCGTCGTCGAACAGCCGCGACTCGTCGGTGATGTCCGCGAACTCGTACTGCAGCCGCAGGTTGTGGAAGAGGCCGAAGCTGCGCCCGTAGGTGAGCGCGCCGCCCTTCTCGTCGGTGATGCGCTGCTGGGTGCCGAGGAAGTTGTAGTCGAGGTCGCGCTTGAAGAGCTGGAAGCCGGCCGACTGCGGCTTGTCGAGCAGCCAGGGCACGAAGTAGGACAGCTCGTAGATGTCGCGCACCTTGCCGGTCTGCACCGAGACGCCGACACTCTCGCCACGGCCGAGGAAGTTCTGCGTCTGCATCGAGAACTGGCCGAAGAAGCCGTCGAGCTCGCTCCAGCCGCCGCCGAAGAGCAGCTCGGTGCGGTCCGACTCGCGGCCGTTGACCGTCAGGTCGACCGTCTTCTTCTCGCGGTCGGGCGGGTCGAACTCGATCGGGTTGTCCTCGTCGATCTTGAAGTAGGTGAGCTGGTTGAGCTTGTAGACGCTGTTCTTGAGCGCCCCCATGTTCATGACCAGCCCTTCCTGCAGGCGGAACTCGCGGCGCAGCACCTTGTCGCGGGTGCGGTCGTTGCCCTTGAACTCGATGCGGCCGACCTTGAACTGATCGCCCTCGAAGACCTTGACCTGCACGTCGGCGACGTTGTCGGGGCGCTCGACCAGCTCGACGTCGACCTGCGAGTAGATGTAGCCGCTGTTGCGGTACAGCTCCTCGATCGCCTTGATCCCCTTGTCCACCGCCGAGGCGCGCAGCCAGGGGTTGCGCGGGCGCGCGAAGGCGCGCAGCAGGATCTCGTCGGAGTAGACCTTGTTGCCCTCGATGGTGACGGTGCCGAGCTTCCAGCGGTCGCCTTCGGTGACCGGGATGGTGAGCTCGAGCCGCCGCTTCTGGCGCTTCGGCGCGGCGTCCGGGTGCTTGGCCTTGACCGCGACCTGCGGCTCCTCGACGTCGACGTTCTTGTAGCCCTTCTCGCGGTAGAGGTCGCGGACCTTGCCGAGGTCCTCCTCGATCGTCGCCGGGTTGTAGATGTCGTGCTTCAAGAAGCGCGAGATCGGCCCCGTCTCTTTGGTCTTGCGCATCGCCAGCCGCAGCCGGCGGTCGGAGAAGACGGTGTTGCCTTCGAAGTTGATGTCGCCGATCTTGACCTTGGTGCCCTCGTCGACGGTGAAGCGCGCGCGGCGCTCGCCCTGGCTCACCTCTTCGAGGGTGTACTCGACGGTGGCGAATCGGTACCCCTTCTCGGCGTACATCTTCATCAGCTCGTGCTTGGCGCGCTCGAGCTCGCCCAGGTCGAGCGGGCCGCCTTCGCGCAGGCGGATCTGCTCCTTGTCGAAGCGGTCCTGGATGTCGGTGTGGCCGAGCTTCTTGAGGCCGGTGTACTCGACGGAACGCAGCACCGGGCGCTCGGCGATGCGCAGCAGCACGTGGACGCCGGCCGCCGACGGCGAGGCCTCGACCGAGATGTCGTCGAGCAGGTGGCGGTCCCAGAGCGCCTTCAGGTTCTTGTCGAGGGCGGCGGGATCGAAGGGGGCACCGACCTCGAGGCCGAGGTAGTAGTTGAGGGTCTCTTCGGAGAGCGTGCGCAGGCCCTGGTATTCGATGGCGGCGATCGGCTTGCCCGCGAGCTCCTCGGCCTCCGTCGCCGCATGAGCGGCGCGACCGAGCAGCAACACGGCGACGGCCGCGGCCATCGCGAGCCGACTCAAGGTGGCGCCAAAAAGGCGTTGGGGAGCGCCAGCACGGCCCGCAGGGGCGAGGCCAGTTCGCGCGCTACGTCCAGAGGCGTCGAGTCGGTTCACGAGCACAACAGGTCTACCCCCTTCGAGCTGCCAGGAATCGGCGCGGAACTGAGCAAGGGTTGCGCCAGGGAGCCTGGCGCGATGCGGGTCGGGATCCTACCGGAGACGGCGGCCCATCCGGAGACTCAGCCCCATCAAGTGGCGAGGACCTCGCGGGACTGCACCTCGAAGTGGAGCTTGCCGTCGACGAGCTCCACTTCGATGAGCTCGATCGGCTCGCCGCGGCGCGAGATGAGGATCTCGGAGACGGCGTCCTGCAGGTGGCGCTGGATCGTCCGCCGCAGGGGGCGCGCGCCGGTCGAGGGTTCGACGCCGGCCTGCTCGAGCAGCCACTCGCGCACCTCGGGCGACACCTCGACGTGCAGGCCGCGCTGCCCCAGCGTGTGGTTGACGTCCTCGAGCAGGATGTCGACCACCGCCCGCAGCTCGATCGGCCCCAGCGGGTTGAAGACGATGACCTCGTCGAGGCGGTTGATGAACTCGGGCGAGAAGGCGCGCTTGAGCTCGCCCAGGATCTCCTCCTCGATGCGGGCGAAGGCCTCCTGCTCGTTCTGCGCGCCGAAGCCCATGCGCCCCTTGTTGAGCACCACCTTGCTGCCGACGTTGCTCGTCATCAGCACGATCGAGTTCTTGAAGTCGACCTGGTTGCCGTAGCTGTCGGTGAGCACGCCGTCGTCGAGGATCTGCAGCAGCAGGTTGGCGACGTCGGGGTGCGCCTTCTCGATCTCGTCGAAGAGCACCAGCGAGTAGGGCTGGCGGCGGATGCGCTCGGTGAGTTGCCCGCCCTCCTCGTGACCGATGTAGCCGGGCGGCGAGCCGATCAGCTTGGAGACCGCGTGCTTCTCCATGTACTCGGACATGTCGAAGCGCACGAGCGCTTCCTGGGTGCCGAAGAGGAAGCTGGCGAGCTGGCGGGCGACCTCGGTCTTGCCTACACCACTGGGACCCAGGAACATGAACGAGCCCACCGGGCGGCCGGGGTTGGAGACGCCGAGGCGCGAGCGGCGGATGGCGCGCGAGATGGCGGCGATGGCGCGCTCCTGCCCCACCACCCGGCGGCGCAGGATGTTCTCCATGTCCATCAGCTTCTCGGCTTCCTCGCTCTGCAGCGCGGCAACCGGGACGCCGGTCCAGGAGGCGATCACCTCCTCGATGTCCTCCGGCGTCACCTCGAGCACGGCGCTCTCCTCGGTGAGCTGGGAGAGCTTCTCGACGTCCTCGCGCAGCTCGATCTCACGCTCGCGCTGGTAGACCGCCTTCTCGAAGTCCTTGCTCGAGATGGCGCGCTTCATCTCCTTGACCACCTGCTGGATGTCGCGCTCGAGCCGCCGCAGGTTCTGGGTGTCGCGCACGCGGCGGAGCTTGACCTTGGCGCCCGCCTCGTCGATGACGTCGATCGCCTTGTCGGGCTGGTGGCGGTCGCTGATGTAGCGGCTCGACTGCGTGATCGCGGTCCTCAGCGACTCGGCGCGGTAGCGCACCTTGTGGAATGACTCGTAGCGCTCCTTCAAGCCTTCGAGGATGCGCAGCGTCTCCTCGGCGTCGGGCGGAGTCACCGACACCGACTGGAAGCGCCGCATCAGCGAGCGGTCCTTCTCGATGTACTTGCGGTACTCCTTGAGCGTGGTGGCGCCGATGCAGGAGATCTCGCCGCGCGATAGTGCCGGCTTCAGGATGTTGGCGGCGTCGAGCGAGCCTTCCGCCGAGCCGGCGCCGACGAGCGAGTGGATCTCGTCGATGAAGACGATGACGTCCGGCGTCTCCTTGAGCTCCTTCAAGATGCCCTTGAGGCGCTCCTCGAACTGCCCGCGGTACTTGGTGCCGGCGACGATCAGCGACAGGTCGAGGGCGACGATCTTCTTGCTGGCGAGAAAGATCGGCACCTGCCCGGAGACGATGCGCTCGGCCAGGCCCTCGACGATGGCGGTCTTGCCCACGCCGGGCTCGCCGAGCAGGATGGGGTTGTTCTTGGTCCGCCGCGAGAGGATCTCGATGATGCGCTCGACTTCCTTCTCGCGTCCGATCAAGGGGTCGAAGCCGTCCTGAGAAGCGATCGCCGTCAGATCCCGGCCGTACTCGGTCAGGAACGGCAGCTCCTTCTTCTGCTGGGACGCCTCACGGTCCTTCGCGATCGCCAGGACTTCCTCCCGCGTCGAGTACACGTCGAAGCCGTGCTGCGCCAGGATGCGCATGGCAAGACAACCTTCGACGCGCAGAATGCCGATCAGCAGATGCTCCGACCCGACGGCCGGATGGAGCATGCTCTCGGCCTCATGCGACGCGTATGCCAGGATCTTCTTGGACTCCTCGGAGAGCGGCAGCTCGGCGGTCGACGAGATGCGTTCGACGAAGACGCGCTCGCCCTCGACTTCGCGGCGCAGATCCTCGGGCTTGATGTGGAAACGGCGGAAGAGCTCGGTGATCGATTCTTCGCCCTCGCGCAGGACGCCGAGCAGGACGTGCTCGGACTCGATCACCCGGCTGCCGAGCTTGCTCGCTTCGTAGCGCGCGAAGAACAGCGCGCGACGTGCCTTCTCGTTGTACTTCTCGAACATGGAATGAACCCCGAAGCCCTTGTAAAATCAGTAGTTTTGGGCTTTCAGCAGACCGTTTTCCAGCACCGTGATCCTACCACAGCGCCGGGCGATCTCCGGGTTGTGGGTGACCAGCACCGTGGTGGTGCCCCGGCGCCGCT
>DASYQD010000150.1:0-69388 GCA_036005845.1 Thermoanaerobaculia bacterium | reverse complement strand
CATAAGGCGGTCGCCTCTGAAGCCGCGGACAACCTCACCACACGGTTGACCATTCACTGAGGTCGCCAGTCTCGAATCCGCTGCTCAGCGGAGTCGGGATGTTCAACGGATCCAGTGGATCAGACCCGGAGGTGACCTCTGAACCGTCCAGGTAGCCATCGCCGTCTGTGTCCTGCACGAGGGGGTTTGTTCCGCGAGGCACCTCATCGCCGTCCCCGAGCCCGTCGTTGTCGGTATCAGCGACCGTCACACTGGTTCCAATGACGAGTTCTTCAGTATCGCTCAAACCATCGCCGTCCTGATCGTCGTTGGCTACCTGACCGATCAGGAAGCTTTCGTCGCCCGAGTTTGTGACTGCCGAGACTGCGAAGTAATAGGTCACGTCTCCGTAATCGCGCGACCAGGGGATGCCGGTATTCACGAAAGTGCTCGACGTTGATGCGATCTCGCTAAGATTTGGCGCATCTGCGGACCGCGCGTACACCACGTAGTGCGATACGCCAGAGCTCGACGACGGCGTCCACGCCACGCGTGTTCGAAGCTCGCCGCCATCCGGGTAGGTCTCGAGTCGGAGCTCCGTCGGAGGAGATGGCTCGCGAATCACGCGAACAGGGGGCGTCGCGCTGTGGTCTACCTGCAGTTCGAACGAGCTTGGAGCCGCGGATCGAACGAACCCAAGATAGTCCACCGAGGCCTGTTGACCACCGACATCATAGGATAGCGAGAAGCGATATTGCTCGTCCCATGTGCTGTGAACGACGATATCCAGATTGTCATCAGCCGGGTCAGTAATGCCCACCTCCTGATTGCCGCCATCGATCTTGAGGGAAGAGTCGGGCAGGCTCTCCGCTACTTCCATGGTGGAAGGGTCAACCCCTGTACGGGCGCCGAGTCGGTTACTAACCAGGAACTGTGCCCTGCCATCAAGCGAGATTCCGACCAGCTCATGGGAAGAAGCGGCTGAGCTGACTCGCTGGTCAGGACATCCACCAGGGCCAAGTAGGAAGTCTGCGATCTCGCAACTCAGCCGCCCAACTGTCTGGAGGTGAGTTCCCAACGCGACTTTCACGTTCGCCGCAGCGTTGAGGTCGGGTCGTCCGGGTATCAGGGCGCTTTCCGTCAATACGGTCCCATCTCCCTCTTTTACAGTTACTCGGCTCGAGAATGAGCCAATACTTTGGTCAAGTGGTGCACCGTCCGGATACAGGCCAAGGTTCAACAGACCGCTTGGCGTCGGCCGTCGGTGAATGCGCTCGATCGTTGTCTCACCATCGCCGAGAAAGAGCATCGTCCTAACCTTAGTCTCAATGCCGCTTTGGCCAGGCACGAGGCGCGATCCATCATCGCAACCGCAAGCGCTGGGGCTCGGACCGGTGGTCTGCTCACAGGCGTTCAGACAGGTGAGTAGCTCATTGGTATCGTTGGTTAATACGTTGCTCGGATCGGTCGGGTTCAACGAGAACGTAGGGAGCAGTCCCTGCGTGGATTGCACATCGTTCTGCAGAAAATCTTGGACCTCGGCGCGGCATGCCAGTGGGTTCCAGTTCGCTTCTTCAACGCAGCCCAGATGAACGGCGGGATCGCAGGGAATGCAGGTGCAGGTCGGCACGCCGGGCGCCTGAGTGCGACAGAACCTCGTAGCTCGGCACTCTGGAGGGGTGCCGCGCACGGTCTGAATCTGATCCCGAAGAAGAACGCGATAGAAAGGAGTGTCGGTTTCACAGGCAAGTCGCTCGATCTCACCGCCTTGCCGAGCCCAGTACATTTGCGCCACCCCTTGGTTTGGCGGCGCAACCAAGGCTAGCTTGTCGACGTCGTCTGCGTAGTCTGTGCTCGTTATGTAGCTCCGCGCGAGAATGGCCCCTGTGCTGTGGGTAATGATGTGTACCTTGGTGGCACCCGTAACGGCCTTCGCCCGATCGATCCACTTGGAGAGATACTGCTTCCGCGCCTCCTCCAACTCAAGACGCCAATCCCATGGCACAGGAAACAGATAGCATCCAACATCGTAGGCGGCGTTCCGGCTTCTTAGGGTATCCCGCAAGACGGTCCACTCCGGTCCCTCGCCTGGCTTGCGTGTGAGCCCCCAAGGCGAGCACATGCCGGGTCCGGTAAGAAGTTCTTCGTCAAAGATGCCCCACGCAGGATCATCGAATGCGGGAGAGCTCGGGGGCATTCGCGGAACGCTGCCACCGAGAAGCATCCCGGGACAGTTTGCAGTACTCGATCCGGCAAACCCGGGGACTATGAGAATGGGCGTGGTGGCTTCGGCGCCAATCGGACAGTGAACGGACCATACTTCGAGAACGACCGGACGTCCACCAGGGATGATTGTCACCGGCGTGGGCCGCAAGGCGATAGAAGAGTCGAGGTATTCAGCCCGTAATTGATACGCGCCAGCGGGCACTGGGAGACTGTTGTAGATGCCCTGGACTCCTCCGAAGAGCGAGTACTCTCCCCCGGTTGCGTTTCGCGTCAGGGTCACGCGGAGCTGGTTTTGCGGCTCACCTAGTGCGTTGCGGATCCGCACTCGCAGGTACCCTGAGCCGCTCACTGAACCTCCAGTTGCGGTGAACGGGTTGCTGAAGGCGAGCCTACCGGCGGCGCGCGCTGACAAGACGAGCTGTTCGCCCGGCGCATCAACGCTGACGTTGCCCGCGGCGATACCATGAGTGAAGGGTAGGCGATTAGGGCTTACACGTGCGCCCGAGACTGCGAGTTCCACTTGGCCGTTGCGATTGACGGAATTGCCGGCGTCGTCCAATGCGGTCACGGTTATGGGAAACGGCGTGCCGACCGCGACCGGGCTGGCAATTGGCGCGATAGAGAGGCTTGCAATCGCTCCGCACTCGCGTGCCGCATGCGCAGTGGCGATCTCGACATCCGAACGCGCCCTCCGACTTATCCTGATTTCATCGATGATGCCCGCAACGCCGCCGTTCTCGTTGAACATGTTTGAGCCGATCGGATACTCAAGCGTGTTGATCCACACTGGATTTGAGTTGCTCACCGAGATGTTGGGCACGACAGCGCTCTGAGCCTCTAGCACACCGTTCACGTACAGCCGGATGCGTTGGCCGTCGTAAGTGGCGGCGACGTAGTGCCATTGGTTCAGCTCGTGTTTGACAGGGGAATCAACTCCGACATTGGCCCCAATGTGCGGCTGTCCCAGAAAGAAGGTGTACTGAATGTGCTGCGGGTCGCCGGAGTCCGTAAGAGTCCCGAGCTCGTATTGGAAGGAGACGCCAGGCGGGTTGCTGCCCGTGTGCTGGCCTTTCCCCACGAGATCGTGTCGGCCGATCGGCGCCGCCATTGGGTAGAACCACTCCTCGACGGTGACCTGCGGGAAGCCGTCGAGGTCAGGCGCATCGGGCACCGA
Organism: Thermoanaerobaculia bacterium; assembly: GCA_036005845.1. GTDB lineage: Bacteria > Acidobacteriota > Thermoanaerobaculia > Multivoradales > JAIOJS01 > DASYQD01. Next base: position 66,009 of record DASYQD010000150.1, on the reverse strand, counting down.
GAGATATTGGCCGCTGTTCTGGCCGGCGAGCTGCCAGGCACGGCCATAGGGACTCGCCGAGACGGAGGGAGTGCCGTGTACCTCAGCAGTGTGAAATCCCGTGGCGTCCGCAGCACTTGGCCCGCCAGTGTCGGCGTCATCGAAGTGCCAGAGCGCGACTGTGTCGGCATCGACACCGTATGGGTAGGAGCAGGATTGAGTCGCCGCCTGAGCAGAGAGCGTACTGAGAAGCCACGCACTGACCACTAAGCAGACGGCCGGGAGGAGAAGGGTGGAGCGCATGAGTACGAGCCTCCAATGAAGGGCTATCCAACAGAATGGCTTGCTGTGTCCTTTATAGACGGACGCGGACGTGCGTTTTCTCCACGTTCCACGTACGTTGGCGGCGCGGCAGCCAGCCTAGGCGCTTCACGCAAGCCGCGCCGCGTGAACGTGGGGCCAAACCGTAGGCGAGCCACCGCGGCGCTATCCAGCGCTTCGACTCGACAGCGAGACGGTCTCGTCGCTACATCACCTTGCGATGACGGTCGCGAAGTTGATCTGCTCCACCGCGGCCAGTTACCATCGAAGGCCTTGTCCCAGCCGCAACCGACGCCTTCGCCGCCGCACCGTAGTGCCCGTAAGCCTCGCTCGCTCAAGGCCTTCCTGCGGCCGTTGCCGGGGTGGCGGTTGCCGCGCGAGCTGCGGCCGCTGAAGGTGGGGCGGTTGGCGCGGGCGCTGCCCGGCGGCCTGCGCGATCCCGGCTTCGCGGCGCTGCTGTCGCGCATCGACGGCGGCGAGACGTGGTGGGGCGGCAACCGCATCGAGGTGTACTGCGACGGCGAGGAGGCGACGCGCTCGATGCTCGCCGCCATCGACGCCGCGCAGGCCGAGGTGCTGGTCGAGTTCTACATCTTCACCGACGACTCGACCGGTAAACGCTTCGCGCAGTGCCTCACCGCCGCCGCCAAGCGCGGGGTGCGGGTGTGCGTGCTGGCCGACGCCATCGGCTCGTTCTCCACCGCGGCGGCGTTCTGGAAGCAGATGCAGGCCGACGGCATCGAGGTGCACCTCTTCCACCGCCTCTTCCCCGACCTCTGGTGGCACGCCTTCCGCGACCACCGGAAGATCCTCGTCATCGACCGCCTCGTCGGCTTCACCGGCGGCATGAACATCGCCGACGAGTACTCGTCGTTCACGCTGCGCAAGCGGCGCATCGCGCCGGGCGCCATGCGCGACACCCACGTGCGCATCGAAGGGCCGGTGGCGTGGGACCTGGCGGTCGTCTTCGCCGAAGGCTGGGAGCGCGCTCGCGGCAAGGTGCTGCCGGTGACGCCGCCGCCCGCCAACGTCGACGCTCCGGCCCGCTCGCTGGTGCTCGACTCGCGGCCGGGCCGCGGCCACGTCGAGACTGCCGCCACGCTCGCCGCCATCTCCGCCGCCGCCGAGAAGACGCTGTGGCTCACCAACGCCTACTTCGCGCCCGGGCACAAGGCGGTGGCGCTGCTCGGCCGCGCCGCGGCGCGCGGCGTCGACGTGCGGCTGCTGCTGCCGGCGAAGAGCGACGTGCGCATCCTCGTCCATGCCGGGCACGGCTGGTACTCGCGCCTGCTGCGCAAGGGCGTGCGCATCTTCGAGTACGAGCGCGCCTTCCTGCACGCCAAGACGATGGTGGCCGACCGCTACTGCAGCGTCGTCGGCTCGACCAACCTCGACTTCCGCTCCTTCCAGTTCAACGCCGAGTGCAACCTGGTGACGCTCGACGACGAGGTGGGCGAGCGCCTGGCCAAGGAGTTCGAGGGCGACCTCGTCCACAGCCGCGAGATCACGCGCGAGGCGTGGCGCCGCCGCACCACGCGGCACCGGATCGCCGATCGCTTCGCGGGTATGCTGACCCCGTTCCTGTGATGTTCGACCCCGCCAACATGTCGCTCCCCGAGCTGCGCGAGTGGGTCGCCGCGCGCGGCGGCGTGGTGTCGCCGCAGGCGCTCAAGAAGATCGGCCGCGACCCGCGGCGCGGCGTGCGCCAGCTCTACCTGTCGCTCAAGAAGCGCGTCGGCAAGGAGAAGCAGCGCAGCCTGCATCTCGACGCGCTGCTCAACTTCGAGCGCGTGCTCTGGCGCACCGGCGTACGTTGGATCGCCGGCGTCGACGAGGTCGGCGTCGGGCCGCTCGCCGGCCCCGTCGTCGCGGCGGCCGTCGTCTTCCCGCCCGACGTCGAGATCGACGGTGTCGACGACAGCAAGAAGCTCGACCGGCCGACGCGCGAGCGGCTGGCGGTGGAGATCCTCGAGCAGGCCGAGGGCGTGGCGATCGGCACCGCCGAGGTGGAGGAGATCGACCGCATCAACATCTACCAGGCGGCGCTGCAGGCGATGCGGCGCGCCGTCGAGGCGCTGCCGATGGTGCCGCAGCACGTGCTCGTCGACGCGCGGCAGGTGCCCGGGCTGCCGATGCCACAGAACCCGTTCAACAAGGGCGACGGCATCAACTTCTCGATCGCCGCCGCCTCGATCGTCGCCAAGGTGCACCGCGACCGGCTGATGGTGGAGCTCGACGCGCAATACCCGGCCTACGGCTTCGCGCGCCACAAGGGGTATTGCACCGCCGAGCACCAGGAGGCGGTGCGCCGTCACGGCCCCTGTCCCGTGCACCGGCAGAGCTACGCCTTCCTGCACGAGCTGTGCGGCGAGGCGTCGCCGGCGTACTACGAGCTGCAGCAGAAGATCGCGAGCGCGATCGACGAGCGCGAGCTCGCCGCGCTGCTGCGCGAGATCGGCGAGCGGCGCGAGGCGATGCCCGAGCTCGAGCGCAAGAAGCTCGAGGCCGCGCTCGACCGGCGCTGGGAAGCCGTCGCATCTGTAAGTCGCGTGCGTTGCGCGCGCTGAGCGCGGCGATGGCCGAACCGCGGCGCGCGACGAGGAGCTGACCGGTGGCCGTCGACGACACGCCGTTCGGCGCCCTGGTGGCGCCGCCGCCGGCGCTCGCCGACGACCTCGACGAGCGCAGCGCCGACCCACCCGAGCTGGTGATGCGGCTGGGCCGCGCGCTGCACGCCGCCGGCAGCCCGGCGCACCGCATCGAGGAGGGCATGGAAGCGGCGGCGCGGCGGTTGGGCATTGCCGGGCAGTACTTCTCGACGCCGACCGCGCTCTTCGCCAGCTTCGCCGACGCGCACGGGCAACGGCGCACCATCCTCGAACGCGTGCAGCCGGGCGAGGTGAATCTCGAACGGATGTCGGACCTCGACGAGCTGCTCGGCCGCCTCGCCGAGGGGCGGCTCGAGCCGCGCGAGGCGGCGGCCGAGCTGCACCGCTTCGACCGCACCGCGCCGCGTTACGGTCCGCTGCTCACCACGCTGTCGTTCGCGCTGGCTTCCGGCGCTGCAGCGCAGTTCCTCGGCGGCGGGCTGCGCGAGATCGCGGCGGCGACCGGCGTCGGCCTGCTCACCGGCGTGCTCGCCGTGGTCGCCAGCCGCACCGTCGCCCTCGGGCGCCTCTTCGAGCCGCTGGCGGCGCTGCTCGCCTCGCTCGTCGCCACCGTCGCCGCGGCGATGCTGCCGCCGCTGTCGGTCTTCCTCGTCACGCTGGCGGGCCTCATCGTGCTCGTTCCCGGCCTGACGCTGACGGTGTCGATCAGCGAGCTGGCGAGCCGACAGCTCGTCTCCGGCAGCGCGCGCCTCGCCGGCGCGGTGGCGCTCTTCTTCGCCATCGCGCTCGGCGTCGCCGTCGGCTCGCAGATCGGCGCCGCGATCGTCGGCCGCCACGCGCCGCCCGTCACACCCCAGCCGCTGGGCGAGGCGTGGCGGTGGGCGGCGCTGCTCGCCGCCGGCCTGTCGTTCACCGTGCTGCTGCGGGCGCGGCCGCGCGACGCCGGCTGGGTGCTGCTCGCCGGCGTGCTCGCCATCGAGGGGGTGCGGCTCGGCGCCCACGTGTTGGGCCCGCAGCTCAGTGCCTTCGTCGGCGCGCTCCTCGTCGGCATCGCCGGCAACCTCTACGCGCGCCTCCTGCGGCGCCCCGCGGCCGTGCTGCAGGTGCCCGGCCTCATCGTGCTGGTGCCGGGCAGCCTCGGCTTCCGCAGCCTGCAGGCCCTGCTCGAGCGCGACGTGCTGTCGGGCGTGCAGACCGCCTTCGCCACCACGCTGGTGGCGATCGCGCTGGCGACAGGCATCCTGCTCGCCAACGTCGTCATCCCGCCGCGGCGGCTGCTCTAGCGGCGGGGAAAGCGCAGCGCAGAATCGCGGCCGCCTGTTCCCGCGCGCCCGCCGCGCTGTCTCATCGTGCATGCGAGACGATGCGGGGAGCGCGGCCCTACCCAGGCGCGACGAGTCTCCCACCCCGCGATGCGACGCCGGGCCGGTGATTGGCCGCTATCCTTGCGCCGCGAAGGTGGGAGCGGCATGGACCTCGACTCGCTCAGCGACGAGCAGCTCATCGCCCGCGCGTGCGAGGCCGGCGGCGGCGCCGACGCCGAAGCGGCGCGCGGCGCGCTGTTCGCGCGCTATCACCGGCAGGTGGCGGCCTGGAGCCTGCGCTTCTGCCGCGACCGGGAGGAGGCGGCCGACCTGGCGCAGGAGGTGTTCCTGCGCGTCCACGAGCGGCTGGGCTCGTTTCGCGGCGAGAGCCGCTTCTCGACCTGGCTCTACACCGTGGCGCGGCGCGTCGCCATCAACCGCGGCGAGGCGGCACGGCGGCGGCGGGCGGAGAGCCTCGACGACGAGGCGGCCGCCGAGCCTGTCGATCCCGCTCCCGACGCGGAGACCGTCGTCGGCAACGACCAGGTGCTCGCGGCCTTGGGCGACGCGATGCGCGACGACCTCGAGCCGCTGGAGGCCAAGGTGCTCTACCTGCACTACGTGGACGGCATGACCCTGCCGGCGATCACCGAGCTGCTCGCCCTGCCCAACCGCTCCGGCGCCAAGGCGTACGTGGTGGCCGGCCGGCGCAAGCTCGAGCGGCGCTTCGGCACCTGGCTGGCGCGCCAGGGAGGTGCGTGGTGAGCGACGCGACCCCGACCCGCCGCGAGCTTTCCCAGTGGCTGCGCGACGCCTACGCCGACGCGGCCGCCGGTTGCCCGCCGCCCGAGGCCTATCTGGCGGAAGAGATGGCGGCGCTATCGCCCGAGCAGCGCCGGCGGTTGGAGGCGCACGCGGATGCCTGCCCGGCCTGCCGCGCCGAGCGGGAGCTGGCGCGCGCGTTCGACGCGGGCGAGTCGGGCGCCTCGTCCGCCGACGTCGACTGGGTGACGGCGCGCCTGCGCGGCGAGCCGGTCCCGGCGGCACAGGGCGATGCGCCGGCGCAGCCCGCCGCCAGCCCCGCGGGAATGCCGGCCACCGGTCGCGTCGTTCCCTTCCGTGGACGGGCAGCGGTGCGGACGTGGGTCCGCTTCGCCGCGGCGGCGGTGCTGGTGGTGGCGATGGGGTTGACGGCGCGCACGTTCTACGAGCGGCCGCCGAGCCTCCCTGCGCCGCCGCACGGCGGCATCGTCCGCGGCGGCGAGGTCGAGCTGGTCTCGCCGGTGGGCGAGGTCGCCGAGCCGCCGCTCGAGCTGCGGTGGAAATCAGTTGCCGGCGCCGTCGCCTACCGCGTGCGGCTCTCCGGCGTCGACGGCACGGTGCTCTGGGAAACGAAGGCCGCGGCGACCTCGGCGCCTTTGCCGGCGGCGGTCGCGGCGAACCTGAAGCGCGCGGTGAGCTACGAGTGGACGGTCGAAGGGCTGGCGACGGACGGCTCGACGATCGGCAGGTCGGCCCCGGCACGGTTCCGCGTGCGGCCGCTGCCCGAGAGCGACGGAACGGAGGGCTTACGATGAGACTCGACATGACGACGGCGACGACGACGACGACAAATGCGCGGCGACTCTTCGCGGCGCTGATGATCTTCGCGGTAGCGTTGATGCTCGGTGCTCCCACCGCGGCATGGAGCGCGCAACGCTTCGACGGCGCCACCCTGGCGAAGATCGCCGGGCTCAAGAGCGGCGGCGACGGCGGCGGGGACGACGGCGGTGGTGGTGGTGGCGGCGGCGGTCACGACACGCTGAAGCTGCGGCTCAACGACGCGGTCGGCAAGCCGGGCGGCATGGTGGCGCTCGTCATCCGCACCTACGCGGCGCGGCCGCTGCGCCAGGGCCGTATCACCGTGCGCGTCCACAAGTCGCCGGCGAAGGCGCTCGGCATCGCCGCCGAAGCGGTTGCCAACCCGGCGCGGCCGCTCACTTTCGTCCGCGGCATCGTCTTCAGCGCCGCCGACGACGCGGTGACGACGACGAGCACCAGCAACGCCGTCGACTCGCAGAGCGCCAGCGTGCAGTTCCACTCCAACGCGGCCGCCGTGAATGCCGCGGACGGGCCGCTGGCGGTGCTCTTCTTCCGCCTCGACAACAACGCGGCGCCGGGCAGCGTCTACGACCTCGACATCGACCCGGCGGCCACGGGGCTCACCGATCCCAGCGGCGCGGCGGTGACGGTCGAGCCGCTGCAAGGCCAGCTCCGCGTGCGCACGGCGCGCGCCCCGTACGAGCTCGGCGCCGAGGGCGACGAGCTGGCTCCGGGCGAAGTCGCCGAGATGGGCGTCGAGACGGCCGAGCCCTTCGCCGTCTTCGGCGGCCAGGTGACGCTGCGCTGGGACCCGGCGGCGCAGGGCGGCGCGCCGGCGGTGCGCATGGACCCGCGCTACGGCAAGTCGACGTACCGCATCGAGCGGTCGGTGCCCGGCGAGCTGGTGGTGAGCTTCACCTCGCCGAAGGGCCTGCTCAACTCGGTGCCCGGCCGCTTCCTCGCGGTGGCGTTGCCGACGAGCGCCTCGGCGCCGCTGGGCTGGAGCTCGTCGGTGACGATCGACGCGTCCCGGAGCTGGCTGCTCGACAAGCGCGGCAAGAAGCTCGCCGTCAGCTTCGAGGCCGGCTCGCTCGACTTCCGCTGATTCGCGTGCGGCGCGGGGCACGGAAGCTCCAGGCGAGCGCCGCGGCGGCGAGCAGCGCGAGGGCAGCGAGCATCGCGACGCCGGCGCGCGAGCCGAACGCGCGCTCGACGTGGCGCCACGGCGAGTCGACCACCGGCTCGCCGTCGCCGACGAGCACGTAGGCGGCCCACAGCGAGGGCCGATCCCAGCCCGGCGTGGCGCGCAGCCGCTGCTTCGCGCGCCGAAGCGCCTCGGCGGGCGCGAGGCCGCGCGCGAGCTGCGCGTAGAGCTGCTCCATGAAGGCGGCGGTCGCCTCGTCCCCGACGTCCCACAGCGTGGCGACGACGGCGCGGCTCCCGGCAGCGAGCACCGAGCCGGTGAGCGACGCCAATGAACGGCCTTCATCGGCGGGCGAGACGAGCGCCGTGCGGCAGGCCGCGAGCACGGTGAGGCGCGCGGCGCCGCCAGCCGAGGCGATCTCGGGCGGCGTGAGACGCCCGTCGTCGTCGCCGGCGGCGACGAGCTGGATCGCGGCGCCGCGGCCGGGCGGCTCCTCCACCACGGCGTGCGTGGCGACGTGGAGGACGCGCGGCCGCCGGCGCACGGCGGCGCGGAAGCTCGCCTCCGTGGCGCGCGGGCCGGTGAAGAGCTCGCTCTTGCCGCCGAGCAGCGCGGCGACGATGCCTACCTCGCGCGAGGCGGCAGCGAGAGGCGGCAGCGCGCCGGCAGCGCGCGGCCCGGCGTTCGATGCGTCGACGGAGGCGCCACCGGCCGGGCGGCGTGACGCACTCTCCGCACGTGGCGTCGCGCTTCCCGCCAGTGCCGGGACGTCGCCGGCTTCGGACGCAGCGAAGGCGGCCAACCGTAGGTCGCTCGTTGCGCTCGCGTCGGCGTCGGCGCGTGCGAGCGTCGACGTGCTCGGCAGATAGGAGATCGTGGCGAGCTCGACCAACGGCGCGCCGTTCGTGGATCGTAGAAGCTCGAATGGCAAGTAGTGGAGCAGGCCGTCGGGAGCGATGCGGAGCTGACCGCCGCGCGCCGGTAGCGGCAACGGCGCCGGCAGCAGGGCCCGCGAGAGCGCCGCGAGGTCGGCGGCGCCGGCCTCGCCGCCGCCCGCCAGCGCGCGGTGCGTACGCGCGACTGCCTCCAACACCGGTGCCGCGTCGCCGAGATCGGTGAGCTCGATCCTGCCGCCGTGCAATACCCAGCGGAAGAGCCGCGCCCGCGTTCCCGGCCGGTCGCCGCGGTACCGGCCGTCGGTGCCATCAGCAGCGAGCGCATCGCCGACGAAGTACTCGATCGCCACGTCGCCGCGCAGGCGCGGGCCCAGCTCCGCGGCGGTGCGCGGAAGCGCCGGCTTGCCGGCCGGCCCCAGCGCGTCGAGGAGGTCGCGCGCCTTGGCGCGCTGCACGACCGCGAACGCGCGAGCGTCGTAGCCGCGCCGCGGGTCGCGCCCGTGGAGCCGTGCCAGCACCGCCACGGTGGCCGCGTACACCGCCCGCTTGTCGCCGAAATAGCCCGCGCGCCACGGCGCCTGCACGAGTTGCGCGCGCACGCGCTCGATCTCGGCGAGCGCCGCCTCGAGCTGCCTCAGTGCGGCGTCGAGATCGCCGCGCGCGGCAGCGATGCGCCCTAGTCCTTCCAGCGCCGACCACCGCCCCTCGGCCGAGCCGCCCCGCTGCGCCTCGGCGAGACAGCGGTGGAAGAGCGCGTCGGCTTCCATGAGCCGCGCTGGCGCCCCATCGCCCCGCTGCGCGCGGTCGAGCAGGAATCGCCCGAGATAGAAGAGGTCCTGCACCTCCTCGGTGCGATCGCCGCCGCGCTCGGCGAGCGCCAGCGCCTCGCGGTACGCGGCCTCCGCGGCGCGAGGCCGGTCGAGGTTGAGGTGGAGGCCGAGGCCGCGGTTGAGCTCGGCGTTGGAGAGGCCGGCCTTGTCGTCGAGCCGCCGGTAGATCGCCGCCGCCTCGTCGAACGCCGCCAGCGCGCTCACCGCGCCGTCGAGATTCCTGTAGATGACGCCGGCGTTGACGAGCAGCGCGGCACGTTGGCGAGCGTCGCCGGCGTCGCGCTCGGCGAGCAACTGCCGGTAGAGCCCGACCGCCTGCCGGTACTCGCCCACCTTCTCCAGCACGACGCCCTGGTTGATGCGCGCGGCGCGGAGCTGGTCGGCCGCCCATGGCTCACCAGCGGCGGCGCGCGCGATCGCGGCCGCCTCGTCGTAGAGCCGCGCCGCAGCCGAGTAATGACCGGCCGCAAGCGCCAGCGCGCCGAGGTTGCCGAGGTTGACCACCACCGACTCGCGGTCGCCGAGCTTGCGGTTGAGCGCCAGCGCCTCGCGGTAGCGCTCCGCCGCCTCGCCCGGGCGGCCGGTCACCTCGAGCACGAGCCCGAGGTTGTTGGCGGTCTCCGCCACCGCCGCCGGATCGCCGAGCGTGCGCCGCAGCCGCAGCGCCGCTTCGCAGTCGCGAAGCGCCGTCGTCTGGTCGCCCAGCTCGCCGGCCAGCACGCAGGCGTTGTTGAGCGCCGCCGCCCGCTCCTCCGCCGGGGCCGGTGAGCCCGCCACCGCATGGTAGGCGGTGAGTGCCTCGCGCGAGCGACCGGCCTGGTGGAGCGCCACGGCGTGCTCGAACGTTTCGCCGCGACCGGCGACCGGCGCCGCCAGGGCGAGCAGGACCATCGCGAAAGTCGTTGTTCCCGCCGCCCTTCTCGCCTGTCTCAACTCGGTGAAAGGCAAACCGGACGCGCGGCTCGCAGGCCCTGAAGCCCTGGCCCGAAGCCGCCGCCCACCAACCGAGGAGATCCCATGAACCAGCATCTGAATCAACGCCCGCTCCTGCTGCTCGCCTCCCTCGCCCTCGCCACCAGCGTGCTCGGCGCCTGCTCGCAGGGCCACTCGAGCCCCACCGAGCCGTCGCTCTCCTTCGACTCCGCCAAGTCCTTCGCCGCCGATTCGTCGAGCGCCGACGGCGCGACCGCCTCCGTATCCGGCGACGTCGCCGCCAAGCGCCACGGCGCCGACGATGGTAACGGCAGTGGCGGCGGCGGCAACGACGACGGCACCCTCGACCAGGGCGGCGGCAACAACGACGACCCGGCGGGCGCCGATGACAACAACAACCACCGCCAGCGTCGCCGCGGCCGCCAGAACCCCGGCGGCGACAACCCGCAGCAGCCCCGCGCCCCGCGCGGCGGCGCCGAGTTCGCAGCCACCGTGCAATCAGTCGCCGGCTCGACCATCACGCTCGTCGACGGCACGCGCGTCCTCGTCAACGGCCAGACGCAGTGGAACGCCCGCGGCGACCTGCGCACGCTGGATGCTCTCGCCAAGGCGGTGGCCGCCAACCGCGCTCCCCGCGTCGAGGGCCGCGGCACCCGCCAAGCCGACGGCTCGATCGTGGCGCTGACCATCAAGGCCGAGATCGACGGCGCCGACGACTGAGCGGCGACACGCGACGCGATTCACGCTTGCAGAAGGGAGCGGCGACGGCGCCGCTCCCTTCGCCGTTTTCCCGTCGTAGGATCGCAGGCCGGGCAACGGAAGGGAGGACGAGCGTGACCGACTCCGACTCGAGTGACCGCGACGCGCTCTCACGCCGGGCCTTCGTCAAGGCGGGGCTCGCCGGCGGCACGCTGATGCTCTGCGGCGGCGCGCTCGCCACGGCCGCCGCCGGCGACTCGACCGCAGTCGCCGCCAATGCCTCCGCTCCTCCCGCAGTCATCCCTTTCGAGCTCGAGGAAGCCACCATCGCCCAGCTCCAGGCGGGCATGCAATCGGGCCAATACACGACGCGCTCGCTGGTCGCCTCCTACACGGCCCGCATCCACGAGCTCAACATGCAGGGCCCCGAGCTGCGCGCCGTCATCGAGCTCGACCCCGATGCGCCTGCCATCGCCGAGGCGCTCGACCGCGAGCGGCGCGAGAAGGGGCCGCGCGGGCCGCTGCATGGCATCCCGATCCTGCTCAAGGACAACGTCGGCACGCACGATCGCACCACCACCACCGCAGGCTCGCTGGCGCTCGCGGGCTCGATCCCGCCGCGCGACGCCTTCGTGGCCGCGCGCCTGCGCGCCGCCGGTGCCGTCTTCCTCGGCAAGGCGAACCTGTCCGAGTGGGCCAACTTCCGCTCCGAGCGCTCCTCGAGCGGCTGGAGCAGCCGCGGCGGCCAGTGCCGCAACCCCTACGCGCTCGACCGCTGTCCGTCGGGCAGCAGCTCGGGATCGGCGGCGGCGACGGCCGCCAGCCTCTGCGCCGCCGCGGTGGGCTCGGAGACCGACGGCTCGATCGTCTCCCCGGCCTCGCGCTGCGGCGTCGTCGGCTTCAAGCCCACGCTCGGCTTGTCGAGCCGCACCGGCGTCATCCCCATCGCCCACAGCCAGGACACGCTGGGCCCGATGGCGCGCACCGTCGCCGACGCGACGGCGCTGCTCGGCGCGATGACGGGCGTCGACCCCGACGACGAGGCGACGGCGGCGAGCAGCGGCAAGGCGGAGACGGACTACACGCGGTTCCTCGATGCCGGCGGCCTGCGCGGCGCCCGCATCGGCATCTACCACCCGCGCTCGCTGCAGGGCAACCCGTTCACCGACGCCTGCGTGGCCGAGGCGATCGCCGCGATGAGGGACGGCGGCGCGATCGTCGTCGACCCGGTGGAGATCGATAGCAGCAAGATCGGCGATCCCGAGTACGAGGTGCTGCTCTACGAGTTCAAGACCGACCTCAACAAATACCTCGCTTCGCTGGGCGCCGGCGCGCCGGTGCACACGCTGGCCGAGACGATCGCCTTCGACGACGCGCACAAAGACACCGTCATGCCCTACTTCGGGCAGGACATCTTCGTCGCGGCGCAGAAGAAGGGCTCGCTCGCCGAGAAGAAGTACCTCGATGCGCGCGCCGCCTGCCTGCAGCACGCGCGCACGGAAGGCCTCGACGCCGCGTTCGCCAAGCACAAGCTCGATGCCATCGTGGCGTCGAGCGGCGGTCCGGCTTGGCTCATCGACCTCGTCAACGGCGACTCCGGCAGCGGCGGCAGCTCGACCTTGTGCGCGGTCGCCGGCTATCCCAACGTCACCGTACCTGCCGGTTGGGCGTTCGGGCTGCCGCTCGGGATCTCCTTCATGGGGCCGCCGTGGAGCGAAGGGAAGCTCCTCCGCTTCGCCTACGCCTTCGAGCAGGCGACGAAGTCGCGGCGACCGCCGAAGTTTCTGCCCACGGCGCCGCTCGCTCCCGCATGACCGACGGTGCGTCAGCGGCGTCGCCGCTCTTCTCGGCGCGCGGCGTCGTCAAGCACTATCGCCTCGGCAAGGTGCCGGTGCCGGCGCTGCGCGGCGTCGACCTCGAAGTGGCGCGCGGCGAGGTGGTGGCGCTCGCCGGGCCATCGGGGAGCGGCAAGACGACGCTGCTCAACCTCTTCGGCGGGCTCGACGTGCCGGACGAAGGCGCGGTGATGCTCGCCGGGCGCGACCTCGGCCACTTGAGCGAAGCCGAGCGCACGCGCATCCGCCGCAAAGAGCTCGGCTTCGTCTTCCAGACCTTCAACCTGGTGCCGGTGCTGTCGGCGCGCGAAAACGTCGAGTATCCGCTGTGGATCGCCGGCACCGGCGCGGCGGAGCGGCGGCGGCGGGCGGAGGCGGCGCTCGCCGCCGTGGGGCTCGACGAACGCGGCACTCACCGCCCCGACCAGCTCTCGGGCGGCGAGCGGCAGCGGGTGGCGATCGCGCGCGCGCTGGTGCACGAGCCGCTGGCGGTGCTCGCCGACGAGCCGACCGGCAACCTCGATTCGCAAAACGGCGAACGGGTGCTCGACCTGCTGCTGCGCTGGAACCGCGAGACGGGCGCCACGCTCCTCGTCGCCACGCACGATCCGGCGGTGCTGGCGCGGCTGCCGCGGCGGGTGCGGCTGCGCGACGGTGCGGTGGTGGGCGACGAGCGCGGCGGCGGCGCGGTCGGCGATGCGGGAATCGCACGATGACGGGCGTGGCGCGATGAGGTGGGCGCTGATGGCGTTGCGCAACCTGGCGCGCAATGGGCGGCGCACGCTCATCTCGCTGCTCGTGGTGGGCACCGGCACGGCGGCGCTCGTGCTCACTGCCGGCTTCATCCTCTTCAACTTCCGCGGCCTCGAAGGCGCGCTGGTGCACGGCGGTCTGGCGCACCTCGAAGTGGCCGACGCGGCCGCCGCGGCGCCCGGACAGCTCGACCGGCCGGTGAGCGATGCGCTCGGCGACTGGCAGGCGTTGCGCGCGCGGCTGCAGGCACTGCCCGAGGTGTCGGCCGCCGGCGCCAACGTGCACCTGATGGGCGTCGCCTCGACGCCGGCAGGCAAGAGCGCCTCATTCGTCGCGGTGGGCGTCGAGCCCGATCACGAGCGCGCCATGGGCTTCACAACCAGGGTGCGCGCCGGCAGCGCGCTCCCCGCCGCGGCGCCCGCCGAGGGCGACGACGCGGCGCTGCTCGCGCGCGGCCTCGCCGCGTCGCTCGGCGCCAAGCCGGGCGACGTCGTCACCCTCCTCGCGCTCACACCCGACGGCTCGCTCAACGCGCTCGACGTGCGCGTCGCCGGCATCCTCACCACCGGCGTCCAAGACCTCGACACCCGCTTCGTCAAGCTCCACCTCGCCACCGCGCAGCGGCTGCTGCAGAGCAGCGGCGTCTCCGACCTGCTGGTGATGCTGCGCGACGGCGTGCCGCTCGACGCCGGCAAACGCGCCGTCGCCCGCGCCGTCGCCGGCCACGCGCCGCCGCTCGCCGTCGTCGACTGGAAGGCGCGGGCGCCGTTCTACGACCAGGTGAAGAACCTCTACCTCGGCATCTTCTGGTTCCTCGGCACGGTGATTCTCGTCCTCGTCGTGCTCTCGGCGTCGAACACGCTGCTGATGGCGGTGCTCGAGCGCACGCGCGAGCTGGGTACCCTGCGCGCCATCGGCACCAGCCGCGCCCAGCTCGCCGCCATCGTGCTGCTCGAGGCGCTCTGGCTCGGCCTCCTCGGCGGCGCGCTCGGCTGCCTGCTCGGCTGGGGCGTGACGCTCGCCATCAACGCCTCGCACCTGCAGATGCCGCCGCCGCCCGGCGCCGTGGAGCCGATCGACGTCGAGCTGGCGCTGGTGCCGGCCGCGTTCGCCGGCACCGTGGCGCTGATGCTCGTCGTGCTCGCCGTCGCCGCCGTGGTGCCGATCGCCCGCGCCACGCGCCTGCGCGTCGCCGAAGCGCTCACCGCCGTCTGAGCCGAGCTCCCCTAGACGGCGTCGCGCGACTGCCCGGTCGTGGAACGAATGCTAGCGCGAGCGGTTGAAGAGCACGGCGCCGAGCCTGGCCGCCGACTCTTCGCTGCAGCTCGTGCCGAGCACCGGGGCGAGCCGCGGGCAGCTCTTCGCGAGTTGCTTCAGCGTGACGCTCCGGCCCCGACTCCGGCCGCTGTACGCCGTGGCGGTCGAAGATGTCGATCCGCGTGCCGTCGCGCGTCGTCGGCGTGCCGTCGCCGCAATAGTTGGCGCGCACCATGTGAATGCACGACTCGTAGAGCGGCAACATCGGCGCACCGTCCGGCGCCGCCTTCCACGGCTTGTAGCCGAAGCGCACGCACTTGGCCTGGGCGCCGCTGGTGCAGGTCAGGGCGAAGTGCGTGGCGGCGTCCTCGGCGTGATAGCGGCCCTCCCCGTCCCAGCGGCCGGCGAGCGGGAAGCCCTCGCGTCTGCCTTCGCGGTCGGCATCGCAGAGCGAGGTCCAGCCGTCCGCGCCGCGCACGCTCAGCGCGTGGAGCAGCGTCTCGCCGCTCTTGTCGCCGGGATCGGGGCGCACCGCGTCGATGCGCACCTCGACGCCGTCGCCCAGGTCGAGCTCGGCACCGACGAGCTGTGCGCTGCGCAACTCGGTGCCGTCGGGGTTCCGGAGCACGAAGGAGGTGCCCTCGACGGTGAGCTGCGGTCCGGCCGAAGCCGCCGCGGATGGAGAAGCCGGCGAGGCGCCCACGAAACCCAGCGAGGCGAGCACAACGACGGCGTGCACCCGGTTGCGCAAGACGGCCTCCCCTTTTCCGCCATCGGCGGCGCGCTCAGCGCGCCGCTTGCGGGAGGCGCACGGTGACGCCGGCGAGCGGCACCGCGGAGAAGTCGACGCGGGCCGCGGCGCACCGAGGGCCGGTGGCGCGAGGCTCACGGGGCGGGAAGACTCGAGTGTCGAGGGTGCCGTTCTGCCGGAACCCGTTCTCCCAGATCCCGTTGTCCCAGATGCCGTTCTCCCAAATACCGTTCTGCCAAATACCGTTCTCCCAAATGCCGTTGGCCCGGATCCCGTTTTCCCAGATGCCGTTCTGCCAGTTGCCGTTCTCCCAGATCCCGGCTGCGGCGGGGCGAGGCAAGAAGGCGACGAACGCGAGAGCCAGCACCACGGCGACGATCAGCTTCTTCATGGCATCCCCTCTTTCTGGTCCGGCGCGTCTGCGACGACGCTCACTCCAGTACGCGCCATCCCCGCGTCGCACGGCTCATCGCCGCGTGGGGTGGCGCGATGCTGTATGCTGTGCTGTATGCCCGCGACACGCACTCAGGTCTATTTGACGCCGGCCCAGCGCGAGCGCATCGACGAGATGGCTGCGAGCTCGGGACGCAGCCTGGCCGAGATCGTTCGGCTGGCGCTCGACGAATACCTCGAGGACCGGGCACCGAACCCCGACGCCGTTCTGAAGGCAACGTTCGGCGCCCTGCCCGGTCTCGAAGTGCCCAGTCGCGACGAGTGGGATCGTGGCTGACCTGCTCGTCGACACCGACGTATTCATCGACCACCTCCGCGGTGCCCACGAGATCCAACGGGGCCGCCACCGATTGTTCTACTCGGTGATCACGCGAGCCGAGCTCCTTGCTGGCAACGTGGGCTCCGACCAGGTGAGTCAGTTGCTCCAGCCCTTCCGCGAACTGTCGGTCGACCGCGAGGTGGCCGAACGGGCCGGCCGCATCCGGCGCGAGAGCGGCCTGCGCCTGCCGGACGCCTTGATCGCCGCCACAGCAGTCGTGCACAGTCTCGCGCTGGCGACCAGGAACCGCCGCGACTTCGACCGCGTCCGCGGGCTTCGCCTGCGGGCGCTTCGCTGATCAGCAGACGGAGGACTCCATGCTCGACGTCACACTTCGAACCACGATGGCAGGCCGGCTGTTGATGGGGGCAGCGATGGTCCTCGCGCTAAGCGCCGCCCCTCCCGTCATGGCCCAGCAGGGCGGCAGCAAGCCGACCGCGGAAGATCCGCAGGACGCCATGGCGCGCAAGCTGCTCGCGCGGCTCGACGTCGAGAAGTACAAGGCGACGATCAAGGGCCTGACGCAGTTCGGCGACCGGCGGCAGGGCACGGAGCGCAACCGGAAGGCGGTGGATTGGATCGAGGCGCAGTTGCGCAGCTACGGATGCCCGACGGAGCGGATCCGCTACGTCTACGACCCGCCCGCGCGACCGACGGCGTCTCCGAGCGCGACCGCGACGCCTTCCCCAGCAGCCGAGCAGAAGCCGTTCGATCCCATCATCAAGAGCGACGAGGTGCGTCTCGGCCCCGGCGGCTCGCGCTACCGCGGCATCCAGCGGCAAACCGGCGTGAACACCGACCCCAACGCGCAGCCCGACGCGAAGCTGCGCGAGCTCAACAAGGAGCCCGCGACCAACGGCCCGCGCGAGGAGGTTTACTGCACCAAAGTCGGGTCGACGCACCCGGAGGAGATGTACATCGTCGGCGCGCACATGGACGGGCACGGCTGGGGCGAAGCAGCGAACGATGACGGCTCGGGTACGGCGCTCGTCATGGAGCTGGCGCGCATCTTCAGCATGCCGGACGTGCAGACCGAGCGCAGCATCCGCTTCGCGCTGTGGAACAACGAGGAGACGGGGTTGAACGGTGCCAAGGCCTACGTCGAGCAGCGCGCCGGCCTGCAGGGGAAAGAGGACCCGCCGGGGTCGGGACGCTATCCGGAGCCGAAGTGGCTGGCGATGATCCAGCACGACATGATGATGTGGGACCACGGCATGCCGCGCGCCGACGGCACGTGGAACCCGGAGCAGCGGCCGGAGGCCGACGTCAACGTCGAGTTCCAGTCGACGGCGCTGCGCGCCGGGGAGGCGATGAAGCTGGCCTTCTTCTTCCGCGCCGCCAACGAGAAGTTCGCCTCCGACTACCCCGCCGCCGTCGGCCCGCACATGACCAACACCGACTCGACGCCGTTCATGGACTTCGTGCCGGCGCTGAGCCTGCGCGAGAACGAGCGCGGTATGCAGACCGGCGCCGGCTGGAACCCGACCTGGCACCAGCCGATCGACGTCTACTCGACCTTCTCCGACAAGGACTTCCGTCTGGGCTTCAACGCCATGCAGACGACGGGCGGCGCGATCGCGCTGCTGGCCGGGGTGAAGATCGCCGAGTGAGGCGCCTCGTCGCTCGACGCGTGCGGCCTGGAATCCCGCCACACGCCGAGACGTTGTTTCCAGCATGTGCGACCACCGCCGCCCGCTGCGCACGGGCCTACGCTGGGTGGTGCTGGCCCTCGCCGCCGCGCTGGTGGCGCTCGCTGTCGCCGCGCCGGCCGCCGCGGCGCCTCCGACCGCCGCGGATCGCGAGCTGCTCGCCGCCGCCGACCTCGGCGGCGCCATGCCGGCGGCGTTCCGCAGCGAGGTGAAAGTCGAGCCGCTCGCCGGCCCCGGCGCCGCGAGCTTCGCGGTGTGGCGCGACGGCAACCTCGCGCTCGTCCGCTTCCTCGACCCCAGGCAGAACGGCAAGAGCTTCCTCCAGCGCCCCGAAGGCACGTGGCTATTGGCGCGCGGCGCGCGGCCGGTGAAGCTCGGCACGGCGAGCCGCCTCGCCGCCGGCGTGAGTTTGCAGGAGCTCGTCGGCCTCAGCTACGCGCGCGATTTCACGCTCGAGGACGTGACCCGCCAAGGCACGGGTGCCGCCGCCCTCGTCACCTTCTCGCTGAAGGCCAAGCGCGCCAACCTCCCCTACCCGCGCGCCGCCTACGTGGTGCGCGCCGCCACGCGACGCCCGGCACGCATCGACTACCAGCTCGCCAACGGCCGCGTGGCGCGCGTCGTCGAGCTTGCCGAGTGGCGGCCGGGCCCGCGTCCCGTGCCGGCGGTCACCGTCGCCAAGGACCTCGTCGGCGGGCGCACGCCGGTGCGCGTGCGGCTGCTCTCGCTGGACGAGAGGCAGCCGCCGCCGCACCTGTTCGAGCTGACGCCGGCGGGCGACGCCGCGCGCGCCGCCCTGGCCGGGCGCTAGAGCCGACTACACGCGCATCAGCCGCGGCGACGTGCCGCTGCTGTTGTTCCGCCGTTTGCCGCGCGAGCTCTTGCTCGAGCCGCTCCTCGAGTTGCCGTTCGCGGCCTGGACGCCGTCGCCGTCGGTGGCTTCCAGGTTGATGCGGCTCTCGGCGAGCTGGCTGAGCTTCTGGTCGGCTTCCTTCTCCTCGTCGAGGCTCTGGCGCAGGAGCTTCTCCGCCTCGCGCTCGCCGAGCAGCCGCGCGTAGGTGGCCGCCGTGCCGTAGCCCGCCATCTCGTAGTGCTCGACGTGCTGCGCGGCCGAGATGATGCCGGCATCGAGCACGTCGGCGTCGGCGTCCTTCTCGAGCAGCTCCTTGCCCTCTTCGAGGATGCCTTCCATGCCCTTGCACTTCTTGCCGGTGCCGCGCTTGCCGAGCTTCTCGAAGATGTCGTCGAGGCGGGTGAGCTGCTCGCGCGTCACCTCGAGGTGCTCTTCGAGCGCCGAGCTGAGCTCCTCGTCCTCGGCGGCCTTGATCATCTTCGGCAGCGCCTGGATGATCTGGCGCTCGACGCTGTGCAGGTCCTTGAGGTGGTCTTCGTAGAGCTTCTGTAGTGAGTCCATTTCCATGGGTCGAATCCCTTCTCGCTCGGGGCAGGCACCATCGCCTGCCACGTACGCCGGCGGCTGACGGAGCAATGCGGATGCCACGGCCGGGAGGTTCGGAAGCGCCGCTATACTGCGGCCTCCACCGCATATGACCTTGCCGAACGGCACTCGGCTGGGCCCTTACGAGCTCAACACGCTGCTCGGCGTCGGCGGCATGGGCGAGGTGTACCGCGCCCGCGATACGCGGCTCGACCGCACGGTGGCGATCAAGGTGCTGCCGCGCGCCTTCGCCGCCGATCCCGACCGCCGGAGCCGCCTCGAGCGCGAGGCGCGGGCGATCTCGTCGCTCAACCATCCCAACATCTGCGCCCTCTTCGACGTCGGCAACCACGAAGGCATCGAGTACCTGGTGATGGAGCACCTCGAGGGCGAGACGCTGGCGCGGCGCCTCGCCCGCGGGCCGCTGCCCGTCGACCAGGTGCTGCGCGTCGGGGTCGAGATCGCCGCCGCGCTCGAGCGCGCGCACCGCCAAGGCATCGTCCACCGCGACCTGAAGCCCGCCAACGTGATGCTGACGAAGACGGGAGCGAAGCTGCTCGACTTCGGCATCGCCAAGCCGGCGCCGGGCAGCGCGCAGCCGGTGCAGCTGACGACGCCGGCGGGCCTCCCCACCCATACGCCGCTCACCGGCGTCGGCATGCTCGTCGGCACCATCCACTACATGGCGCCCGAGCAGCTCGAAGGCAACCCGGTCGACGCGCGCTCGGACGTCTTCGCCTTCGGCGCCGTGCTCTACGAGATGGCGACCGGCATCCGCGCCTTCGACGGGTCGAGCCAGGCGAGCCTGATCGCCTCGATCCTCGAACGGCAGCCGGCGCCCGTCACCTCGCTGCAGCCGCTGACGCCGCCCGGCCTCGAACGCATCGTGCGCATCTGTCTGGAGAAGGACCCCGACGACCGCTGGCAGTCGGCGCACGACGTTCGGCTGGCGCTCGAGGCGGTGGGCGAGGCGACGGCACCGGTCGCCGCGGCGACCGCGGCGTCGCGGACGCGCCGCGTCGAGCGCATGGGCTGGGCCACCGCGGTGGCGCTGCTGCTGGTCGGCACCCTGGCGCTGCTGGGCGTCGTGCTGCGCGGCCGCAGCGGCAACGCGGTCGCCGGCAAGCCGCTGCGGCTCGCCATCCTGCCGCCGGCAGGGACGGCGACGACCGGGCCGCTGGCGCTCTCGACCGACGGCAAGAACGTCGCCTTTACGGCCTGGGGCGACGACGGCGTGCCGCGGCTCTGGGTGCGGTCGCTCGAGGAGAGCGAGGCGCGCGTGCTGCAGGGCACCGAGGACGCGTCGCTGCCGTTCTGGTCGCCCGACGGGCGCTCGCTCGGCTTCTTCGCGCAGCGGCGGCTGATGCGCGTCGAGGTGGCGGGCGGGCCGCCGCGCGCCCTCGCCGACATCTCCGACGCGCGCGGCGGCTGCTGGACGAAGGACGACGTCATCGTCTTCGCGCCCAACCCGGGCGACGGCATTTATCGCATCGCCGCCGACGGCGGCGCCACGACGCCGCTGACGCATCTCGACAAGGCGCACAGCGAGTCGTCGCATCGCTGGCCCACCTGCCTGCCCGACGGCAAGCACGTCGTCTACCTCGTGCTGTCGGGCGAGCGCGAGCGGCTGTCGCTGCAGTCGGCGTCGATCGACGGCGGGGCCGGGACGCGCCTGCTCGCCGCGGATTCGGGCGCCCTCTACTCGCCGCCGGGACTGCTTCTCTTCGTGCGCGGCGAGACGCTGCTCGAGCAGCACGTCGATCCCGTCAAGCTGACGTTGTCGGGTGAGCCGCAGCCGCTCGCCGAGGGCATCTGGCGCGACCCCGACATCGACGGCCTGCGCGCCTTCGCGGCCGCCGACGGTATCGTCGCCTACCGCCGCGGCGGCAACGAGCTGACGCGGCTCGCGTGGTTCGACCGCGAAGGGCACGAGCTGGGCGCGCTCGGCGAGCCGGGCGTCGGCAGCGTGGTGGCGCTGGCGCCCGACGGCCGCCGGCTGGCGCGGAGCGTCACCGAGCGGGGCTCGACCGTGGGCGGCCTGCGGCTGCTCGACCTCGCCGGCCAGGGTTCTAAAGACAGTTCAACGGCTGGATCGACGCGGCTCACCTTCAACCGCTGGAACGACATCTACCCGGTGTGGAGCCCCGACGGCCGCCGCATCGCCTTCACCTCCGACCGTGACGGCCGCTACAACCTCTACGAGAAGGCGGCCAACGGCTCGGGCGAGGAGACGCGGCTGCTGCGATCGGACTTGTGGGACTTCCCCGAGGATTGGTCGCGCGACGGCAAGCAGCTGGCGTTCACGCGCCGCGACCCGCGCACCAAGTCCGACGTGTGGGTGCTGGCGATGCCGCAGCGTTTGCCGCGGGTGCTGCTGCGCAGCGAGGCCGACGAGCTGCAGCCGCGCTTCTCGCCCGACGGCCGCTTCATCGCCTACATCTCGGACGAGTCGGGGCGCAGCGAGGTCTACGTGCAGACGATGCCGCCCTCGGCCGCGAAGTGGCAGGTGTCGACGGCAGGCGGCTACCTGCCGCAGTGGCGCCGCGACGGGCGCGAGCTCTACTACCTGGCGCCCGACCTCGAGCTGATGGCGGTGGCGGTGGACGAGAAGGCGGCGACCTTCAACGCCGCGGCGCCGCGCGCGCTGTTCGTGACCCACATCCGGCGCTCGATCTTGAAGGGCGCCTCGCCCTACCTGGCGGCGCCCGACGGCCAGCGCTTCCTCATCGACTCGGCGAGCGGGCCCGATCTCTCGGCGCCGATCCAGGTCGTGCTGGGCGGCGCGGGCACGGCAGCGGGCTGAGTCAGCGCCCGCGATCAGCTCGGTGGCGACGTTGGGACTACCGAGAGCTGAGGGAACCGCGCAAAGTCGCGGTCGAGCGTCAACAGATCTCGTGCGCCGTGTTCGAGACAGACAGCTGCAATCTGAGCGTCGAAGGCCAAGTTGCCGCGCGCGTCGCCGGCGCGCACGCTTTCGAGGAATAGCTTCGGATAGCGCGGACCAGGGTGGAGCACTCTTGCCGACGGTGCGGCCAGCAGGCGCTCAATGAACTCGAGGGCGCGATCGAGCGGCGACGTGGGGGAAAAGATGCGCGGGTGGGTGACGACACGTACGAACTCGGCGAGACAGAACACGGGAAGGCCCCAGGGCAGGTCCCCCTCGGCGAGCTGGGTCAAACGCGTCAGCGCCGCGCGGAAGTGCTCGCTCTCTTCACGATAGGCGTGAACGAGAAGGTTGGTGTCGACCGCGATCAACGCCGCCCTTCCATGATGTCGTACAGAGAGTCACGGTCGTTGAGGTCCACTCCCGGGAGAAGCTTGCCTTTGAACACGGGCAGCCGCAGGCGAAAGGGTTTGCCCTCGGGAGCGCGACTCCGCAGACCCTCGCGCAGCACGTCTTCGAGCTCTTGCGTCATCGTTCGACCCGAGTCGGCCGCGCGTCGCTTGATCTCCTTCACCAGCTCGTCGTCGAGATCCAACGTCGTTCTCATGCAGCAAAACATATCATGATCTGCAAATCTGCGTAGCGATTGCCGCGGCGCGCTCGACGCAGTCGGCGACGCCCGCGCCGCGGAGCCAGTTGCCGGCGAGGTGGAGGCCGGGGAGCAGGCGTGCGAGGTCGGCGGCGAGATCGACGAAGCGCTGGTGGCCGAGCTCGTACTGCGGGATGGCGCGCCGGGTCTTGCGGACGGCCGTGAATACCGGCTCCGCTCGCGCGCCGAGGGTGAGCGTCACGTCGTCGGCGGCGATGCGCACGAGCTCGGCGTCGTCGAGCTCGGCGAGCTCGGGCGCCGTGCGGCCGCCGAGGAAGCAGGTGAGTAGCACGTGGGCGGCGGGCGCGCGATCGGCGAAGAGGGTGGAGCTGAAGAGACAGCCGAGGAGGCGCAACCCCGACCCGGGTGCGGCGAGGAAGCCGAAGCCATCGAGCGGATGCGCGACGTCTGCGCGCGGGTAGCCGAGCGCGACAACGGCAACGGGTGCATAGGGAAGCTCGGCGAGGCCGGCGCTCCTGCCGTCGCTCGCCGGAAAGAGCAGGCAGGCAGTCTGCGGCGCCGGCACAGCTACGACGACGTGCTTGGCAGCCAAGGCGCCCGCCGTGCTCTCGACGACGAAGCCGTCGCCATCGCGCCGTACCGCGTCGACGCGGGCGCCGCGCCGCACGTCTGGGATCGCCGCGGCGAGCCGCTCGGTGAGCGTCGACAGGCCGCCGCGGAAGCTGACCACCGGCTGCCGCAGCCCGGTGGCACCGGCGCGGCGCGCCGCGCGCAGTGCGCGCAGCACGCTGCCGTGCCCGTGCTCGAAAGCGAGCACGCGTGGCAGCGTCCACCGCATCGACAGCCGCTCCGGGTCGCCGGCGAAGATGCCGGCGACGAACGGCGCCGCGAACACCTCCAGCGCCTCGGCGCCGAAGCGGCGCCGTACGAACTCGGCGACCGACTCCTCGCGCCCCGCCGCTGCGGCAGGCGCCCACGGCTCGCGCGCCAGCTTCGCCTTGCCGCGCCAGGAAAGCAGCGGCGAGGTGAGGATTTGGGGCGGCGACTGCGGCAGCGGATGCAAGGCGCCGCGCCGCCAGAGATAACGCCGCGAAGCGGCCGGCGATGCGTGCAGGCGCTCCGCCCCGAGCCCGGCTTGCTCGATCAGCTCCGCGAGCGGCCGTCGCTCGGCCACCGTGTTGGGCCCCAGCTCGACCACCCACTCGCCCTCGCGCCGCGTCTCGAGCAGGCCGCCGAGCCGCTCGCTCGCCTCGAGCAGCGTCACCGCGACCCCGGCGCGCGCGAGGTGAAAACCGGCGGCAAGCCCCGACACCCCACCACCGATCACGACCGCGTCGCGCTGCTCCGTCATCGCACCGCGTCGCTCGCCGGCCCGTTCCGCAGTCAGGGGTGAAAGCGCTCGCCGCGCGCGGCCATCTCGCGCAGGAGCGGCGCCGGCTGCAGGCGCTTGCCGTGCTTCGCGGCGTAGGCGTCGAGGCGCTCGACGATGACGTCGAGGCCGACGCGGTCGGCTTCGCGCAGGATGCCGCCGCGGAAGGGCGGGAAGCCGAGGCCGAAGATGACGGCGATGTCGACGACGTCGGGATCGGTGACGATGCGCTCCTCGATCGTGCGCGCCACCTCGTTGAGCATCTGCAGCCAGCAGCGCTCGGCGATCTCGGCGGCGGGCAGCGGCCGTGGCTGCCAACCGAGCAGTCCGTACACCGCGGGATCGGGCTCCTTCTCCTTGCCGCCGTAGCGATAGAAACCTTTACCGGCCTTGCGCCCCTTGCGGCCGTCGGCAATGAGCCGCTCGAACGCTTGCGGCGCGTCGATACGGTCGCCGAGCCGCGCGATGAGCACCTGGCCGGCGTGGTAGGCGACGTCGATGCCCACCTCGTCGAGCAGTTGCAGCCCGCCCGCCGGCCAACCCCATCCTTTGAGCGCGGCGTCGACCTCCTCGATCGTGGCGCCTTCGACGAGACACCACACCGCTTCGTTGAGGAACGGCCCCAGCACGCGGCTGGTGAAGAACCCGGGGCCGTCGTCGACGACGATCACCGTCTTGCCCATGGCGCGGCCGAGCGCCACGGTCGTCGCCACGACATCGGGCGCGGTCGCCGGATGCCGAATGACTTCCACGAGCGGCATCTTGTGCACCGGCGAGAAGAAGTGCATGCCGACCACCTGCTGCGGCCGCGCGCTCGCCTGCGCCAGCTCGGCGATGGGGATCGTCGAGGTGTTCGACGCGAAGATCAACGACTCCGGCGCCACCGCTTCGACTTCGCGGATCACCTGGTGCTTGACGGTAACGTCCTCGAACACGGCCTCGACGACGAAGTCGAGGTGGCGCAGCGGCTCGTACTCGATCGTCGGATGGAGGCGCGCCATCGCCTCGCGCGCCTCGACGTCGGTCTGCCGACGCCGCGCCACCAGCTCGCCTTCGCGGTCGGCGCAGTACTTCATGCCGCGGGCGAGCGAGGCGAGGTCCTTGTCCTTGAGCACGACCGGCGTGCCGCGGTGGGCGATCCCTTGCGCGATGCCGGCGCCCATCAGCCCGGCGCCGATCACGCCGGCGCGCGGCACCGGCCGCGCCGACTTGGCGAGCTCGGCCGCCTTGCCCTCGACGCGGTTCTTCATGCGGAAGATGCCGATGAGGCTCTTCGCGGTCTCGCCGACCACCAGCTCGACGAAGGCGTCGGCCTCGACCTGCAACCCCTGCGCGAGCGGCAGCCGCAGCCCCTTCTCCACCACGTCGACGGCGCGCAGCGGCGCCGGGTAGTGGCCGCCGGTCTTCTCCAGCACGCCGGCGCGCGCCTTGTCGTAAACGAGCTTGCCGCCGAGCGGCGAGCGGGCGACGAGATCGGCGACGCGGCCGCCGATGCCCGTCTTTGCGGCGCCGCCGCCGCGGCGCTTGCCGCGCGCGAGCAGCGAGATCGCGACGCGGTCGAGGATCGCCGGGTGGCAGGTCTCGTCGACGAGCCCGAGCTTGCGCGCCCGCGATGCCGACACCTGTTTGCCGGTGAGGATGAGGTCGAGCGCCGCCGGCACGCCGATCAAACGTGGCAACCGCTGCGTGCCGCCGAGGCCGGGGATCAAGCCGAGCTGTACCTCGGGCAGCCCGATCTTCGTCTTCTCGTGCTCGCTGGCGACGCGCCAGTCGCAGCACAACGCCAGCTCGGTGCCGCCGCCCATGCAGGCGCCGTGGATCGCCGCCACCGTCGGAAACGGCAGCGCCGCGACGCGGCCGAACAGCTCGTGGCCGCGCCGCAGCAGCTCGCGCACTTCTTTCTTTCGTCCCGGATCCGCCCGCTCGCTGAGCTGCTCCAGCTCTTCGACGTCGGCACCGGCGATGAAGGTGTCTGGCTTGCCCGAGCGCAGCACGAGCCCGCGCAGCGGCTGCGAGGCGATCGCTGCGAGCTGCTCCTCGAACCAGCCCGTCAGCCGCCGCGACAAGGTGTTGACGCGCTTGCCCGGCGCGTCGAACACGAGCCAGGCGACGTCGTCGCGGATGGTGAGCGTCGCGGGGCCAGCGGGCATGGCGGCCGCCGGCTCGCTAGTCGTGCTCGGCTTCGCTCGCGCCATCGCTCGGCACCTCCGCCGGCGATCTTACTCACTGGCGCGAGGCGCGCCGGAAGCGTGGCTACAATCCGCCGAGCGCGTTCGGCCAGGCGGCACGCAGGTCGGCCGCGCGCAGGCGCCCGCCGCCCTTGTCCTGCAGCTTGTGCAGCGCGCGCACCGGCACTTTGCCCTCGGCGCCCAGCAGCGTCTCGGCGGCGAAGTAGAGCTTCGCCTGCTGGCGCAGCTCTGCCGCCAGCGCGTCGGCGGGCGCGATGCCCTGCGGTCCGTAGCGGCGCCGCACTCCGCCCCAGAAACCGTCGAGGTCCGCCTCGCGCCCCGAGCGCGCCAGCCGCGCCCCGTCGAGGCTGACCGCATGCGCCAGCACGTCGACGATCCACGGCTCGTCGCCAGCGAAGCCCGCGGCGGTGACGAGGTCGCGCGACGCCACGAGGCTCGCGTACGCATCCGCCGGCGCCAGGCTCGCCGCCTCGTCGGCGGTGCCCATCAGCGGCGTGCCGCCGAGCTGCGGCAGCGTGCCGATGAGCTGCTGCCAGAGCGTCACCGTGCCGGAGTCGCCGGCCGCCGGCAGCGCCACCACCCGCACGCCGGCGCGGCAGGGCACTCCGTAAGGACAAGGCAGCCGCGCCTGCTGCCATTCGTCGCGGCCGAGCACGACGCCGACGACGCGCGCCGGGTGCCGCGTGCGGCGCGCGGCACCGACGGCCAGGCTACGCAGCCAGAGCTCGACGTGCGCGGCGCGGTCGAGCGTGCCCGGCACGTAGAGCACCTCGCAGGCGTCGTCGGAGAGCAGCAGAAGCTGGGCGAGGAGCTGCTCGGGGAGGGCGGGGGTCACCACCGAGGTGGCGTCATCGCCCGCCGCCGGTGCGCGCGCGAGGAGCGGCACCGCCACCGCCGCGAGCGCGAAGCTCGCCATCGTCGCCGCCACCCACCAGGAGCGCTGCCGCACGGTGGGAGCAGCATACCGCGGTGTACGATCGCGGGCGATCGGAGGGGACCATGGACGGCAGGGAGTTCATCGCCGGGCTGGTGGCCGAGATGGAGGCGCTCTTCGCCCGCCTCGGCGAGCAGGAGACGCTCGAGGCGGAGTCACAAGGGCAGGTCGAGGTGCGCACGCTGCTGCGGCTGGCCTTGAAGAGCGAGCTCGAAGCGAGCGAGCTGGCCGGCTTGTGGATGCCGACCACGCCGGAGATCGACGTCAAGCTGCTGCTCGCCGAGCAGTGCGGCGACGAGATGAAGCACTACGCGCTCATCTGCGGTCGCCTCGGCGAGCTGGGCGAGGACCTCGGCAGGTTCGAGCCGCTGGCCGAGGGCTACAGCCCGCTCTACCAGTACCTGCGCGGCCTGCGCTCGACCGTCGAGCGGGTGTCGGCCGGCCCCTTCGCGCGCGAAGCGATCGCCAAGGTGCGCAACGCGCAGTTCATCGCGCTTTGCGACGCGGCGGGCGACGCGAACACGGCGCGCCTCTACCGCGACGTCATCCAGCCCGAGGAGGTCAAGCACCACGAGCTGGCGCGCGGCATCCTCGAGAAGCTGTGCACCACGGAGGAGTTGCAGGAGCTCGCGGCAGCGGCGGCGCGCAACACGCTCGCCATCGCCGACGAGCTGCGCACGCTGGCTGAAAAATCGACCGGGATGCACCCGATCCCGGTGTCTTAGAGGGAACCCATGAAATCGATCTCGACCATAGCGGTGCTCGGCGCGGGCACCATGGGGCGGGGCATCGCCCAGGTGGCGGCGCAGGGCGGCTACGCGACCCACTTGTTCGACGTCGCCGCCGGCATGCTCGACAAGGCGCGGCAGAACGTCGAGCGCAACCTCGAGAAGGGCGTCAAGCTGGGGAAGGTGGCGGCCGCCGACGCCGAAGCGGCGCGCGGGCGGCTCGCGTTCGAGAACGATCTGGGCACAGCGGTCGCCGACGCCGACCTCGTCATCGAGGCGGTGCCCGAGCAGATGCCGCTCAAAGTGGAGACCTTCGCGGCCGTGGCGAAGGCCTGTCCGGCCGAGACGCTGTTCGCCTCCAACACCTCGGGCCTCTCGATCACCGAGATCGCCGCCGCCTCGGGCCGCGCCGACCGCTTCGCCGGCATGCACTTCTTCAACCCCGTGCACCTGATGAAGCTCGTCGAGCTGGTGCGCGGCCTGGAGACCAGCGAGGCGACGCTGGCCGCGATGGCCGAGGTGGCGGCGCGCATGGGCAAGGAGGTCGTGGTCGTGCGCGAGGCGCCAGGCTTCGTCACCTCGCGCATCAACGCGCTGATCGGCAACGAGGCCTTCCGCATGCTGGAGACCGGCGTCGCCTCGGCGGAGGACATCGACAAGGCGCTCAAGCTCGGGCTCAACCACCCGATGGGACCATTCGAGATGGTCGATCTCGTGGGGCTCGACGTCCGCTATTCGATCCTGCAACACCTGCATGCGACGCTCGGCGAGACCTACCGGCCGGCCAACCTGCTCGCGCAGTACGTCAAGGCGGGGCGGCTGGGGAGGAAGAGCGGCAAGGGCGTGTACGTCTACGACGAGGAAGGCAACCGCATCGGCTGATCGCGTTGCGCGTGCCCGGCGCGCTTGCGACACGCATCGCCAGTCGGGCTAGGATTCGCGCCCATGAGCAAGTGGAGCCTGGAGGGGAAGGTGGCGCTGCTCACCGGCGCCAGCAGCGGTATGGGGTTCGCCACCGCGCGGGCGCTGGCGCAGCGCGGCGCCAAGATCGTCATCGCCAGCCGCGGCGGGGCCAAGCTCGAGCGCGCCCACAACGAGCTGGCTGCCGAAGGCGCGCAGGTGGAAGCATGTGTCGTCGACGTGCGTTCGGCGGAGTCATTGAAGCGGCTGGTGCAGCAAGCCGAGGGCACCGTCGGCGCGGTCGACGTGCTGGTCGCCAACGGCGGCGGCCCGCCGAGCAAGCGCGCCGTCGATCTCGAGGAGCAGGACTGGCAGGAGGCGATCAATCTCTGCCTGCTCTTCGTGCCGCGGCTCTGCTCGCTGGTGCTGCCCGGCATGCGCAAGCGCGGCTGGGGACGCATCGTGGCGCTCAACTCGGTGTCGGCGCGGCAGCCGATCCCCAACCTGGCGCTCTCCAACACGCTGCGGCCCGCGGTCGTCGGCTATCTCAAGACGCTGTCGCAGGAAGTGGCGCGCGACGGCATCACCGTCAACAGCGTGCTGCCCGGCTACACCCGCACCGATCGCCAGGAGGAGTTGGCGCAGGCCGCCTCGCTGCGCACCGGCCGCAAGGCCGAGGAGGTGCTCGCCGAGTGGGCGGCGGCGGTGCCCGCCGGCCGCCTCGCCGAGCCGCACGAGATCGCCGAAGTGGTCGCCTTCCTCTGCTCGCCGGCGGCGTCGTATCTCACCGGCCAGGCCATCACCGTCGACGGTGGTTACGTCAAGTCGTTGATGTAGCCGCTGTCGCGGACAGAACGTCGGGGAAACCGGCGCGCCGCGTCCGTCTCTTAGGTGGAGCTCATGCTCAACCGCGGAGGTGGCGATGATCCTCGATCCCGCCTGGTTGCCGAACTGCTCGATGCGGCGCGTCATCTGCCACTGGACGGCGGGCGCGTACAAGGCGAGCTCGCTCGACAAGGAGCACTACCACTTCCTCGTCGAGGCCGACGGCAAGGTGGTGCGCGGCCGCCATTCGATCGCCGACAACGTCAGCACCGACGACGGCATCTACGCGGCGCACACGCTCGGCGCCAACACCGGCGCCATCGGCATCGCCGTCTGCGCCATGTTCAACGCGGTTCAGAGCCCGTTTCACCCCGGCTCGTTTCCCATGCTCGAATCGCAGTGGCTGCGCCTTGCGGACATCGCCGCCGAGGTCTGCCGCGCCTACTCGCTGCCGGTGACGCCGCAAACGGTGCTCGGCCATGGCGAGGTCCAGGTTCAATTGAGCATCGCGCAAAAGGGCAAGTGGGACCCCATGGTGCTGCCCTGGCAGCCGTCGTGGAGCATCACCCAGGTGGGCACCTACTTCCGCACGCTGGTGCAGGCGCGGCTGCAGGCCGCGAGCGAGGCGGTCGAGGCGCCGGTGCTCGCCAGCGTCGTCTTCGAAGGCAAGAAGATCGGAGACGCGCGGCTCGTCAACGAAGGCGTCTACGCGCCGGCCGGCGCGGTGGCGGCGAAGCTCGGGCTCGCCGCTCCGGCCGCCGGTGCCAGCTCGCTGCTGCTCGCCAATGGCAACCCGGTCGCGATCGACACTCTCGATGCGACGGACTGGGTCGACGTCATGGCGGTGGCCACGGCGCTCGGGCGCAAGACGCGCTGGAACAGCGGCACTCGCGTGCTCACGGTCCTGTAGCGCGCTGGCGCTCGTCGCCGCGCCCTGCGTCGAGTCGCTCTCGGCGCGCGGTGCTTACGGCCGCCCGTGCGCCTCGTCGGCCATGCCTCCGGGTCATTCCAACATAAACGGGTAGCGGAAGTCCGTCGGCGGCGCGAAGGTCTCCTTCACCGCGCGCTGCGAGACCCAGCGCAGCAGGTTCATCGGCGAGCCCGCCTTGTCGTTGGTGCCCGAGGCGCGGCCGCCGCCGAAGGGCTGCTGGCCGACGACGGCGCCGGTGGGCTTGTCGTTGAGGTAGAAGTTGCCCGCCGCATGGCGCAGCCGTTTCATCATGTGCACGAGGGCGGCGCGCTCCTGCGCGAAGACCGCGCCGGTCAACGCGTACGGCGTCGCCGTGTCGCACAGCTCGAGCGTCTCCTCCACCGCGCCGTCGTCGTAGACGTGGATCGTCAGCACCGGGCCGAAAATCTCCTCGGTCATCAGCTTGTGGCGCGGGTTGGTGGTGAGCACGACCGTCGGCTCGATGAACCAGCCTTTGCTGTCGTCGGCGCCGCCGCCGAGCGCCACTTCCGCATCGCCGCTCTGCCGTGCGAAGTCGATATAGCCGGTGATGCTCTCGAACGACTTGGCGTCGATCACCGCGCCCATGAAGTTGCCGAAGTCGCGCGGGTCGCCGATCTTGATCGCCGCGAGGTCCGCCGCCATGCGATCGCGCACCTCGCTCCACAGCGAGCGCGGCACGTAGGCGCGCGACGCCGCCGAGCACTTCTGCCCCTGGTACTCGAAGGCGCCGCGCACCAGCGCCGTCGCCAGCGCCGCCGCGTTGGCGCTCGGGTGGGCGAAGACGAAGTCCTTGCCGCCGGTCTCGCCGACGATGCGCGGGTAGGAGCGGTACTTCGGCAGGTTGTTGGCGATCGTGCGCCACATGCCGTGGAAGGTCGACGTCGAGCCGGTGAAGTGGATGCCGGCGAAGTCCTCGTGCGCGAACACCGGATCGCCCACCTTGGCGCCGCTGCCGGGGATGAAGTTGATGACCCCGGGCGGCAGGCCGGCGTCCTCGAGCAGCTTGAGCAGGTAGTAGTTCGAGACGATCGCCGTCGACGCCGGCTTCCACAGCACGGTGTTGCCCATCAGCGCCGGCGCCGTCGGCAGGTTGCCGCCGATGGAGGTGAAGTTGAACGGCGTCACCGCGAAGACGAAGCCTTCGAGCGGCCGGTACTCGACGTAGTTCCACATCCCGCGCGGCGACAGCGGCTGCTCGGCATAGATCGCCCGCATGTAGGCGACGTTGAAGCGCCAGAAGTCGATCAGCTCGCAGGCGGCATCGATCTCGGCCTGGTAGCAGGTCTTCGACTGGTTGAGCATCGTCGCGGCGTTGACGGTGTCGCGCCACGGCCCGGCGAGCAGGTCGGCCGCCTTCAAGAAGATCGCCGCCCGCGCCTCCCACGGCATCTCCGACCATTCGCGCCACGCCGACTTCGCGGCGGCCGCCGCCTGCCGCACCTCCGCCTCCCCGGCTTGGTGGAAGGTGGCGAGCACGTGGCCGTGCTCGTGTGGGCAGACCGCCTCGCCGGTCGAGCCGGTGCGCACGTCGCGGCCGCCGATGCGCAGCGGGATCTCGATCTTCTCGCCGTACATGGCGTCGAGGCGGCGTTTCAGCGAGGCGCGCTCGGGCGAGCCGGGCGAATACGGGAGCACCGGCTCGTTGACCGGCGGCGGGACGTTGACCACTCCGTTGAGCATGCGGACTTACTCCACGTCACCGAGGCGTCGAATCGAGGCGACCCGCTCGCGCGGCACGACGAGGTGCCGGTGCTTGCCCCAGACGCCGAAACGTGCCGCGCGCTTCACCCACTCGTCCTTGCTCGGCGCGCCGTCGCCGGCGCTGTGTACGTCGACGTCGAGCAGCACGACGCCCTGCGGCGTCACCTCGTGACAGCGGCCGACGAACACTTCGGGTCCGTCGGTGTCCACCACCACGGTGATGCCGTGGAGCTCGCCCTTGTCGTTGTGGAAGGTGCCCACTCGCCAGCCGCGACTACCGCGAGGCAGCGGTCTCGGCGACGCACCAGCGCTCGAAGGCCTGCGTCAGGTCGCCGGCGACCTCTTCGGCCATGCGCCCCTCGATGCGGTGGCGCGGCACGAAGTAGACGAGCTCGCCGTCTTTGTAGAGCGCCATCGACGGGCTGCTGGGTGGGATGTCGGCGAAGTAGGCGCGCGCCTTGGCGGTGGCCTCCAGGTCCTGGCCGGCGAAGACGCTGGCGATGCGGTCCGGGCGCGCCGGGCCCTGCAGGGCGGCGCGGATTCCCGGCCGCGCGGCGCCCGCGGCGCAGCCGCACACCGAGTTGACGATCAACAGCGCCGTGCCTTCGCGCTGGCCCATCCAGCGGTCGACGTCGGCGGGAGTCAGCAGCTCTTCGACGCCGGCGGAGGAGAGCTCCTCGCGCATCGGCTTGACGAGCATGTTCGAGTAGGGCATGGGAAACCTCCTGGCGCCACGCGATCAGCGCGCGGCGGCCAGGAGGCAGTGTAACACCCGGGTTGATGCCAGCCCGCTCAGGGCAAGCGGCTCAGAAACGCCAAGCCAAACCGCCCATCACGCGCCGCCCCGACAGGTCGAGCTTGCCGAGACCGTCGAAGTCGCCGCCCAGCTCGTCGTCGGCCTTGTCCCAGCGCCCCTCGGCGAAGAACGAGAAGTAGGGCGAGATCGGCACCTCGAGCCCCGCCAGCACGTAGTAGCCGAGCGCGGCGCCGGTGTCCTCGAGCGTGTCGGTGAAGACCGGCAACGTCGCGCCGTTGAAGTCGATGAAGTCGCCCGATTCGCGGTAGCGCCAGGCGTAGATGCCGCCGCCGCCCCCGACGTAGGGCACCACCGGCGCCTGCTCGGGAGCCAGCTTCACCACCAGCCCGACGGTGACCGGCGTGATCTCGAGCGTCGTCGTGTGGCTGATGCGGTTGCCGCGGTTGTCGGTGAAGTTGCGGTACGACTGGTCCTGCTGCCCCTCGAAGTAGTCGGCGGAGAGCATGAGACCGAAGTTGCGCTGCAGGCCGATCACGTAGTCGATGCCGCCGTCGACGTCTTCGAAGTCCTTGACGTCGCCGGTGAAGTCGGTCGCGTTGTCGTCGAAGAAGTTGGAGTCGCCGTCCGGAGTGAACAGCCCGAGGCGCAGGCGCACCGACTGCTCGTTGCCGTAGTGCTCGTAGCCGCGGTCGTAGCCGCGCCCGCGGCGGCCGTAGCGCTGCGCCTCCGCCGGCAGCGCGGCGGCGGCCAGAAGAACCAGCAAAGCTGCACCCACCCACCACGATCGCTTCATCGCCGTCTCCTCTCCCTTCGGTGTCGAGGGGTCATGTCCTGTGGTTGTGTTCGCGCGGGCGAACGGTCCGCTGCGACGCGCGAGAGCAACGGCAGTGCCACGGCGGCGACAGCAGCGGTATCTATAAGCGCCGCAGTGGCTTAGGAGCGGCGCGGCGGCGACGCCGCGGGCGCGCTGTTTGCCATCTGCAGAGGACGGCGCCGCGCCGCCGCAGGGACAGCTCGCCTCAGCGCAGCAGCGAGCGGAGCTGCTCCACCGCGCGCGCGACGTCGAGGAACTGCACGCCCATGCCGGCGAGCAGGTTGCCGGGAGGCGAGTCCGGCGGCGACTCCATGCGGTGCACCACGCGCGCCTGCAGGCGCACCGGCGGTACTGCGAGCCCCTCGACGCCCACTTCCACCAAGATCACCGCGTCGAGCGACGGCGGCTTGCTGGTGTGGATGAAGAGGCCGCCCGTCTTCACGTCGCGGTCGAAGACACGACGGAACTGGTCGGGATCGCGGAAGCGTAGCGGGAAGAGCGCGGTCGGCTCGATCGTCTCGCGGCCGGCGGCCGCCGTCGCGGCGACCGACGGTCGTGGCGGCGCGGCAGCGGCAGTGCGCGGCGGTGGCGTGGCCGCGGCGCCGGCGGTGGGAAAGGCGCCTGACGGTGGCCGCGGCGCCTCGCTGGCCCCTGTGTCGATGACGACCGACGACGTCGGCGCGCCGATGCCGCCCGGGATCCGCTCCTCGGCCTGGAAGTCGATCGAGGGCAGCAGCTCCTCGAGCAACTCCTCGGCGGTCACGAAGCGCACACCCATGCCCGACGGCATCACCGACTGCAGGTGCGCCGGCGAGCGCAGCGCGCGCATCACCACGCCTTCGACGGTGAAGCTGCGGCCGCCGTGGCCCACCGCCAGCCGCATGCGGGTGCCGCTCGGCAGCACCATCTGCGTGCGCACGAAGATGCCGGTGCGCGAGATGTTGGTGGAGATGGCGCGGCTGCCCTGTCCCTCCTCGCCCTGCTTCCAGAAGCGCACTTCGAGCTGGCGGGGCCAGCGGCGGTTGCGGCGGCGCTCTGGCATCGCGCGAGAGACTACCGCGCCGGCAGATGCGGAACGTACGCCGAGAACGTCGCACCGGCCGTGCCCGAAGTCACGGCCGGTGCGCGTTCCATTTCGTCAGCGATGCAGATGCTTCGAGCGGCCGGTTCAGTGCGCCTGGGAACCGAGCGGTTGCAGGCGGCGGTCGATGGTGCCGTGTCCATCGTGCCCATCGGCCGAGCGGTTCAAGGCGCGCCCGATGGCCCAAGCCATGCTGGAGCCGCAGGCCGGACACTTCTGCGTGCCCTCCGCCTCGAAGATGACCTCGCAATCGAGGCAGAGGAGGGCGCGGTCCATCGGGATGGTCGGCCGGAAATTCTGGTAGAACTCGTCGACCTGCGCCGGGTCGGCGGGGTCGATGAGCTTGCGGAACATCTGGGTCGCGGTCATTCGTGTTGCCTCCGTGTCGTGGCGACCCGCCCTTGGGCGGCGGTCAGACGCCCGGCTCCAGTGCGAGATCGGTGCCAGATACGGCAGCCGGCAGACGCGCGCGTCAGGCGACGACGTTCACCAGACGCCCGGGCACCACCACCACGCGCCGCGGTGGCTTGCCGGCGAGCAGCTCGCGCACCTTCTCGTCGAGCAGCGCCGCCTGCTCCATCTCTTCCTTGCTGGCATCGGGCGCCAGGTAGACGCGGCTCCTCAGCTTGCCGTTAACCTGGATCGGCACCTCGACGGTGTCCTTCTTGAGCGCTGCCGGATCGACCTGCGGCCAGCCGGCGCGGAAGACGCTCTCCTCGCCCCCGCTGCGCTTCCACAGCTCCTCGCCCAGGTGCGGGGCCAGCGGCGCGATCGCCTGCGCCACGATGCGGACGGCGGCGGCGAGCGACGGGAAGTCGGCAGCGCTCCACTCGCCCGGCTCGCCGACGCGGCGGGCGGCGTTGATCCACTCCATGAAGGCGGCGACGGCGGTGTTGAAGGCGAGGTCGCGCTCGCAGGCCTGCGTGGTGCGCTCGAGTGCGCGGTGGACGAGGCGCCACGCCTCGCGTGCACCCCTCGAGAGCGTCGCCGGGTCGATCGCCGCGCCTGGATTGCCGGATGTGCCCGCAAAGCGCGGGTCCGCGATCGTCGCGAGCATCGTCTCCCACAACCGGTACACGAAGCGGCGCGCGCCCTCGATGCCCGCCTCGCTCCACAGGATCTCGGCGTCCGACGGCGCGAAGAAGAGCATCGCCAGCCGCGGCACGTCGACGCCGTCCTTCTCGAAGAGGGTGCCCGGCGACACGACGTTGCCCTTCGACTTCGACATCGTCTCGCCCAACGCGTCGGCCACCATTCCATGGTGGAAGAGTCGAGTCGCCGGCTCCTCCACCGGCACCCAGCCCGCGTCGAACAACACCTTGGTGAAGAAGCGGGAGTAGAGAAGGTGCCCGGTGGCGTGCTCGTCGCCGCCGATGTAGAGGTCGATCGGCAGCCACTCCTTGGCGCGCTCCTTCGAGAACGGCTCGCGGTCGTTGTGGGCGTCGACGTAGCGCAGCATGTACCAGGACGAGTCAACGAAGGTGTCCATGGTGTCGGGGTCGCGCTTCGCCGGACCGGCGCACTGCGGGCAGGTGGTGTTGATGAACTCGGCGACGTCCTCGAGCGGCGAGCGGCCGGTGGGGATGAAGCTCTCGACGTGCGCCGGCAGCTCGATCGGCAGCTGCTCCTCGGGCACCGGCACGACGCCGCACTGCGGGCAGTGGATCATCGGAATGGGGCAGCCCCAGTAGCGCTGGCGGCTGATCAGCCAGTCGCGCAGGCGGAACTGCACCTTGGCGCGGCCGATCTTGCGCTCGGCGAGCCAGGCGATGACCTGCGGGATCCCTTGCGGCGCCGACGTGCCGTCGAAGGGCGGCGAGTCGACCATCGCGCCGTCGCCCGACCACGCTTCGGTCATGGTCTCCGCATCGAGGCGCGGCGCGTCCTGGTCGCGCGGCTGCACCACCACCTTGAGCGGCAGTCCGTAGGCGCGCGCGAAGGCGAAGTCGCGCTCGTCGTGCGCCGGCACGCCCATGATGGCGCCGGTGCCGTAGCCGCCGAGCACGTAGTCGGCGACCCAGATCGGGATCGGGTCGTGCGTCACCGGGTTGATGGCGTAGGCGCCGGTGAAGACGCCGTCCTTCTGCCGCGACAGGTCGGAGCGCTCGATGTCGGTCTTCTTGCGTGCCGCGGCGACATAGGCCTCCACCTCGGCGCGGCGGTCGGGCGTCGTCACCCGCTCGACCATGCGGTGCTCGGGCGCCAGCGTCAGGAAGGTGGCGCCCCAAAGCGTGTCGGGGCGCGTAGTGAACACGGTGACGCCTTCGCCGTGGCCGCTCGCCGTCGCCCAGCCGGGGACCTGGAAGGTGACCTCGGCGCCCTCGCTGCGCCCGATCCACGAGCGCTGCATCTTGACCGTGCTCTCCGGCCAGTCGGGCAGCTTGTCGAGGTCGTCGAGCAGCCGCTGCGCGTAGTCGGTGATCTTGAAGAACCACTGCTCGAGCTCGCGCTTCTCCACCGGCACGCCCGGGTGCCGCCAGCAGCAGCCGTCGACGACGTGCTCGTTGGCGAGCACCGTCTGGTCGACCGGGCACCAGTTCACCGCCGCGCGAGCGCGATAAGCCAGCCCGCGCCGGTGCAGCAGCAGGAACATCCACTGCGTGAACTTGTAGTAGTCGGCGCGGCAGGTGACGACCTCGCGGTCCCAGTCGTACGACAGGCCCATCCGCTGCAGCGTGGCGCGCGACGTCTCGATGTTCTTGTAGGTCCACTCGGCGGGCTGGATGCCGCGCGTGATCGCCGCGTTCTCCGCCGGCAGGCCGAAGGCATCCCAGCCGAAGGGGTGCAGCACGTCGTGCCCGCGCATGCGCTCGAAGCGCGCCACCACGTCGCCGATCGTGTAGTTGCGGAAGTGGCCGATGTGGATGTCGCCCGACGGGTAGGGCAGCATCTCGAGGACGTAGCGCTTGTCGCGCGGCGGCTCGGGCGTGCGGTCGAGCCCCTCGCGCCGCCACAACTCCTGCCAGCGCGGCTCGTGCTCGTGGGGACGGAAAGGGTCGACCTCGCGGCGCATAGGCGGCGCATTGTAGCGAAGGCGGCTGGGCGCAACCCTCGGAAGGGCCAGCATTAGCGGCTCGGAACGCGCTGTCGGTGGCGTACTCGGCAACGAGCTTGCACGCCGAGCGGCCTAGCCATGCCCGCCGAAGCCACCTTCCGCGAGACGCACGACGTCTCCACCCCCATCCGCGACCTCGGTCTCACCATCGAGGGCACGCCGCTGGCGCCGGTGGTGGCCGATTTCCTCGCCGAGGTCGACAAGCTCGGCCTCGCCGTGCGGCCCCGGCCCTACCTGTCTACGGAGTGGGGCGTGCCGTTCGGCACCGTGGCGATCGCCATGCCCTTCTACCTCGCGAGCCCCGAGCTGACGGCGCTCCACGAGGAGCGCACCGCCTTCGTCGAAGGCACCGACCGCGCCGACGTGCTGCGCTACCTGCGCCACGAATTCGGCCATGTCGTCAACTACGCCTACTGCCTCTACGAGCGTCCCGAGTGGGTCGAGCTCTTCGGCCCCATCGCCCGCCCTTACCGCGAGAAGTACCGCCCCAAACCGTTCAGCCGCAAGTACGTCCGCCATCTCCCCGGATGGTACGCGCAGAAGCACCCCGACGAGGATTGGGCGGAGACCTTCGCCGTCTGGATGACGCCGCGCCTCGACTGGCGCCGCGACTACGCCGACTGGAGCGGCGCCCTCGCCAAGCTCGAGTACTGCGATGCGCTGATGAAGCAGCTGCATGCCGAGGTTCCGGCGGTGACCGACGAGGACCTCGACGAGGACGTCGGCACGGTCGACTACTCGGTGCGCGACTTCTACGGGGAGATTCACGAGGACGGCGGCGGCGAGCCGCTTCCCGGCCTCGACGGTGCGCTGCGCACGCTATTCGAGGAGGTCGATGAGACCGTCGGGGACGCGCTCCCCGCGGCCGCGCTGATCCAACGCCTCACTCGTAGCCTGCCTGCGGAGATCTACCGCTGGACAGGCCACTTCCCCGAGCACACGCGAGCGCTGCTCGGGCAGATGCAGCGGCGCGCCGGCGAGATGGAGCTGACCTACGCCGCCGCCCGCGAGCAGCGCATCGAACGCGGGCTCGTCGTGCTCGTCACGGCGCTGGCGATGAGCCACGTGCAGACCGGCTCGTACCTGCCGTAGCCCGCGCTCCAGTACACTTCGGTAATGAACAAGACCGAGCTTCAAGAGGCAGCACTGAAGCTGCCCGCCGAGGACCGCGCTGCGCTGATGGAGACGCTTCATCTGAGTCTCATCGAAGAGCCATTGACCGATTGGCAGAAACAGCTCCTCGACGAACGGATCGCAGAAGACGATCGCGATCCTGACGGTACGCTCCCAGGCGAGGAGTTGCTCGCCCGCCTGCGCAAGCCCCGTGCATGAAGCTCCGCTATCGAGCGGCGGCCGACCTCGACATCCTTGAGGCGCGAGAGTGGTACGGGGAGAGATCCCCACAGGTCGAGGACCGGTTTACCGTCGCCATCGCCGCGACTCTCGACATTGCCTTGACCCATCCGCGAGCGTTCCCGGTAGTGAGGGGAGACGTTCGTCGCGCCGTAGTGTCGGGCTTCCCTTATCAAGTCTTCTATCGGCTCCGCGGTGACGTCCTCATCGTCATCGCAGTGA
This sequence comes from Thermoanaerobaculia bacterium, assembly GCA_036005845.1. Classification (GTDB taxonomy): domain Bacteria; phylum Acidobacteriota; class Thermoanaerobaculia; order Multivoradales; family JAIOJS01; genus DASYQD01. Next base: position 26,884 of record DASYQD010000150.1, on the reverse strand, counting down.
CGCACAGCTCCCGCGATCCACGTCACTGGCAGCGCCGGCGTTAGGACCGCTCTCAACTGAACGCCGTCGATGATCGCTCCCGACCCGCGGATCAAGTGGTGCGAGCCGCGGTTTCTCTGGTGGCGGCCGCGGCTCGAACACGCCTCGCTCCCGCGCGACGCCGAGGCTGGCCGCGCTTTGGCTTGACGCCTTGTCGCTCCACGGCGAGCGCCACGATCTTGTCGAGCATCGCCGGATAGTCGTAGCCCGCCGCCGCTGCGGCCATGGCGAATTCCTGCTTCTCTTCGAGATAGCAGTTGGCGTTCACCTCGAGGACGTAGATCTCGCCCGCTTCGGTCAGCCGTAGGTCGACGCGGCCGTAGTCGCGCACGCGCAGCGCGCGGTAGGCCTGCACGGCCACCTTCTGCAGCTTCGCGCGCAGCTCGTCGGGCAACTCGGCGATGCGCGCATCGATGCCGTATTTTTTTCCCAGCTCCTCGTCGAACTTCACCGCCTGGTCCGCGACCGCTGGCATGTCGTCGGGCAGCCCGGACAGATCGAGCTCGATCGGCGGCAGCGCTTCGGGCTCGCGGTTGCCGAGCACCCCGACGTAGAGCTCGCGACCCTCGATGTATTCCTCGGCAAGCGCCGCGTCCTTGCATTCGTCGTGGATCTGCACCACGCGCTCCATCAGCGAGCGGGCGTCGCGCACCAGCGCCTCGCTGCCGCTGATGCCGATGGAGGCGTCGCCGCGCAGCGGCTTGACGAAGAGCGGCATACGCAGGTTGCCGCCGGTCTCGAAGTCGGAGTTCTCGGCGAAGACCGCGAAGTTGGGATAGAGGATGCCGTCGAAGGCCAGCATCTTCTTGGTCAGGCCCTTGTCCTGGACCAGGAACAGCTCCGCGGCGCCGCCGCCGGTGAACGGCACGCGCAGCAGCTCCAGCACCGCCGCGACTCGTGCGTCGCCCTGCACGTCCTCGCCGAACATCTCGCAGAGGTTGAAAACGAGATCGGGCTTCTGCTGGCGGAGGCCGACGATCAGCGCGTCGAGGTCGTCCTGGATCTCGAGGATCTCGACCGCATGGCGAGCGCCCAGCGCTGCGCTCACTTGGTCGACCACCGCGTCGCGCCCGTCATCCGGGTCGACATAGGTAAGCACGGTTATCTTCATGCCCTGACGCGCGCCAGCAAGGGAGCTGCCAGGACCGCGACGGCGCGCTGCTACAGTCATCCGGTGCAGCGCGCGGCCGCACCCCTGCTCATCTTCCTCACCGGTCTCGCCGCTCCGAATGCGGTGCCCACGCCAGCGTCGCCGCCAGCCGCCTGCGCGCTGATCACCGGCGATGAGCTCGAGGCGGCGCAGCAGAGCGAGCTCAGCGAAGCGACCGCCACGGAGCTCGTGCGTGACGGTCTCGCGGTGTCGCGCTGCTTCTTCCGCACCCGCGACTTCGCGCGCTCGGTGAGCCTCGAGATCACGCGCCGCCTGCCCGAGAGCCGCGACGCTGGCGGACCTCGCGAGCGCTGGCAGGCGATGTTCCACGGCGACGCGGACAAGGAAGAGCGCGAGCACGAACCGTCGCGTGGAGGTGCCGGGACGGAGGAGGGCGAGAAGCAGGAGCCCCAGCCCATCGCGGGGCTCGGCGACGAGGCGTTCTGGCTCGGCACCGGCACCTACGGCGTGCTCTACGTGCTCGAGGGCGAGCTCTACCTGCGTATCAGCGCCGGCGGCCCCGGCAGCCGCGAAGAGAAGCTCCTCCACTCTCGCGTCCTCGCCACCAGGGCGCTCGCCCGCCTCGCTGGCGGCGGCTGAGGGATTTTCCTCAGCCCGCCTGAGGAGGTTGCCGATCCTCCCAGGCGCAGGAACTGCTCAAACTGGCTCCTCATGCGGCGCACACTTCGGCGTCGCAAGGAGGTCCGGTGATCAAACCTACGTTCCGCGCTGCCGCCGTTCTCTTCGCCTCGTTCGTCCTCGCCACTGCCCACCCGGCGCGCGCCGCGGTCACGGGCAGCGGCACGCTCAGCCCGAGCAACCCGACCGTGACCTACGACTCGGGGCCGTTCCTCATCCCCAACCCGACCATCCAGGCCGTCTCGCTGGCGGGCGTCGGCGACCAGCCGATCTGCCAGGACCCGGTGCTGCCCTGCGACGACTTCCTGCTCGACGTCGACATCCCCGCCGGCTACAAGACGCAGCATCCCGCGGACCGCGTGCAGATCAAGATCGAGTGGCAGCAGACCGGCAACGACTTCGACATGTTCGTGCTCGACGAGAGCGGCGCCGTGGTCGACAGCTCGGCCACCGGCGGCCGGCCGGAGATCGTCATCCTGCCGGTCCAGGAAGGACACCGCCGCTACACGGTGCGCGTCGAGCCCTTCCTGGTCACCAACGAGACCTTCGCCGGCACCATCACCCTCGGCCCACCGCCCTTCACCCCGTTCATCGCCGGCTCCGAGCCGCCGCCGCAGTTCCAGAGCTACCCGGCGCCTAACGACTGGGGATCCAACTACGGCGAGCCATCGCTCGGCTTCGACCCCGACTCCGGCGCGCTGCTGTTCACCGGCCGCCGCTATCTCAACGTCGGCGGCAAGACGCTCAAGATCACTTTCGACGACTCCACCAGCCCGGCGACGCCGACCTGGACCAACGTCACGCCGCCGAACTCGCTGGGCACGAGCCTCGATCCCATCGGCTACACCGACCGCACCACCGGCCGCACCTTCGTCTCGCAGCTCCACGGCGCCTGCAGCCTCACCGAATTTACCGACGACGCCGGCGCGACGTGGATCCCCAGCCAGGGCTGCGGCATCGGCACCATGGTCGACCACCAGACGCTCGGCGGCGGCCCGTTCGCGCCGCCGCTCACGGGCGGCGTGCCGAACGTCTATCCCAACGCCGTCTACTACTGCGCCCAGGCCGACGTCGAGGCGAGCTGCGCGGTGAGCCTGGACGGCGGCCTCACCTTCGGACCCGGAGTGCCGGTCTACACCACCGAGTGCGGCAGCCTGCACGGGCACATCAAGGTGGCGCCCGACGGCACCGCTTACCTGCCCAACAACGCCTGCGCTCCCAACCAGGCGGTGATCGTCTCCACTGACAACGGCCAGCACTGGTCGATCCGCGGCGTCCCCGACAGCTTGCCGGGCGACACCGACCCGTCGGTGGGCATCGCCACCGACGGCACCGTCTACTTCGGCTATGTCAACGGCGACGGCCACCCGCGTATCGCCGTGTCGCACGACCGTGGTCTGCACTGGGAGCACGACACCGACGTCGGCACCCCCTTCGGCCTGCAGAACGCCGTCTTCCCCGCCGTCGTCGCCGGCGATCCCAAGCGCGCCTCCTTCGCCTTTCACGGCACGACCGCGCCGGGCAACTACGAGTCCATCGACTTCCCCGGCGTCTGGCACCTCTACGTCGCCACCACCTACGACGGCGGCGAGACCTGGAACGTCGTCCGCGGGGCCGCCAACCCGGTGCAGGGCCCGGGCGGCATCTGCTCGAGCGGCATCGCCTGCAACTCGGAGCCCGACAACCGCAACCTGCTCGACTTCTTCGACGCCGCGATGGACGCCAAGGGCCGCATCGTCGTCGGCTTCGCCGACGGCTGCACCGGCGCCTGCGGCGACAACGGCACGCCCAACTCGTTCGACTCGTACGGCACGCTCGCCCGCCAGTCGGGTGGGCTGACGCTGCTCTCGCAGTTCGATCCGCCGCCGCCGACCGAGGACGTCACCGACAGCACGCGGCTGGTGCAGAGCGGGCTCACCTGGAAGACCGGCGTCTCCACCTTCAAGCTCAAGATCAAGAACGTCTCGACCAGCGCGCTCTCGGCGCCGCTCAACGTCGTGGTGGCGGAGCTCCAGTCCGCCTCCGGCAACGTCACTGTCGCCAACGCCGACAATGGCCAGCCCGGCGCCGGCGCGACCTTCAACTACAGCGCCCTGCTCAACGGCGACAACCTGCTGTCGCCCAACGAGATGTCAGGCCAGCGCGACATCTCCTTCAACAACGCCGGCAAGGAGAAGTTCACCGCCACCCTGCGCGTCATCCGCGGCAACCCGTCGAGCCAATCGACGCCGGCCCGCGACGGCGCCAACAGCCACGAGGTGCGCTACCTGCGGCTCAGCGTCGACCCGCTGCTGGGGGTGATGAGCGTCGAGCTACTCACTCGCTGAGGAAGGAGCACGCGGGCGTGGCCGAGGTGGCTACGCCCGCGAGCGCGGCAGCACGGCGAGCGCGTAGCGACGTTGCGGATCGGAGATGCGCCTCTAGTGGTCGTTGAGCGTTCGCTGGTCGCCGGCCGGCGTTCGCTGCCGGGGGCCGGAGGGCGCCGCCCCGGGGCACGGCTCGCTTCCTGAGACCAGCGGGCGGGAGCGCTCGCCTCGCCCGGAGGGCGCGCATGGCAGCCGCTGTTACCGCTCCGTCAGGGCAAAGCGCCCTCCGGGAGGCCCCTGGGCGACGCCCTCCGGCCCCGGCCTCGCGAACGCCTTCATCTGTGGTCAGCGAACGACCGGGTGGCGAGCTCGGGCGTCGCCGTGGCGAATACGGCTCTCTACCTCGCGCTCATTGATCGCGGCCACGGTGAGCCCGTCGTGCCGCTCGGCAACCGGGATACGCAACGGCGACTTTCCCGTCACAACTCGCGGCCCACTGCGGTCGCCGGAGACAACGCCTTCAAACACTGAAGCTCAGGGCCAAAGGAGTCACATCAGGGCTACTCTCGCAAACTTCTTTGGCATACCGCAGGATCGAAGGAATCAGGGCTGGTTTCGGGACGGGCGTGTAGTCCCGCAAGTCGTAGGGGTCCAGCCCATCGTCGAGGTAATACCAAGGAATGAAGCGCCAGTCGTAGTCGCTGGCCACGACCACGTTGTGAAAGAGGTCCGAGAGGCCAGCGAGCGGAGAAAGGCGCCTGTCGAGGATGGCCGCCGCGGTCTCTCTTTCGTAGCGCTGCAAGATTTCATCAGGCTGCGGACGAGCAATCCCGAGCTCCTCGAGAGCTCGGGACACATCAGGCTCGATTTCGTAGCAGGTCGTGAATCGCGAGTCCACCCCGGCAAGGCGCCGCAGCGCTGGCGAATCGAAGTCGTCCACCAACGCGTCAGTTGCCCACTGCGCAGCGGTCTCCGCTGTCAGGTGCCGATGATGCAAGTGCACGAGCAATCGGGCAGTGTTGCGGGGTTCCACTAGTGGTGTCTGCTTGTAGAACGAAAGTCCGGTTGAGCAGCGGCTGCCTGAAACAACTCCCAGATCTCGTTTGCGGCGTGGATGTCCCGGTTGGAATTCACTACCTTGTTTGACGCGCACGCGAATTAAGTGCCAGCTGGTCACGCGCTCTTTCAGCGCGCGGCCAACGGTCGCGCCGAGCTAGTGACCTAACTCTCCCGCCGGACAGTCATCGCCTCTTGCGATAGATCTCAAGAAATAGGCGCCTAAGCCCTCCAGGTATCGCAGCTCCGGTCGGATCGTCGCGGTATCGGCGGTCTGCGTCGGCGGCGATTCTCTCCATTCGCTCTCGCGTCAGGAATTGGACATGGGAAGAGAATTCAACTGCTGCCAGTAGATCTTCGGACGCCAGCCAGGCGAAGTCCCCAGGCTCCGGAGGATGCGTGGCCGGCTCGCGCCCAGTCCTCTCTACATGTTCAATGGCTGGCCAGTTGTTCGCGGACGATCGCCGTAGGAGCCATGCGAGCATGTCGGCCGCCTGAAGAGGTGGAGCATCCTGGTCGCTTCGGAATAGCGGCTCCACAGGCATGATGGCCGCCGCTGGGTCATCGGGGTCGTCGTGCAATGCCGCGGCTCTTATCAGCGGATACCACAGCTTGGCCTTCGGGCCCGAAATGCACTGCTCATCAAAGATGATCTCGACCGGCTCTTGGATTCCCCTCTCTGCAAGATCCTCACAGATGGCCTTGATGGTGATCTGAAACGGCCAGAAATAGGGATCGGAATACGGCGCCCCAAACCGCGCGAAGGTGTCGGGTAGCGCATCAATGTCCATTGCACAGGAGATCGCCGTTAACGCATGCCTTGCGACGATGCGTGCCAGTTGCCGTAGCTTTGAATCTCGCGACGGCTCAGACAAGCCCCAGAACTCACCGCTCAGCGCGGCCGCCTCGCGCATCTTGAAGTAACGAATCTGCGGCGATGACCTGAGACACGCACCCCATTCATCTGAGAACTGCGCCCACTTTTCGGCGGCCGCAATCCAACCGGCCATCATGAAGGTGCGGCCCTGGCCCTTTCCACCGCTCTCGTCAATGAACGCCTGAAGGGGCATAGTTAGATGCTTCCGCCGAACGTGCTGCCAATCCAGAAAGGAAGGTGAGCCGGACCGGGAGCCACACGGCATCCTGACCCAAGGTGCAGGGTAAATCAAGCATGTCCTTACCGATACTTGAGTTCAGCGCCCGCGGCGCGAAGAGCTTGGCGACGATCACGATTGCTGCGTTTCGCCGCGCTTGTGGCGGATCCTAGCGTTCCGGAAGAATAGAGGATCTAGGCTATGCTGCTCGATCAGCCAGTCACCAAAAGCCTTGCTGTACTGTGGAGAACCGAAGTGCGGATGGTATACGAGCTCAGGCCTGGCGTCGATTCCATAGACCCGCCGAACGACCAGCGCATCGTGTGAATTAATTCTCGAGTTCGGAGGCACTCGGGCATTGAAATACTCAAGAAGCTCCTTCTGGCGGAACGGATGAGTGTCGTCCGGATTCTCGACCTTGTAGGCCGGCGCGTTGGGATCGTCAGTTATCCGGATCGCGGTGGCGGTTACAGCGGTCGAAGCGATCACGTCTGGCGCACTGACGCTGATTCTTGCGCCTCGCGGAGCCTCAACAACCTTTCGCATGCCGGCGAGCCACTGGTTTCGGAGCTCGGAGAGTACGCGTTCGATGGCATCTCGAAGGTCCGTGCTATTGGCTGGGGTACTTTGGGCGCCATGTCTAAAGTAGATGGACCCGCGAGCGAATGCTGTCTTCTGCTTGTTACCTGCGACGGCGTAGGTACCGGGCTCAGTAAAGACCAGAGGAAAGGGAGTAGATGTCACGAGGAGAGCACCGACGGTGCTTGGGCCGCGGACAAGCTCGATCGCCTCGAACTCCGTGAACGCGTAGCCGGTGTACTTGCCTACTTTGTCTGTGATCTGTGCGGGGTCGAGACTAAGGAAAAGTGTGCGATCGTAGGGAACAGGCGTGCCGTTGTTGGCAACACCGAAGACGATGACGCCGCCCCCAGAGTTGGCCATGGCGACTACGTCCTTGATGATCTCGCACCAATCGCCCGGAGCGCTCGGCTCGAAGACCTCCTTGAAGTCGACGTACCTAGTTTCGCGCTTGGCATTCTCGGCACGCTTGACGAGGTCTGCGCGGTCGAGAGCCATGGCTGCTTTGCCGGGTCGCCTAGCTAGAAGTTTTGGGGCTGTAAAGAGTCTGACAAGTCCGGGCCCAGTCGAGCTGTGCCTTCCCAGTCTGCGTTGGTCGCTCCCAAAAACCACCGCGAACGATCCGGGCGCGCCTCACCACCTCAATCGTGGACAACTATAGCTGGATACGTATCGCCGCATCGAGTTGCTCAGACGGATTGGCGACCACGGGTGGGCCGCGAGTTGTGACGGGAAGAGTGACGGTGCGCATTCCGGCGCCCGAGCGGCACGACGACGCTTGTCCCGCGACGAGAAGTGAGCGCGAGGCACAGCGTCTCATTCAATGCGGCGACGACCGAGCTTGTCGACAGGTCGCTCCGTGACCACCCAAGGAGGCGGGTGCCCAGCGGGGTCGAAGGGCGTCGCCCAGGGGCCTCCCGGAAGGCGCCTAGCTCGGGCGCCAGGTGACAGCGGGTTTGCTGCGCGCCTTCCGGGCGAGGCGAGCGCTCCCGCCCGCAGGTCCCAGGAAGCGAGCCGTGCCCCTGGGCGGCGCCCTCCGGCCACGCCAGCAGCCGCCGGCCGGATCGTCACCACCGCATGCAGACCACGGGTGCTCTGAGAACCGCCCGATACGGGCACTTCCGCGCGAACCCAGCGATCCCTGCAGCAGCGACCGAGTCGATCCCCGCAGCCGTCGCCCGCCCTTGATCCAGACCTACGGGCTGTCCGGCACGTGAAATGCCAACGTAGTCGGTGGTGAGAACAGGAACCCCTGCCCGAACGGCACCTTCATCTCCCGCAGGGTCTCGAACTCTTCTTCCTTCTCCACTCCTTCGGCGATCACCTGCGCCTCGATCCTCTCCGCCAGCAACACCAGGCTCTCCAGCAACCCGCGCTTGATCGGCGACAAATGGATGTCGCGGACCAGGGCGATGTCGAACTTGAGAAAGTCCGGCTGCACCTCCGCTACCGAATGTAGCGACGAGTAGCCCGCCCCCATGTCGTCGATGGCGACGCCGAAGCCCATGTCGCGCAGGTCGTCGATGCGCTTGCGGAAGTCATTCCACGCCGTAACCGCCACGCGCTCGGTGATCTCGAGCACGACGTCCGACGGTGTCAGCCCTGCCGCCTCGGCGTGCGCCACGAGCTGCATCGACAGGCCCTCGACGTCGCCGATGCCGTGCGCCGAGCAGTTGAGGAACAGCTTGGGCCCGCGCGGCAGCCGTACGGAGCCGCGCACCGACTCCAGCCGGCAGAGCCGCTCCAAGTCGACGATCTGGTCGGTCTTTTCGGCGAAGGAGAAGAGCATCTCCGGGTTCTGAAAGACGTCGCCGTCGGGCCCGCACGACAGCGCCTCGTAGCCGAAGACCGAGCCGTCGCCCAGCCGCACGATGGGCTGGTAGCGGATGAGGATGTCGCGCGACTGCAGGATGCGGCTCAGCTCGCGGCGGCGGATGCCGAGGCTCTGCTCGCGGTCGCGGTGGCATTCGATGCGGATGGCGTCGAGCACCTTGTAGATCGAGCGCTCGATGCGCACCGTGGGGTCGTACTTGAGGACGCTGCTCGCGGCGTGGAGGCCGAGGCCGCGCGGGCCTTCGCTGCCCACCTGGATCTTGATGCGGCGGCCGAGCTCGTTCACCACCCGCTCGCGCAGCTGCGCCAGCTCGCGCGCGCCGCGGCGGCTGTCGAGGCCGACGAAGACGAGGAACTGGTCGCTGCGCACGCCGGCGAGCGCGACCACGTCCTCGGCAGCGAGCAGCGGCCCCTTGAAGTCGGCGAGCGCCTGCGCCACCTGCTGCAGCAGGCCATCGTAAGTGGCCCAGCCGTAGACCTCTTCGAGGTACTCCTCGCCCGAGACGTCGACGTGGATGACGCCGACGCGCTCGCCCTTCTCGATGCGACGGCGCACGTCTTCGAGCACCGCCGGCACCGCCGGCAAGTGCGTGTTGGGGTCATGCAGATAGCCGTGCACCTTCAGCCACTCGGCGCGCATCTGCAAGAGCTCGTGGGTCTTGTCGTCCACGCTCAGCTCCCGGCGCCGCTCGCCGGCGGCGGCGGCTCGAGGATCGCTTCGATCGTGTGCACCAGCTCGCGCACGGAGAACGGCTTCGCCACGTAGTCGACGGCGCCTTCCTGCAGGCCGCGGATCTTGTCGCGCGGCTCGGTGCGCGCCGACACCATCACCACCGGGATGTCGTGCGTGGCGGGATCGAGCTTGAGCAGCTTGAGCACCTCCCAGCCGTCCATCCCCTCCATCATGACGTCGAGGAGGATGAGGTCCGGGCGCTCGCCCTGCGCGGTGACCAGCCCTTCGAGGCCGCTGGGCGCGGCGAGCACTTGGTGGCCGCCGCGCTCGAGCACCACTTGCAGCATGCGCAGCACGTCCGGCTCGTCGTCGACGACCAGGATCTTGTAGCCGTTCATGCGGTGGGACCCATGGACGACGATACCGCCTGCTCCGGCGCCGGCGCAATGGCGGCGAGCACGCGCTCGATCTCCGCCAGCGCCGCCTCCGGCGCGATGGGTTTGACCAAGCAGCCGTCGGCGCCAAGCCGCCGCGCCAGCGCCTCCTCCTGGCGCACCGAGACGACGAGGATGGCCAGCGCGTCGCGGTCGAGCGTCTGCCGCCAGCGCGCGATGAGGTCGAAGCCGTCGCCGTCGGGAAGCAGGCGATCGAGCACCACGAGCCGCGGCGCGAGCTCGCGCACCAGGCGGTCCGCCGCCTGGACGCCGCCGGCGATGCGCACCAAGTAGCCGGCGGTCTCGAGGTGGTCGGCGAGGCGGCGCGCGAAGGGCGCGTCGTCGTCCACCACCACGATGCGCGGCCCGCTGCCCGCCGCGGCTTCGTGGTGCGCCGCCACCGGCAGCCGGAAGCGGAACGTCGACCCCTTGCCCGGCTCGCTCTGCAGCGCGATCGTCGCGCCGTGCGCGTCGAGGATCTGGCGCACGATGGCGAGGCCGAGACCGATGCCGCCGTACTTGCGGGTGCTCGACGACTGCACCTGGTAGAAGCGGTCGAAGATGCGCTGCTGCTCCTCGCGGGCGATGCCGATGCCGGTGTCGGCGACCTCGGCGACCACCTCGCCGCCGTCGCGCCAGAGCCGCACCTCGACGCGGCCGTTGCCGGGCGTGAACTTGAGCGCGTTGGTGACCAGGTTGTCGAGCACCTGCGCGATGCGCGCGCCGTCGGCGTCGACCGGCGGCAGGTTCGCTTCGACGTCGAGGTGGAGGTTGACCTGCGGGCCGCGCGCGGCGAAGGCGCTCTCGACCACCTGCCGCGCCACCGAGGCGAGGTCTAGCGGCCGGCGCTCGAGCTTCACGGCGCCCGACTCGAAGCGCGAGTAGGAGAGCAGCTCGTCGATCATCGCCAGCAGGCGGCCGACGTTGCGCTGCGAGACCTCGATCGCCTCGCGCTGCGCTTCGGTGATGGGACCGAGCAGCTCTTCGTGCAGCGCCTCGCAGTAGCCCTTCACCGAGGTCAACGGCGTGCGCAGCTCGTGGCTGATGTTGGCGAGGAGGTCGCTCTTCAAGCGGTCGAGCTCGCGCAGCTCGACGTTGCTCTGCTGGAGAGCACGGTTGCCTGCCGCAAGGGCGGCGATCAGTGCATCCAAGTGCGCGGCCATGTGGTTGAAGGTGCGGGCCAGCACCTCGAGCTCGTCGCCGGTGCCGAGGTCGATGCGGTGCTGGAGGCGCCCCTCGGCGAAGTGCGCCGCGCCCTCGGTGAGCTGCGATAGCGGGCGCAGGATCTGCCGCGAGAGTAGAAAGGCGATGGCGGCGCCAAGGAGGAGCGACGCGAGCGTGGGCCAGAGCAGCCGGCTGCCGAGCGCGGCGAGAGCGTCGCGCGGGCTCGCGTAGGAGCTGGTGAGGACGAAGGTGGTGACGAGGGCGAGCAGCACCACGCCGACGAGCACGACGACGGCGACGAGGATGCGGCTGCGCAGGCTTCGCGCCGGCGCGAGCTTGCCGGGCGCAACGCCGCCGAGCGTGAGGTCGATGGGCTGTGGCGTGCCGGCAGTCTACGCCCGGCGGCGGCGCAGGGCGAGGCGGCGGCGCTCGCCGACGGTAGAGGCGGCGGCGACGAGGCGGTCCCAGTCGCCGTCGTCCCACCGGCGGCTGGCGGCGAGGTCGGAGAGCGCCCAGCGGCGATCGACCGGCGAGCCGACCTGCGCGACGAGGGCGAGCGCGTCGTCGAGCGCTTCGGGGCGACGTTCGGCGAAGAGCGCGGAGAGCGCGCGGCGGCGCGCCCAGCCTTGCGGCAGCTCCTGCGCGAAGAGCGTGGTCATCTCGTCGGCGGCGAGCGCTTCGCCGGCGGCGAGGCGGCGGCGAAGGTCGCGCAGCGTCCCGAGAGCGGCGGGGCGCGCCTCGGCGTGGTGCGGGGAAGGTGGGGCCACGCTGTCGATGACCGTCAGCGCAGGAGTCGGCAACATCGTCGCAAAGAGCGGCGCCGTGACCGCATCCGTTCCTGGAGACGAAGCCGGCGTATCGGCGAATGAAAACGAGGTTGGCGCAGGTTCCGCCGCCGCGGTCGCCATCGGCGCCGGGACCGCCATTGGCGCCGGCGGCGTCACCGGATGCACCGGCTGCGGGGTCGTCGGCGGTGAGGCGGGCGGCGTCACCGGAGTGCTCGGTTGCGGCGGCTGCGGTGCGGGCGCGGGCGGCTGCGGAGTCGTGGGCGACGGGTGCGGCGTCGGCGGCAACGACGGCGGCGGCGTTGACGGCGTCGACGGCTGCTGCGGCGTCGCAGGTTGCGCCGGCGGGGCCGACGGCTGCGGTGCGGATGGCTGCGTGCCGGTGAGCAGCGCCGCGGCGGCTTCCACCAAGTCGCGCTTCATCTGCTGCGCCGCGCCGCTGCCCGACCTCTGCGGCACCGTCGTCGACACGGCAGGCGCCGGCGGTGGCGGCGCGGCGCCCTTCGCCGCGCCAACCTTCGCCGCCGGTGCCTTGCCGCCTGCAGCCGCCGGCGGCGCCGTCACCGTCTCGATGACGTGCGCTCCGAGCCCCACCAACGTCGCGCGCCGCGAATTCGGATCCGCGATCGCGCTCGAGAGCTGCTGCAGCCGCCGCGGGTCCGCCTCCAGCGCCTTGAGCGCGTTGTGCATCGCGGTCGCCGTCTGCGCGTCACCGCCCGCCGCGGCTTCAGCCAGCTCCTCGGCCCCCTGCAGGCCGAGCTGCCGCAGGAGCTGCCCGCGCTGCTGCGGCGTCAGCTTGGCCAGCGTGCGGGCGCCGCTCGCCACCAGCTTGAGGCGACTCCACGAGTCGGGCGCGCCGCGCAGCGCCGCGAGGAGCTGCGCGAGGTCGCCGCCGGGTACCGGCGTTTTCTGGCTCACCGCGCGCTCCGGCTACTGCTTCGGCTCGACGACGATCGCTTCGGCGCGTAGGCCGCGTGACGCCGCGCTTGGCAGCTTCGAGACGTCCTGCAGGAAGCTCTTGAGATCGACGCCGGCGAGCTGCTGCATGATCGGCGCGAGCTGCGACAGCACCTGCACGACGTCCTCGGAGAGCTTGCTCGCGCCCGTGCCGCTGCCGGCGGCGCCGTTGCTGATGATCGTCGTCGCGCCGGCGCGCGACAGCGGCTCGGCCACCGCGGCGGCGATCTCGGGCAGCACCTTGAGCGCCTCGATCGACAGGCCGGCCTCGTTGTAGAGCTTGAGCGCCTCGGCGAGCTTCCTCCGCGCCTCGGCCTCCGCCTGGCCCTTGGCGGAGATCGCCTCGGCCTCGGCGAGACCGATGTTGCGGCGCATCACCGACTCGGCCTCGGCCCTGGCGAGGCCCTCGGCCTTGAGCGCCTGCGCCTGCTCCTCGCGGCGCTTCCTTTCGGCCGCGGCGGCGCGCTCGATGCGGTACTGCTCGGCGTCGGCCAGCCGCTCGGTCTCGAACTTCTTGGCGTCCGCCTGCTCGCGAATCTCGGCGTTGAGCTGCAGCTTGCGGCGCTCGACCTCCTGCTCGGCGATCTTGATGTCCTGTACCTTGAGCTCCATCTCGCCCGCCTTCAGGGCCTGCGCGCCGGCGACGTCGACCTCCTTCTTGATCGACGCCTTCTTGAGCGACAGCGCCTTGTCGGAGTCGGCGATCTGGGTGTCGACGGTGAGCCGCTTCGACTCCTTCTGCTGGCGCGCCCCTTCTTCTTCGAGCCGCGCGTCGCGGTCGGCGTTGGCGGTGGCGATGCGGGCGTTCTTCAACGCCTCCTGGATCTTCGGCTGGCCGAGCGCGTTGAGGTAGCCGTCGTCGTCCTGGATCTCCTGGAAGACGAAGCTCTTGAACTCGAAGCCCATGCCCTCGAGGTCGACGTGGGCCTCCTCGCGCACGCGCTCCTGGAAGCGCTTCTGGTCGCGGTAGAGCTCTTCGACGGTGAGGGTGCCGATGATGCCGCGCAGGTGGCCGGCCACCGTCTCCTTGATCGTCGAGGTGATCTGGTCGGGGTTCATGCCGAGGAAGCCCTCGGCGGCGCGGCGGATCTGGTCGACGCGCCCGCCGACCTTGACCTGCGCTACGGCGCGCACGTTGAGCGGGATCCCCTCCATCGTGTAGACGTGCTTGAGGTCGATGTCGAGCGTCATCATCTTGAGGGACAGGTACTCGCCCTGCTCCCACGCCGGCCACACGAAAGTGCCGCCGCCGCGGATGATGCGGAAGCTCTCGACCTGCCCCTGCTCGTCCTTCACCTTCTGGCCGAAGAGCTTGCGGCGGCCGTAGACGATGAGCGCCTCGTCCGGCCCCGCCTTCTTGTAGAGGGCGCGGGCGAGGATGTAGAGGAAGAGGAAGGCGAAGAGGCCGCCGAGGATGTACGGCAAGCTGAGGATGCTCATGCGGAGGCTCCTTCTGCGCGAGACCTGATTGGCGAGGCGGACGCTGGGCTCGCAGTATAGCCGGCGCCCTCTCTTACGCCGGGCGGCGGGCAGGTATTCCCAGGCGAGGCGGGCGCGGCAGCTGGGGCTGCCTTAGAATGCTCCTATGCAGCCCGCCGACATCGCCGTCTTCGACCGCCAGGACCGCCCCGTCCTGATCGCGGAGGTCAAGGCGAAGAAGAGAAGCTCACCTGAGTGGGCGGCCATGCTGCGCCGGAATCTCGAGACCCACCGTATCTCGCCTGCTGCCAAGTATTTCTTGGTCGCAACACCGAGCGACTTCTACTTTTGGTTGGAGCGACCAGGAGCCGGACAACCACTTCGGCCGGACTTTCAAGTCGATACTCAGTCGGTGTTGGAACCGCATCTGCGATCGGAATGGGAACCTGCTGGGCTGAGCGGCGGGGCGTTCGAGATTCTAGTGGCTTCATGGCTCAACTCACTCGTACAAGGCCACGGTGAAGAGCGCTTGCCAGCCGGACTCGCCGAGTGGCTCCGAAACCACGGTGTCCTCGAAGCGATGCGCGGCGGGCATGTCGAGCAGCATTAGCCTGCCGCGCGCATACATCGAAACGAACTTCGTGCTCGAGCTGGCTTATGGCCAAGCCGAGCAGGCAAGCTGTCACGAGGTGCTCGATGCCTGCGATGCGGGCGAGCTGGAACTGTGCATCCCTGCGTTTTCGTTCGCCGAGCCCTTCTACGCGTTCATCGGACGCGAGAAAGGGAGAAAGCGAGTCGCTGACGACCTCACTGCGCAGATGCGAGAGCTCCGCCGCGGCCCGCTCCCGAGTGACATCGAGGACGCGATGGTTGAGGTTTCAAGCTTCCTCGCCGTGAGCCTCGATCAAGAGCGGAAAGGTCTTCGGGATGCCGTCGAGGCGATCGCGTCGCGCGCCACACTGCTCCCGTTGAGCCGGGAAGTGTTCTCCGCGGCTGCGGAGCTCGAGGACGAACATGGATTGACACCGGCTGACGCCATCGTGCTCGCTTCGGTGCTGTCCCACTTGCGAGTCTCGCCTACGGCAACGAGCGTATTCCTGAACCGGAACAAGAAGGATTTTGAGGATCCCGACATCGACGCTCTGCTGCGGGCTCTTAATTGCAAGCTGATGGCAACCTTTGGCGGCGGGCTCGCCTATCTTCGGGCAGCTTCGAAGTAGGACCGGGTGCAGAGCACGCACCGAGGGAATCAGCCCGAGTCAGCGACGACCTCCTTAACCGCTGGCCTTTTTCCCCAACAGCCCGAGCCCAGACTGCTGCGCTCGCGCGCGGACGGCGGAGGCGAGCTGGGCGCCGCGCGCCGGATCGCCGGCGGCTTGCGCGAGTTGGGATTGGAGAAGCTGCGCTTCGAGCTGCACGGGCAAGAGGCCCGCCTTGCCTGCCGCCGCTTCGGCCGCGGCGGCGAGCTCTTCGGCTCGCGCCACGGTGCCGGTGCGGGCGCTGACGCGGGCGTAGGCGAGCTGCACTTCGCAGCGGACGCGGAGGTCTTCGCTCTTCTCGGCGCGCTCTAGAGCGGCGGTCACCAGGTCCTGGCCTTCGGCCTGGCGGTCGCTGAAGGCCATCGCTCGGCCGCGCACGGCTTGCGCCGAGGCGACCAGGTCCACGGCGCCTTCGGCGGCGAAGCGTTCCTGCGCGGCCCGGGCCAGGGTCTCGGCCTCGGCGTAGTAGTTGCGCTCGAAGGACACCGTCGCCAACGCGAGCTTGCTCTCGGCTGCGGTGCCCTGCTCGCCGAGCTGCTCGCGCAACGCCAGCGCTTGGCGGTGAAGCTTCTCGGCTTCTTCGAGGTCGCCGGCTTCGAGCCGGACGTTGCCGAGGCCGGCGATTGCGTAGGCCTCGAAGCGGCGGTTGCCGGTCTTCTTCGCCAGCTCGAGAGCCTCTTGATAGGTCTTCGCCGCGCCCGTGAGATCGCCGCGGTCCCACTGCACGGCAGCCAGATCCGTCAGCGATGCCGCCTCTCCGAAGGGCTGGCCGATCTGCCGCCGCAGCTCGAGCGCTTGGCGATGGCGGGTCTCCGCTTCGCCCAACCTGCCCAGGCGCCGCAGCGTTGCCGCGGCGTTCGAGATCGAATTCGCTTCGAGGCTGCGGTCGTGCACCTGCTTCGACAGGTCGACGGCACGCTCGAAAGCCGCGAGCGCGCCACTCAAGTCGCCGCGCTTGAGGTCGACGACGCCGATGTTGTTCTCGGCAGAGGCGACGCCGACGCGGTTGCCGGTCTCTTGCGACAACGCGCGCGACTGCTCGTAGAGGCCGAGCGCCGCCGGCACGTCGCCCTGCTGCTTGAGCACCAGCGCCAGGTTGTTGAGCGCCTGCGCCTCGTTGCCTTTGTCGCCCAGCTCGCGGTAGGTGGCGAGCGCCTTCTCGAAGGTGCGCCGCGCGGTGTCGAGGTCACCCTGGTCGTAGAGCAGGCTCGCTCGCTGCACGCGCGCCTTCGCCACGCCGGACTCATCGCCGGCCTGTTGGAACAGTCCCTCGGCCTCGGCGGTCGTGCCCTGCGCGCGCTCGGCGTCGCCGAGGTTGCGCAGCGCCCAACCTTCGAGCAGCAGCGCGCGGGCGCGCAGCAGGCGCGCTCCCTGCGCCGACGCCACGTCGGCCGCCTTCGCCGCCGCTTGCTGCTGGACCTTCGACTGGCCGAGGGCGCCGGCCGCGGTCGCCTCGGCGAAGTAGATGCGCACGTCGTCCGCCGCCACCGACGGCAGCCGCCGCAGTACGCGGGCCACTTCGAGCGCGCGCGCCGGCTCGCCGGCCGCCGTCAGCGCCTGCGCCAGCTTGAGGCCGTACTCGAGGTCGTCGGGCTGGCGGCGCCAGATCTCCTCCCAGGCGCGCGCCGCGCCCGCCCAGTCGCCGGCGACCTCGAGATACTGCGCGCGCACCTCCTGCCGCTCGCCCTCGGGAAGCGAGGCGGAGAGATCCACCGCCTGCCGCGCCTCCTCGCGCGCCTTCTCGACGTAGCCGAGCGCGGTGTAGGCGGAGGCGAGGGCCGAGTGGGCGCGCGGATCGCGCGCGTCGACCGCCACCGCCTGCTGCAGCAGGTCGCTGGCGCCCTGCGCGTCGAAGTGATGGAGCTTCTCGACACCCTGTGCGTAGAGCCGCGCCGCTTCGGGGTTGGTGGTCGACCAGCGGGCGCCGCCGGACTCCAGGTGGAGCGCATCGCGCAGCTTGACCCCCGCCTGCGAGACGAGCTGGAAGACCGCCTCGCGCGGGCCCGACACCGCGACCGCCGTGGTCTTGCCCGACGTCGCCGTGTCCTGCAGCCGCAGATCGAGGCGGAGCTGGCCGCTCTGGCCGCTGCCGACGGCGGTGTAGGAGCCGGTCACCACGTAATCGGAGCCGAGGTTGCGGCGCACGCGCTCGAGCGTGTCGTTGCCCCAGGTGTCGCCGGGCGCGAGGCCGAGCTCGAGCTGCGCGCGCGCCACGTTCTCGCTGGGGATGAGGCGCACCGTGCCGCCGCCGGAGAGCTCGGAGGCGAGCATCTCGGGCAGGCCGGTGGAGAGCCAATCGAGCTGCCGGTCGGCGGTGACGTTCTTGAGGCCGAGCACCGCCACCGCCGGGCGCGCGGTGGTCGGCACCTCGAGCTTCCCTTCCTGGCTGGCGGCGCGGCGCTGCCAGACGTAGAAGTTCGCCACCAGCGCCAGGGCGACGAGGAAGCCTGCGGCGAC
The DNA here is from genome assembly GCA_036005845.1 of Thermoanaerobaculia bacterium. Lineage (GTDB taxonomy): Bacteria > Acidobacteriota > Thermoanaerobaculia > Multivoradales > JAIOJS01 > DASYQD01. Next base: position 9,040 of record DASYQD010000150.1, on the reverse strand, counting down.
GGCGAGGAAGAGCCGCTGGCGCGTGATGCCGGCGGTGCCGAGCGCGGCGGCGATCGGCGAGGGGTCGATCGCCGCCAGCATGTCGCCGGCGCTCTTGAAGCGCTCCTCCGGCTTGCGGGCCAGCGCGCGCAAGATGCCCTCGTCCCAGCGCGGGTCGAGGCCCGGCTTCAGCTCGCTCGGCCGCGGCGGCGCCTCGGTGAGCCGCTTGATCGCCGTCGATAGCGGGCTCTCGCCCTTGAACGGTAAGCGGCCGGTGACCATTTCGAAGACCACGATGCCGAGCGCGTAGACGTCCACCGCCGGCGTCGTGCCGCTGCCCTCGACCTGCTCGGGAGCCATGTAGGCGGGCGAGCCCATCACCGCGCCGGCGACGGTGAGCGTGGCGCCGCTCTCGCGCTGCGAGGCGCGGGCGAGGCCGAAGTCGGTGACCACGGCGCGGCACTCGCCGTCGATCGTCTCCAGCACCACGTTGGCGCTCTTGAAGTCGCGGTGGACGATGCCGGCCTTGTGCGCGGCGTCGAGGGCGGCCGCCATCTGGCGCACGATGGGCAGCGCCTCGGCCTCGCTCATCGGGCCGCCGCTGGTGATGCGCTCCGCCAGCGTCTCGCCGCGCAGCAGCTCCATGGTGACGAAGAGGATCTCGCCGCGCGGGTAGAGCGCCGCGACCGGCGAGTCGGAGTAGTGCGTGCCGAGGTCGTGGATGCGGCAGACGTTGCGGTGCGTCACCTGGCGCGCGAGGTGGATCTCGCGCTTGAACCGTTCGAGCGCCAGCTCGTCGGCGGCGACGTCGGGGCGGATAGTCTTGAGCGCGACGTGGTCGCCGAGCGCGGTGTCGAAGGCGTCGTAGACCTCGCCCATGCCGCCCTTGGCGATGAAGCGCTCGACGCGGTAGCGGCCGGCCACCAGCTCGCCGGGGAGGAACGTCGAGCCGAGCTTTTTCGGCTGCTCGCCGCCGCCGGCGATGGTGTGGCGCGAGGGCGGCGGCGGGGAGTAGGCGCCCGGTGTCTGCGGCGCGGGCGGCGAGCGCGGCATCGAGCGCTGCGAGGGGGACGGCGTCGGCGGCGATGGCACCGACGGCGCGCGGAGCGGGACCGACGCCGGTGCGGCGGTGAGCCCGTGCTGCGGGTCGTAGACGTGCGTCGCCTGGTCGTCGCGTGTTGGCGAGGAGGTCACGCGCTCGCCCGTCAGCGTGTTGTCGAGCGGGTCGGCCGGCGGCCTGGATCTCGTCGACCCGGATGGCCCCTCGTCGCGCCGCCGCACCAGGAAGGGCTTGCTGCACGACGAGCAGCGCACCTTGAAGCGGTCGGGCAGCTCGCGCCCGGGTTGCAGGCGCAGGCGCGAGCCGCACGCCGGGCAGCGAACGATCAGACCTTGGCTCACGGGATGGAGACGACCTTTCACGGATTCTACATGCCGGCTGCGCATAGCCTGGGACGCGCAAATGGCCCGGATAACCTTGCACGGTGAAGCACGTGGACGTGCTGGTCGTGGGCGCCGGCGTGGCGGGGGCGTCGCTCGTCTACCACTTGGTGCGCGCGAGTCGGGAGCGTGGCGAGGGCGTCGGTTCGGTAATGCTGGTCGAGCGCGCGCCGCGCGCCGGCGCCCACGCTTCGGGACGTAACGCGCGGCTGGTGCTGCAGTCGGTCGCGGAGCCGCTGGTGCGTCGACTCACCGCGGCGAGCGCTCGCGTTTACGCCGAACGGGCCGACGAAGTGGGGTTCGAGCGCTGCGGGTCGCTGCTCCTCGGAGCACGGGCAGAATTCGCCGCGCTGCGCGACGACAGCGTGGCGAGCGAAGTGTTGGCGGCCGACGCCGTGCGCACACGGGTGCCGTGGATCGCGGAGTGTGACTTCGAGGCGGCGCTCCACACACCGGGCGACGGCGTGCTCGACCCGCAGCGGCTGCTCGCCTTCTACCTCGACGGCGCGCACGAGGGCGGCGTCGAGCTGGCGTTCGGCGTCGAGGTGACCGCCATCGCCGGCGAGGGACCGTTCCATGTCGAGACGAGCGCCGGCACCATCGTGGCCGAACGGCTGGTGAACGCCGCGGGCGCCTGGGCGGCGCAGCTCGGCGCCTGCGCCGGCGCGGCGCCGCTGCCGTTGGTCCCGCACAAGAGGCATCTCTTCCTGCACAGCGTCGAGCTGGCCCCTGGACTGCCATACATCTGGCACTTGGGATGGGATGTCTACTTCCGCCGCGACGCCGAAGGCACGCTGAGCTGCATGTGCGACGAGGAGCCGACGGCCGAGCTCGCGGAGACCGTCTCGGACGGTGCGGAGGAGCGGCTGCGCGAACGGTTGCGGCCGCTGGCGCCGGCGCTCGCGGCCGAACCGATCGCGCGCGCCTGGTCGTGCTTCCGCACCAAGGCACCCGATGCGCTGCCGGTGATCGGTCCCGATCCGCGGCTGCCCAAGCTCTGGTGGCTGGCGGGACTCGGCGGTTACGGCCTCGGCGCGAGCTGGGAAGTGGGACGCATCGCGGCGCGCGCGTTCATCGAGGGCGCGGAGACGATGCCGATCGAAGTGTTGCCGTCGCGGTTCTAGCTACAGCTCCGCCAGCTCCTGCGGCGTGTTGACGCCGCGCCAGCAATCCGCGAGCTCGGGCGGCGGCTCGGGCGTCGCGACGTGAGGCTGGCCTTCCAGACGCGAGGGGCCGAGGGCTCCCGCGGCCGCGATCGCTTCGAGCATCGGCAGCGCTTGCGGCTCGTAGACGGCGAGCAGCGGCTGCACGATGCCGCCGACGCGCGGCAGCACCGCCCAACGGCCCGGCTCGCGCTGTGCGAGCAGCCACTCGACGGCTTCGGCGCGCAGATGCGGTAGGTCGCAGGATGCGATCACCCACGAGACCGAGTGCCAGCGCAGCGCGGCGAGGATGCCGGCGAGCGGACCACGAACATCGGGCGCATCGGGCAGGTGTGTCGCCGCGACGCGCTGCGATCGCAGAGCATCGGCCGGATCGCCGCCCAACAGCGAGAGCGGCCCCGCGCTTTCGAGTGCCTCCGCGACTCGATCGAGCAACGTCTCGCCCGCGACCTTCAGCCACTGCTTCGGCGTGCCCATCCGCGTGCTCGCGCCGCCGACGAGCACGCCCACGCGCCGAGGCGCCTGGGCCCACGCTTCGGCGAGCCGCCGCCGCACCAGCTCGCGCAGGAAGCCGACGCGATCGCCGTCCCACGGCAGCACCGCCAGCACTTCGCTGACCTCGGCCGGCGGCGTCTCCTCGCCGGGCCGCAGCAGCCACACCTTCGGGTGCGCCTCGCGCTTGCCGCCTTCGACGAGCACGACGTCGCAGCGCCCCTGCAGCTCGCGCAGCCGCAGCGCGAGCGGCTCCCCCGCCGCTCGCCGCGAGCGCGCGAAGCGCTCCGCCGGCGCGTCGACGACCACCTCGGCGCCGGCGCGGAACAATCGATCCGAGTCCTTTCCCGCCACGTCGAACGCAAGCCCGTGCGCGTCGTGCTTCAGCACGATGATCGACAGCCCTTCCGCGACGAGCGTTGGCACGAGTCGCTCGAGCAGCGTCGTCTTCCCGGACCCCTGCCAGCCGGCGACGCCGAGGACGCGCGCGAAGTCGGACACGGCCGCAGCGTAACAGCGCGTAGAATCTCGGCGCGTCGCGCCCATCGCCACCCGGCGCCCGCGACGCGCGCCGCCTCGCCCGCCGTTCTCGACGTTGCGCCTGGAGACCCACCGCGTTGGACTACCGCAGCCGCCGCTCGCTCGACCGCCTCCTCGGCGACCTCGACCACGACCGCCGGGAGGACCGCGAGCGCGACCGCCAGGAGCGCATCAAGCAGGCGGGCCACGTGGTGCAGTGGGAGAGCGCCAAGCGCGACCTGCTGCGGCCGGCGGTGCGCGACCTGATGGCGCGGCTCGAGCAGCGCGGCCACGCGGCGCGGCTGGTCGAGACCAGCCCGACGAAGATCCGCGTCGAGGTGCTGCTGCAGGCGGCGACGCCCATGCGCGGCATCGTCGACGTCGAGCTCGACGAGACCAGTGGCAGCGTCTGGTTCCGCGCCCGCAAGCAGGGCACGGCGATGGGCGAGCGTGGCGTCGCGATGGGCGAGCTCAACGAGTCGGCGATCGCCGCCGCGCTGGTCGAGATGCTGCGCGCGCTCACCGAGGCGGTGCCGGCGACGACGACGAGGCCATGGTGATGGCGGAGTCGTTCGGCCGCTATCGCGTCGTCGGCGAGGTCGGCCGCGGCGGCATGGGCGTCGTCTACCGCGCTCACGACCCCGAGCTCGACCGCGAGGTGGCGGTCAAGCACATCCAGCTCGCGCCCGACGCCTCGCGCGAGGTGCGCGACGAGCTGGAGAAGCGCTTCCGCCGCGAGGCGAAGGCGGCGGCGCGCATCCACCACCCGGGCGTGGTGGCGATCCACGACGTCGGCACCACCGACACCGGCCTCTATCTGGTGATGGAGCTCGTCGACGGCGAGTCGCTGGGGCGGCGGCTGGAGCGCGGCGTCTTCCCCGACCGCGGCGCCGCGCTCGAAGTGGCGGCGCGCGCCGCCGACGCGCTGGCGGCGGCGCACCGCGCCGGCGTCGTGCACCGCGACGTCAAGCCGGCCAACATCCTCATCTCGCGCGACGGCCGCGTGCTGCTCACCGACTTCGGCGTGGCGCGCAGCCTCGACGAGATCTCCGAGCTGACGCGCACCGGCATGGTGGTGGGCAGCCCCGCGTACATGGCGCCCGAGCAGCTGCGCGGCGGCGCGGTGGACGGGCGTGCCGACCTCTTCTCGCTCGGCGTCGTGCTCTACGAGATGCTGCTGCGCAAGCGGCCGTTCCCGGCGCAATCGATCACCACGCTGCTCTACCAGATCCTCCACGAGGACCCGCTGGCGGACCCCGCCATCTCGCGCGAGCTCGACCTGTCGACGGCGGACGTGCTGCGCAAGCTGCTGGCGAAGGAGGCGGGCGACCGCTATCCCGACGCGGCGCTGGCGGCCGCGGCGATGCGCGAGCTGCCGATCGAGACGGCGAACGCCGACGAGGCGGTCACGCGGGTGCAGATGGCGCGGCCGGCGCTGCCGCCGCCGGTGCCGCCGGTCTCGGCGGCGAGGCCGCCCGCGCCGCCGCCTCCACCGCCGGTGCCGCCGCCGGCATCACCCCCCGGAGTGCCGGCCGGACCGGCTCAGCGCCCGCCTGCCACGCCGCCGGCTGCCATGATTCCGTCCCCAACGCCGCCGCCGCAGTATGCCGCGACGGTGCCGGCGCCCGCGCCGACCGCCACTCTCGACAGCCGGCAGCGCACACTGGTATTGCTGGCGGTGGGCCTCACCCTCGGCGCGCTGGTCGTGCTGGCCGCGGCGGTGGCGCTGTGGAACCGCGGTCCGAGCCGCCCCATCGTGCAGCCGCCGCGCGAAGGCGGCTGGAACCCCGCCGAAGGCCCGCTGCCCGAGTCGCCGCCCGCCGCGGAGTCGCCCACCGCCGCGCCGCTGCCGATGATCCTGCCGCCGGTCGAGGCGCCGACGCCGGGCCTCGGCGGGCTGTCGCCGGGCCAGCAGCCGCCGCCGGACGAGGCGCAGACATCGCCATCGACGGCGCCCGTCATCGTGGCGCCGAGTGAGACGGCCCCGGCGCCGCCAGTCGCCACGCAGCCTCCTCCTCCACCGCCGCAACCTCGCGAGGAGATCTCGCAGCACCTTCGCTGCCGCCTCGGCGTCGAGTTCGACGTCGCGCCGGGCGAGGCGCAGGTGTATCTCGACGGCCGCCTCCTCGGCACCGCCGACGACGTCGACCAATACGACTTGAGCGCGCTGCCCGGCCTCCACCTGATCCGCCTGACGGCGCAGGGCTACAAGCCGGTGACGGTGGAGGTCGAGGTCGGCCCCCACGCTCGTCGTTGGACCGAGGTCGAGGTCGAGATGGAAGAGCTATCGCAGGAAGGCAACGATGGCGGCTGAGCCGTGCCTGAGCAACGCCGGCGCGCCCTCCCTGCCGAGCTCAAACGACAACGGCCGGCGGTGATCGCCGGCCGTTGGTGCTCTCGGTGGCTGGCGCGCGAATCGCGCGCCGCCGCCGTTACGGATGGTCGCGGTTGTCGATGATCGCCTGGCCTTCGCCGATCAGCGTCTCGTCGCCGACGAGGTCGTGCACCCACACCTCGAAGGTCACCCGCCCGTCGTTGGTGTTGCGGGTGTCGTAGTTGAACGTCCACCCCGCTGACGTGTTGGACGGGTAGCCGGGGAAGAGCTCGGCGACGTCCGGCCGCGGCCCGCCCAGCGTCGCCTGGCCGACGACCTGGCCGTTGACCTTGATGTCGATCGACGAGATACCCTGGAAGTCGACCGCCCACCCCTTGACGGTGATGGTGCCGAACCAGGGCTGCGTGAAGCTCGGCTCCTCGAGCTGCCCGATCGACGGCTCGACCGCCGCCTCGTCGTCGCACGAGAAGGCGACGTTGATCGACGCGATGTTGCGGACGTTGTCGCCGTAGTCGCCGGCGCGGATGGTGATCGTGTGGTGGCCGCGGCTGTAGAGGCCGGAGCTGATCAGCGCGCCGACGTCGAGCGCGAACCGCCACTTGGCGCGATCGGAGTTGATCAGGTTGGGGTAGACGAAGGTGAGCTCGCGGCTCTCCAGCCCGTAGCAGTTGAGCAGCATGTTCGCCGTCGTGTCGAAGTAGCAGCTGTCCAGGGTGTTGAACGTCAGCGCACCGTCGAGCAGCAGCTCCACCCAGGCGACGCCGGTGTCGCGGGCGGTCTCGCTCGAGCCGGCGTCGAGCGCGTTGCCGGTGACCACCGAGAGCCGGCGCGTCGGGTCGTTGCTGCAGCGGCCGCGCATCTCGGCGTCCTGCTGCGGGAAGGTGATGTGGCCGAAGGGCGCCAGCATGTGGCTGGCGTTGCGGAAGTTGATCTGCCTGACCGGGCCGATCACCACCTGCTCGCCGTTGAGGCTGGTCACCAGCGCCGACACCTCGTGCACGCCGTTGAGGAAGTGCGTGGTGTCGACGGTGGCCGCGAAGCCGGGCGCGTTGCTGTTGGGGAAGCCGGGCTTGCGCCGCGTCACGTCGGGCCGGCGCAGGCCGTAGAGCGCCCGCTGGTAGACGGAGTCGTCGATGACGATGTCGACGTAGGCGACGCCGTTGTCGTCGAGCGCCCAGCCGACGAGCTGCATCTGGCCCCAGGCGTTGTTGCCGCCGCCGGGCTTGCCGTCGAAGACGCCGATCGGCGAGGCAGCCACTGCCGGCAGCGCCCCTCCGAGCAGCAGCAAGGCCGTCGCCGCGAGGACGAATCTGCTTCGCATCGGGTCTCCTCCGAGCACTCAGGGTTGTCAGCCGTTCAAGCTCTACCTGAGGTTTTGTGGTCGATTGTAGCGACAGCGTTGGTAGGGGTCAATGACATACGCTACACGTCGGCCTCGACTCCGGCGAGGAACGCCTCGACCAGCCGGGGCAGCGACGGCACGTCGTAGCCGCCTTCGAGCAGGGCCACCAGCCGTCCGCCGCAGGCCTCGCGGGCGAGCTGGCCGAGCCAGCGCCCCCACTGCGCGAAGCCTTCCTCGCTCACCCGCATGCCGCCCAGCGGGTCGTTCTGCCAGGCGTCGAAGCCGGCCGAGACGACGAGCGCCTGGGGGGCGAAGGCGCGCAGGGCGGGGAGGACGACTCCCTCGATCGCTTGGGCGTACTCGCCGTCGTCGCAGCCGGCGCGGAGCGGCACGTTGAGCGTGGCGCCCAGGCCCTCGCCGTACCCGCGCTCGCTCGCGGCGCCCGTCCCCGGGTAGAAGGGGTACTGATGCGTGCTGGCGTAGAAGACGTCGGCGCGCTCCTCGAAGATGTGCTGGGTGCCGTTGCCGTGGTGGACGTCGAAGTCGAAGATCGCCACCCGCGCCAGGCCCTGCGCCCGCAGCCGCTCGGCCGCCACCGCGGCGTTGTTGAACCAGCAGAAGCCCATGGCGAGCTGCTTCTCGGCGTGGTGGCCGGGCGGGCGCACGGCGGCGAAGACGGCGGTGCCGGCGAGCGCCCGGTCGGCGGCGTGGAGGGTGGCGTCGACGGCACCCCACGCGGCGTCCCACGTCGTGGCGACGAGCGGGTTGTCGGCCGAGTCGAAGAGGCCGTCGCCGCGCTCGACCGCGGCGTGGAAGCGGCTCACGTAGGCGGCGCTGTGGACCTGCTCGACGAGGGCGCGAGACGCCTCGTGAGCGCCGGGCTCGGTGATGGAGCGGCCCCGCCCGCGCAAGCCGGCGAGGATGGTGGCGAGGCGGGAAGGCTGCTCGGGGAAGCCGAGCGGGACGTCGTGGAGGAGGCAGCGCGGGTCGGTGACGACGTCCATCGACGGCTCACCGAGCTGGGACCACCGATCCGCGCGCGACTAGCGCAGCTTCTCTTCCACGAACTCGACGTGCTTGCGGACCTTGGGGTCGTACTTCTTGAAGCGCAGCTTCTCGGTGGAGGTGCGCTTGTTCTTGTCGGTGGTGTAGAAGTAGCCGGTCCCGGCCGAAGACACCAGCTTGATCTTGTCGCGCATCGTCGCAGGCTCCTGATTTCGGGGATCGCCAACCGCTGAGCTCTGGAGGACCAGAAGGCGGATGGCGGGGTCGACGGGACTCGAACCCGCGGCCTCCGGCGTGACAGGCCGGCGTTCTAACCAGCTGAACTACGACCCCGAGCTGATTTTGAAAGACGTGGGAGGTGAGGGATTTGAACCCGCGACCCCCTGCGTGTAAGGCAGGTGCTCTAACCGCTGAGCTAACCTCCCCCTGACCGCTCAAGGGAGGGAAACTCTACGCAAGGAGCGGGGCCAAGTCAACAGTCCACCCAGCCACCCTTGATGCCGTGGCGCGAGGCACCAGGCTACGCCCGGCCGCCGACCGCTGTCAACGATGCCGTCCGTTGTCGATCAGTTGCCGTCGCAGGGCGGCGGGCAGTCGAGGTCGAAGCAGCTGCTGCCGCAGCACGTCTGGTAGCAGCAGACAAAGCCGCAGGCGTCGGGCGCCATACAGAAGGTGACGCAATTGCCGCCGGCGGCGGCCGTGGCCGGGGCGGGGGCGAGCAGGGCGACGGCCGACGCGGCCAGGGCGAAGGTCAACAGCATCATC
>DASYQD010000149.1:0-4316 GCA_036005845.1 Thermoanaerobaculia bacterium | reverse complement strand
GCGCGGCGCGGTGCTGATGTCGCAGCGCTTCGATCCCGACACCCTGGCGATCAGCGGCCAGGCCGTCCCGCTCCCCTTCGGCAACGTGGCCTACTTGAACTCGAAGCAGCTCAGCATCGTCAGCGCGTCGGAGAACGGCACCCTCGCCTTTCTTCCCGCGCCCGAAGGCGAGACGCGGCTGGTGTGGGTCGACGCCAAGGGACGCGAGGATGGTGAGATCGGCGAAGCCGCCGGCTACGACGACGCCGCGCTCTCACCGGACGGAAAGCACATCGCCGTGGTGCGCCGCGCGCCCGACGGCAGCGACATCTGGCTCGTCGATACCGCGGACGGCCGGCTCTCGCGTTTCACGTTCCATCCCGGCCTGTACGCCTTCACGTGCTGGAGCCGCGATTCGAAGCAGATCGCGTTTTCCTTGAATATGGACGGCGTCGGCCAGATCTGCACCAAGTCGCTCGACGGCGCCGAGCGCATCCCCATGTTCAAGTCGGACACGTGGCAGCTCCCGAACGACTTTTCGCCCGACGGCACCACCCTCCTGACCTTCGTGCAGACACCGTCGGCGGGCGGTGATCTCTACACGCTGACCCTTGGCCCCGAGCCGGCGAGGGCGCCGTTCGTGGCGACGCCGTTCGACGAGAGCGCGGCGTCGTTCTCACCCGACGGCCGCTGGGTGGCATATCAATCGAACGCATCGATGCGCAACGAGGTCTACGTCCGCCGCTATCCCCTCGGCCCCGAGCAGTGGCAGGTTTCGAACGCGGGGGGCGAGAGCCCGCTGTGGAGCCCGGACGGGAGGGAGCTCTTCTACGCCACCGGTGACACCATCATGCGCGTACCGATCGGCGGCGGCACGTCGCTCGCTCCCGGCGCTCCCACGCCGCTCTTCCGCATTCCCGGACGTCACGCCGCGCCCAGGCTCAGCGGATCGGTGACGCGGCCGGTGATCAGCGGCATCACGCCCGACAAGAAACATTTCCTGTTCCGGTTCGGTACCGAGCAAGGCCTACCGTCGATCAACGTCGTGCTGAACTGGCGGCAGGCGCTTCAGGAGCAGTAGCGACACCGGCGGTCTACTTCGACCTCGAGTCCGATGCCGACCGCGGTTCCGTAGGCCGAGCCGCAAAAGGCGACGGCCGCCGGTCTCGGGATCACCCGATCGCGGCGGCCGTCTGAGTGGTTGCGGGGGCAGGATTTGAACCTGCGACCTTTGGGTTATGAGCCCAACGAGCTACCGGACTGCTCCACCCCGCGTCATCTCCTCCCGTCGGCGCGTCCGGGGCGCCGCGGGCGTCCGGGAAGAATCCCATACGGCCTGCGGGCTGTCAAACCGGCGCCGCGCGTCCGGCGACGGCGGGCGCGGCAGCCTCGGCAACCGTCGTCTCGCTGCTTCCGGCACCCCACGCCAGCGCGCCGACCGCGCTCATCAGCGCCGCCGCGAACCAGAACGGCCACGACGGGCCGAGGTGCTGGAAGACGAAGCCCGCCCACACCGGGCCGAGCACGCGCGAGACGCCGCCCAATGCCTGCTGCAGTCCCATGAACTCGCCGACGTGGCCGGCCGGCGCGTGGCGGCTCACCTGCGCCGTCGTCGCCGGGAAGAGCATGGCGGTGCCGATGGGCATCAGCGCCATCAGCGGCACCAGCACGGGCAGGCTGCGGGCGAACGGCACCAGCAGTTGCCCGAGCGCGATCGACAGCGCGCCGAGGCGCAGCACGCGGATGTCGCCGAGCTTGTCGACGAGCCGTCCGAGCACGCCACCGCGCATCAAGAGGCCGATGCCGCCGACGTAGAAGTAGAAATAGCCGATCGTCTTGGTGGTGACGCCGAAGCGGCGCTGCAGGAAGAGGGCGAGGATGCCGTTCATCGCCATGAAGGCCATCATGCCGGCGGCATAGATCCAGATCATCCGGTGCGCCGGCGTCAGCGGGTGGCGGAAGACGTCGGCGATGGCGTGGCGCAGGTGCCGCCGCTTGGTCAGGCTGCTCGCCTTCTCGGGCTCCGGCAGCAGGAAGTAGGCGGCGCTCACGTTCGCCAGCGCCAGCGCGGCGGCGATGAAGCCGGGCGCATGCGGGCCGAGCTGCGACGCCAGCGAGCCGACGACCGGCCCCAGCATGACGCCCGCCGAGGTGGCGGCGGTGAACCAGCCGAGCGCCTTGGCGCGCTGGCCCGGCTCGACGGTGTCGGAGACGTAGGCCTGCACGACGCCGACGGTGCCGGCGCCGGCGCCCTGGAAGAGGCGCGACAGCAGAAGCACCCAGAGGTTGTTGGTGACCGCGAAGACGAGGAAGGCGAGACCCGAGCAGATGAGGCCGGAGAGGATGGCCGGCCGGCGGCCGAAGCGGTCCGACAGCCGCCCCCACCACGGCGCCGTCATCAACGCCGCGAAGGCGTGCGAGCCCGCGAGCACGCCGACCATGGTGTCCGACGCGCCCATGCCCTTGGCATAGAAGGGCACCAGCGGCAGCACCATCAGCATGCCCATCATGTCGAAGCAGCCGGTGGCCATCAGCACCGCGAGGCGCGCCAGCGCGGTGCGCGGCGGCGCGAACGCCGTCGTCGGCTCGATCGGCGGTGCGGCGCGGGTGGGCTCGCTCACGCGCGCTCCCGCTCGCCCCAGACGAGGAGCGCGACCGTGCTCGCCGCGGCCAGCAGCACGCCGTAGACGGCGGCGAGGCCGGTCTCCTGCAGGCGCAGGTTCTCGAGGATCTCCATCGCGATCGGGCGATTGTCCCAGGTGTAGAGCAGGATCGAGGTGACGAAGTCGCCAAGGGCGGTCACGAAGGCGAGACCGGCGCCGGCGGCGAGCGCCGGCCGCAGCAGCGGCAGCACGACGCGGAAGAGCGTGCGCGCGCGTCCGGCGCCAAGCGAAGCCGATGCTTCCTCGAGCGCGGGGTCGAGCTGGCGCAAGCCGGCCACCGCGGCGCGGCCGGTGAGCGGCAGGCTGCGCAGCAGGTAGGCGAGCGGCAGCAGCCACGGCGTGCCGACGAGCACGAAGCGCAGCATCGCCGGCGAGTGGACGCTGAAGGTGACCGCGAGCGCCACCGCGAACACCGTTCCCGGCACCGCCCACGGCAAGCCGAGGAGCCCTTCGAGCGCGCCGCGCCGTACGCGGCTGCCGCGACGTGCGAGCCGCGCTGCGAGCAAGCCCAGCGCGAGCGCGGCGAGCGTCGACAGCGCCGCCATCCAGAACGAGCTCCACACCGGCCGCCAGCGCTCGGCGTCGGCGAGCATGCGGTAGTTGGAGAGGTCGAGCCGCGGCGGCAGCGTCTCCACCGTCCAGGTGCCGGTGGGTACGAGCGAGAGCAGCAGCAGCGTCGCGTGCGGCAGCAGCAGGAAGATGGCGAGCAGCCAGCCCGCGGCGGCGACGAGCGCGCCGGCGAGCCCGCGCAGGCGCCGTGCGCGCGGCGCCACGCCGTGGCCGCTCGCCGCCACTTCCTGCGCGCCGGCGAGACGGCCGGAGAACACCAGCCCGACCAGGGCGAGCGCCGCGAGCAGCAGCGACTCCGCCATCGCCAGCCGATGGTTGCCGTTGAGGCGCGAGGCGACGATCTGCGTCGTCATGACGCGGAAGCTGCCGCCGAAGAGGTAGGGCGCCGAGAAGGAGGCGAGCGCGGTCAAGAAGGTGAGCAGCGAGGCACCCGCGAGCGCCGGCCGCAGCGCCGGCAGCGTCACCGCGTAGAACGTGCGCCAGCGCGAGGCACCGAGCGCCGCTGCCGCTTCCCGCTGGCTGGGATCGACGCGCGCCAGGCCGGCGCGGGTGAAGAGGAAGAAGTAGACGTAGAACGAGTAGGCGTGCACGAGCAGGATCGCCGGCCAGCCGGCGAGGCGCCACGGCGGCTCGGCGAGCCCGAACGCCGCCTGCACCGCGCGCGCCGCGAAGCCGCTCTCGCCCCAGAGGAAGAGAAAGGCCATGACGCCGACGAGCGGCGGCAGCGCTACGGGGAGCGTGAGCAGCGCCGCCAGCGTGCGCCGCCCCGGGAAATCGCCGCGGCCGAAGAGGAACCCGAGCGGCACGCCGAGCGCGGCGGCGGCGATGACGCTGGCGAGCGAGGTCCACAGCGAGCGCCAGAGTGCGAGCCACTCGTCCCGCCGATGGAAGAGCGTGCGAAAGATGTCGAGCGACGGGTGTGCGAGACCGCCGAGCGCCTCGAGCGCGGTGACGATGAGCGGATACCCGACGAGCCAGGCGAGCAGGGCACCGACGGCAATCGCTGCGAGCGAGCTGCCGAGGCGTCGCTCGCGGCGTGGAGCAGCCAGGCTCGAGCTCACGGTCGCTCCACGGTGGCGGGAGGACTCGACCAGATGCGACCGC
>DASYQD010000148.1:0-5508 GCA_036005845.1 Thermoanaerobaculia bacterium | reverse complement strand
GACCTGGAGCGGCGCCGGGTCCCGCTCGAGCGCAAGATCTCGCTGAAGTTCAAGGAGTTCCGTGGCTTCATCACGGAGTACTCGGCGAATTTGTCGATGGGCGGCATGTTCATCCGCACCACTTCGCCGAAGCCGATCGGTACCATCTTCGACTTCGAGCTGAGCCTCACCGACGACTTCAAGCTGGTGCAGGGCATCGGCGAGGTACTCTGGGTGCGCGACGCCGACGATGGCCCCGAGCGGCCGAGCGGCATGGGCGTGCGCTTCCTCGACCTGTCGAGCGAGAGCCGGCGGCTCATCCAGCGCATCGTCGAGGAGCAGGTGGCGCACGGCGGCACGCCGTTCGAGCTCGAGCCGCCGGGCTTCCCACCGCCGCCGCTGCGCACGACGCCGCCGCCGAGCCAAGGACGCCAGGGAGCGCAGTCGACGCTGTTCCACGCCACCGCAGCGCCGCTGGCACCGTCGCCGCCGCTGCCGCCACGACGGGCCGCAGCGGCGCGGGCGCAGGGCTCGGCGCCGGTGCCGCCAAGCGTGCCACCGCCGCGTCCGACTGCGCCTGTGACGCCGCCGCGATCGGCAGCGGCAGCGGCGCCGCAGCCGCGCGCGCGGCCGGCGGCACCGCCACCCGCGGCCGCCGACTTCGACTCGTTCCCCGATCTCGGCCCACCCGAGCTGCCGATCCCCGAGCTGTTCGCCCCGGAAGGCAGCGGCGACGTGCTTCCCGACGTCGACCTGCTGGAGTCGGAGCCGCTGGAAGGTCTGCCGCTGGTCGACGCCCAGGAGGAGCCAGGGGCGCCGTTCGACGCGCCGCTGACGATCCCGCTGCTGCCGCCCGACCTCGACGAGGATGCGACGCTGACGCGTCACCATCATTCCGCGGACGCGCAGCCCATGGGCGTGGAGCAGCCGAGCGCGCCGCAGCCGTGGACCACCGGCCCCGCGCCGCATCACCTGCCGATGGCCGCACCGGCCGGCGCCAGGGCGGCACGCATTCCGTCCGGCTTCGACGAGGTGGCGCGCGCCTTCAGCGAGCCGCGCTCCTTCGGCGAGCCGCAGGGCGAGACGCGACGCATGACGCCGCTGGAGGTGCCGCCCGAGATCGCGCGTCCGACTGCGGCGGCTCCGCCGTCGCCGAGCCCGCCGCAGGCAGAGCCTGTGGCCGCCGCGCCGCCGCTCGCCGTGCCGGCCCGGCGCCCTGCGAAGCGGCGGCGCTCCTGGGCGACGCTCGCCGTCGCCGCCGCCTTCGTGCTGCTGCTCGGCGGCTTCGCGGTGCTCTACCTGCAGTTCCCCGAGCTGCTGCCGGAGTGGGCGGGCGGTGTCCGCCCCGGCGATTCGACCACCGCGCTGCCGCCGTTCGCGCCGGGAGGCGGCGCCGCCGTCCGGCAGCAGGCGCCGCCGCCGCCGGTGGTCGCGAGCGCGGCCATCGCGCCAGAAGCCGCACCGGCGCCGAGCGCCACGCCGTCCACCGCGGCGGGATCCACAGCGCCGGCGACAGCACCGTCACTGCCGCCGAGCGCGGCCGCCGCAGCAGCCCCGCCCGACCGCGAGGCCGCCGCGCGCGCCGCTCTCGGCGGCGACGCTCCCCGCGCCCGCTTCACCAGCGTCGAGGAGATCTGGGGGCAGCGCAGCCCGCTGGGCACCGTGATCACCATTGTCACCAATGGCTCGGTGCCGGCGGACGCCTTCAGCCACTTCCGCCTCGAAGGCGCCAACCCGCGTGAGGTGATCCGCCTGCGCGGCGTCGACGCCAGCTACCGCCGCTCGAGCGTTCCGGTGTCGACGGCAGAGGTCAAGCAGGTGCGGCTCGGCTATCACTCCGAGGGCGACCGCAACGAGCTGCACGTCGTGCTCGACCTCGCCTCGCCGCGCGTGCAGCTGCTGCGCTCGACGCCGATCGACAACCGGCTCGAGCTGCTGCTGGCGGCGCAGTAGCGCGGCTCAGCCGCCCAGCCACTCGGCGAGCACCGCCGCGGCGTCGGCATTGCCACGGCAGCGGCCACCGGCGATGCGCGGCACGGCGAGCACCGCTTCGAGCCACTCCCAGCTCGCGCTCGCGAGCGCGGGGGCCGGCACCTCCACGCCGGCTGTTCCGTCGAGGATCGCCGCCGCAAGGATCGGCGACTCGGGGAATGACTCGCGCGGCACGAAGCCGAACGGCACGCCGCTGCACCAGCACTCGGCCAGCGTGCTGTACCCGAGCTTGCCGACGACGGCGTCCGCGGCGGCGACGAGGTCCGGATGGTAGAGGTCGGAGTGGAAGGGCAGCAGCCGCGCCCACGGCAAATCACGGCGTTCGGGCGCGCCGCCCGGCACCACGAGAACTACGCCGCCGGGGACACGTGGGCCGCCGCCGCCGATCATCGCGGCGTAGTCCCACGGGATGCCGCCCATCGTCACCAGCACCGCGCGCTCGCCGGCGTCGAGGCCGAGCTCGCGCCGCACCTCGTCGCGCCCGCGCCGCGGCAGCCGGGCCACCGGCGCCACCGACGTCGCGCCCGGCCACGGCCGGCACACCGGCTCCGTCTGCACGCGCAGGTCGGCCGCCGAGAACCAGCGCGCCAGCTCGGCCGCATGGCGCGCGAGCCGCGGCTCGCGATCGAGGTAGCGCTCGTAGATCCAGTCCCAGGTGAAGTTCTCGATCAGTGCGGCGCGCAGGCCGGCCGCGTGGGCGACGGCGATGCCCAGCGGCGCCACGTCGCACAGCACCGCCTCGCACTGTCGATCGCGCACCTCGGCTGCGAGCTCGTCGACGACCGCCGCCGGCCAGGGCAGGAAGGCGTCCAGCTCGTGCACCGTCGCGGCCAGGTCCTCGTCGAGCGCGTCGCGCTGCGCCAGACCGACGTCGGTGCGCACGGCGTGGTAGCGGAACGGCACGCGCAGCGAGGCGGCGAAGAACCACTCCGGCACCGTGGTGAAGAGCTCGACCTCGAGCGCCACGGCTGGTTCCATCATCCCGAGCCGTTCCATCATCCCGAGGCCCAGCGCCTCGATCACCGCGCAGGCGCGCGCCGCGTGGCCGAAGCCGTGCGGAGTGACGAAGCAGGCGAGGCGGCGCGCGCGCACGCGCCGATGCTAGCGGCTGTCGCTACTGGCGGCGCGCGATGGCGTCTTCGCCCTGCGTCTTCAGCCAGATGCTGCCGTTGGTCGTGCGCAGGGTCAGACGGGTGTTGCCGCCGTTGAGCCTGCCGATCAGCCGGCTGCGGCTGCGGCGGCCCTCCACCTGCACCGGCAGGTCGCTGCCGACGCTGCCGTTGGTGGTGCGCGCGTCGACGTAGCCGCGAAACTCGCTCGGCAGCAGCATCAGGATGCTGCCGTTCACCGTCGACAGCTCCATCGCCGAGCGCGGATCGGCGCGCCGCATCGCCACCCGGATGCTGCCGTTGACCGAGGTCGCCACCGCCTCGCCGCCCACCTCGAGCACCACGTCGCCGTTGGTCGACGCCGCGCGCACCGGCGCCACCAGGCCGGCGACCTCGACGTTGCCGTTGACGGTGGTGGCGGCGAGCCGCGCCTCGCGGGGTAATGTCAGCCGGTAGGCCACCTCGCCGTCGACGCCGGCGCAGGAGAGCCAGCCCTTGATGCCGCCCTCCGCGCCCGGCGTGCGGGTGCGGATCGTCAGCTTGCCGCCGCTCTCCTCCACCTTCACCTGCAAGTCGCGCAGGTAGGCGCGGGCCCGGCCGTCGGTGGCGGCGTGGGCCGTCTTCACCGCCACCAGCCGCACGTCCGGCGAGTCCCAGGCCGCCACGCGCACGGGGCCATTGAGGTTGATGACCACCACCTGCCCCCCGGCCGGCAGCTTCAGCGCGCGGTCGATCGTCTCCGTCGCGCTCCCCGCCCAGGCGCTAGCCGCCGCGCTGAGCGAGAGGACGAAGGCGAGGGCGGCGGAGCGGAAGGGTCGCATGGCTGTTGGAGATTACGTGAAGCCAGCCGTCAGGGTTTCAAGGCGGCGCCCCTCGCCCGACGCCAGGCAATGACCGCTGCGCCGGCTCACCGGCGGCTTCCGCCGGGTAGCTGAGCCGCCCGTCGGCGTCCACGCGCAGCTGCGGCATCGGACGGTGCGGCTCCCGGCCGCCGCTCCACAACAGGTGGACCACCTCCCATCCCGCCGTGGTCATCGCATCGGCGAGGAGCTGCCGATGGCACTGCCGCCAGTTGGCCTCCGCGCACATCACCGCAGTCGGCTGCTCCGCCGCCGCGCGCTGCAGCGCCGCGAGCGCGTCGGTAAACTCCGCCGAGGCCATGTGATCGGCGTAGCCGCGGAACTGATCGTTGCGCCAGGCGGTGTTCACCGAGTCCGGCCGCGGCTTCCTTCGTCCGCCGAGCGCCGGCTCGTGCCGGTAGGCGATCCCCGCCGCCGCCAGCCCTTCCGCCAGCCGTTCGGCGCCGAACTGCGGATGCCGCCGCGACCCCGGAAACCGCCGCACGTCGACCAACTGCGTCACGCCCGCCGCGCGCAGCAGCTCGACAAGCTCGTCGAGCGTCCGCGTCGAGTGCCCGACGGTGAAGAGGGTCAGTGGAGCCACGGATCCCGCCGATCATCGACGACGACCCGGAACCCGCGCTTCTTCCGCAACCGCCCCATCCGCTGCCGCAACCACCACCCCTGCGCCTGCAGCCACCACTCACGCCCCGCGCGCCGGAACCCGCCGTGCGTCAGCGTTCCCCACACCACCGCGATCGCCGCGCAGATACCAAGGAAGCCCGCCAAGTCGTGCGTCTTCAGGAAGCCGATGAACGCGATCAACACCTCGATCGGCAGAAACCACTTCGCCCGCACCGGGATGACCAGCATCAACATGATCGTCGCGTCGCGATAGAGCGTCGCGAACGCCGCGATCATCATCACGAACAACATGTGCTGCCCCTGCACCAACATCAGCGAAGCCGGCGACACCTGCGTCGTCCACCGCGCCAGCCAGTCGACCAGCAACGCCACCGCCCCACCGCTCAGCGCGCCAACGAGCAGCATCCACCAGAACCCCCGCCTCCCCAACCGCGCGAACACGTCACGCGCGAAGAAAAACAGGAAGAACAACTCCAGCAACACCCAAACACTGGCATCGCCCGCTCCCGCGACCGGATACGTGACGAGCTGCCAAACCCAACCCATCTGCCACACCATCGGCGTCAACCGCATCAACCCCACGATCCACGCCGTCGCCGCAAAGAACTGCATCGAGTAGGTGACGAACACCACCCCGATCAACGCCAACACGTCACGCGGATACCCGCTAGAGAATCCGAACGTCAGCTGCGGCCGCTGATAGTCGTATGGCATCGCCCGCGATTGTACTGGCGCGCTACCGACTGCCCGTCCCGGTCCCCTCCAACGAGCACTCGCTGGCGTGCGCCGAGGGCCCGGAGCGGGCGTCGGGGGCCGTCGCGGCGGGACCTCTCGTAGGGCGCTCCACCACCGCACCGCGGTCACGGCTGTGAAAGGCGCCCGGAGAGCGGAGGGGCGCCGCCCCTCCTGTCGTTACCACGTAAAGGCGCCCCGGTCCCGCGGCG
>DASYQD010000147.1:0-3935 GCA_036005845.1 Thermoanaerobaculia bacterium | reverse complement strand
GCCAACCAGGACCGGGTGAAGAAGGAGCTCTCCGAGCGCGGCCTGATGCCCGAGGACTGGGGCGGCGACACGGTGACGGTGCCGATGTCGGCGCTCAAGAAACAGGGCATCAACGAGCTGCTCGAGATGATCCTGCTCACCACCGACATCCTCGAGCTGCGGGCCAACCCCGAGCTGCCGGCGCAGGGCGTCGTGCTCGAGGCGCGCAAGGAGACCGGCCGCGGCGTCGTCTCCACCGTGCTGGTGCAAGACGGCGTGCTCAAGGTGGGCGACGTCTTCGTCACCGGCGCCACCTGGGGACGGGTGCGCTCGATGGCCGACGACCTCGGCAACCGCATCACCGAGGCGGGCCCCTCGACGCCCGTCGAGGTCACCGGCTTCCAGGAGATCCCCGGCGCCGGCGACCCCTTCCAGGTGGTGCAGGACGAGTCGAAGGCGCGCACCATCGCCGAGTTCCGCCAGCAGGAGCAGCGCCGCCGCGAGCTGGCGCCGATGAGCTCGAAGGTGTCGCTCGAGCAGCTCTTCAGCAAGATCGTGCAGGGCGAGGTCAAGGAGCTGCCGGTGGTGCTCAAGACCGACGTGCAGGGCTCCGCCGAGGTGCTCTCCGACGCGCTCGGCAAGCTGGTGACGCCGAAGGTGAAGGTCAACGTCATCCACGCCGGTGTCGGCGCCATCTCCACCAACGACGTGCTGCTCGCCTCGGCGAGCAAGGCGATCGTCATCGGCTTCAACGTGCGGCCGGAGCGCAACGCCACCGAGCTGGCCGAGAAGGAAGGCGTGGACATCCGCCTCCACACCATCATCTACGAGCTGCTCGACGAGCTGCGCGCCGCCATGGCGGGCATGCTCGATCCCACCTTCCAAGAGGTCATCCGCGGCCGCGCCGAGGTCCGCGACACTTTCAAGATCCCCAAGGTCGGCACCATCGCCGGCTGCCACGTCGTCGAGGGCGTCATCCCGCGCACCGCCGGCGTCCGCCTGCTGCGCGACAACGTGGTGGTCTTCGAGGGGAAGATCTCCTCGCTCAGGCGCTTCAAGGACGACGTCTCCGAGGTGCGCGCCGGCTTCGATTGCGGCATCGGCCTCGACCGCTACCAGGACTTCAAGCCCGGTGACGTCATCGAGGCGTTCGGGCGCGAGGAAGTCCGTCCCACGCTGTGACGCTGATCGGTCTCACCAAGTTCGAGCTCCACCTTCCCCACTCGCGCTCGCTCAAGGACAAGCGGCGGGTGGTGAAGTCGTTGGTCGAACGGCTGCACGAGCGCTACCGCGTGTCGGTGCTGGAGAGCGGCTTCCACGACCTCCACCAGCGGGCCGAGGTGTCGATCGCCTACCTCGCCGGCTCCGAGTCCGAGCTCGACCGCATGGCCGCCGAGATGCGGCGGCTGGTCGACGTCGCCGACGAGGCGATGGTCGGCAAGTGGGACGACGAGGTGCTGGAGGCGGTGGGATGAGCCGCCGCACCGACCGCGTCGAGGACCTGATCCGCGCCGAGCTGTCGCAGCTCATCCTGCGCGAGCTCCACGATCCGCGCGTGCGCCTCGCCACCGTCTCGGAGGTGCACGTGACGCCCGACCTGCGCAAGGCGCGCATCGCCGTCTCGGTGATGGGCGAGGAGCCCGCCCGCGAGGGCGCCGTCGCCGCGCTGCAACACGCTTCCGGTTTCCTCCGCCGCCAGCTCGGCTCGCGCCTGCGCCTGCGGGCCACTCCCGAGCTCCTCTTCACGCTCGACCGTGGGGCCGAGCACAGTGTGCACATCGCCTCCCTGCTGGAGACGCTGCATCATGACGACGACAAGCAAGACGACGAACAAGACGGCACCTGAGAGCCTGCTGGCGATCGTTCGCCAGGGCAACCGCTTCCTGCTCACCAGCCACCTGTCGCCCGACGGCGACGCGGTGGGCTCCGAGCTCGGCCTCGCCCGCGTGCTGCGCAAGCTCGGCAAGGGCGCCGTGGTGTGGAACCGCGACCCCACGCCGCCGCTCTACGGGCCGCTGCCGGGATCGGCGCGCATCCACGTCGGCGAGGAGCCGCCGGCCGGCTTCCCCGAGGCGTTCAACGCCGTGCTGGTGCTCGAGTGCCCGAGCCTCGACCGCACCGGGCTGCAGGAGAAGCTGGCGGCGAGCGGGCTGCCGATCGTCAACGTCGACCACCACCTCGGCAACCAGCAGTACGGCCAGGTCAACTGGGTCGACACCGCGGCGCCGGCGCTTGGCGAGATGATCCACCGCTTCGCCGCGGCGCTGAAGGTCGGGATGGACGAGGACACCGCCACCTGCCTCTACCTGGCGCTGGTCACCGACACCGGCGACTTCCGCTTCGCCAACACGACGGCCGAGGCCTTCGAGGCGGCGGCGGCGCTGGTGCGCGAGGGCGCCAAGCCGGAGACGGTGTCGCAGTGGCTGCACGAGAGCCGCCCCGAGCCGTCGCTCCGTCTGCTCGGCTCCATGCTGCAGACGCTCGAGCGCCACGACGGCGGCCGCATCGCCACCGCGGTGCTGACGCGCGAGATGTTCACGCGCGCCGGCGCCGGCGCCGGCGACTCCGAAGGCCTCGTCGACTATCCGCGCTCGATCGCCGGCGTGCACGCGGTCGCCATCCTGCGCGAGGTCGAGGACGGCAAGTACAAGGTGTCGCTGCGCAGCCGCGGCGACGTCGACGTCGAGCAGGTGGCGCGGCGCCACGGCGGCGGCGGCCACAAGAACGCCGCCGGCTTCACCAGCGACGCCGCGCTGCCCGAATTGCGCGAGCGGCTGGTCGGCGAGCTGGGCTCGGCGCTGCCGGTGGAGAGTGAAGAAACCGTCGGAGATCCGGCGTGATCGTAAGAGGGCTGGGTGGTGGCGCCCCCTGCCCCTGGAGGGGCAGGGGGTCGGGGGGTCAGGGGTGGAACCTAACCAACGGGTGGGGGTTGGGTGGGTGGGGGCAGCGCGCTTAGCGCGCGGGGCGGGCGACGATGCAGAACGGTCTCTTGCTCGTCGACAAAGAGCCGGGAATGACCTCGCATGACGCGGTGCAGAAGGTGCGCCGCGTCATCCGCCAGAAGAAGGTCGGCCACACCGGCACTCTCGATCCCGACGCCACCGGCCTGCTGGTGCTGACGCTGGGCAAGGCGACGCGCCTCACCCGCTTCTTCATCCAGGCGCCGAAGGTCTACGAGGGCACGGTTCGCTTCGGCACCAGTACCGACACCTACGACGCTTCGGGCGACGTCACCGCCGAACGGCCGATCGACGGCCTCACCGAAGACGCCGTGCGCGCGGCGATGGCCGAGCTCGAAGGCACCTACGAGCAGACGCCGCCGCCCTACTGCGCCAAGAAGATCAACGGCGTGAAGTACTACGAGCTGGCGCGCCGCGGCGAGGAAGTGCCGCTCGAGCCCAAGGAAGTGACCGTCTACGGCTTCGAGCTACAGCCGGCGAAGCCGGCGAATGCCGGGGAAGCAGGCGGCCTCGCCGACGGGCAGATCACCTTCCGGCTCTCCTGCTCCTCGGGCACCTACGCTCGCACGATCGCCCACGAGCTGGGCGAGAAGCTGGGCACCGGCGGTCACTTGTCGAGCTTGCGCCGGTTGCAGGTCGGGCGCTTCGCGGTCACCGACGCGGTCACGGTCGGCGAGCTGCAGCGGCGACTCGACTCCGGCGAGCCGGTCGAGCCGGCGTGGATCCCCTTCGACGCCGTGCCGCTGCCGTTCGCCGAGGTGGTCGCCGACGCGCAGCAGGAACGGCGCCTGCTGCACGGCCAGTCGGTGCTGCTGCGCGACCTCGCCGGCGAGGAGGGCGACTGGGTGAAGCTGCTCAACCGGCGCAACGAGTTCATCGCCGTCGGCAGCGTCGTCGAGCGCATTGGCGGCGGCGGAGTAGGGCTAGTACAACCAAAGATTGTGTTTACTTGAGAGCGGAGGGTGGGGGGGGTGGCGCCCCCTGCCCCTCGAGGGG
>DASYQD010000146.1:0-2870 GCA_036005845.1 Thermoanaerobaculia bacterium | reverse complement strand
TGAACGTAGAGACATCCGCATGACAGCCTCGTGTGAAAACGAACTAAGCAATGATTGGGAGGTCAGTCGGTCGCATGGGTTGTGAAAGAGAAGTCTGCCTCTTGAGCGGTACGCATACGGCCAGGGCCGCGGAGAAAGCAGTTGATAGTGAAGGCTGGTCCGGAGCGGAGATCTACGCGGCGGCGTCGAGCGGCAGCAAGTGCTTCCAGTTCCACGGCAGCAACTCGGCGATGCGCCTGGCCGGATGATCCTGCAGACGGGTCAGCATGTCGGTGAGCCAGGACTGGGGATCGATGTCGTTGAGCTTGGCGGTCTCGATCAGGGTGTAGATCGCCGCGGCGCGCCGGCCGCCGGCATCGGAGCCGGCGAAGGTCCAGTTGTGGCGCCCGACGGCGATGCCGCGCAGCGCCCGCTCGGCGGCGTTGTTGGTCATGCACAGGCGGCCATCGTCGAGGAAGCGGGCCAAGCCATCCCAGCGATTGAGGCTGTAGGCGATCGCCTTGGCGACCTGGCTGGCCGGGGAGAGCCTGGCGTACTGCTCGCGCAACCAGGCCTCCAGCGCCTCGACCCGCGGCCGGCTGCGCTCCTGGCGGGCGCGCCGGCGTTCCGCAGGTTGCTCGCCGTTGATCTCGCGCTCGATGGCGAACAGGGCATCGGTGCGGGTCACCGCCTCGATGGCGATCGGCGCCTTGTTGAGCCGTGCGAGGTCGAAGAACTTGCGTCGCGCGTGGGCCCAGCACACCGCCTCGACGATCGGCCCGGGCTTGCGCGCGGCCTCGTACAGCCGATTGAACCCGGCATAGGCGTCAGCCTGCATCAGCCCGGCATAGGAGGCCAGATGCGCCTCGGGGTGCACGCCGCCGCGATCGGGCGAGTAGAAGTAGGCGGCCGCCGGCGGGTCGGCGCCGGCGAACGGCCGGTCGTCGCGCACATAGGTCCACAGCCGCCCGGTGCGCGTCTTGCCGGCGGCGAGCACCGGCACCGTCGTCTCGTCGGCGTGGATGCGCTCTGCCGCGAACACGTGGGCGCGGATCGCCTCGACCAGAGGCATCAAGGTCGCCGCCGACGCGCCGACCCAGTCGGCCATGGTCGACACGTCGAGCGGCACGCCCTCGCGAGCATAGGTGGCGCTCTGGCGGGTCAGCGGCAGATGCAGGCCGTACTTGCCGAACAGCACATGGGCGAGCAGTCCCGGACCGGCGCGACCGCGGGCGATCGGATGCGACGGCGCCGGCGGCTGAACGATCTTCTCGCAGCTCCGGCAGGAGAATTTCTCCCGTACGTGCTGGACGACCTTCCACTGGCGCGGCACCAGCTCCAGCATCTCGGTCACGTCCTCGCCCAGCTTGTGCAGGGTCCCGCCGCAGCACGGGCACGCGCTCGGCGCCGGGTGGACCACGCGCTCGCGCGGCAGATGCCCCGGCAATGGACGGCGCGCGGGCTTGCGGCGATGGAACGACTGCACGGTCGCGCCCGGCATCTCGGCCGGCTTGCTCGCCTCTGCCGCAGCCTCGGCCTGCGCTTCGTCCTCCTCGAGCTCGAACAGCTGCAGCTCGAGCTGGTCGAGCAGCGCACGACGCTCCGATGACTGGCCGAACCGCTCGTGCCGCAGCTTGGCGATCGTGTGGCGCAGCTTCTCGATCTCGAGACCGCGAGCCTTGGCCTCGTTCTCGGCCGTCGCGGCGCGAGCTTCGGCCAGCCTCAGCGCCGCGCGATGCGCCACGATCAGCGCCTTCAGCGCGTCGATGTCGTCGGGAAGCGGTTCGGGGGAGGGCGAGGACACAGCGCCATTGTCGGTATCGCGCGCCGCCCCGCAACGATCCTGACACCTGCCGAGTCGCCTTGTCGCATCATCCCGCCACCTGCGGTCTCCAAGTACGTTGCGGCAGACGCCAGTCGATGCCTTCCAGCAGGTAGCCCAGCTGTGCCGCACTGATCGTCGCCGTCTCGCCTTCGGTGCGCGGCCATACGAAGCGACCGCGCTCCAGCCGCTTGGCCAGCAGGCACATCCCTTGACCGTCGTGCCACAGCACCTTGATCAGCCGGCCGCTCTTGCCGCGGAACACGAACAGGTGCCCGCAATGCGGATCGCGCTTCAGCACCTCCTGCACCTGAATCGCCAGGCCGTCGAAACCGCGCCGCATGTCCGTCAGGCCGCTCGCCAGCCAAACCCGCGTCTCTGCCGGTAGCCCGATCATCGCCCCAGCACCCGAAGCACCCGGCCCAGCGCCACTTCGTCAACCGACGCATCGACTCGAACCTGCACGCCACCAAGCTCGATCTCGATCGTTCCGGCCGCTCTCCCCGCACTCCCCGGCGTCACCGTCACCGGCACAAGGCGCGCCTGCGGCGCAGCCCGCGACTCACGGCGCCAGCGATGCAGCAGGTTGGCATATACGGCGTGCCGCCGCGCCACTTCCGCCACCACCGCGCCCGGCGCAAGGCTCTCCTCCACAATCCGAGCCTTCTCCGACGATGACCAACGCCGACGCCGCTCAAGTCCTCTCAAAGCCGATGCCGTTGTCATTAGGTGCCCGCCAACTGATCGTTAACGCGCACACATCTCTCACGCGCGAATGCCAACCAAAAGGCGGCCTACACCGGACGAGTGCAGTGTCTCGAAGGGTCGCAACGCGCACCGCGTCTGTGGCCACCCTTCGAGACACTCGCTGCGCTCGCTCCTCAGGGTGAGGTGGGGTGTGGCCGAACTACCCTCCACTCGCTCTCGGTCGATAGATTCACAAGCTCTCGGTCGTTCAACCTTTGCGGAAGGGCGCGGCCAGCCGGTCGGCGCGGCCCTTGATCGCCGCCATGCACTGCTCGGGACTTCCCTGACCGGCGAGCAGCTTGCCGAGTTCACCGGGGATGAT